>JAUIIG010000008.1 GCA_030431875.1 Alphaproteobacteria bacterium
CCCGTCGTCGCGGCGATAGACCATATTATGCCGCCCGGTTCCAGCATTTTTGAAGAACAGGGCATTGGTGTGCCGCAGGTCGAGCAGCATGACCGCGTCGGAAACGCTGACTTCGGGCACGTCGATACGCGTCTCGGCAATGACCGGAGGGCTTTCGGTGACGATCTCTTCTTCGTTATCCGCCTCTTCGACAGCGAAGATCGTGTAGGCCGCTTCTTCTTCGGCCACGGCATGGGCGGCTTGTTCGTGGCGATCCTTGAGCCGGCGCTTGTAGCGGCGCAGCTGCTTCTCGATCTTGTCGGCTGCCTGGTCGAAGGCCTGATGCGCATCGTGCGCCTGGCCGTGGCTCTTGAGGATGAGCCCGTGATTGACGTGGAGGACGATGTCGGCAGCGAAAGCGTGAGCCGGCGCCTTGCCGAAGGTTACCGTGGAAGAAAGCGCGCGGCTGAAATGCTTGTCGACGATGTTCTCAAGTCGGTCCGCAGCATGTTCCTGCAGAGCGGTTCCGGTATCGACCTGGTGACCAGACACGCGAATATCCATGGGCGGTAACTCCTCTTGTTGTCCCTCGCTCCTTTACCCCATGTGGGGATAAACCCTCACGAGGTCCAGAGTGGAGATTCCAACGTTTCGAGAAAGCTTTTGTGCCGCGCCAGTTCCTCTTCACTCGCTGCGTGCGGGCGTGGAGCGCGGTACTCGCCAAGCCGGGGTTTGAACACGGCGCGGGCGACGGTGGTTTCCGCCGTATTATCAACTGCCAGCTGCAGGCCGATCTGCCGCCCGCCAGTCAATTCGACATAGACCTGCGCCAGCAGCTCGGCATCGAGCAGGGCGCCGTGCAGGGTGCGGTGACTGCGAT
The DNA here is from genome assembly GCA_030431875.1 of Alphaproteobacteria bacterium. GTDB lineage: Bacteria > Pseudomonadota > Alphaproteobacteria > Sphingomonadales > Sphingomonadaceae > Alteraurantiacibacter. Next base: position 860 of record JAUIIG010000008.1, read on the forward strand.
CGACGCCGTAACGGCTGCACAGGGCATCAAGCGAATGCTTCGCCCCCGGATGCCGGCGACGCGCCAGGACGAGGGTGTCGATCATGCGATCCTCACCCACCGGCGCGAGTCCGCACTGTGCCAGTTCGTAATTGAGGAAGCCGAAGTCGAACTGCGCATTGTGCGCCACCAGCGGGTCTTCACCGATGAACTCCAGCAGGTCTTCCGCCAACTCCCCGAACAGCGGCTTGTCTGCCAGGAAGGACGCCGTCAGGCCGTGCACCCGTTCTGCTTCGGCGGGCATGTCCCGCTCGGGATTGAAGTATTGGTGGAAGGTGCGCCCGGTGGCAACGCGGTTTACCATCTCGATGCAGCCGATTTCCACCAGCCGGTCACCCGTGTTGGGATCAAGCCCCGTGGTTTCGGTATCGAAGATGATCTCGCGCATGAGTCAGTTATCGCGTGCGGCAGGCGGGTCGCGCAAGTCGTGTCGCAGCTTGTCCACCAGCGCGTGGACCTGGCTGGCAGTTTCGTCGAGCGTGCCACCGTTTTCGATCACGTAGTCGGCGCGGGCGCGCTTGGCGGCGTCGGGCAATTGCAGGTCGAGGATGTCGGTGAACTTCTCCTCGGTCATGCCGGGACGGGCGAGCACGCGGGTACGCTGGATATCGGCCGGGGCGGACACGACCACGATGGAATCGACCAGTCCAGCCAGATCCTTCTCGAACAGGAGCGGGATATCGAAGACCACCAAGGGTTCGCCAGCATTGGCTTCGAGGAACTTCTGGCGCGCCCGGGCCACCGCCGGGTGGACGATCATCTCCAGCCGCGCGAGGGCATCGTGATCGGCAAAGACCTTCGCGCCGAGCGCCTCTCGGATCACCCCGTTATCGTCGGTAGAGCCGGGGAAGGCGGACTCGATTTCGGGCACCAGTTCACCGCCCCGCCCCTGCATCCGGCGCACTTCGGCGTCGGCGTCGAATACCGGCACCCCGGCGATCTCGAACATGGCGGCGATAGTGCTCTTGCCCATGCCGATCGAGCCGGTGAGGCCGATGATATGCGGGCGCTGTTCGCTCATTGCGTCAGGATCCGGCGCAGTTCGGAATCGCCGTCGTCACGTGGCGGAGCCACGCCGTAGAACTTCTCGAAGGCGACTGCAGCCTGTCCGATCAGCATGGAAAGGCCATCGATGGTGCGCAGCCCCTTGGCGCGAGCCTCTTGCAACAGCGGCGTATCGAGTGGGGCGGTGACGATATCGTAGACCACGCTGCCCGGCGGCACATGGCTGAAATCAAGCGCCAGCGGTGACTGTCCTTCCATGCCGAGCGGGCTGGCGTTCACCACCAGGTCGAAGCAGCCCTCGCGGTCATCGAACTGAAAGTCCGTAGCCTCAGCAAAGTGATCGAGCGGAGCGACATGGTGTCCCTCGCCCGCGCCCAGCTCTTCCAGCAGGCCCTGCGCCTTGTCGGTGTTGCGCCCGGCGACCACCAGCGTCAGCCCTTGCTCCAGCAGGCCGACAATGATCGCCCGCGCCGCGCCGCCCGTACCGATGATCCGCGCCATGCGGAAATAGTGCTGCTTGGCGAGCTCGTCCTGCAAGGGTTCGAGGAAGCCGACAACGTCGGTGTTGTACCCGGTGAGTGAACCGTCCGCCTCGTGGACAATCGTGTTCACTGCGCCGACCTTCTCCGCCAGCGGATCGAGGCGCGCGAGGTGCGGCATGACTGCCTGCTTGTGCGGCATGGTAACATTGCAGCCGAGCCAGTCGGGATCGGCAGCGCGCCGTGTAAGATAAGCTTCGACCTCGTCAGCATGGACCAGGCAATGGCGGTACTCGGCATCAAGCCCCAGCTTCTCCAGCCAGTAGCCGTGAATCGCCGGCGATTTCGACTGGATGATGGGATCGCCGATGACTTCGGCATAGCGGGTCATGCCGACAACTCGCCGAGGTCGCGCAGTGCGCCGAGCACCGGCAGCAGCGGCATGCCAAGTACGGTGAATTGGTCGCCTTCGATGCGGTCGAACAACTGCACGCCGCGTGCTTCTATCCGGAACACGCCAACGCAGTAGCCGACCTCCGGCCATTCGGCATCTAAGTAGCTTTCGATAAACTCGTCCGACAGCTGCCGCACGGAAAGCATGGCCATGGCCGGATGGCTCCAGACCACCTTGCCCTGTTTCGCGATGGCGGCTGCCGAGTGCAACTGCATCACCTTGCCCGAGAACTGGCGCAGGTGTTCGGCCGCCTCGTCGCGGTCGCGCGGCTTGTCGAATCGCTTGTTGCCAACCACCACGAGGGAGTCGCTGCCAAGGACGGGTTCGTCTGCAGTCACGGCGAGGGCCTTGGCTTCCGCCAGAGCCAGCGCGATTTGGTCAGGCCGGGCACCGGCCATCTCCGCTTCGATCGCGCGTTCGTCGAGATCGGCCGCACGCGCCTCGAATTGTACGCCGGCGGCTTTGAGCATGGCGCGGCGTGAAGCGGACTTGGAAGCAAGTATTATCATCGTTGCACAATCATATCGGCTTCGTACCAGATTGTGGACCGTCGCCGCGTGACTCCCGTGCCTGGTAAAGGTTGATGATCGCTGCTGCCGATTCCTCGATAGAGCGGCGCGTCACATCGATCACGGGCCAGCCGTTGTCCGCAAACATGCGGCGGGCAAAGGCCACCTCCTTGGTCACGCGATCCTCGTCGACATAGGAGGTCTGCGTCGTTTCGTTCAGAGAGAGCAGTCGGTTGCGGCGGATCTGGATCAGGCGGGCAGGTGCGGTCGTCAGTCCGACGATCATCGGCCGCTTGAGCGAAAACAGCGAGGGCGGCGGCGGGCTCTCCACCACCAGCGGAATGTTCGCTACCTTGTAACCGCGATTGGCGAGGTAAATGGAGGTCGGCGTCTTCGAGGTACGTGACACTCCGGCAAGGACGATGTCCGCCTCTTCCCAGTCTTCCCAGCTGATCCCGTCATCGTGGGCAATGGTGAATTGGATGGCGTCGACGCGGGCAAAATAGGCCTCGTCCATGCGGTTCTTGCCGCCGGGCCGACCGTGGGCTTCCTGTCCCAGCTGTTCTTCGAGCGCGGCCACGATCGGGTCCATCACGGCAACATGCGGCAAACCCAGTTGGCGACAGCATTCCTCCAGCCGATCGCGCGCGGCTTCGTTGCTGAGAGTGTAGAGGACAAGTCCGGGATTGGCGCGAAAGTCGTCGACAATCCGCTCGAGGTGCTGGACGGAGCGCACCATGGGCCAGAAATGGCGCTGCACGTCGGCATCGCTGAACTGCGCCAGGGCTGCCTTGGCGAGCATTTCCAGCGTTTCGCCGGTGGAGTCAGACAGGAGGTGGAGGTGCAGCCGGGCCATGTGGATATGTCACGGCATAAACCACGGGAGCGATTGGCGGACAAGCTGTCGATGCAGTTAGCCCCGATTCCAAACCGGAGTCCCGAGCAGGGTTGTCAGCCCGCCAGCGCACTTGTCGACAGCTTGGGGATTGCGGGGAGAAGTAATGATGGACAGCCTGAATCCATGAGTCGGAAGGCACCCGGTGGGTGTTCATCGCCGGAGAAATCGGGCAAAGGCGCGCAATCCCCGCAATCCACAGGGCCAACAACGTCCTGAATCCTTATTAAATATATATTTTTATTGATTGGACTCCTCGATGCCCGGTCCTCTTCTCGAGAACATTACAGGTCAGCGGACGGTCAGGCGGCCCGTCTGGCTCATGCGCCAGGCAGGGCGGTACTTGCCAGAATATCGTGCCTTGCGGGCAGAGAAGGGCGGTTTCCTCGAGCTGGTCTATGATAGCGAGGCGGCAGCCGAGATTACCATGCAGCCGATCGACCGGTTCGGGTTCGACGGCGCGATCCTGTTCTCCGATATCCTGATCGTGCCGCACGCCCTGGGGCAGGACCTGTGGTTCGAAGCGGGTGAAGGTCCACGCCTTGCCCCGCCATTGGTCGATGGCGCGTTGGCGGGACTGGAGAAGGCCTTCCACCACTTCGAGCCGATCTACCAGACCGTGCGACTGGTTCGTGAGCGCCTCTCGCCCGAGGTGACCATGCTGGGTTTTGCCGGATCTCCCTGGACCGTGGCGACTTACATGGTGGCGGGACAAGGTTCGAAGGACCATGGTCTCGCGCGCAGCCTTGCGTGGCGCGATCCGGAGGCTTTCGGCGCGCTGATCGGTGCCATCGAATCCGCTTCGATCGAGTACCTCCTGGGGCAGATCGATGCCGGTGCCGAAGCCGTGCAGCTGTTCGACTCCTGGTCTGGCTCGCTCGGCCCCGCGCAGTTCGAGCGCTGGGTGATTGCCCCCAATGCCCGGATTACCGCCGCGATACACGAAGCGCGTCCCGGCGTGCCGGTTATCGGCTTCCCCAAGGGTGCCGGGGCCAAGCTTCCCGCCTATGCCCGTGAGACCGGAGTCGACGCGCTTGGTGTGGACGAGACGCAGGAACCGGAGTGGATCAACGCGCAGCTTGCCCCTGACATGCCTGTACAGGGCAATCTGGACCCGATGTTGCTGCTGGCCGGGGGGTCAGCCCTCGACGAGGGCGTCGATCGCATCCTCGCGGCTTTTTCCGATCGTCCGCACGTCTTCAACCTGGGTCACGGGATCGACAAGGAAACGCCCATTGCCAATGTCGAACGCCTGCTCGCGCGTTTGCGCGGGTAGCAGCCTTCACGCCGGGGATGACTTTGCGCCTCCCGGTCCCTAGATACGCGCCATGCAGGAAGTGCTCGCCATGACTTATCTCTGGCTGAAAGCCGGCCACATCATTTTCGTGATCTTCTGGATGGCTGGCCTGTTCATGCTGCCGCGGCTGTTCGTCTACCACCAGGAAGCGCCCGAGGGCTCCGAAGAAGCGAAGCGTTACGAGGATCGCGAGCAGAAGCTGCTCAAGATCATCTTGCTGCCCTCGATCATCGTGGTCTGGGTACTCGGACTCGCGCTGGCGCAGACCCTGAACCTCTGGGCCAGTGGTTGGCTGCACGCCAAGATGCTGCTGGTGCTCTTGTTGTCAGGCTATCACGGCTGGATGGCGAGCTATGCCAAGAAGCTGGCGCGCGGCGAACGACCGCTGACTGGCAAGCAGCTGCGGATGATCAACGAGATTCCCGGCGTGACCGTGGCGCTGATCGTGATCCTTGTGGTCGTCAGGCCGTTCTGATTACCCGCCGGACCAAGGCGCGCGGCTGCATTTGCGAATTGACCAGCCGCGGGGAAACCCATATCTGCTGACCTGTTCCGGCTAATGGTCGCCAATTCACGTGCGACCGGGTCTGCTTTCTCCAAGCCCACATGGCCCGCCGGCCTCCCTGGCTTCTGGCCAACCATCTGGAATTATTGAACAATGCACCTTAAAGAACTCAAACAGCGGACGCCGGCAGAACTGGTTGCCATGGCCGAAGAATATGGCGTCGAAGGCGCCAGCACCATGCGCCGGCAGGACCTCATGTTCGCCATCCTCAAGGAAGTGGCTGAAGACGGCGAGGAAATCCTCGGCATCGGCACCATCGAAGTGCTGCAGGATGGCTTCGGCTTCCTGCGCTCGCCCGAGGCCAACTACCTTGCAGGGCCCGACGATATCTACGTCTCGCCCAACCAGGTCCGCAAATGGGGCCTGCGCACCGGCGACACCGTCGAAGGCGAAATCCGCGCGCCCAAGGATGGCGAGCGTTACTTCGCCCTGACCAAGTTGAAGGAGGTCAACTACGAAGACCCCGAGGCTGTGCGTCACCGCACCAATTTCGACAACCTGACGCCGCTCTACCCGGACGAGCGCCTGCACCTCGATACCAAGGATCCGACGGTGAAGGACAAGTCCGCGCGGGTGATCGACCTGATCTCGCCGCAGGGCAAGGGCCAGCGCTCACTGATCGTGGCACCGCCGCGTACGGGTAAGACCGTGCTGCTGCAGAACATTGCCAAGGCCATTACCGACAACCACCCGGAAGTCTTCCTCCTGGTGCTGCTCGTCGACGAGCGCCCGGAAGAAGTCACCGACATGCAGCGCAGCGTGAACGGCGAAGTAATCTCCTCGACCTTCGACGAACCCGCCTCGCGTCACGTGCAGGTTGCCGAAATGGTGATCGAGAAGGCCAAGCGCCTGGTCGAACACAAGAAGGACGTGGTGATCCTGCTCGACTCGATTACCCGCCTGGGCCGAGCCTACAACACCGTTGTCCCGAGCTCGGGCAAGGTGCTGACCGGCGGTGTCGATGCCAACGCCCTGCAGCGCCCGAAGCGCTTCTTCGGTGCTGCGCGCAACATCGAGGAGGGCGGTTCGCTCTCCATCATCGCCACGGCGCTGATCGATACCGGCAGCCGCATGGACGAAGTGATCTTCGAAGAATTCAAGGGCACGGGTAACTCGGAAATCGTGCTCGACCGCAAGGTTTCCGACAAGCGCATCTTCCCGGCGCTGGATGTCGGCAAGTCCGGCACCCGCAAGGAAGAGCTGCTGGTCGACCAGGCCACGCTCAGCAAGATGTATGTCCTGCGCCGTATCCTGATGCAGATGGGCACGGTCGATGCGATGGAATTCCTCCTCGACAAGATGAAGGATTCCAAGACCAACGAAGACTTCTTCGAGACGATGAACCAGTAAGGCCGGGAAGGGGTTGTGCAGGAGCAGACCGGCAACCTCGCCCACCTGGCCACCATTACTTCGCGGCCCGAGGCGTTGGTAATCGCCAGCGCGCTCGAGCACGAAGGGATCCCGGTGTGGATCGACGGTCTATGGCATGCATCGGTCGATCCGATCTCGGTGGCTCTAGGCGGATTCCGGCTCCGGGTGCCGATTTCGGAATGGGGCACTGCCAGCAAGCTTATCGCCGAACTCGGCCTGCCGGATTCAGACCTTGCCTGTGATGGCCAGCGACATGCCGTGATGAAGCTGCTGCTGGTTTGGATCGGCTACTGGTATTTCTGGTGCATCCCGGGTGCCATCATGGGTGCACTTCCTGCCAGTCTTCTCGCCCTGGTGCCGATTAACGCTTTCACCGCCATGCCGGTCGATCCGCGAGGGCGTGCCGACTGGTACCTGGCGCAGGAGGACTAGTCTTCCTTGCCCGCTTCCAGCTGCGCCAGCATTTTTGCCCGCACTGCCTCGATGGCCTTGAGTGGACGAACCATCACCTTGAAATCCTTTATCATTCCCTCTGCATTGAAGGCGATGAGGTCTACCCCGTTGACGTATACACCATCGATTTCGGCAACGAATTCCAGAACGGCATTTTCGCCATCGATGATCTTGCGGACATAGTGGAAGCCATGCTGTGAGAAGAGCATCAGCGCGGCCCCCAGGTATTGCATCACCAGCGGCTTGCCGTGTTGCGACGTGTGCATGACCGGTGAGTGGAAGACAGCGTCTTCGGCGATGAGCTCTGCCAGGGCACCAGGCTCCATGCGGCTCTCGGCCACTTCGTGCAGCACGGCGACGGTTTCGGCGGGGCTACCCATCAGCAGGGCTCTCTTCTGCAAACATGGTTTGTAATTGCTACTGTATCACACATATAAGACGCTTGTAGCCACGAAGAGTGAAAGGTCCGCGCAATGAAGGTCAATATCGAGATCGACTGTTCGCCCGAAGAGGCGCGTCGTTTCATGGGGCTGCCCGATGTCGAGCAGGCCAACGCGGTCTATGTCGATACCATTGCCAAGGCCATGAAGGGCGTCACCAACACCGACCAGTTGGAGCAATATGCCAAGCAACTTGCGCCGATGGGGCAGGTGGGGCTGAAGATGTTCCAGAGCTTCGTAGAGGGGGCCCAGCGCAACGCCGCGGCTGCTTCTCGCGTCGATGAGGATGACGAAGACTAACCAGAGGGCTTGGGACGCAGGCTGGGGACTGGTCATGGACACCATCTTTGCGCTTTCGAGCGGGCAGCCGCCTGCGGGGATCGGTGTCATCCGCGTGACGGGGCCGCAGGCGTTTGCTGCCGTCGAAGCGATTGCAGGTAAGTTGCCGCAGCCACGCAAGGCCATGCGGGCGCTGTTTTCCAGTGTTTCACGTGAAACACTGGACGACGGACTGGTCATCACCTTTCCCGGACCGAACTCGGTAACGGGGGAGGACCTCGCCGAATTCCACTGCCATGGCGGTCGTGCAGTCATCGCCGCAGTCGAACGGGCGCTCGGCGAGGTCGAGGGCTGCCGCCGTGCCGAACCGGGTGAATTCACGCGCCGCGCCTTTGCCAATGGCAAGATCGACCTTTCCGAGGCTGAGGGTCTGGCAGACCTGCTATCCGCAGAGACAGAGATTCAGCGCCGCAGCGCAATGGCAATGGCGGGAGGAGCGCTGTCGCGGCAGGTTGAAGACTGGCGGCTCGAGCTCCTGCGGCTTTCGGCCCAGGTCGAGGCTGTTCTCGACTTCGATGACGAGGACGATGTGGCGGCCTTGCCAGCTGCTTTCGGGGAGGCGCTTGCTGCGCTGGGGGATGAATTGGACCAGGCGCTCTCCGCACCACAGGCGGAGACACTGCGTGAAGGATTCCGTGTGGCACTGGCCGGGCCACCCAATGCGGGCAAGTCCACCTTGTTCAATGCGTTGGTCGAGAGCGAAGCGGCGATTACCGCCGAGATCGCCGGCACGACTCGAGACGTGCTGACGCAGTCGATCGCACTCGGCGGAGTTCCCTTTACCTTTGTGGATATGGCCGGTCTCCGAGACGACAGTTCGGATACCATCGAGACCATTGGTATCGATCGGGCGCGCGGTGAGATCGCCCGTGCCGATCTTGTCCTGTGGTTGGGTCCGGAGGGCGAGGGCCCGCAAGGTGCGTGGGAGATCGATGCACAGGCCGACCTCTCCGGCCATCTCCGCAAGCAGTCTCCACGACAGCGGCTATCTGCCGTGACAGGCGAGGGGATGGCGGAACTGCGCCAAGCGCTGATTACCGAGGCGCGACTGGCCATGCCGAAACCGGGGCAGGCTGCGCTCAATGCTCGCCAGAGGGCCCGCCTCGAGGAGGCTTCCGCCGCGCTTGCCTCTGCCGAAAGCGAGCAGGACCCCCTGCTTGTGGCTGAGAACCTGCGCCGCGTACGCCAGGCTTTCGATGCCTTGGTGGGCCGGACGTCGACGGAGGATGTCCTCGACACGCTGTTTGGACGCTTTTGCATCGGCAAATAGTCTGTTCCACGTGGAACAGATGTTCTATCGGGCGCAGCCATGAGTTCCTTTGATGTCATCACGGTAGGCGGCGGACACGCCGGGGCCGAAGCTGCTGCTGCAGCTGCGCGCATGGGCGTGCGCTCGGCATTGGTGACATTCGATGCCGCAACGCTGGGTGCGATGAGCTGCAACCCGGCTATTGGCGGCCTCGGCAAGGGACACCTCGTGCGCGAGGTCGACGCTTTTGACGGCTTGCTGGGCAGGGCAGCAGACGCAGGCGCGATCCACTACCGCATGCTCAACCGTTCGAAGGGTAGCGCTGTCCAAGGCCCGCGCGTCCAGGCGGATCGCAAGCTGTTCCGCCGTGCAGTACAGGCCATGCTCAAGGCGCAGGAGAACCTCCGTGTTGTCGAGGGTGAAGCGGCGGAACTGATCCTCGAGGGTGATCGTGTCGTCGGCGTTCGCCTCGCTGATGGGAGCGAACTGCGCGCCAAGGCGGTAATCCTGTGTACGGGTACTTTTCTTGGAGGTACGCTTTTCCGCGGCGAAGAACGCTTCGAGGGAGGGCGTATCGGCGAGAATTCGGCGCAAAAGCTGGCGGCGCAGTTGCGCGGGGCAGAGCTGCCCATGGCGCGGCTCAAGACTGGTACGCCACCGCGCCTTGATGGCCGCACCATCGATTGGGCGCGCTTGCAGGAGCAGCCGTCTGACGCTGAATTCTGGACCATGTCGCCACTCACACGGGAGCGAGTAAACCCGCAGGTCTTCTGCGCCATCACCCGCACGAACCCCGTGGCGCACGCCATCATTGCCGAGAACCTCGACCGCTCACCCCTGTTTACGGGCGCAATCGACGCTGCAGGCCCGCGTTATTGCCCTTCTATCGAGGACAAGATCCACCGCTTTGCGGACCGCGACGGACACCAGGTCTTCCTCGAACCCGAGGGTCTCGACACGCACCTCGTCTATCCCAACGGCATCAGCACTTCGCTGCCGGTCGATGTCCAGCTTGCTATGTTGCGCGCCATGGAGGGGTTGGAGCAGGTGGTGATGGAAGTGCCGGGCTATGCGGTGGAGTATGACCATATCGACCCGCGCGCGCTGGGGCCGGACTTGCAGCTCAAGGCCATGCCGGGCCTCTATTGCGCCGGGCAGATCAATGGCACCACCGGCTACGAGGAGGCGGCTGCACAGGGCCTCGTTGCAGGGATGCACGCCGCCGGCGCGGTGCTGGATCGCGCCCCGCCAGCCATTGACAGGGCCAACAGCTATATGGCGGTGATGATCGACGATCTCACCCTGCATGGCGTGAGCGAGCCCTACCGCATGCTCACCGCTCGTGCCGAATATCGCCTGCGCCTGCGGGCGAACAATGCCACCACACGCCTGACACCCTTGGCGCTGGAGGTAGGCTGTGTGGGCAAGGAGAGGGCTGAATGGTTTGCCAGGCGCGAGACCGAGTGTTCCACGTGGAACAAGGCGCTTGATCGCGTTGTCCCAGCGACCGAGCTGTCGGACGCCGGACTACCGGTAAAGCGCGACGCCGGGCGCAAGACGCTGTGGGACTGGCTGTCTCTGCCCAATCTCTCCCTTGCGGTGCTTGCACCATGGCTGCCGGCCGAATGTGATCCGGCCAGCGACATGGCCGCAGAACTGGCTGAGGATGCCGCCTATGCACCCTATCTCGCGCGCCAGGACGCCGAATTGCGGGACTTACGCAGCAGCGAAGCACTGGTGCTGGGTGACGACTTCCCCTTTGCCGATGTCCCTGGACTATCCAATGAAATGGTCGAACGCCTTTCCAGCGCCCGGCCACACAACCTTGCAGCTGCAGGTCGGGTGCGTGGGATTACCCCTGCAGCGCTCGCCGCCTTGCTGGTCCACGCCAAGCGCAGGAGCCAAGCCGCGTGATCGAGAGTGAAGAAGCCGCTCGCCAGTTCTGTGCCGCACGTTGCGATGCAGAGGGCATGGCGCGCCTGGACCGGTTCATCCCCATGCTGGTGGAGGAGAATAGCCGGCAGAACCTTGTCTCCAGAGCCAGCCTTGATGCGGTCTGGACGCGGCACATGGCGGACAGCCTGCAATTGCTGGACCACGTGCCGGACAATGCCGGGCTTTGGCTCGATCTGGGGAGTGGGGCGGGCTTCCCGGGGCTTGCAATCGCCCTTGCGCGGCCTGACTGGCCGATGATGCTGGTCGAATCACGCAAGCGCCGGGTCGAGTGGCTGGAGCGCATCTGTGCCGAATTCGGCCTCGAGAACTGCCAGGTTGCGGGTTCGCGGCTCGAAAATGTGGAAACATGCCCAGCAGGCGTAATCACCGCGCGAGCCTTCGCTCCGCTTGGTAAACTTCTCGACTTATCCTCGCGCTTTTCCACACCGTCCACCGCATGGTTGTTGCCCAAGGGGCGTTCGGGGGCGATTGAATTGTCTGAGCAGCCTGCAGCGATTCGTTCGATGTTCCACGTGGAACAATCCGCCACGGACCCAGGGGCAGCTATTTTGGTCGCAAAAGGCCAAGTTTAAGCAGGGAGGCCCCAACGACCATGATCGTCATCGCCATCGCCAACCAGAAGGGCGGGGTCGGCAAGACTACCTCTGCCATCAATATCGCGACTGCCATGGCCGCGAGCGGCTGGCGGACGCTGCTGATCGATCTGGACCCGCAGGGCAATGCCTCGACCGGCGTGGGGCTGGGCGCCGCACAGCGCGACCTTTCGAGCTATGACGTGCTGGTCGACGAGCTGCCGGTTTCCGAGTGCTACGTTGCTTCGACGATCCCCGGTCTCGACCTCGTTCCCGCCACGGTGGACCTGAGCGGTGCCGAGGTGGAACTGGTCGGCGTCGATGACCGTACCCAGCGCCTGAAGCGCGCGCTGGACGCCCACAAGGGCCATGACATCGCTTTTATCGACTGTCCGCCGTCGCTGGGACTGCTGACGCTCAACGCGCTCTGTGCCGCCGATACCCTGCTGGTGCCGCTGCAGTGCGAATTCTTCGCGCTGGAGGGCCTCAGCCAGCTTCTCCAGACCGTGGAGCAGGTGCAGCAGCGCTTTAATCCCGATCTCGGCATTGTTGGCATTGCCCTCACCATGTTCGATCGCCGCAACCGCCTGACCGACCAGGTGGCGGATGACGTGCGCGAATGCCTGGGCGATCTGGTGTTCGAATCAGTGATTCCGCGCAACGTGCGCCTGTCCGAAGCGCCTAGCCACGGCTTGCCGGCGTTGATCTACGACCATTCCTGCCCCGGCAGCCGCGCCTACATGGCGCTGGCGCGAGAGCTGATTGGTCGCCTGCCTGCTGAAAGGGTTGCCGCATGAGCAACGACAACGAAACCACCAGTCGCAGCACCGCTGGTCGCCGCAAGCTCGGCAAGGGCCTTGGCGCCCTGATGGGCGAGGTAAAGCGAGAAGAACCGCTGGTGGCGGCGCGTCCTGCCGGGGGAACCGCCGGGACTACGGCAGAGGGAAGCACCCCGCGTGCTGACGGTCTTGCCAATATTGCCGTTGCCGACATTGCCCCGCATCCGGACCAGCCGCGCCGTCACTTCGACGAAGCGGCACTGGCAGAGCTGGCGGCCTCGATCGCTTCGCGGGGGGTAATCCAGCCGGTGATCGTTCGCCCAACGGAAGGCGGCAAGTACCAGCTGGTGGCTGGTGAACGTCGCTGGCGCGCCTCGCAGAAGGCGCAACTCCATGAAATTCCAGCATTAATTCGCGATCTAAGCGAGCGTGACGTCATGGCGCTGGCGCTGATCGAGAACGTGCAGCGCGAAGACCTGAACCCGGTTGAGGAGGCGCGGGCATACCAGCGCCTAGCTGAGCTCGAATCCATGACCCAGGCCGATATTGCCGGCCTGGTCGAGAAGTCGCGCAGCCACGTGGCAAACCTGGTGCGCCTGTTGCAGTTGCCGGAAGGCGTGCTCGATCACCTCGAGGCCGGGCGGCTGGACATGGGGCACGCCCGCGCGCTGATCGGTCTCGACAATGCAGCCGAGCTGGCGGACAGGGCGGTGAAGGACGGCCTCACCGTGCGCGACGTCGAAAAGCTGGCGCGCAAGGCGAAGAATGGCGGCGAAGGTCCCACGCGGCGCCAGGCGCGCCCGTCGCGAGATCCGGCGCAGGACGCCGATATTGCTGCGGTGGAGAACCACTTGCAGGAATTCCTCGGCCTGCCGGTCAAGATCACCACCGATGCCGACCCGCGTTCGGGTTCGGTCACGGTGAAGTTCCGCACGCTGGACCAGCTGGACCTGGTGTGCCAGCGCCTGACTGGCGGCGGTATCTGAATTATATCATAGGGTTAGGACGAACCGGAGTTGCGCTGCGCAACTTTGGGCCGCCACCGATACCGCTCAGTTGATCGGTGTGATCTTGCCTGCTGGTTCTGGTGCCGGCTGCGGACGGGGGCGCGGCGGAATCTCGCGGCGAGCGGGCGGCGTGACTTCCACTTCCACCCATTCCTCGCGCACCGTGGTAGTGCATTCGGGACCATGGCGATGGCCGCGTTGCCCGTGCATGGGGCCATGCATGGGAACGCCGCCCATCTGCACCATCATCACCGGCTGCATCTGGCCGTAATAACCGGCACCACCGCTCATTTCGTAGCGGCGGAGGTAGGCGTCGCAATAACGCGCGGCGTAGACCTCGTCCGCGCTCGGACCGCGGCGACCGTCACCGTCGACAGCATCACCGATCACTGCGCCAGCAATCCCGCCAAGGCCTGCGCCGACAACGGTGCCGAGCAGGCGATCGCCGCTGCCGGCAATGCGGTTGCCGGCCACGCCGCCAACGACAGCACCCAGCAGGCCCCCGACGAGGTCACCATCGCCGCCACGGTCTTCGTAATAGCCATAGTCACCGCCACCCATGACGAGGCGACAGTCCGCCAGCCATGCTTCGCGTTCGGCAAGGGTGTAGCCGAGACGGCCGTCGGGCGATGCACTCAGTCCATGCGGGTTGCGGTGGCGCTCGATTTCGATCTCGTAATGGCCGTCACCGGCGTGCCAGCCGTGCACTTCGTCCAGTTCCAGCATCTGCCCGTCGTCGGAGATGAAGCGGCCCTCGCCGATAAAGGTACCGATATAGCGGCCTTCCAGCACTTCGCCGTCCTGGGTGGTGTAGGTGCCGTTCCACATGCCGCGCCAGGTCTGGTCGTCCTGCCAGTGGCCCTGCCAGTCGCCTTCGTAGGTACCTTCATGCGCTTCGGCGGTAATCACCTCGTGGCGGTCCCCGTGATGACCGGCATGCGGGCCGTCGTGCGCAGCGGCGGGAGCGGCCATGGTTGCAGCAGCAACACCGGCGAGGAACAGGGTGGAACGGATCGACATGGCGAGCTTAATCCTCATGCGGAATCGGGCCTTGGCCCAGTTAACCCCGCATTTACCTTGATAATCCGCAGAATCCCAAGCGTTCCGCCCGGAATGTCCCGTTACGGTGCAAGAATCGCCGATCAGATCCGCATGGCCAGCATGGCTGCCAGCGCTTCGATCCCTGCCTGGTCTTCCGCATCGAAGCGCGCGAGATCAGGGCTGTCGAGGTCGATCACGCCGACGACTTCGCCATAGCGCTTGATCGGCACCACCAGTTCGGATCGGCTGGCGGTATCGCAGGCGATATGACCGGGGAAGGCGTGGACGTCCTCCACCAGCTGGGTTTCGCCGCTCTGCGCGGCGGTACCGCAGACACCCACGCCCAAGGGAATGCGGATGCAGGCCGGGCGGCCGACGAAGGGGCCAAGCACAAGCTCGCCGCCCACCATGCGGTAAAAGCCGGTCCAGTTGCAGTCGGGCAGGAACTCGCCCAACAGGGCGGCAACATTGGCCATATTGGCCACGGCATCAGGTTCGTCGGCGGTCAGCGCCTCGGCGGCAGACAGCAGGTCACGGTAAAGATCGGCCTTTGCGGCACCTTCGGCGGGTCGGAAATCGAACATGTCCGCCCCCTAGCGGGCAAATCCATTGCCGCAAAGCCGCGTGTCGCCTAATCCAGCCGTCATGCGCATTCTCAAGAAGATCCTCATCGCCCTCCTCATCATCCTGTTGCTCGGGGCCGCCGTTATCTGGTGGCTGATGCAGGGTGAGCCCGCCACCATCTCGCTGGAAGAGACCACTGGCACCGATCCTACGCTGGTCGAGCCTGATCCGCAGACGGTGCCTACGGTAGAGATCGCCGAACCGATCGGCTGGGCCGAAGGGGAGGCCCCGATTCCGGGCGAAGGCCTCGAGGTTAACCGTTTTGCCGAGGGGCTGGACCATCCGCGTGTGATCTACACCATGCCCAATGGCGACGTGCTGGTGACCCAGGCCCGGGCCCCGAATACGGAGGTCACGGGCGGCTGGTTGACCAATTTCGTTGCCTCGATCCTGTTCAGCGAGGCTGGCTCTGCCGGTGAATCGCCCAACCAGCTGATCCTGCTGCGCGATACCGATGCCGATGGCGTGGCCGACGAACGGCACGTGTTGCGCGAAGACGATCTCGATTCGCCTTCGGGCATCGCCTGGAACGATGGCAACCTCTACATCGCCAACCACGACGAGCTGCTGCGCTTCGACTATGAAATGGGCGCTAATGCCGTGACTGGTGCCCCGGAGAAGCTGGCTGACCTGCCGGCTGCCGGCAATCACTGGATGCGCAATATCGTGCTCTCGCCCAGCGGGGAGAGCCTTTACGTCGCCGTCGGCTCTGCCTCCAACATCGGCGAAGGCGGGATGGAGATCGAGGAAGCTCGCGCGGCGATCCACGAACTTTACCTCGAAACCGGCATGGCCCGCCTTTACGGCGCAGGCCTGCGCAACCCCAACGGCATGGCGTGGAACCCGTGGACGGGCGAACTTTGGACCACGGTGAACGAGCGCGACATGCTCGGCTCGGACCTGGTACCGGACTACCTGACCAACGTGCCGATAGGTGCGCACTACGGCTGGCCGTGGTTCTACTATGGCAACCGCATCGATGACCGGGTGGATAGCGCCTACGGCATCAACCCCGACTACGTCCGCAATCCCGAATATGCCATGGGCGCACACGTCGCCGCGCTCGGCCTCGTCTTCACCGAGGAAGGCACCACCATGGGACCGAACTTTGGCCCGGGCGCCTTCGTGGCGCGTCACGGTTCGTGGAACCGCCTGCCACCGTCGGGCTATGACGTGGTCTTCGTGAACTTCACCGATCGCGGCAGTCCCGAAGGCCTGCCGGTGCCGGTGCTGACGGGCTTCCTGACCGGGGAGGGACAGACCCGCGGCCGCCCGACCTGGGTCGCGTGGGACCGGACCGGGGCCCTGCTGGTGAGTGACGACACGGGCAATATCATCTGGCGAGTCACCGCACCGGGCGCCGAGGGGGCATCGGCGATCGAGCGCAACACTGGCGAGCCGCTGCCGCCGCGCCGCGAGCTGATCGGTGATCCGGCCCGCGCTTTCGAGGAAGGCGCGGTCTCGATGGAAGATATCTTCTGAGGGCTAGCCCAAGTAGTCAGTCGAGCGTCTTGCCGGCGCGTCCGGCGAGCTCGGTAATGAAGTGCCAGGCCACACGGCCCGAGCGCGCGCCGCGCCGCTTAGACCATTCCAGCGCTTCGGCTTCGTCGAGTTCCAGCCCGAATTCCGCTGCATAGCCGCGCACAATCGCAAGATAATCGTCCTGGCTGGCGTTGTGAAAGCCGAGCGACAGCCCGAACCGGTCTGCCAGGGCGAGGTTGTCATCCACCGCGTCACGCGGGTTGATCGGGTCGTCCTGCTCGCTGGCGTGCCGCGCGAGGATGGCGCGGCGGTTGGACGTAACGGCAATGCGCACGTTGTCCGGGCGTGCTTCCACACCGCCATCTAGCCACGAACGCAAGTGCCGCGGCGAAACCGTGTCACCCTCCGCAAACCCGAGGTCGTCGATATAGACGAGGAAATTACGCTCGATTCCAGATAGTTGTGCGAACAGCGCGGGGAGCGACGTCACGGCGTCCGTTGCCACCTGCACCAGGGCGATATTGCCGCCGCTGGCCTGGGCATCGGCCACGGCGGAGCGCACCGTCGCTGACTTGCCCATGCCGCGCGCGCCCCACAGCAGCATGTCGTGCGCCGGATGGCCGGCTGCCATCCGCGCGACATTTTCGGTGACGGCCGCCTTCTGCTTGTCGATCCCGCGCAGCAAGCCAAGCGCTGGGGCATCAATTGCGGGGACACCGCGCGCGCCGCTCTGGTCCCAGACATAGGCCGGAAATGCTTTCCAGTCGGCACTTCGGGACGCCGCGGGCGAAAGCCGCTCGAGCGCGTCGGCAATGCGGGCGAGGAGTTGGGCTTGGTCTTCCATCGACTTCGTCACTATAGGCGGGCGTAATGAGCGGCAAGCAACACCTCCTCCCGCCCGATGATGCGGGCATTGCCCGTGCAGCCGAATTGCTGCGCGGTGGCGGTCTCGTCGCCATGCCGACGGAGACCGTTTACGGCCTCGCCGCGCGTGCAGACAGCACGCAAGCAGTGGCCGAGATTTACCGCACCAAGGGTCGGCCGGACTTCAACCCCCTGATCGTCCATGTCGCCTCGCTCGACATGGCGCGCCAGTTAGCGGATTACGATGCGGTCGCGGAAGATCTCGCCGCGCGCTACTGGCCGGGACCACTCACCCTCGTGCTACCCTTGCGCGAAGGCGCCGCCATCGCCCCGGCTGTCACGGCAGGCTTGCCGACCATCGCCTTGCGCCAGCCGGCCCACCCACTTGCCTCGCGCCTGCTGGGAGAACTCCGGTTGCCGGTAGCAGCGCCTTCGGCGAATCGCAGCGGCGCGCTCAGTCCCACGCGGCCCGAACACGTGCTGCAAAGCTTTGGCGAGGCATGCCCGCCGGTCCTGGACGGTGGTGCCTGCGATGCAGGGCTTGAATCGACGATCGTGGCCGTGCGCCCCGCAGGCGGCTGGAAGCTGCTGCGTCCGGGGCCCGTCACGCGGGAAGAACTGCAAGCGTTGCTGGGTTCCGAACAAGAGTCGCGCGGCGCAACTACCGCATCTCCGCTGGTGGAATCACCGGGCCAGCTGGCAGCGCATTATTCGCCGGGCAAGCCGGTGCACCTGCACCGCCGCGAACCCGTACGCGGCACCTTCATGATCGGCTTTGGCGACATTGCGGGTGACGTGAACCTCTCGCCCAGTGGCGACAAGGCCGAAGCGGCGGCACGGCTTTACGAGTGCCTGCACCTGGCGGCCGCCTCCGACAAGGAGGCGATCTCGGTAGCGGAGATTGGCTCCGAGGGGCTCGGCCGCGCCATCAATGACCGGTTGGAACGCGCTGCGGCGGGTTAGTCCTGCGGCTCTGCGGGCAAGCTCGCGCGCAATTCGTCCATCTCTGCCCGCATGGCTACGGCTTCACGGCAGGCCCGGTCATCGCCGTCGAGGCAGTCTTCCTGCAATTCCTCGTAGTCTTCGGACAGTTCGCCCAGTCGCTCCTCGCGCCGGCGGATCTCGCGTCCGCGCTCGCGGTCGGATTCGTCCTGGCTGGTGGTGGCCCAGTCGGCGGCCTGCGAAGCTGCCCGTACCGGTGCCGTCGCGACGTCAACCACGGTCTTGGCGATACAGCCGCTCAAGGTGAGGGCGGCAAGCGGCAGGATCATATGCGCAGGTCGAAGCATTGCGGGCCCAGAATAGCGGTGTTTCCGCCATCATGGACCCGCAAGGGGTGGCTGGCAATGCAGCCCTGTTGGCAATCCCTGGGGGAGACCGGGGGCAAGGCCTCCTCTTCCTTGGCCCCCGGTCAAGCCGTAGGCCTAGTCTTCGACTTCCTCGCCGTTGCAGACCAGCGAGCCCGAACCCATTGTTTCGGCAGTGCAGGTGGCCGATCCGGTGACGCGTACCTCACCCGAACCCATGATCTGCGCCTCGACCTGGCCATCTGAAGCGAATTCCGCATCGCCCGAACCGGCAATCGTCACGTCGGCATTCTCCACCTGCAGCGCGGCCATGTCGGCGCTGCCGCTGCCCAGGACGTTGAGATCGAGCGTGCCGACCGTGCCTGAAGCTGTCAGCGTTCCGCTGCCGGCGATGGTCACGTCGAGGCTGTCCGCTGCAACACCCGTGGCCGTGGCCGATCCGGTTCCGGCGATAGTCACGTCGGCATCGCTGCTCAGGCCGTCGGTGCTCAGCGAGCCCGAACCGGCGATCACGATGGTGTTGGGGGGCGGCATGGTGACATTGATGGTGGCGCCTTCGCCGCCGGACCAATCGCCGTCGCGCATAACGGCGAAAGTGCCGTCCTCGAGCGAGAACCGCAGGTTGTCCTGCGCTTCCTGCGAGCCCTCGACATCGACGGAGAAGTCCTCGCCCGTGGTGATGACCACGGTATCCGGGCCTGCCAGAACGATGCTCTCCGGAGCATCTCCGCTCATGTCGAGGTCTGCAAGCGGCACGCCTTCCTCGTCGTTGACCCGGACTTCGACGCCATCGCAGGCGGACAGTCCGATCAGGGCAACCGCAGCGAATGCTCCCGCTGCCTTGCCAAAAACCTTGCCCAAACGCATTCCCACTTCTCCTGTCATTGCGTATTACCGCAGTAATACACAGGAGCATGCCCTGAGGCAAAGCCGCTGGTCGACGCGACTCGGTAATTGGCAGAGACAGCCCCGGACAAAGGAAAGGGGCCGCTCGCACCCGGCGAACGGCCCCTGCAACCTTTTCAGGCCTGTTCAGGTCTTCTCGGACCCCGATGGGATCAGGCGTCTTCGGTGTTCTCGTAGTACTGCGGAGCATGTTCCTTCAGCACGTCGAGGATCTTGGTGAGCGCGGTCGGCTCGTCGGTCTTTTCCATGGCGGCCAGCTCACGGGCGAGACGGCTGGAAGCCGCTTCGAAGATCTGGCGTTCGGAATAGGACTGTTCCGGCTGGTCCTCCGGACGGAACAGATCGCGCGTCACTTCGGCGATCGACACGAGGTCGCCCGAGTTGATCTTCGCTTCGTATTCCTGCGCACGGCGGCTCCACATGGTGCGCTTGACCTTGGGCTTGCCCTTCAGCGTCTCCATGGCTTCCTTCAGGGTCTTGTCGCTCGACAGCTTGCGCATGCCGATCGATTCGACCTTGTTGACCGGAACGCGCAGCGTCATGCGTTCCTTCTCGAAGCGGAGCACGTAAAGCTCCAGCTGCATACCGGCGATTTCCTCGTTCTGCAGCTCGATCACACGGCCTACGCCGTGCTTGGGGTAAACAACGTAATCACCAACATCAAAACCGGGCGCGTTCGCAGCCATGGACAATCCTTTCTTCAGCGGTCCCACAGCGAAAGGCTCCTCTACGCCGCAAGAATCAGCGACGTAACTGGACTGCCAATACTGTTGCTAGAAGCGGGGACCTGCCTTCCTATCCGCCTGCTTTCCCCAAAGGGACCAGCAGTTGCGGCAAGTATATAACATAATCGCGACATAATTGCGAGTCCTGCAACACACACGAAATGCGCCGCCGGATTCCTTTCCGGCAGCGGCGCATTTAAGGCTCGCAATGGCGCGGTTTGACTAGTCGCCTTCGCCCGGTTCGGCGGAGAAGAACTTCTCGTACTTGCCTTCTTCGCCCTTGTGATCGTCGGCGTCGGCAGGCGGGTCTTTCTTCTCGGTGATGTTCGGCCATTCGGCGGAGAACTTGGTGTTGATCTCCAGCCACTTCTCCAGCCCACCTTCGGTATCCGGCAGGATGGCTTCCGCCGGGCATTCAGGCTCGCACACGCCGCAGTCGATGCACTCGCTGGGGTTGATGACGAGCATGTTCTCGCCCTCGTAGAAGCAGTCGACCGGGCAGACCTCGACGCAGTCGGTATATTTGCATTTGATGCAGGCGTCGGTGACGACATAGGTCATGGTAGCAATTGTCCTTCAAGCTCGCCCGGCTGCGGGCGTTATGGCGACCCTGCTATGGCGATAGAACGCGAGGCGTCAAGATCACGATAGCAAGCCCGGGCTTCGGCTGCCGGACCGCGGCGGTCGGGTAAAGCAAGGATTTCTATCACCCGGACAGTCCGCGAGAGTGGTAGGGTAAGCACATCTCCCAACTCAACGGCATGAGTTGCGGATGTTACCCGCTGCCCGTTGCAGCGCATGTGCGCCTCGCCGATCCACCGCTGGGCGACACCGCGACTCTTGGCGAATCGCAAGCGCACCAGCAGCAGGTCGAGCCGCATCAGCCCTTCTTGAGCAGGTCGGCAAGACCGGCGAAGGCCTGGCCGCCGTCTCCGGTCGGTTCGCGACGGCGCGGTGGTGCCTTGCCCCGATCGCCCTGCTGCTTGCCTCGCGGTCCACCCTGTGGCTTGCCTTTCGGCTTCCCCTTGTGGTGACGGGCGGGCGGGCGCTCGCCGTGGCCGAAGTCCTTGCGCGGCGCGCGCCAGGTCCACAACACCGGTCGCGGGGGCCCGAACATGCCTTCTACCAGTTCCTGCGCCTGTCCCGGGCGGAAGCCCGCGTCCTTCATCAGGCTGCGATAGCTTTCGGGCAGCAGGCCCATCGAGGTCGGCAGCGCGAGGTCGATCGGAAAGCCGCGCTGGTCCTTCGTCTGGGAGGCCTTGGCGCGCTGTTCGTGTGCGGCGCGGAAGAGCTTTTCCGCCATGTCGATGCGGATCGCCTGCTTGCCCGCGCGGCGATAGCCGGCAGGCACGTGCTTCCCACCCTCGATCACGGCGGCCATGTTTTCCTGCAGGTCGCGGGTATCGAGGCCAAGCCGCTTGAGCAGTGCTCGCGGGGCGGGTTTGAGCAAGGCGGGGACGAACACGTCGAGCGAGCCGATGGTGACACCCAGCCGCCGCAGGAAGGGGCGCTTTTCCTTGGGAACATGGGCAAGGCCCGCGTCCTCGCGGCGCGTCGTGCCGTTGCGATCGGCCAGCGTCAGCAGCAGGGCACGCACTTCGGTGCCCGCCTCGGGATCAAGTGCGGCCTCTTCTAGTGCGCGCAGCGGTGCGAGCGGGGCGAGCTGGCCCTCGAGCCAGTGTTCCAGTGCCTCTTCCAGCCGCGAACGGTGCGCAGGATCCAGCTGACCCAGCTCTTTCGCCATGACCAGGCGCGGACGGCTGGGGCTCTTGCCCTTCTCCAGCGTGCCGACGAGCTGGTCACCGCGCAGGACCTGGCCATTCTCGATGCGCAGGTCGCCCAGTTCGTCCGCCACCAGCTTCTGCGCCTTGGCCGCCAGCAGGGCGGCCATGTGCTTCTCGGCAGCGGCAAGCATCAGCTTGCGCTCTTCAGAACTCGCATCGGCGTCCACCACGAAGCGGAATCCCTCGAGATGGCCGATTGGCTGGTCTTCCACCGTCACCCGGCCATCATCTTCAAGCTTTACGCGCAAGAGGCCTGCATCCTTTCCCATTCCCTTCATCAATACAGAGGTTCGCCGGTTCACGAAACGCTCGGTCAGCCGCTGGTGCAAGGCATCGGACAGCTTTGCTTCGGCCGCGCGGGCCCTCGCAGCCATTTCGTCGCGTGCCAAGACCCAATCCGGGCGCTGGCAGATGTAGGCCCAAGAGCGGATCGCGGCGAGACGGCCCTGCAGGGTGTCGATATCGCCCGAGGTGTTGCCCAGCTCGCCAATGCGCGCGGCCACGAAGTCGGCACCGATATGGCCGCCCTGCAGGTCGCTCCACAGGCGGGAGACGAAGCGGGCATGGGCATCCGCGCCCTGTTGGCGGAAATCGGGCAACTGGCAGGCTTCCCAGAAGCGGCGGACGAGGCCGGGCGTTGTCAGGCCGGTGGTGATCTGCGGGTTTTCCGCCAATCGCTTGAGCACGGCGAGGTCGATGGCCTCGGGGGCGGGCACCAGGCCTTCGACCTGCGGCTTGGATTCGAGATCGTCGATCAGGACGTCGAGCCTGTCGAAGCGCGGATCGGGCTCGCGCCAGAACAGCTTGGTGACTGGGGCGAACTTGTGGTTCTCGATCGCGTAGACCTCGTCCTCGCCCAGTTCGAGCGGGGCGCCGCGCCGGTTGCCGGACAAGGTGCCGAAGCTGCCGTCGGTCTGGTGCCGCCCGGCGCGCCCGGCGATCTGGCCCATTTCCGCTGGTGTCAGTCGCCGCTGGCGCACGCCGTCGAACTTGGACAGTGCGGCGAAGGCGACATGGCGCACGTCGAGGTTCAGCCCCATGCCAATGGCATCGGTGGCGACGATGTAATCCACCTCACCGGACTGGAACAATTCCACCTGCTTGTTTCGCGTATCCGGTGAAAGCGCACCCATGACCACCGCTGCACCGCCCCGGAACCGGCGCAGCAGCTCGGCCACCTGGTAGACCTGCTCCACCGAGAAAGCGACGACCGCGGAACGTGACGGCAGGCGCGAAAGCTTGGTGCTGCCGGCATAGGTGAGGGTGGAGAAGCGCGGACGTTCTTCCACCTGCGCCTCCGGCACCAGTTGCCGCACCATCGGCTCCAGTGTGCTCGAGCCGAGCAGCATAGTCTCTTCCCGGCCGCGCGCATGCAGCAGCCGGTCGGTGAAGATGTGTCCGCGCTCGCGGTCCGCGCACAGCTGTGCCTCGTCCAGCGCCACGAAGGCCTTGCCACCCCCGTCGCGGGGCATGGCCTCTGCCGTACAGAGGAAGTAGCGGGCATTCGGCGGTTCGATCCGCTCCTCGCCAGTGATCAGCGCGACCTGGTTCTCGCCCTTGATGCGGCAGGCCTTGGCGTAGACCTCGCGCGCCAGCAGGCGCAGCGGGAAGCCGATGACGCCGCTCGAATGGCCGCACATGCGCTCGATGGCGAGATGGGTCTTGCCGGTATTGGTCGGCCCCAGGACCGCGCGAATCCGGCTGTCTGCTGGAGGTCGATTCACGATGCGCCAGACATGGCGACATCGCGCCGCATGCGCAACCGGACTCGCTTCGACGCTCCAGCGACTCGACTCATCGCCGTTAAGTGCAAATTTACTTTATTGCGGCACTCTTTGTGACAATTACTCGGAGCCAGGACCGGGTCGTACCGTAGTCCCACAGGAATGCGGGTTTACGCGGCCGCAAGGAGGGCGCGTTTGTACAAGGATCGCGACAGCGAGGAGACGCTTGCGGCGGAGGGTAATTACCCTCTCGCCGAGCTGTCGCATGCGCATGTCGTGGACGACGCCGATTCCGTTCCCACCAAGCGCCGTCGCCGCAGCTCCAGCCTTGGCGAAAGCCTCGGCAACTGGCGTTCGCGCATTTCGGCCAGGCTGGAAGACGTCGATCTCGCGCCGGACCTCGCTCGCGATATCGGCTCGAAGCGCTGGTTGCGCGGTGCCGCCACCCTGCTGGGCCTGTCTGCCATCGCCCTGGCCGGCTGGCCGGGCTTTTCTGCCGTCGAAGCAGCTCCTGCCATGCGTATTGACGACCGTGTGCGCGACGAGTTCCGCAGCCAGATGATCATGCCGCTCGCGCTGGGTGGCGATTCCGGTCGCCGCATGGGGGCAACACTGGCGGTATCGCCACTGGCTTCCGCCCCCGAACGTCCGCGGATCGACCTTGTCGCCACGCTGGCCCAGGGCGACGGCTTCGACCGCATGCTCCGCCGTGCTGGCGTGAGCCAGGACGAAGCCTTGCAGATCGCCGCCATGGTTGGCGATGCCATCCCGCTGGCCGATATCGAACCCGGCACGCAGGTCGACATCACCCTTGGCCGCCGCGCCGGCCCCGATGCCCCGCGCCCGGTCGATGCCATGTCGTTCCGCGCCCGTTTCGACCTGCAACTGGCGGTGGAGCGTCGCGACGGGCAGCTGGTGCTCGATCCGCGCCCGATCCTCGTCGACTCCACCCCGCTGCGCATTCGCGGCACCGTGGGTGACAGCCTCTACCGCTCGGCCCGCGCCGCAGGTGCGCCCGCCGGCACGGTACAGGAATTCCTGCGCACCATCGGGGCGGAGATGGACGTCAACCGCGAGATCGGCGCGAATGACCAGTTTGACCTGATCGTCGAATATCGCCGCGCCGCCACGGGCGAAGTCGAAGTGGGCGACCTGCTCTATGCTTCGATCATCCGCGACGAGCGTCCGCGCAAACAGCTGATGCGTTTTGGCCGCGAAGGCCGTTTCTACGATGCCGCGGGCGAAGGCGTGCAGACTGAAGGCCTGGTTGCTCCCGTTCCGGGTGCAATCACATCGCGTTATGGCATGCGCCGCCACCCGGTACTGGGCTATCGCCGCATGCACTCGGGTCTCGACTACCGCGCCCGTACCGGCACACCGATCGTGGCTGTTGCCGACGGCCGGGTCAGCAGTGCCGGACGCGCCGGCGGTTGCGGAAATGCCGTGCGGCTGAACCACGCGGGCGGTCTTGCCACGCGCTACTGCCACATGAGCCGCATGGCCGTGCGCACGGGGGACCAGGTCCGCCGCGGGCAGATCATCGGCTATGCCGGGGCCACCGGCCTCGTGACGGGTCCGCACCTGCACTACGAGATGTACCGCAACGGCCAGGCCATCGATCCGGCGTCGGTCCGCTACGTCAACCGGGCCCAGCTGACCGGGCAGGAACTGGCCAATTTCCGCGAACAGCTGGTCCGGCTGCAGATGGTCGAGCCGGGCGCTGCCCTGGCGGACCTGCCGCCCGATCCGAGCCAGGTCGAAGAGCCGGTGCGCGAAATCGACCGCATCGAGAACCGCCAGCGCGTCAATTAGGCGCGTGAACCGATTGCCTGATTCGGGCTTTTCCGGCAGGAGTTGCGCCCGATGACCCGCAGCTATCCCAATACCCGCCTTCGCCGCACGCGCACCCACGGCTGGAGCCGCGCCATGCACCGCGAAACCGTGCTGACGCCGGCTGACCTGATCTGGCCCCTGTTCATCACCGATGGCCAAGGCGTGGAAGAGCCTGTCGCAAGCCTGCCGGGCGTATCGCGCTGGTCGGTTGAAGGCATCGCCAAGCGCGCCAGGGAAGCGGTCGACCTTGGCATTCCGTGCATTGCGCTGTTTCCCAACACCCAGCCGGGCCTGCGTAGCGACAAGGGTGATGAGGCACTCAACCCCGACAACCTGATGTGCCGCGCGATCCGCGCCGTGCGCGATGCCTGCGGCAACGATGTGGGCGTGCTGACCGACGTCGCACTCGATCCCTATACCAGCCACGGGCAGGACGGGCTGGTCGACGAGGCGGGTTACGTCGTGAATGACGATACCGTGGCGGTACTGGTGGACCAGGCGATCAACCAGGCCGAAGCCGGTGCCGACATCATCGCGCCGTCAGACATGATGGATGGCCGCGTTAAGGCGATCCGCATGGCGCTGGAAATGGGCGGGTACGCCAATGTCCAGATCATGGCCTATTCCGCCAAGTATGCATCCGCATTCTATGGTCCATTCCGCGATGCGGTAGGCTCGGGCGGGCTGCTGCAAGGCGACAAGAAGACCTATCAGATGGACCCCGCCAACGGCGACGAGGCATTGGCCGAAGTCGCATTGGACATTGCCGAGGGTGCGGACAGCGTCATGGTGAAGCCGGGCCTCGCCTATCTCGACATCGTCCGGCGGGTGAAGGAGCGGTTCGAAGTACCAGTTTTCGCCTATATGGTCAGCGGCGAATATGCCCTGATCGAGGCCGGAGCGGCGGCGGGCGCGGGGGATCGTGACGCGCTGCTGATGGAATCGCTGACCGGTTTCAAGCGCGCGGGCGCCTCGGGCGTGCTCACCTACCATGCCCCGGTCGCGGCGCGGCTGCTCAATGGCTGACTTTCATCACGAGACGCAGCGTCTCGTCCTGCGCGACTGGCGGGAAGCGGACTGGGACACGTTCTGGCAGCATACCAACACGCCGGCGGTCATGCGCTGGCTCGGGGGCGTGGCCAACGACGAGGTCCGCGCGGGGGCGCGGGCCCGGATCGAGTCCTATCGCCGCGACCACGGCCACACCTTCTGGGTGGTGGAGCGCAAGGACGACGGCGAACTGCTCGGTTTCTGCGGACTCAAGCGCAGCAACCAGGCGGGTGGCCCGATCGGCCTGATGGAAGTCGGCTGGCGCCTGCGCGAAGATGCCTGGGGCAAGGGCTATGCCCGCGAAGCGGCGAGCGCCTCGCTCGATCTCGCCTTTGACCGCTTCGGAGCGGACGAGGTGGTGGCCTTTACCGTCGACGGCAATACCGCCAGCTGGGGCCTGATGCTGCGCCTCGGCATGTCCCGGCGCGCGGACCTTGACTTCGCCTGCCCCGATTTCGATCCGGAAAACGGCATGATCATCGTCTATGCGATCGACCGCTCGGCATGGGAAGCGCGGACGGATGGCTGAGCTTCGCCACGAGACCGAAAGGCTCGTCCTGCGCAGTTGGCGCGAAGGCGACTGGGAAGAACAGTTCCGGCTCACCAACACACCTGCCGTTATGCGCTGGCTGGGCGGGGTGCAGGATGCCGAGATGCGGGCCAAGAAGATGGCACGGGTCGATTCGTGGCAGGGTCTCTACGGTTTCACCTTCTGGGTGGTGGAGCGTAAAGCTGACGGCGGGCACTTGTCGGGCGAGACCCTGGGCCTCTGCGGGCTGAAGCGGGCAGATGCGCCCGGCAGCACGGTGCTCGGTACGATGGAAATCGGTTGGCGCATGCGCGAGGAGTCCTGGGGTCATGGCTATGCCAGGGAAGCGGCCATGGCGGCGATGGAATTGGGTTTCACCCGCTTCGGCGGAGACCCGATCGTGGCACTTACCGTGCAGCAGAACGCGCCAAGCTGGGGCCTGATGTTGCGCCTGGGCATGACCCGGCGCGAGGATCTTGACTACGAAGACACCCGCTATTCGGCGGAGCTTAATCCCACCATCGTATATGCCATCACCAAGGACGAATGGGAGCAGCAGGCAAGATGACCGTAACACCAGCCCCGGCATTGGGCGCCCCACGCCGCTGGCTGTTCACGCTGACCATCCTCGCGGGCAGTTTCCTGCTGTTCCTGGTGCAGCCGATGGTCGCGCGGATGGCCCTGCCGCAGCTGGGCGGTGCGCCCAACGTCTGGAACAGCGCCATGCTGGTTTACCAGGCGCTGCTGCTGGGCGGTTACGCCTATGCCCATGCGATCGGCCGCTTTTCTCTCGTCAAACAAGGTACCATCCACCTAGCCGTGCTCGGTCTCGGCGCGCTGACCCTGCCGCTGGCGCTGGCCGAAATCGCTCCACCGACGCCGGGATACGAGGCCTTGTGGGTGCCATGGCTTTTCCTGCTTACGGTCGGTCCGGCTTTCTTCGCCGTTTCGGCGCAGGCCCCGCTGGTGCAGCGCTGGTTCGCCGCGCATCCGCATGCGGGTAATCCCTATCCGCTCTACGCCGCCAGCAACCTCGGCAGTTTTGCCGGCCTGCTGACCTATCCGCTGGTTGCCGAACCGCTGCTGCCACTGGGAGAGCAGTCGCTGTTCTGGGCCTTCGGCTATGTGGCGCTGATCGTCTTGGTAGCGGTTGCCGTGTTCAGCCGACGCGGCGTGACCGACATTCCGCGTCCCGCGCCCGAAGAGGAGGACGATCACGCACCGGCCACCGGCTGGAAAACCATTGGAATGTGGCTGGCGCTGTCGGCCGTGCCTTCGGGCCTGATGCTGTCGACCACCACCTTCCTCACCACCGACATCATGGCCATGCCGCTCCTGTGGGTGATCCCGCTGGGGCTCTACCTGCTCAGCTTCTCCATCGCCTTTGCCGAAAGCAGGACGATTGCCGCCGTTTTCGTCTTCCTCGCCCCGGTAATCCTTTTGCTTGATGGCGGCCTGTCGATGTTCGCGGCGGATCGGTCGGACCTGCTCGCCGCCTTTGCCAGCGTCATCCTCCTGTTCGTCACCGCCGTGGCCCTGCACGCGCGGCTCTATGACCTGCGCCCGCACCCTTCGCAGCTGACGCGGTTCTACCTCGTCATGTCGGCGGGCGGCGCGCTGGGCGGGCTGTTCACCGCATTGGTGGCACCCGTCGTGTTTGACTGGACCTGGGAGCACCCGCTGCTGATCCTCGCCGCTGCCGCGCTCGTGCCATTGGGACCCTGGCAGCACCTGCTGGGCCGCTTCACCAAGAACATCCAGACCACGCGGATCGTGCTGATCGTCGGCGTCTTCGTGCTCTTCAACGCCGCCATGCTGCTCTACGACGACGTGCGCGGGAAGGCCTCGCTCGATCCGCTCGAATGGCTGGCGCTGGGCGGGATCCTGCTGTTTGCAGTGCTGATGGCGGCGCGGCGCTGGTCCTACACGCTGGCAACACTGGCGTTGCTGGTGGCGCTGGGCGGGCTCACCAATGTGAAGATGAGCCTCGAAGGCATGCGCGAGCGCAGCTATTTCGGCATCTATTCGGTGCGTGAGCAATCCGATGGCGACAAGGTGCTGATGCACGGCACGACCATCCATGGCATCCAGCGCACAGGCGAGAACCGGCTCGAGCCTACTGCGTACTACGGTCGCGAATCCGGTGTCGGCTATGCGCTGGCCACGGCAGGTGACCAGTTCGGCCCCGGTGCGCGGATCGGCGTTGTCGGCCTGGGTGTCGGCACGCTCGCCTGCTACCACCAGCCCGGCCAGCACTGGACGTTCTTCGAGATCGACCCGGTCGTGCTATCCTATTCGCGCGAC
The DNA here is from genome assembly GCA_030431875.1 of Alphaproteobacteria bacterium. Classification (GTDB taxonomy): domain Bacteria; phylum Pseudomonadota; class Alphaproteobacteria; order Sphingomonadales; family Sphingomonadaceae; genus Alteraurantiacibacter. Next base: position 30,442 of record JAUIIG010000008.1, read on the forward strand.
GGCCAGTTCACCTTCATCGACCAGTGCGCGCCCGATGCGGATATGGTGATCGGCGATGCGCGTATCGAACTGCAGCGCCTGCCCGCCGACAGCTTTGACGTGCTGGTGATTGACGCCTTCTCCTCCGACGCCATCCCGCTGCACCTGCTGACGACAGAGGCGCTGGAGATCTACCAGCAGGCCCTTGCTCCCGAAGGCGTGCTGCTGATGCACATCTCCAACCGCTACATCAAGCTGGAGCCGATGATCGCGCGGCTGGTGGAAGCGCGCGGCCTGCAGGCCATGGTGCTGGAAGACCCGGCGAACGAGGCGGAAGAGCTATACTCCTCCAGCTGGGTGGCGCTGGCGGAAACCCGCGCGCCACTGGATACCCTGTCGGAAACGGCCGACTGGCGCTTGCTGGTGGAGCCCGAGGGTGAAGTCTGGACCGACGACTACGCCTCGATCCTGCCTTACCTGGTGTGGGAGAACTTCCTGTGACCTTCGACGGCGTCGACCCGCGCTTCCCCGGAGCCACCGTGATGCCCTTCGGCGGCAAGGTGCCGCAGATCCATGACAGCGCCTTTATCGCTCCAGGGGCGCGGATCATCGGCGATGTGACGATCGGGCCGGAAGCCAGCGTCTGGTACAATTGCGTCCTGCGCGGCGACATCCACCGCATCGAGGTGGGCGCGCGCAGCAACGTCCAGGACGGCTCCGTTTTCCATGTCGAGGGCCCGCGACCGGATACCGACGGCGAACCCACGATAATCGGTGAAGACTGCGTGATCGGTCACATGGCCGTGGTTCACGGGTGCCAGCTGGAAAATCGTGCCTTTGTCGGCATGGGTGCGGTCGCCATGGATGGCGCGCGCATTGCCGAGGGCGGCATGCTGGGGGCGGGTGCATTGCTAAGTCCCGGCAAGCAGATCGGCCCGGGCGAAATCTGGATCGGCCGCCCGGCCAAGTACTACCGCACGCAGGACGAAGCACAGATCGCCAAGATCAAGTACCAGACCGAACGCTATTGCCAGCTCGCCAAGCGCCACCTGGCGCAGATCCATGGCACGCCCGAAGACTGACTTGCCGGATGCGGCTGCTGTCCGCGCGCTGGTGGATGGCGAGGGGCGGCTGGCCGTGCGGGTAACGCCCGGAGCGAAGACCGAAGGACTGGCTATCGAGGGCGGTCGCCTGCTCGCCAAGGTGCGCGCCAAGCCGCAGGATGGCGCAGCCAACAAGGCCGTTGCGGGCCTGCTCGCCAAGGCCCTCGGCTGCGCGCCTTCCCGCATTGAATTGTTGCGCGGCGCAACTTCGCGCGAGAAGCTGTTTCGACTAGGCTAGCTGCACAAGGATGTGCCGCCTAATCGATCAAAGAGTGACCGGTGGACGAATCTGTGGATTAACTGCGGATGGCTTCCTTGACTCTGCGAAAATATAGGATCCGCCTATATTGCCTCCCGATTCGGCATATGCCAGATTGGAAATACGGGGATCACCAAAAGGTGACCGCGTGACCTAGTCTAACCGATGTTAAAAGTTGAAACTAAGCTGGCGAGGCCAGCGGCGGGTGTGTTGGCAGACACTTTCCCACCGTCCGAAACGCCAGCGACGATAGGCACGAACAATTACGCGCTTCATACGTCACTCCTTTTGCCTGATGCTGGAGTAGGCCCAGCGCCTCCGAAGAGCCTCTCGCTCCTCGCCGCCTTTCAAGGAGCGCGAGTCTTGAGGTCAGACAAAAGTGGCCACGCGGCCATTACCTAGTCCGCACAGGCGAGCCGATTCGGTCAAGCTGAAGTCCGAGTTATCCCCCGACCAACGGATTCGTTCTGCGGCCCAACTTCGCGCGAGAAGCTGTTTCGCCTGGGCTAGCCGTTAACGGTCGGGTGCATCCCATTCGGGCGGCTTGCGTGTGCCTTCCCGGACACGAAGGGCCAGGCCGATTGCCACCCCCACGCCAATGGCCACGGTCAGGTCTGCCACCACGGTCAGGACGAGGGTGAGGATAAGCAGGCCTCGCTCCGCCAGTGGCGCGCGCCAGTATTCGCCCCACTTGTGCGGTTCGGTCATGTTCCATGCCGTGAGGATCAGCAGCGCGGCGAGGGCTGGCATGACCATGTAGCCTGCCAGCGGTACCGCCAGCAGCAGGACCACGAGGATGGCCAGGGCATGGACAATGCCGGCGACGGGCGTGCGCCCTCCCGCGTGGACGTTGGTGGCAGTCCGGGCGATGGCACCCGTTGCCGGCAGGCCGCCGAACAGCGCCGATCCGATATTGGCGCAGCCCTGGGCAAGCACCTCGGCATTCGGGCGGTGCTTCCCGCCGATCATGCGATCCGCAACCATGGCAGACAGCAGCGATTCTATGGCGGCGAGGAAGGCGATGATGAAGGCGCTGGGCAAGAGGTCGACCAGCCGCTCGACCGTTACCGCGGGCAGGCTCGGCATGGGCAGGCCGCGCGGCAGGTCGCCATAGCGCGATGCGATGGAATCGGCGTTGAGGCCCAGATAGGCCGCCGCTGCCGAGACCAGGGCCACGGCGATGATCGGTCCGGGGATGCGTGGCGACAGCCGTCGCAGCACGACGATCAGCACCATGGCCGCCAGTCCCACGCCGAGTGTCGTGAGATCGAGCGTATCCCGCGCAGACCACAGCACCCCGATTTTCTCGATGAAGTCGGCGGGAACATTGTCGACGCGCAGGCCGAGCATGTCCTTGAGCTGGCTCGCGCCGATAATCACGCCAATCCCGATGGTGAACCCATTGACGACAGCTTGCGGCACATAGGCGATCAGGTTGCCGAGGCGCGACACGGCGGCCAGCAGCAGGATGGCGCCTGCCATCAGGGTCGCCAGCACCAGTCCGTCAAACCCGTGCTCGGCGATGACCGCGTAGACCACCACGATGAAGGCGCCGGTCGGTCCGCCGATCTGCACCCGGCTGCCCCCGAGCAGTGAAATGAGCAGTCCCCCGACGATGGCAGTGATCAGCCCGGTCTCCGGCGCAGCGCCCGAGGCGATGGCTATGGCTATGCTGAGCGGGATCGCCACCATGGCGACCGTCACGCCGGCCAGGGCATCGCTGGTAAACTGCGGTGCAGAATAGTCCTGCAACGTGGTGATCAGCTTGGGCTTCATCGTGCGCTGCTAGCGCGGCCGGTTCTGGTAGGCCTCGACCGCCGCGTCGTAACGCAGGATCCGGTTGCCGGGATCGACGAGATAGTGCGTGGCAGGGCTATCAAGCTCCACCCGTGCGCGCCCATCCGGCATTTCCACCCGCCGCACTTCGCCGTCCACCCGCAGTTCCACCGGCATGGTGAAGGGCAGCGGCGATTCCGTCTCCCATTCAAGGACCAGCGTCGAACCCTCCATCGACTCGATCAGCCGCGGCAGCGGGGCGCGGTAGAAGTAGGTGTCGAAGAACCATGCGAGATCGTCGCCGGTCATCTCTTCCAGGATGGCGCGAAAATCCTCGGTCGTGCGGTTCACGGGGCGGATCGCACCCGGTTGCGGATTGGTGGTGTCGTAGGTCAGCTCGGTCACGGCGGGGAAGATCACCGCGTCACCGACGAGGTAGCGCAGCGTGTGCATGATCCACGCGCCCTTGAAGTAGATGTCGTCGCCCCACATGGCCTGCCGGTCATTATAGTCGGGCAGCGTGCCTTCGGGCGGCACCAGCGGCACGCGGCTCCACACGCGCTGGCGGTTTTCCCACATCTCGGCGTCGTAAAGCATCTCGCCGCGGGACCATTCGAGGTAGAGCGGCTGGGTCCAGGTGGTGATCCCTTCGTGCAGCCACATGTGGTTGATGCTGGCGTGAGTCAGCTGGTTGGCGAACCATTCGTGAGCGAATTCGTGCTGCAGCAGCCAGTCGTGACCATTGGCTTCAGGACGGAACTGGTTGCCGTAAGCATTGATCGTCTGGTGCTCCATGCCGAGGTGCGGCGTCTCGGCTACGCCTGCCTTCTCATCAGCGAAAGGATAAGGGCCAAACCTCGCTTCCATGAAGGCGATCTGGTCCTGCATCTCGTCGAGCAGGCGTTCGGCGCCTTCTTCGTTGCCCGGCAGGTGCCAGAATCGCAGCGGGATCGTGTTGCCGTAGGCGCTGTCATAGTCGCGCTGCGCAACTTCGTAGGGGCCGACCTGCAGGGTGATGCCGTAATTCGACGGATCGCGCGCGCGCCAGTGGAAGGTGGTGGTGTCGTCGTCATTCTCGGTGGCTTCGACCAGTCGGCCGTTGCCCGCAGCCACGAATCCGTCTGGCACGGTGACGAGGAAATCGATCGTGTCGATGCGGTGAGACGAGTGGTCGATACAGGGCCACATTAGGTCGCAGCCCTCGCCCTGGAACGCCGTGGCCATCCATGGCTGGCCGTCAGGAGCCTGGCTCCAGACAAAGCCGCCCTCCCATGGCGGGTTGGTGGCCACGTGCGGCTGGCCGGAATAGCTGATCGAGAGCTCCACCGTGTCGCCTGCGCTCGTGGCTTGGGGCAAGTCTATCTCCAGCAGGCCATCGGGATTGCGCCAGGCACCCGGATCCAGCGCAATTCCGTCCACAGCGATGCCGCTGATGGCGTAACGCGGGTCGAGGTCGAGTGCGAGGTGATCGAGGTCCTGAGAAACGGCGATGCGGTAGCGGCCTTCGCCGCTGATCCGCTCGCTGGCGGGATCGACCGTGATGGCCAGCGTCACATGGTCAAGGTGCATCGCCGCCCGCGCGCCTTCCAACGGCAGGTCGCTCTGCGCGGTGCGTTCGGCGAGTGGCCGGGCCTCCTGGGCGGAAACGGAAACGGCGAGGGCACAGGCCCCCGCCGCCAGCGATGCGATGATGAAGCGTGGCGTCATGGCGCGAGACTAACCCGCGCCAGCCGATCCGCCTAGTCCTGCTCGCCCACCGCTTGCCGGTCTGGAACGACAAGGACGATCCTGCCCCAGCAATCCTCCGGTTCCAGTCTGCGAAACCGCGAGCCATCGGGGCGGGTGAATTCCTGTCCTTCCACGCAGATCAGTGCACCCATGCCATCGTCGTAGAACAGCAACTGGTAACCCCAGCTGGTGCGGGGATAGTCGCTTGTGTCGACCTCGCGGCCCATGCAATCGGGACCCTCCGTGCTTGATACGCGGGGCATGAAGAGGAGCTGGCCGATGCCCTCGTGGCGAGAGGTGTGCCACCTGAAGGTGACGTGTTGTTCGCCGCTGACGATCAGCCCGCTGCCGTCAGCATTGAAGGTCCACCTTTCAATGCATTCGGGCTGACCATCGGGACCGCGCCGGGTGGCCTGGAATTCCCAGGTGCCCACTTCGACCAAGCGAGCCTGCATCGCGTCGTAGCTTTGCGCCCATTCCTGTGCGCCGGCGGTGGCGGGTGCGCACAGCAGTCCGCCCGCAAGCAGGCCGGTCAACAATGGGCGCACCTGGATTAGTCCTCGCCCGCCTCGTTACCGTCGTCAGCCTTGTCGGCCGCTGAAGTATCGGGCTTCTTGGGAGCCTCCTTCTTCGCCGCAGGCTTTTTCTTGGCCGCAGTCTTGCGCTTGGGCCGGGCCTTGGGCGGCGCGGGCGTAAGTTCGAAGGCGAGCGCGTCGTCCTTGACGCTGACATGGACCTCGCCCCCGCTCGACAACTTGCCGAACAGCAGTTCCTCCGCCAGCGGCTGCTTGACCTTTTCCTGGATCAGGCGGGCCATCGGGCGGGCACCCATCAGCTTGTCGTATCCGCGCTTGCCCAGCCATTCGCGCGCATCGGTATCGAACTGGATGTGCACGTTCTGCTCGGCCAGCTGCAGTTCCAGCTGGAGGATGAACTTGTCGACTACGCGGCTGACCGTTTCCGGGCCAAGGTAGGCAAAGGGCACGATGGCATCGAGGCGGTTGCGGAATTCGGGGGTGAACATCTTCTTCACCGCCTCTTCCGAAGCTTCCACCTTGGTGCCGGCACCGAAACCGATGCCCTGCTTGGCCGCGTCCGACGCGCCCGCGTTGGTCGTCATGATCAGTACGACGTTGCGGAAGTCGACCGTCTTGCCGTGATGATCGGTAAGCGAGCCGTTATCCATCACCTGCAGCAGGATGTTGAACAGGTCCGGGTGCGCCTTCTCGATTTCGTCGAGCAACAGCACGCAGTGCGGGTGCTGGTCGATGGCATCGGTCAGCAGGCCGCCCTGGTCATAGCCGACATAACCCGGAGGCGCGCCGATCAGGCGGGAGACAGAGTGGCGCTCCATGTATTCGGACATGTCGAAACGCTTGAGCTCGATGCCCATGATCGAGGCGAGCTGCCGCGCGACTTCGGTCTTGCCGACGCCGGTGGGGCCGGAGAACAGGAACGAGCCGATCGGCTTGTCCGGATCGCGCAGGCCGGCGCGGCTCAGCTTCATCGCCGTGGACAGGCGGGTGATCGCCTCGTCCTGGCCGTAGACGACGCGCTTCAGGTCCTTCTCCAGGCTGCCCAGCGCCTTCTTGTCGTCCTTCGACACCGACTTCGGCGGGATGCGCGCCATGGTCGCCACGACCTTCTCGATCTCCTTGGCGGTGATCGTCTTGCGGCGGCGGCTGGGCGGCACCAGCATCTGCATCGCGCCGACCTCGTCGATCACGTCGATCGCCTTGTCGGGCAGCTTGCGGTCATTGATGTAGCGTGCGCTCATCTCGACCGCGGTCTTGATGGCGTCGGGCGTGTACTTGACCTTGTGGTGTTCCTCGAAGGCCGAGCGCAGGCCCTTGAGGATCTTGATCGTGTCCTCGATGGTCGGCTCGTTCACGTCGATCTTCTGGAACCGGCGCAGCAGGGCGCGGTCCTTTTCGAAGTGGTTGCGGAATTCCTTGTAGGTGGTCGAACCGATGCAGCGGATCGCCCCGCTCGACAGCGCGGGCTTGAGCAGGTTCGAGGCATCCATGGCACCCCCGCTGGTGGCGCCGGCGCCGATCACCGTGTGGATCTCGTCGATGAATAGGATCGCCTCGGGCATCTTCTCCAGCTCGTTGACGACCTGCTTCAGGCGTTCCTCGAAGTCGCCGCGATAGCGCGTGCCAGCCAGCAGCGCGCCCATGTCGAGTGCGTAGATGACCGCAGTTTCCAGCACTTCGGGAACGTCGCCTTCGACGATCTTGCGTGCCAGGCCTTCGGCAATGGCGGTCTTGCCGACGCCAGGATCACCGACATAGAGCGGGTTGTTTTTCGACCGGCGGCAGAGGATCTGCACCGTGCGGTCGACTTCCGGCCCACGCCCGATCAGCGGATCGATGCGTCCGTCGAGCGCCTTCTGGTTGAGGTTGACGCAGAACTGGTCGAGTGCCGAATCCTTCTTGTTCTTCTCCGGTTTCTCGTCGCTGCCTTGCGCCTGGCCTTCCTCTTCGGCCCCGGTGGGTGTCCGGCTTTCCAGCTGGCGGCCACCCTTGCCGATGCCGTGGCTGATGAAGCTGACGGCATCGAGGCGGCTCATGTCCTGCTGCTGCAGGAAATAGACCGCGTAGGAGTCGCGCTCGGAGAACAGGGCGACCAGCACGTTGGCACCGGTGACCGTGTCCTTGCCCGAGGACTGCACATGCAGGATGGCGCGCTGGATGACCCGCTGGAAGCCCGCCGTGGGCTGCGGATCGGCATCTTCATCCGTTTTAAGTGATTGATATTCCTGATCTAAATACTGGCGAACCACGGAGCCGAGCTCGTCCATGTCGACGCCGCAGGCGTTCATCACCTCGCCCGCTTCGGGATCGTCCACCAAGGCCAGCAGCAGGTGCTCCAGCGTCGCATATTCATGTGCGCGGTCGATCGCGTGCTGGATCGCCGTGTGGAGGGTCTTTTCGAGGTTCTGTGCGAAACTTGGCATCTTGGTCCTTGGTGGGTCAGCCCGAGGATAGGCAGGCTGCGCCCGGTTTGGTGAACATGGCCCTAATGCGGGTGGTGAATCCTCCGAGGGTTCGGAGAATGGCTTGGTGAAATACCGATATGGTGCGCAGCTGCGCGATTGCTAGGGGCCAGGCGGGCCTTCGGCCCATCAGTCGGTCTCTCGCGGTTTGAACAAGGCATCGGCGATCTTGCGATGGTCCGCTGCCTTGGCGTGATGGGCCTTGACGCGCGCAATCTCGGCCTCGAGCAATTGCACCCGCGCCATCAGTTCGTCCTGCGAATATGTGTCGAGAGCCTCCTTGGCGAGGAGGCTGGCCGCGTCCGAACGCATGCGGGGAAGGTCGTCATCTTCCATTGCATTGCAACATTCCCCTGTGAACGCTTGCTGTCAATGGCCCTCGCTCCTAGGACTGTGCACCGCCGGAGGGGCTCAACAGGGGAAGCAAGTGTCAGAGACATTGCCGAACACGATGTCGGTTATCGCGATCAGCGAACCGGGCGGACCGGACGTGCTGTCGCTGGAAACGCGCGAGGTGCAGCAACCGGGCAAGGGCGAGCTGCTGGTGCGGGTGAGCCATGCCGGGGTGAACCGCCCCGACTGCCTGCAACGCGCCGGCCGCTATCCGCCGCCCGCCAATGCCTCGCCGCTTCCCGGGCTGGAAATTGCAGGCAAGGTGGTCGCCCTTGGTGAGGGCGTGGATTCTGCCGAACTCGGCAAGCATGTCTGCGCGCTGGTGAACGGCGGCGGCTATGCCGAATATTGCATCGCTCGCCCCGAACATTGCCTGCCCGTGCCAGAGGGGCTCTCAATGGCTGAGGCGGCTGCAATTCCGGAGACGCTGTTCACCGTGTGGCACAACGTCTTCCAGCGCGGCTATGCCCGTGACGGCGAGACAATCCTTATCCACGGCGGCACCAGCGGCATCGGCACCATGGCCACCATGCTGGCCAAGCTGTTTGGCCTCACCGTCATCACCACCTGCGGCTCGGACGAGAAATGCGCCGCGTCGCTTTCGGTCGGGGCAGACCTCTCGCTGAACTACAAGGTGACCGATTTCGTCGATGCGGCGCGCGATTTTACCGGCGGCAAGGGCGTGGACCTGCTGCTCGATGTCGTTTCGGGCGACTACACCCAGCGCAACCTCGATACGCTGGCGGAGGACGGGCGCCTCGTGGTGATCGCCACGCTGGGCGGGCCCATGTCCGAGATCAACGTCGCCAAGATGATGGTGAAGCGGCAGTCGATCACCGGCTCTACGCTGCGCCCGCGCACCGACGTGTTCAAGGGCCTGCTGGCTGACGAGATATTCCGCGAGGTCTGGCCGCTGGTCGAGACCGGCGAATTGCGCCCCGTGATGGACAAGACATATGCCATGGCCGATGCGGCCCTGGCCCATACCCGCATGGAAGCGGGCGAGCACGTCGGCAAGATCGTGCTCGCAATAACCGGAGAGAATGCCTCAAATGACTGACCGTGCCGACCTCTATGCCCACGCCGATGCCTATCTCGCCGCCCTGGCCAAGCGCGATTCGGCCAGCCTGCCCTGGGCAGACAACGCTGTCTTCACCGAGAACAATGTCCAACTCGCGACGGACGACGGCCTGTGGAACACCTGCGACGCGGTCGATCCCAACTACGACCTGAAGATTGCCGACACCAAGACCGGCGAGGTCAGCTGGATCGGCCACATTGTCGAAGGACCGGACACCGCCGTCATGTGCCTGCGGCTCAAGATCGTTGGCGGCAAGATTGCCGAGGCCGAGACGATCGTCTGCCGTCCGCACGAGCTTGGCCCGTTCCCGAACATCGATCCGGACCGCCGCCCGCGAGCGCTGTTCCTGGAGGATGTGCCCGAAGGCGAGCGGAGCACCCGCGAGGAGCTGATCCGCATCTCAGACGGCTATTTCGAGACGCTCGAGCTGAACGACGGCACCCTGCATTCCGAATTCACCGACGGCTGCGACCGCATCGAGAACGGGCTGCAGACGACCAATACCGAGATCGAAGGCTATCCCATCGCGCGCATGGGTTGTGCGGACCAGTTCCGCCTTGGCCAGTACAAGTACGACGATCGCCTGCGCGACCGGCGCTTCCCGCTCGTCGACGAGGAAAAGGGCGTAGTGCTGGCGGCCGGCTTCATTGACCATGCCGGCAAGCTGATCGACCTGACCTGGACCGACGGCAGCAAGCACAAGTCGATCTTCCACTTCCCGCACTCCTTCGTGCTGCTGGAAATGTTCAAGATTGTCGGCGGCAAGATCGCGGAAGTGGAGGCAGTTTTCGTCACCGTGCCGTATAACATGCCATCACCGTGGGTCGCGCCGCAGCCCTATGTGGTGCACTGACTCCCGGTTGTCATAGTGTCGCCGAAGTGCCGCAGGACTGTGGCCACCCTGTAACAAACAAGACTCATAGAATCGAAGCCAGACCCATGGCGACAAGGGACCCTGGCTTCGATGTTCGGCTCATACCTTGAAGGCGATTTTGGCAACGGCAGGCAGGCCTCTGCTTTCCCAGACCTCGACCGGCACCAGCCCAGCGTTCCCGAGCGCCCGCTGGAGAAGCGGCGCAAGTACCGCACGGTGTGGATTTCCGACGTGCACCTGGGCACCAAGGGCTGCAATGCAGAGCTGCTGATCGACTTCCTCGACTCGGTCGATAGCGAGACCATGTACCTCGTCGGCGACATCATCGACGGCTGGCGGTTGAAGAAGAAGTTCTACTGGCCCGACGCGCACAACGATATCGTCTGGCGCCTGCTCAAGCGCGCCAAGCGCGGCACCCGGATCGTCTATATCCCCGGCAACCACGACGAGATGTTCCGCCAGTTCACCGGCATGCATTTCGGCGGAATCGAGATCCGCCGCGCGGCCTTCCACGATACCGCTGATGGCCGCCGCCTGATGGTGCTGCACGGTGACGAGTTCGATGCCGTCATGCTGTCGCACCGCTGGCTCGCCTTCGTCGGGGATGCGCTCTATCATTTCATGATGGGCCTGAACCGCTGGGTGAACGCCGTGCGCAAGGCGCTGGACCTGCCTTATTGGTCGCTCAGCAAGATGGCCAAGCACAAGGTGAAGAACGCGGTCGAATTCATCGGCAAGTACGAGGAAGTGGTCGCGCGTGCGGCCGCCGAGCGCGGGGTCGACGGGGTCGTCTGCGGGCATATCCACACCGCGGAACACCGCATGCTGGACGGCGTTGAATACTGGAACGACGGCGACTGGGTCGAAGGCTGCAATGCCCTGGTCGAGCACGCCGACGGACGGATGGAGATCCTCAACTGGCCAGAGGAAGTTGCCAAGCGTGCCCAAGCGGAGCAGCAAGGGGAACGGCCCGAGGTGGCAGAAGCTGCCTGAGGGGAGCGGGAGCGGTAGCATGCGGATAGCTGTCATCACCGACGCCTGGTTGCCGCAGGTAAACGGCGTGGTGCGCACTCTGACCGAGGTGATCGCCGAACTGCGCAGCCGCGGCCACGTGGTCGAAGTCACCTCGCCCGACCTTTATCGCTCGATACCTGCGCCCTCTTACCCTGAAATCCGGTTGGCACTGGTCGGCCCGCGCACCGTGGCCAGGCGGATCGAGGCTTTCCGGCCCGACGCGATCCACATTGCCACCGAAGGCCCGCTCGGCTGGGCGGCGCGGCGCTACTGCCTGCGCAAGAAGCTGCCTTTCACGACGGCCTATCACACCCAGTTCCCGGACTATGTCGCGCGTCGCACGCATCTGCCCGCCAGCTGGTTCTGGCCCTTCATCCGGCGCTTCCACGGCCCCGCCATGCGCACCATGGTGGCGACCGAAACGATCCGCGCGCAATTGCGCGAACAGGGTGTCGGTCCGCTCCATCACTGGAGTCGCGGGGTAGAGGTGGAGACCTTTCATCCTGACCATGCGCCGCCAGACCTGTTCTTCACCCTGCCGCGCCCGATCCAGCTCTATGTTGGACGCGTCGCCGTGGAGAAGAACATCGAGGCCTTCCTCGCCAACGAGCACCCCGGCTCCAAGGTCGTGGTCGGTAGTGGCCCTGCGCTGGAGAAACTGCAGGCGCAGTTCCCCGATGCGCACTTCCTCGGCAAGCGCACCGGCGATGACCTCGCCGCCTGCTACGCGGGCGCGGACATTTTCGTCTTCCCCAGCAAGACAGACACATTCGGACTGGTGATGATCGAGGCGCTGGCCTGCGGGACGCCCGTTGCCGCCTATCCGGTGCCGGGTCCGCTTGACGTGCTGGAGCCTGAAAGCGGCGTCATGTCGGAGCGATTGGAGGATGCCATTGCGGGTGCGCTCAAGCTCGATCGCGCCACTTGCCACCGCTTGGGCAAGGGCTTCAGCTGGGAGGCGAGCGCTGACCAGTTCGTTGCCGGACTCGCGCCGGATGCGGGCGAAAACGCGGCTGTCGGCCTAACCAGGGCGCCCGCCTGAGCGGCTCCCCCAAAGCGACCGTGAGTCAAAAGCTTGCCCACTGGCGGCAAACAGACTACATCATGGCCCACATAACGGCCGTCCCGCGAGGGGCGGCCCTTTTATTTCCAGACGGAGAAATGCCGTGGCTGACCAAGCCAAGCCCCTGATGCCCCACGCGACCGCCAGCTGGCTGGTCGACAACACTGCGCTGAGCTTCACGCAGATCGCCGACTTCTGCGGCCTGCACATCCTCGAAGTGCAGGCGATGGCGGACGACCTTGCCGGTGCCAAATACACCGGTCGCGATCCGGTGCACTCGGGCGAGCTGACGCACGAGGAAATCGAGCGCGGCCAGGCAGACCCGAACTATTCGCTGGTGATGCAGAAGGCTCCGGTCGACGTCAGCCGCACCAAGGGTCCGCGCTACACCCCGGTGTCGAAGCGCCAGGACAAGCCCGACGGCATCGCCTGGATCCTGCGCAACCACCCGGAAATCTCCGACGCGCAGATCGGCCGCCTGATCGGCACCACCCGCAACACGATCAACGCGATCCGCGAGCGCAGCCACTGGAACATCCAGAATATCACGCCGAAGGACCCGGTGACCCTGGGCCTGTGTTCGCAGCGTGAACTCGATGCAGCCGTGGCCAAGGCGGCCAAGCGTGCCGCTGCAGCTGCACCGGAAGTCGAAGGTGCAGAGGCCGAAGTCGCCGCACCTGCCACGCCGCGCGATGACAAGCAGGAACTGATTGCCGAACTGCGCCGCGAGCGCGAGGAAGCGGTCAAGGCTGCTGCCGAAGCGGCGCAGGAAGCCGAAGCCGAAGCATGGCTCGAAAAGAAGCGTGCTGCCGAAGAAGCTGGCGAAACCGAAGAAGCCGATCCGTCCGCGCTCTGATCGCGGCCTGATCGCCCTTACGGCAAAGGAAGTGGGCGGCCTCAACGGGCCGCCCATCCCTCCCAAACTGTAAGTCTGCTTGCTTGGCCAGTTAGCCGGCGAGCGACATCTTGCGCTGGCCATCGTCGGCAAGCGGAGCCGGGCTGCCCTGAGCTTGCGCCTTTGCGGCCGTAGCCTTGGCGCGCAGTGGGGCAAAACGGCCGTCCACGGCGGCACCCTGTTCGATGGTCAGGGTGTCGTAGCTGACATCACCTGTGATCTTGGCACTCTTCAGCACGATGAGGTCGCGCACTTCGATCGTGCCCTGCACTTCGCCGGCGAGGCGGGCGCTCTCGGCCTTGATCTCGCCTTCGACGCGGCTGGATTCGCCCTGCACCAGGCTGGCGCAAGCGATGTTGCCGACAACCTTGCCGTCAACGTGCAGGTCTACCGAAGCCTCGATATCGCCGCGGATGGTGACGTCCGAGCCGATCACCGAAAAGGTGCTGCCGCTAGCCATCGATTTCGTCGCCTGACTCGCTGGCGTTCGGGGCGAATTCTGCTCGGATCTGCTCGAGAACATGGGGGGCTGTCTCCAGGAAGGGCCGCGGGTTCACGGCGCGGCCGTTGATGCGCACTTCGAAGTGCAGGTGCGGACCGGTCGAGCGCCCGGTGTTGCCGATGGCGCCAATCAGGTCGCCCGGGTTGACCGTTTCGCCAGCCCGTGTGTTGAAGCGCGACATGTGGGCGTAGCGGGTGATCATGCCGGCACCGTGGTCGATCTCGACGACGTTGCCGTAGCCCGACTTGCGACCCACGAAGGATACGGTGCCCGCGGCAGCAGCTACGATCGGCGAGCCGGTGGGGCCGCGGAAATCGAGGCCGCTGTGCATGGCGGCGCGACCGGTGAAGGGATCGCGGCGATAGCCGAAGCCCGAGCTGATCGAGCCGATATCGGCAGGCATGTACTGCGGGATCTGGTCAAGGCCGCGCTCCAGCGCGCTCATGCGGGCGAGGCTGAGGCCGAGGCGTTCGAAGCGCGGATCGAGCGAACCGTCGCCTTCGGACGTCATGCTTTCCAGCGGACCACCCATGGCGCTCTCGTTGGCGGCAGCGACGGCGCGCGGATCGAGACCCAGCTGGCGGATTGCCTGCTCGGCGCGAGCGGCACGGCGGTCGGCATAGAGCGTCAGCCGTTCGACGAAGGCGAGCTGGCGCGCTTCCATCCGGGCAATACCTTCGGCCTCGGGGAAGGCATCGCGGATCATCGAGATCAGCTCTTCGCTTTCAGCCGTGGAATCGGTGACCGTGTGGCCGGCATCGCCCATCACGTCTTCGGGCAGCATGTCGACGATGCCGTCGAGCATGTCCTGCCGCGCCTGCAGGTCAGCCAGCGTGGCGTCGATATCTTCCGAATAGGCGTCGAAGCGTTCTTCCGAGGTGGCGACTTGTGCTTCGCGCTCCAGCAACGAGGCACGCTCGTTGCTGGCCTGCCACTGGCTGATCGCCATGAAGCCCATCGAACCGGCCCAGCCAACGGCGACTGCCAGGGCGAGCCCGGCGGCGCCCATCTGCATGCGAGTGGTTATGGTGAGAAAGCGAACCTGCCCCTGCGAACGCATGAAAAACTCGCGTTCCGGAAACATGGCCCGCAGGCGTGCCCAAAATCCGCCTGTGGTTTGTTGCGACAAAAGTGACCCCGTACGTCCCGTGTGTTCTTGTTGGGGCGTAGGGATAGCGAGCGCGGTCCGTACGTCGATAGCTGGGTGTTAACCTTTGGGGCGAATCGAACCCGAACTGCGATGAAGCGTTCCGGCAGGGGAAATTTTCTTCCCGATCGCGGGAACCAATCGCGATTCGAGCGTTTGCGGGGGCACCGGAAATTGCTTCCCGATTCGCCCCTGACTCGCGCGCTTCCGGATGTTAGGTGCGCCCGCATGAACGACAAATTGCACAAAGACGACGACTTTACCGCGCTGGTGAAAGACCTGGCGCTCAAGGGCCGCGCTGCCCAGCGATTGCTGGCGCGCGCGAGCGATGAAAAGAAGGCGGAAGGCCTGCGCCAAGCCGCCAAGGCGATCCGGGCCCAGGCTGATGCCATCCTGGCGGCCAATGCAGAGGACCTGGCAGCTGGCGAGGCGCGCGGCCTCAGCCCTGCCATGCTCGACCGGCTCAAGCTGGATGCCGACCGGCTCGAAGGCATTGCCTCGGCGGTCGAGAATGTCGCCAGCCTGCCGGACCCGGTCGGCGAAGTGATCGCGCGCAGCGAAGCGCCCGCCGGCATGGTGCTTGAACGTCGCCGCATTCCCATCGGCCTGATTGGCATCATCTACGAAAGCCGACCCAACGTGACGGTGGATGCCGCCGCCCTGTGCCTGCGCTCGGGCAATGCCGCCCTGCTGCGCGGCGGCAGCGAGGCAATCCATTCCAACAAGGCGCTGCACGCCGCATTTACCGAAGGGCTGGAAGCAGCAGGCTTGCCCGCCGATTCCATCCAGCTGATGCCGACGCAGGACCGTGCTGCCGTGGGCGCCATGCTCAAGGCGGCCGGCCTCGTCGACATGATCGTGCCGCGCGGCGGCAAGGGGCTGGTGGAGCGCGTGCAGAATGATGCCCGCGTGCCCGTGCTCGCCCACCTCGACGGGATCTGCCACACCTACATCCACGCCTCGGCTGATCCGGCCATGGCCAAGGAGATCGCGGTCAACGCCAAGATGCGCCGCACGGGCATTTGCGGGGCGATGGAGACTCTTCTCATCGACACCAATTTCCCCGCAGCCGCCGAGGTGCTGGCGGCGCTGGCCGACAAGGGCTGCGAACTGCGCGGCAACCGCCGTGCGCAGGCCATCGATTCCCGCGTGAAGCCGGCCAGCGACGAGGACTGGGACACCGAATACCTCGCTGCCATTCTCTCGGTCGCCGTGGTCGACGGCATCGACGAGGCGATGGAGCACATTGCGGCGCATTCGTCGGGCCATACCGAGGCGATCATCGCCAGCGACGAGGAGGCTGCACAGCGCTTCCTTGACGAGGTCGACAGCGCCATCGTCATGCACAATGCGTCCAGCCAGTTCGCCGATGGCGGCGAATTCGGCCTCGGTGCGGAAATCGGCATCGCCACCGGCCGCCTGCATGCACGCGGACCGGTGGCGCTGGAGGGCCTGACGACCTACAAGTGGCAGGTGCGCGGACAGGGCCAGGCGCGGCCCTGACCCGCCGCGAAGGGGAGGACAGCGATGCGTTACAACCGGCTCGGCAATTCCGGACTCGTGGTCTCCGAGCTCTGCCTCGGTGCCATGACCTTTGGCACCACACCTTCGGCCTTCTTCCAGCATGACCTCGACCAGGCAGGATCGACCGCGCTGGTGAAGCAGGCGCTGGATGCCGGGGTGAACTTCATCGACACGGCCAATGTCTATTCGATGGGCCAGTCCGAAGAGTTTGTCGGTGGTGCCTTGCGCGATCTCGGTGTGGCGCGCGACGAGGTGGTGATCGCCACCAAGGGCATGGGGCCGATGGGAGAAGGTCCCAACGACGGCGGCTATGGCCGCTACCACCTGCTGCACCAGGTCGACGCCAGCCTGCAGCGGCTGGGGCTGGACCATGTCGATCTCTACCAGATCCACGGCTGGGACCCGAACGCCCCGATCGAGGAAGGCCTGCGTGCGATGGAGGACATCGTCCGTTCGGGCCGCGCGCGATATATCGGCGTTTCCAACTGGGCCGCATGGCAGATCACCAAGGCGCTGGGCATTGCCGAGCGGCGCGGGTGGGACAAGTTCATTTCCAACCAGGCGCTCTATGCCGTCACCGCGCGCGAGCTGGAACGCGAGCTGGTGCCGATGATGCTGTCCGAAGGGCTCGGCCTGATGGTTTGGAGCCCGCTGCTGGGCGGCCTGCTGTCGGGCAAGTATGATCTTGGCGAAGATGGCGTGAGCGGTGAAGGCCGCCGCGCCAAGCTCGATTTTCCCAAGGCCGACAAGGCCTTGGCCGAGCAGGCCGTCGAAGCCATGCGCCTCATGGCAGAGCAACGCGGCGTCACCGTGCCAGCCATCGCGCTCGCCTGGCTGCTCCACCAACCAGTAACCGGATCGGTTATTATTGGGGCCAAAAGAGAGGAGCAATTGGCACAAAACCTCGCGGCCACCGACGTGGAGCTGTCCTCCCACGAACTGGCCGTGCTGAACGCCATCGGCCAACTCGAGCACGAATATCCCTCGTGGGCCCTCGAGGCGCAGAATACTCGCCATGGCTTTCGCGTGTCCGAGCGGCGGCCTGCCGAATAATGACAGGTCCCCTCACTGGCCTGTTGGGCGGCAGTTTCAACCCCGCGCACAAGGGGCACCGGCGCATTACCCTGTTCACGCAAGCTGCACTGGGTCTCGACGAGGTCTGGTGGATGGTTTCCCCCGGCAATCCGCTGAAACCGCGCAAGGGTATGGCCCCGCTCAGCGCGCGCGTTCGCTCGGCCAAGGCGGCCAGCCGCAATGCGCCTATCAAGGTCACCGCCATCGAGCGCGAGCTGGGCACGCGTTACACCGTCGATACCCTGCGCGCTCTCAAGCGCCGGTTCCCGCCCCGCCGTTTCGTGTGGCTGATGGGATCGGACAACCTCGCGCAGTTCCACAAGTGGCGGAACTGGCGGCAGATCGCGCGGGAAATGCCCATTGCCGTGATCGCCCGCCCGGGTTATGACGACAAGGCCTTGGCGAGCCCCGCCATGGCCTGGCTGCGACGTTACCGGTTACCCGCAGCCGGATTACGCAACCGGGGCGAATGGAGCGCACCAGCGCTGATAGAGCTGCGTTTCGATCCCGATCCGCGTTCGGCGACACAGATACGCCGGGCGGATCCTCACTGGGCAGACCGGTTTGCCGGGCCTGCTCCACGGGATGAAGTGACGCATTCCCTCATTCATGACAGCGGGCAGGGGGTGGACGCGTGAGGCGTGCAGCCCTTTACGCTTTTGTCCTTCACCCCATATACGGAGCATGACTATTCGCGATGACATCAGCCAATTCTGGGACGCAGCAGCGTTCCGCCGAACACGGCAGCACCGCAACAGCAACCATCATCTCCATGCCTGATCTCGATACCACCATCACCGCCGAGCCCGGCTCGCTGCACGAACTGATCCTGAAGCAGCTCGACGACGACCAGGCGCAGGAAATCGTTTCCATCCCGCTCGAAGGCAAGAGCTCGATCGCCGACTTCATGGTCGTCGCTTCGGGTCGCTCGACCAGGCAGGTCGCTGCCATGGCCTCCAAGCTGGCCGAGAAGCTGAAGCAGGCAGGCGAACCGAGCCCGCGCGTGGAAGGCCTGCCTGCGGCAGACTGGGTGCTGATCGACGCCGGCGATGTCGTCGTCCACCTGTTCCGCCCGGAAGTACGCAGCTTCTACAACCTGGAACGGATGTGGGGCTTCGGCGAAGACGGCGAAACGCGACAGATGGGCACGGCCTGACCTGTTTGCGATCCCGCTTCCGCGGGATCGTCCTCGCTTGACGCGCAGGCAAGCTGCGCACGTTGCGGGCGGGCAGTCGCCCTTGCGGTCACGTTGTGACCGTTTCCCGCATGAGATTGCTAACCGGCGTTGATCTCGGCGCCGAAGGCGACGACAACCCGCGACTGCGGGCCGGCCGTTAGGCCGAAGCCAAGGACGCTGGACGGCGTCCGCCCGGCGCTTGAGGGGCCATACTAGAAGATGCTGCTTCACGTCATCGCTCGCGGAAAGATTGCCCGGTCGCCGGAGGAAGACCTCGTCGAGCGGTACGCCAAGCGCATCACCTGGCCGCTCAAGTTGACCGAATTGCCCGAGACCGGCGGGCGGATTCCGGAACCGGCCACTCCCTACAAGACCGTCCTGCTTGACGAGAAGGGCAAGAACCTTGGGTCCGAGGAGTTCGCTGCCATCCTTGGGCGATGGCGGGACGATGGCATGCGTGAGTGCCGCTTCGTCATCGGTGCGGCGGACGGCCATTCGGATGCCGAGCGTGCCGAGGCAGACCTGCTGCTGTCCTTCGGCAAGGCCACCTGGCCGCATCTGCTCGCCCGCGCCATGCTGGCCGAACAGCTGTTCCGCGCTACCGCGATCCTTGCAGGCCATCCCTATCATCGGGCAAGATAGCGACGATGCACCGTACGCTCCTCCTGCTTGGCTCCTTCGCCTTCTGCGCCGCAGCAGCATGGGGCCAACGGGCCCCTGCCACCGACGATCCCGAGGAAATGCGCGCTGCCCTTGCCGAGGCGCTGGCCGAGCGCGACAATGCCGAGGCCCGCAGCCAGCGGTTCGAGGAAGAAGCCCAAGAGGCCGAAAGCGCTGCTGAGCGCGCTGCCCGTGAAGCTGCCGCGCTTGCCGCGCGGATCCAGCAGGCCGAGGCCGGGATCACTGCCGCCCGAGCCCGGATCGCCATGATCGACCGCGAGCAGGCCCAGCTGCGCGAGGAACTGGGCCGCGAACAGCAGCCCGTGGTCGAACTCACCGCCGCGCTCCAGCAATTTTCCCGCCGTCCCATCGCTCTCTCTCTACTGCGTCCGGGGTCGGTGAAGGACGTCGTCTACCTGCGCGCCTTGCTGCACGACCGCGTGCCGCAGGTGCAGGCGAGCACGGCTGACCTGCGTGGACGGATCGACCATTCGCGTGAACTGCGACGGGAAGCCTTGGCCGCCACCGAAGTGCTCGAAGCCGAGGAGCTGGCACTCGCCGCTCGCCGCGAGGAACTGGCCGATATCGAAACGCGCCAGCGCCTGGCCGCGCGCGCCGCCGGAAGCTCTGCCAATCGCGAAGCCGAACGCGTTTTGGCGCTGGCCGAAGAGGTGCGTGACCTCGACGGACTGGTCGACGAACTGGACCGGGCCGCGAGTTTGCGTGCCCAACTGGCCGCCTTGCCGGGACCGCGGCTGCGCCCCGCGCAACCGGAGACAAACCAGCTGGCCGCGGCGCCAACGCCAACGCCGTCACAAGCCCGCGCCAATGCCCCGTCGCCCTATATCCTGCCCGTGGCAGGCCGCACGCTGACAGGGTTCGGCGCGCCGCAAGCGTCCGGCCTCAGCCAGGGCTTGAGGCTCGCCCCGATCGGCGGCGCACAGGTCGTTTCCCCGGCGGCGGGCCGTATTGCCTTTGCCGGACCCTATCGCGGCTATGGCCGGATCGTGATCATCGAACACCCCGGCGGCTGGACCAGCCTCGTCACCGGCCTTGTCCGCAGCGACGTGGAAGTTGGCGAAGAGGTTGTCAGTGGCTCCCCGCTCGGGATCGCGGGGCCGAGTGACCCGAGCATCTCGCTGGAACTCCGCCGCGATGGCGAGCCGGTGAACCCGGCTCAGTATGTTTCGTGAGCCTGCCTCCGCAGGCTCGTCCTCGGTGCTGTCCGCTCCGCCCTTCGGGCTGCGCGGCACCTGCGGGTCGCGCGCGTGCGCTCGGTCGGTCGCTAGTCGCGACCGATACCAGCACTACTTAGTATATCGCTCTGGAAACGGGCCGAAGGGCCGCGAGGGCGACCGCCCGCCCGCAGCGGGCGCGAAGCGAAGCGGAGCGCGTATAGCGAGGACGATCCGGCGGAGGCCGGATCGAAAAACAAGCAAACGCCCCAGAACGGCGCGCTCTCACTCCTCATCTGGCGTTAAGCACCGCCATGCGATAAACGTATGCAATGGGACTACCTCCTTGCCGAGGACGATAAGTATATGAAATTTGCACCCGCCATCCGCGCTGCTGCCCTGTGCACGGCCGTTGCGCTCGTTCCTGCCACCACGGCAGCCATTGCCCAGGTCGAAGGCCGCGCTTCTCCGGAATTTGCCCGTCTTTTCGCGACTTACCAGCGAATCAAGGCCAGCTATGTGGAGCCGGTGGAGGACGAAGTGCTGATCCGCGGCGCGATCGACGGGATGCTGGCGGCGCTTGATCCGCACTCGGCTTACCTCGACGGTGCGGCGCTTGAACGACTCAACACCATGATCGACGGCAACTACCAGGGCCTCGGCATTTCGGTGCAGATGGAAGACGGCGCGGTGAAGGTCATCTCGCCCTTCCGCGGCAGTCCGGCCGAAGCCGCCGGGATCAAGGCGGGCGACTTCATCACCCACATCAACGGCGACCTGATCTACGGCCTCGAGCTGAACGATGCCGTGGCGCAGATGCGCGGTCCGGCCGGTACCGACATCGAAGTCACCATTTTCCGTCCGGGCCGCGAAGACAGCTTCGAAGTCACCGTGACGCGCGGCGTGATCGAGCTGGAGCCGGTGACCTGGGAGCTGCTCGAAGGCAATATCGGCCATATCAGCGTCAACGAATTCTCCGCTGATGTCGGCGCCGACGTGCGCACCGGCATTCGCGAGCTGCAGGAGCAGGCGACAGGCCGCATGGCGGGCCTGGTGCTGGACTTGCGCCGCAATCCCGGCGGCGCGCTGGACGAGGCGGTTGCCCTGTCCGACCTTTTCCTGTCCGAAGGCCAGATCGTTTCGCAGCGCGGCCGCAACCGCCGCGACACCGTCTACTACGATGCCGAGACCGTCTATCGCGGCGACGTGGTGGAAGGCATGCCGATCATCGTGCTGATCGACGAAGGCTCGGCTTCGGCGAGCGAGATCGTCGCTGGTGCCCTGCAGGACCATCGCCGTGCGCTGGTCATGGGTGAACGCAGCTTCGGCAAGGGCTCGGTGCAGACGCTGCTGCCGCTTGCCAGCGATGCCGCGCTCAAGCTCACCACGGCGCGTTACTATACGCCCTCGGGCCGGTCGGTGCAGGAAGGCGGGATCGAACCCGATATCCGCGTGCCGCAGTTGAGCGATCCGGATGCCGAACGCCGCCAGCGCCTCGCCCTGCGCGAAAGCGACCTGCGTGGCCACCTCGTCAACGAAGTCGGGATCGAGGATGAAAACCTCGAGCGTGACCGTCTCGACGATCCGCGCTTCCAGCTGACCGCTGCCCAGCTCGAGGAGCAGGGCATCGACGACTTCCAGCTCGACTACGCCGTGCGCACCTTGCGTCGCACTGCGGGCGTGAACATCGCCTCGCGGAGGTAAGGTCGGGCTTACCATTCGAGGTGAGCCTTTACCCTTGCGATAGAGCATTGCCGGTCCGATAGAGAGGCCATGTCCCAAGACCTGCCCCTGTCCGACAAATATGCCCGCCTGCTGGCGCTGGCCGTGCCCGCGCTGCTGCTGGGTGGTGCCTATGTGTCGCAATACGGTTTCGGCCTGTTCCCCTGCGAAATGTGTTGGTGGCAGCGTTACCCGCATTTCGTGGCGCTGGTGTTGGCGATCCTTGCCTTCGTCGCGCCGCCCAAGCGGGTCTGGGTTGCCCTGGCGGGGCTCGCCATCGCCGTTTCGGGGGTGATCGGCGTCTTCCATGCCGGGGTCGAATATCACTGGTGGGAGAGCCCGCTCGGCTGCACCGCCACCGACCCCTTCGCCATCGAATTCGTGCGCTGTGACGAAGCCGCCTGGACGCTGTGGGGCGTCTCGCTGGCAGGGTTCAACGCGCTCTTCTCTCTCGGCAGCGCGATCGCCATATGGGTGCTGCTGTTGGCCCGAGAAAAAACTGTGGGGGAGAAGCGCGCATGACCAAAGACCGATCCGAGATGATCCGCGTCGACCAAGCGGGCGAGTTCGGAGCTACGCGGATTTACGCGGGCCAGCTGGCGGTCATGGGGGATCGCGGACCGCATTCGGCGGAAATCCGCGCAATGGCCGAGCAGGAAAAGGGCCACCGCGCCGAATTCGACGCCCTGATAGCCGAACGCGGCGTGCGGCCTACCGCGCTGCAACCGTTCTGGCATGTCGCGGGCTTTGCCCTTGGCGCAGGCACGGCACTGATCGGACCTGAAGCCGCCATGGCCTGCACGGCAGCTATCGAGACCGAAATCGACGAACATTACTCGCGCCAGCTGGAAGAGCTGGAGAAAGACGGCGACGATCCGGAACTGGCCGACATGATCCATCGTTTCCGTGAGGACGAGCGCGAACACCGCGATGCGGCCATTGCCCACGGCGCCGAGCGTGCGCCTGCCTATCCGCTGCTGTCGGCAGCGATCCGGCTGGGGTGCCGTGCGGCCATCCGCCTGTCGGAGAAGCTCTGACGCAAGAATATTTGACCAAGGCCAATTTCATCGCGCGTTCAACCGCTAGGGTGCCAGATGCACCAGAACGCCAGACTTAAGGATCGACCATGATTCGCACGCTTGCCCTCTCCGCCACGACTGCCCTTGCCTTGGGCTTGCCAGCCACGCCTGCCGCCGCGCAGGACGAGGGTGGCGACCGGGTCAACACCGTCATCATCTACGGCGATGACGAGTGTCCGGTGTCGACCGACGAGATGATTACCGTCTGCGCGCGGCTGGACGAAAGCGAGCGCTACCGCATCCCTTCGCGACTGCGCCAGTCGAGCTCGCCGCAGAACGAAAGCTGGACCCAGCGCGCGCTGGCACTGGAAGCCGTGGGCGATTTCGGGCCGCTCAGCTGCACGCCGGCCGGGATCGGCGGCGACCTTGGCTGTACCGTCGACATGATCGAACAAGCCTATGCCGAGCGCGCCAATTCCAGCGACGTACGCTTTTCCCAACTGATCGCCGAAGAACGCGCCGAACGCCTCGCCACGATCGATGCCGATGCGGAATTGACGCAGGCCCGGGTCGAGGAACTCGAGCGGATCGAGATGGAACGCCGCCGCCAGGCGCAGGGCGAAGACCTGCCGGGCGAAGGCGAGGCGGCTGAGGCCGAAGTGGTCGACCCCGACGCCATTCCGGAAGGCCCGCCTCCCGGCCCGTAAGGCCTCAGGTCAACGAGATATCCGGCGCGTCTTCCTGCTTCATGCCGACGACGTGATAGCCCGCGTCGACGTGGTGCACTTCGCCAGTCACGCCCGATGACAGGTCCGACAGGAAATAGAGCCCCGAGCCGCCGACGTCCTCGATGGTGACATTGCGGCGCAGCGGCGCATTCAACTCGTTCCACTTCAGGATGTAGCGGAAATCGCCGATGCCGCTGGCGGCCAGCGTCTTGATCGGCCCGGCGCTGATGGCGTTGACGCGGATGTTTTCCGGCCCGAGGTCGTTGGCGAGGTACTGCACGCTGGTTTCGAGCGCGGCCTTGGCCACGCCCATGACGTTGTAGTGCGGCACGACCTTTTCGGCGCCGTAATAGGTCAGCGTGATGATCGATCCGCCATCCTTCATCAGCGGCCGCGCACGCTTGGCGGCGGCGACCAACGAATAGGCCGAGATGTTCATCGTCAGCAGGAAGTTGTCGAGGCTGGTGTCGACATACTTGCCGCGCAGTTCGTTCTTGTCGGAAAAGCCGATGGCGTGGACGAGGAAGTCCAGCTTGCCCCACCGCTGCTCGATCTGGGCGAAGGCGGCATCCATGGCATCCATGTCGCCCACGTCGCATTCGATCAGGAAATCGCTGCCCACCCGTTCGGCCAGCGGCCCCACGCGCTTGGCCAGAGCTTCGCCGGGATAGGAAAAGGCCATTTCCGCGCCATGTTCGTGCAGCTTCTGCGCGATCCCCCAGGCCAGCGACTTGTCGTTGGCCAGGCCCATGATGAGACCCTTCTTGCCCTGCATCAGTCCAGTCATGCGGCCGTATCCTCCGTTGTTCCTGCCTTGCCGGATCGCCCTGCGCGTTCCTGCGCCAGCCGATCATTCTCTTCCTCAGGAGTTTCGGCCAGCGCCGCGTTGAGTTCGGCACCTGCCACTATCCCTAAGCCGACCAGCCAGAAAAAGAAAAGCGTGATCATGAAACCGGCGAGCGAGCCGTAGGTGAGATTGTAGGCAAAGACACTGCGCAAGATCGGCGGGAAGGCCTCTGTCACCAGCAGCCACCAGACGGTGACCAGCAGCGCGCCGGGCCATTTGCGATAACGGCGCGCGCGATATTCCGGCGGGGATAGCGCCACGAACAGGACCCATATCGAACCGAACAGGCCCAGCGCTGTGACAACCCGTGACAGGGTGAGTTCGGCAAGGGCGTGGCCCAGGTCAGGGAAATAGGCGGAGATGGACGCCTGCGCCGTCGACAGCACGACCTGCGCCAGCAGCGATACGATCAGCAGCAGCACTCCGCCGACGATGATGCCGATGGAGCCGATGCGGTATTTCCAGAACGGCTGCGAGGCCTTGATACCGTACGACCGGCGCAGGATGTCACGGATCGTCTCGATCAGGCTGCCGGCAGTCCACAGGCCTACCGCCGCACCGATCCATAGCAGCCAGCCGCTGCGCGCCTCGATCGCGTCGCGCGCCACGGGGGCGATGACGTTGGCGACTGTCGGCGGCAGGGCAGAGACGAAAGCGCTGATCGTTGCCATGCGATCCGACTCTTCCCCCAGCGCAGAGAAGATCGCTGCGGCGGTGATGAAGAAGGGGAAGATTGCCAGCAACGACATGTAGGCAAGGTTGCCGGCATGAATCGTGCCGTCGTTGATGCAGCCCAGCACCACGCGGTGCACGATCTCGACCGGTCGGCTGTTGCGCCACGACCGGCGGCGGAAGGGCTTGAGATGCCCGCCTGCCGCCACGAACTGGCGGCGCGCTTCCGGCGAGCGGTGGTCTGGAGAGAGCGTGTCCGTCTCGCCGCCAGGATCACCGCCGGTTTGGCTTTCAGGGGCTGCCTCTTGCACCATCAGGACCGGTTTCTATCAGTCCCGGCGCTGCTGTCGAGGCGGCAGCAAGGCGATCAGACGCCCATCGATTCGCGGGGATTGTCCTTGTCCGTCCAGCCTTCTAGGCGGAAGGCCAGATCCGACAGGTCTTCGGGCAGGTGGATTTCCAGCGTTACCAACTGGTCACCACGGGTGCCGTCCTTCTTGCTGAAGCCCTTGCCCTTCATCCGCAGCACCTTGCCCGAACTGGACCCTGCAGCGATGGTCAGCATGACCGGGCCATCAACCGTAGGCACCTTGATCTTGGCCCCATTTACGGCCTCGTCCAGCCGGAT
This sequence comes from Alphaproteobacteria bacterium, assembly GCA_030431875.1. Lineage (GTDB taxonomy): Bacteria > Pseudomonadota > Alphaproteobacteria > Sphingomonadales > Sphingomonadaceae > Alteraurantiacibacter. Next base: position 56,480 of record JAUIIG010000008.1, read on the forward strand.
CGGCAGGTCCAGTCGCACGTCATCGCCGTCGCGGTAGAAGAACGGGTGCGCCTGCACGTCGATCACGACGATGCCGTCGCCGTTGCCGCCGGGTCCGGCCTGGCCCTTGCCCTTCAGGCGCATGGTGGTGCCGTCCTCGACCCCGGCCGGCAGGCCCAGGTCGATGGTCTTGCCGTCCGCCAGCGTGATGCGCTGCTTGGTGCGCGCTGCCGCGTCGACGAAGGGCACGGCCAGCTTGTAACGGATGTCCGCGCCCTTCTTGGGCGGCGGAGGCGGCGGAGAGCGAAAGCCCGACTGTTGGCGGCGGCTGCCGTTGTTGCCGCGCCCGAAGAGGCCTTCGAACAGGTCGGAAAGGTCCATCTCCTCGCCGCCGCCGAAACCCTGGAAGTCGCGCTGCGAATAGCCGCCGTTGCCGCCCGGACGTCCACCGCCGAAACCGCCCCCCATACCGAAAGGCATCGAGGGGTTGCCGTCAGCGTCGATCTCGCCGCGGTCGAACTGCGCTCGCTTGTCCTTGTCGGACAGCAGGTCGTAGGCCTGCGTCACCTTGCTGAACTTCTCCGCGGCCTGCGGATTGTCCTTGTTGCGGTCCGGATGCAGTTCCTTTGCGAGCTTGCGGTAGGCAGACTTGATGTCTGCCTCGCTCGCGGAACGGCTCACGCCGAGAAGGGTATAGGGGTCGCCCATGGTGTGTTAGCTAGGTAATGCGGGTGCAATAGGCAAGAGAATGCCTTCCCTACCGCGAAGTGCCGCGATAGGTGCGCAGGCATGACTTGCAGGCACTCCTCGGGCGAACGGACGAAAAGTCTTCCTGACGAGGGCGCTTTTCTTGCTCCAGGACCGTGTTCCATGTGTTCCACATTAGGCCCCGATAATGACTGACAACGCCATCCCCGTGATCGATCCCTTCGTGCTGTTCGACGCCTGGTTCGCCGAAGCTTGCGACAGCGAGCCCAACGATCCCAATGCCATGGCGCTGGCCACGGCCACGCCCGATGCCGCGCCTTCGGTGCGCATGGTATTGCTGAAGGGGCATGATGAGCGCGGCTTCGTCTTTTACACCAATGCCCAGAGCCGGAAGGGCAGCGAAGTGCTGGCCAATCCGCAAGCCGCGCTGCTGTTCCACTGGAAGAGCCTGCGCCGCCAGGTCCGTATCGAGGGACCACTTGCGGAAGTGACGCCGGAAGAGGCCGACGCATATTTCCATTCGCGCCCCTTCGTCAGCCAGGTGGGCTCTGCCGCCAGCGACCAGTCGCGCCCGCTCGATTCGCGCCAGACCTACACTGACCGCGTCGATGCCCTGCGCGCCGAATACGAGGCGACCGGCGAAGTTCCCCGCCCGGCGCACTGGACGGGCTTCCGGCTGGACCCGGCGGCCATCGAGTTCTGGACCGACCGCCCCAACCGCCTGCACGAACGACGCCGCTTCACGCGCGATGTGGAGGGCGGCTGGACCAGCACGCTGCTTTACCCGTGAGCGTCTCGGTCCATGAACGCGCCAAGCTGACGCAGAGCGCCGCGCTTGCCTCTATCGTCACGGCCCTGTTCCTGGCGGGCATGAAGGTCTGGGCTGTTCTGCAGACCGATTCGACCGCCATGCTCGGCAGCCTTGCCGATACATCGCTGGACTTGATTGCCAGCGTAGGCACCTTGGTGGGCGTCTGGATCGCCGCCCGTCCCGCAGATGAGGATCACCGCTTCGGCCACGGCAAGGCAGAGGCGCTCGCCGCCATGTTCCAGGTCGTGTTGATCACCATGTCGGCAGCCGGCCTTGCCTACCGCGCGATCGACCAACTGCTGCTGGGAGCCCGTCCGGCAGGTGCTGACGAGGGCATCGTCGTCTCGGTCATCGCCATGATCGGTACACTCGCCCTGCTGGCATGGCAGCGGCACGTGATCCGCAAGACGGGCAGCCTCGCAATCTCGACCGACCACCTGCATTACAAGTCGGACCTGCTGCTCAACCTCGCCGTGATCGCGGCGCTGGTGCTCGACACCTACCTCGCGGTTTCGGGTGCGGACGCGCTGTTCGGTCTCGCCATCGCCCTGTGGTTGGCCTGGGGCGCCTGGCGCGCCGCGGGCGAAGCGATCGACCACCTGATGGACAAGGAATGGCCGGAGGAGAAACGCGAGGCCTTCCTCGAAGTACTCGCCCGCCAGCCGGAGCTGCGCGGTGTGCATGACCTGCGCACCCGCACCAGTGGCGCCCACGACTTTGTCCAGTTCCACGCCTCGGTCGATGGCTCGATGAGTGTCTCCGAAGCCCACCGGATCATGGACGAGATCGAGGCACGAATCGAAAAGGAGTTTCCCGGCGTCGAAGTGCTGATCCACCCTGATCCCGAGGGCCTTGCCGACGAAACGGGGCTGGCCGTGGAAGAACTGCTTCCCGGCGTCCGTGAAGAGAAAGACGACGAATGAGCCGCAAATCGATCCCCTACTGGCACGTCGATGCCTTTGCCGATCGCCCCTTTGCCGGGAACCAGGCGGCGGTAGTGGTGTTCGAGGGCAGCTATCCGGACGACCAAGTACTGGTGGCGATTGCCGAAGAGAACCAGTTCGCGGAAACCGCCTTCCTGCTGCGCGATGCGAGCGGGGCGGCCGACTGGGAACTGCGCTGGTTCACCCCTACGATGGAGATCCGTCTCTGCGGCCATGCCACGCTGGCGAGCGGACACGTGCTGCTTGAGCGGGACGGCGGCGAGCGGGTGACCTTTCGTACGCGCAAGGCGGGCGTGCTGACGGTGAGCCGCGCGGCTGATGGTTATGCGCTGGCCTTGCCTGCCATCCCGACAGAGCCGGGCGAATGGCCCGAGGCGGTGGAGCTGCTGGGCGCGACACCGCGCGAAGTCTGGCTCAACCCCGATCGCTACGGTGTCTACCTGTTCGATAGCACTGACGAGGTGCTCGCGCTCGATCCGGACCTGCGCGGACTGAAGGCACTGGGGGACGACCAGTTCATCTGCACAGCTCCAGGCAAGGATACCGATGTTATCAGCCGCGTTTTCGTGCCGGGCGGCGGCGTCGACGAGGACAGCTTCACCGGCTCTGCCCATGCCGTGCTGACCCCGTTCTGGACCGCCAGGCTGGGGCGCGACAGCTTCACCGCCTTCCAGGCCTCGCAGCGCGGCGGTCATGCGACCTGCACGCTGGAAAGGGACCCGGCGGGAGACCCAACCGGTGACAGGGCCGTGCTCGGCGGCGACTGCGTAACCGTGGTGGAGGGGCGCTTTTACCTCAAAGGGTAGAGCGCCATCAGGTCGGCAATGCGCGCTTCGGCGGCGCGGCCTTCGCTGCCTTCGGACTTGCCCAGCCGCACCACGGTCAGGCCCTGGGTGGGAGAAACGTGGACGAACTGCCCCAGGTGGCCGCGCATGGCGAAGATGTCGGTCGATATGCGCCCGCCGAAGAAGGCGTCGCGATTGGCTTCCTCGGCATTGCGATTGAGCCAGAGGTGGGCACCGTAGTCGGGTGAAGCGGGGCTGGACCGGCGCATGAATTCGACCCAGCGGCGCGGCACGACCTGCACGCCGCCCACCGATCCGCCGTTGCGCAGCAACTCGCCGACCTTGCCCCAGTCGCGCGCCGTGGCGAAGACCCAGCTGCCGCCCACCAGAGTGCCGGAGCGGTCGTACTCGCCGCGCAGCGATGCCGCGCCGAGAGGTTCGGCAAGGCGCGACGTAATGAAGTCTGCCACTGCGCGTTGCCGCTGCCCGGGCGTGCCATCGGGCGCCAATGTATCGGCGATGATGTCGGCAATGATCACCGTGGTGGCGGTGGAGTAAGCAAAGCGTTCGCCGGGTGGATCGCGCAGGGGCTGTGCTTCGGCCCAGCCTGCCATGTCCTCGCGCCCTTCGAGGAACAGCATGCGTACTTCCGATGCGGTATAGAGCGGTTCGATATTCTCTTCGTTGTAGAGGCCGGACCGCATTTGCAGCAGGTAGCGCAGGGTAATGGCCGCGCGCGGATCGCCTGCGCGCTGCCACAAGGCAACCGGTGCCGCCTGGTCTAGATCGAGCCGGCCCTCCGCTACCATCGCCCCGGCCAGCAGGCCGGTAACGGTCTTGCCCATCGACCAGCCGATCAGGGGCATGTCGGCGGAGTATCCCTCGGCATAGCGCTCGGCGACCACCTCGCCGTTGTGCATGACCACCAGTGCCCGCGTCTCGCCGACCTCTTCGTCAGTGAACAGGGCGTCCACTGCCCGCGCCAGCTGCTCGCGCGGGACGCCCGGATCGGCGTTTACGGCGGCGAGCGCAGTGTCGGACAAGGGCGGCGGACCGGGCGGCTCCGATTGTGAGCAGGCCAGCAACAGCAAGGGCGCGATCAGGCTTGGCGCAAGCTTGCGCAGGCGGCTAAGGAAGTGGCGACCGGACATCGTGGCCATGCAATCAGACAGGACGACAAGAATGGCAAATGCAAAAACGGCTCGCACCCGTCGCTGGCCAAAATTGTTGGCCATTGTGGCGCTGCTGCTGGCCGGTGCCTGGTGGCTCTACGGCGATTCGGTTCGGGCCTATGCCCGGGCCGGGACGGCCTATGGCGTCAAGAATGCCTGTTCCTGTCGCTATATTTCGAACCGCAGCCTCGATTCCTGCGAAACCGATTTCCTCTCAAGGATGCACCTGATCTGGCTGAGCGAAGACGAGGGCGAGCAGAGCGTGACGGCGCGGATCCCGCTGATCGAAAGCACGACTGCGTCCTTTGACGAAGACTACGGCTGCGTGCTGGAGCCCTGGGAAGGCTAGCCGGCGCTCGGGGCTTTCTCGGTCCCTTCGATCCAGCCGCCACCGACGACACGGTCACCGGCATAGATCACTGCGGCCTGTCCGGGAGCCACGCCGTACTCGGGTGTTGCGAAACGGATCGTCACTCCTGCCCCGTCGCCCAAAGACCCTTCCAGTGTTACCGGCACCGGCTGGGCCATCGAGCGGACCTTGGCCGTCAGCGGCACGTCCGGCAGCGGGCCGATGCGGTTGGTCTCGACGATCTGTGCGGCGGACACGGCGAGCATGCGCTTCGGCCCCACCAACACTTGCGCGGCTTCCGGATCGAGGCCGACCACGTAGAGCGGTTCCGGCTGGCCGCCGATCTCGAGCCCGCGGCGCTGGCCGACGGTGTAGTGGATGATGCCCGGGTGCTGGCCCAGCACCTCGCCCGTCTCAGCGTGGACGATCTCGCCCGCCTTGGCGCCTTCGGGACGCATCTTCTTGACGATCTTGGCGTAGTCGCCATCGGGTACGAAACAGATGTCCTGGCTGTCGGGCTTGTTCGCCACCACCAGCCCGAAGGCCTCGGCAATGGCGCGCACTTCGGTCTTGGGCAGGCCGCCCAGCGGGAAGCGCAAGTAGTCGAGCTGTTCTTCGGTGGTGGCGTAGAGGAAATAGGACTGGTCGCGCGCCGGATCGAGCGCACGGTGCAGTTCGACGCCGTGTTCCGCCTCGACCCGGCGGACATAGTGGCCCGTGGCCAGGCAATCGGCACCCAGCTCCTTCGCCATGCGCAGCAGGTCGGTGAACTTGGGGCCCATGTTGCAGCGGATGCAGGGGATCGGGGTGCGCCCGGCGAGGTATTCGTCAGCGAAGGTCTCGACCACTTCCTCGCGGAAGCTCGATTCGTGATCGAAGACGTAGTGCGCGATGCCCAGCCGGTCTGCCACCATACGCGCGTCGCGGATGTCGTCGCCGGCGCAGCAGGCGCCCTTGCGGCCCGTGGCGGCACCATAGTCGTAGAGCTGCAGGGTAATGCCCATGACCTCTGCGCCCGTGGCGGCAGCTAGCGCCGCGACCACCGAGGAGTCGACGCCGCCCGACATGGCAACCACGATCCGGCAGTCGGCAGCCGGCCGGGGCAGGTCGAAAAGCGCTTCGGGATTAACCGAAACCGGGAGATCGGCGGCAATGGTCATGACGCGGCGGCGCATACACGGCGCAGCGCGCAGGTGAAACCCCGTCTGCACCTCTCAAGGTTCGGTTAAAGGCAGCTTTACCGCATGTTGACGCTTGCGCGCTAAAGCCGGTGACCATGTTCGAGGGAAAGCTTCCTTTCGCGCCCGAAGCGCGCAGTGCAGCCACCGGCGAAGTGCCGGAGGAGGCCCTGTGCGAAATGTCCTGGGCGGACCTTGTGGCCAAGCTGGCAGCAGCGCGCGACCTGCGTGCTTCGCTGGCGGAACCGGAAGATTCGACCCTGGCCAGCTTCGATGCGGGCTCGGCGCGGCACCTCGCGCTGCATCACGAACCGATGCGGCACGAGGATTACGAACGGAGTGTTAACCCTGATGATTTAGGCAATGGCAAAGGGGCGTGCGGCAAAGCGTCTGAAGGCGCTGAACGCAAGCAACCTGCCATCCGAGGTAATACATGATCGAAAACCAGAAAATCCGACCGGCGCAGGTGATTGGCCCCCTTGGTGAGCCGCTCACCATCGATGATCTTCCTTCGCCGAAGACGAAGCGCTGGGTCGTGCGGCGCAAGGCCGAGGTCGTGGCTGCGGTCAACGGCGGCCTGCTCACCATCGACGAGGTACTCGAGCGCTACAACCTGACGCTGGAAGAATTCGCCGGCTGGCAGCGTGCTGTCGATCGTTCGGGCATGCAGGGCCTGCGCGTGACGCGCATCCAGCACTACCGCGATCTTTACGAGCGCCAGCTGAAATACTGATCGTTCGGACTGCGGCCCGCCGTCATCCAAGCAGGCCCGCGCGCCCATATGGGTTCGCGGGCCTGCTTGTGCTTGCGCTTGTGGAATCGCGTCTCGCGTTTATGATCCCCGCCATCAAGAGGGGCTGCCCACCGGCAGTCCGGAGAAGGGGAGCAACGAGTATGGACATTTTCGTAGAACACGGCTGGCTCGGCTGGATCATCGTTGGCGGCCTTGCGGGCGCGGTGGCGAAGTTCCTCATGCCCGGCAAGGACGGTGGCAATATCATCATGACCATCCTGCTGGGCATTGCCGGCGCAGCGATCGCGGGTTTCCTCGGCAATGCGATCGGCTGGTACGAACAGGGTGAAGGCCCCGGCTTTATCGCCGCCGTGGTCGGCGCGCTGATCCTGCTGGTCATCTATCGCCAGGTGAAAAAGCGGGGCTAGGTCACGCTGTTTGCGGAAGGCCATTTCGCAGACAATTTGTTACAAATGCGATGAGGGCGGGAAACGGCTGTTTTCCGCCCTTTTTCGCACCTGCAACATCGTTTCATCGACCCGGGTTGCTGCTTTGCAGAAGCCCGCATTGCGCCTTGCGGCCCATCGGCGCTATGGGGCGCTTCTACGGCCATTGGGGCTGGTCGCGCCGCCTGCACGCCTGTGCTAGGGCCGCGCTTGCAATGGATAAGGCACTTTGCCGATGAATTACGAGACGAAGGTGGACCTCTCCGACACCGAAAACGGGATGACGCTGGACGAGCAGGCCGCCCGGCGCAAGCGCATGTGGATCGTGCTGGCCATCGTATTGGGCGGTGCACTTATCGCTGCGCTCATGCTCACCGGCGGCGAAGAAGAAGCACCGTTCAGTGGTGAGGGCCGCGAGACAGTGCCAGCCGTGACCGTGGTCTCGCCCGGCGCGGGCACGCTGGAAGGCATGATCAACGCCACCGGCACCCTGGCCGCGCGCCGCGAAATGCCGGTTGGCGTAACCGGCGAAGGTGGCCGGGTAGTCTCGGTCGCTGTCGAACCGGGCGACTGGGTAAGTGCCGGACAGGTGCTGGCGGTGATCGACCGTTCGGTGCAGACGCAGCAGGCCAATGCCCAGGAAGCGCAGATCGAAGTCGCCCAGGCGGACGCCAACCTCGCCCAGGCGAACCTTGACCGCGCCCTGCAGCTGGTGGAGCGCGGCTTCATCAGCCAGGCCGATATCGATCGCCTGACGGCCACCCGCGATGCCGCCGTGGCGCGCGTCTCGGTAGCACGCGCGCAGCTGGCCGAACGCCGTGCGCGTAATGCCCAGCTCAACATCGTCGCTCCGGCCGCCGGCCTCGTGCTGACGCGGGAGGTCGAACCCGGGCAGACCGTCAGCGCCGGTTCGGGCGTACTGTTCAGCATTGCCCGCGGCGGCGAGATGGAACTGCTGGCGCAGATCGGTGAAGCCGAACTCGCGGAAATCAGCGTCGGCGCCACGGGCCAGGTAACGCCGGTGGGCACCGACGAAACCTTCGCCTGCCAGGTCTGGCAGAAGTCTCCCGTGATCAACCAGCAGACCCGCCAGGGCACGGCGCGCTGCGCCTTGCCGTACAATGCGGCGCTGCGTCCGGGCGGTTTCGCCTCAATCGAACTGTCAAGCGGCACGGTGGTTGCTCCGCGCCTGCCCGAAAGCGCGATCCTCTCCGACGATGCCGGCAGCTATGTGTTCATCGTCGATAGCGAGAACCACATCGTCCGCCGCCCGGTCGAACTTGGCATCATCAGCGACAATGGCATTGCCATTGCTTCGGGCCTTCAGGGTTCGGAGCGGGTGGTCCTGCGCGCTGGCGGCTTCCTTACGGAGGGCGAGGAAGTCCGTCCCGTAAGTGCAGAGGCGAACTAGGGCACTCCGATGGACTTCAGCAAGATCTCCGCCTGGTCGATCCGCAATCCGATCGTCCCCATCCTGGCTTTCATCGGCCTGTTGCTGGCTGGTATTTTTGCCTTCCAGGACATGGACATCCAGGACCAGCCGGACATCGAGTTCCCGGTCGTCAACGTCAACATCTCGCAGCCCGGCGCGGCGCCGAGCGAGATCGAGAACCAGATTACCCAGCGCGTGGAAGCGGCGGTGCAGACGCTCGACGGGGTGGAGAGCATCAATTCCACCGCGTCCGAGGGCAGTTCTTCGACGCGGATCGAGTTTGCCCTCGGCACCGACGTCAACGCGGCGGTCAACGAAGTCGAGTCGGCGGTGCAGCAGATTCGCGGGGAGCTGCCTGACGGCATTCTCGAACCGCGCATTGCCAAACAGACCACGTCCGCCCGGCCGATCGTCTACTTCGGCGTCACCGCCGACGACATGACGATCGAGCAACTCAGCTGGTTCATCGACGACACCATCACCAAGCGGCTGCTGACCGTGGAAGGCCTGGCCGAAGTCAGCCGCAGCGGCGGTGTGGACCGCGAAATCCTGGTGATCCTCGATCCCGGCCGCATGCAGTCGCTGGGTGTGACGGCCAGCCAAGTCAATTCGGCCCTGCGCCAGGCCAATGTCAACGCCGCAGGCGGGCAGGCGGAAATTGCCGGGTCGCGCCAGTCAGTGCGCGTGCTCGGCAATGCCAGCAGCGCCTATGAATTGTCGCAGACGCAGATCTCGATCGGCGGCGGTCGCGCGGTAAAGCTGTCCGACATCGCTTCAGTCCGCGACAGCTATGGCGAGCTGCGCTCGATGGCCAAGATCGACGGCAAGCAGGTTGTCACCTTCTCGATCAGTCGCGCCCGGGGCGAGAGCGATGTCGCTGTCTACGATTCGGCTATCGAAGTGTTGCAGGCGCTCGAGGAAGAGAACCCGGGCATTACCTTCACCCGCCTGTTCACCGAGGTCGATTACACCAAGGCGCAGTACGAAAGCTCGATGGCGGCCATGGTGGAAGGGGCGATCCTCGCCGTGATCGTGGTGTTCCTGTTCCTGCGCGACTGGCGTGCCACCATCATCGCCGCTCTGGCCATTCCGCTGTCGGCTATCCCGACCTTCTATTTCATGGACATGCTGGGCTTCACGCTCAACACCATGTCGCTACTCGCCCTCGGTCTGGTGGCCGGTGTCCTTGTCGACGACGCCATTGTCGAGATCGAGAATATCGTGCGCCATATGCGCATGGGCAAGAGCGCCTACCAGGCCAGCATCGACGCGGCTGACGAGATCGGCTTGCCCGTGGTGGCGACCACCTTCTGTATCGTGGCGGTGTTCCTGCCGGTCGGCCTGATGCCGGGCATTTCTGGGCAGTTCTTCAAGAACTTCGGCCTGACCGTGGTGGCATCGGTGCTGATGAGCCTTGCCGTGGCGCGACTAATCACGCCCATGGTGGCGGCCTATTTCCTCAAGGCGAAGGGCGTGGCCGAACACGGCGAAGGCCCGATGATGGACCGCTACATGAAGGTCCTGCGGTGGACGCTCGACACCACGGCCTTCCGGAATATGCGCGCACGCATCGGGTACACGCCGTCGCACTGGGCTATCCAGACGGGTGCCCTGGCTATCGGCCTTGCCGTGCTGGCCGTGCTGCTAGGGGTCCCAACCCTGCTCTTGTTCCTCGGCTTTGCCGGCGAATTCGGCTTGAGTACGCCGTTCTTTTTCCTGTTCACCCTGATCGGCGCTTATGTCGTCGGCGGCACGCTGTTGTTTGTCGTAGGACTGCTGCTGGGTCTCGTGGCGGGCTATGACAGCAACCATTTCACCCGCCGGACCCGTTATCTCGCCGCGCGCTTCCTCGACCACCGGGTGTGGATGATGTTCGTTGGCGTGGCCGCGCTTGGCCTGACCGGCGTGATCGCAGCCAGCCTGCCGCAACAGTTCTTCCCCAACAACGATAGCGACTTCTCGATGGTCCAGGTCAGCATGGTGCCGGGCACCACGCTGGAACAGACCGAAGTCGTCATCGACCAGATCGCCGCACGCATGAGCGAGGAGCAGGAAGTGGAACTGGCGCTGGGCATTGCCCGCGAAGGTTCGGGCATGGTGCGCCTGGTAATGCGCTCGGATCGCGAACGCGACACCCGGACCTTCGAACAGGACATGACTCCGATCCTGCAGGACGTGCCCGATGCGCGGGTCAACTTCCAGAACCAGCAGGGCGGTGGCGGCGGCACCGGGCGGGCAATCTCGATCATGCTCGCAGGCTCGGACCCGGCCCTGCTCAACCAGACCGCCACGACGCTTGTCGAACAGATGGCCACTGTGGATGGCGCCGTCGCGCCGCGCATCGATTACGACCTGCAGCGCCCTGAACTGATCATCGAGCCGCGCGAGGACCTCGCGGCCAGCCTCGGCGTCACTACCACGGCGCTGAGCCAGGCCATCCGCATCGCGACCCTGGGCGATATTGACCAGAATGCTGCCAAGTTCTCGCTGTCGGACCGGCAGATCCCGATCCGCGTCCGCCTTGCCGAAGGCGACCGGCGCAACATTGCCACAATCGAGAACCTGCCGGTGCCAACCGCCTCGGGCGGTTCGGTACCGCTCAGCCGCGTGGCGGACATCAGTTTCGGCATGGGGCCGACCTCGATCCAGCGCTACAACCAGAGCCGCCGTATCTTCGTCGGCGTCGATATCGCGCCCGATGTGGCTCGCGGGGACGTGCTCAACGCCATCAACGACCTGCCGATCATGCAGGACCTTCCGGCCGGCGTGTCCAACCAGCCCGTGGGCGAGGACGAATGGCAGCAGGACCTGCTGTCCAACTTCGTGACCGCGGTTATTACCGGCCTGCTGCTGGTTTTCGCCGTGCTGGTGCTGCTGTACCGACGCCTGGTCTCGCCGCTTGTGAACATGGGTTCGCTGTTCCTCGCACCGCTGGGCGGCTTGCTGGCGCTGATGCTGGTGGGCCAGCCAATCTCGCTGCCGGTGTTCATCGGCATGCTCATGCTGTTGGGCATCGTCGCCAAGAACTCGATCCTGCTGATCGACTTCGCCATCGAGGAAATGGAAGCCGGAAGCGACAAGCTGGCGGCCATCATCGAGGCCGGCCACAAGCGTGCGCAGCCGATTGTCATGACCACCGTCGCCATGACCGCAGGCATGGTGCCGACCGCACTCTCGCTGGCGGGCGACGCCGCCTGGCGTGCGCCGATGGGCACGGTGGTGATCGGCGGCCTGCTGCTGTCGACGGCCCTGACCTTGCTGATCGTTCCGGCTGGTTTCAGCCTGGCGGACGGGCTGGAGAAGAAGCTTGGCCCTTGGCTGCGCGATCGCCTGCTGACCTACAAGCCGGGCGACGAAGTCAGCGGCAACCGGGAGCCGGAGCCTGCCGAGTAAGCGGAGCCTGACGATGCAGGGCGGCGCTGCCCTGCCGCCTGACCGGGCGCGCCGGATGCGCATTACCGCGACCTTGCTGCTGGTAGCGATGGGCGGGGTCTTCCTCGGCACGCACCAGATGCTCGGAGTCCATCCCGCCTGGGGCTATGTCCATGCCTTCGCCGAAGCGGCCATGGTGGGTGGCCTGGCGGACTGGTTCGCCGTGACCGCGCTGTTCCGCCACCCGCTGGGCCTGCCGATCCCGCACACGGCGATTATCCCCTCGAACAAGGACCGCATCGCCGACACCATGGCGGAGTTCCTGCGCACGAACTTCCTCACCCCCGTGGTCGTCGCCCGGCGCATGCGCGAGATGAACGTGGCCAGGGCGGCCGGTGATTTCCTCGTGAAACGGGGTGACAGCACCGAGGGCCGCCTGCGTGCAGGCGCCGCGCAGTTGTTCGTCGAACTGCTCGAATCGCTCGATCCGGACCGGCTGGGCATGCAGGTCAAGGCGGGCCTCGCGCGGCAGGCGGAAAAGATCGACATTTCGCCGCTGCTGGGCCGCATGCTCGAAGCCGCCATTGCCGACAATCGCCACCAACCGTTGATGGACGGGATGATCCGCTGGGCTGGCCTGACACTGGAAGACAATGAGGAAATGGTGCGCGACATGGTGCAGCAGCGCGCCAATTCGGTAATCCGCTGGACCGGCCTCGACGGACGGCTGGCAAATTCGGTGCTCGACGGACTCTATCGCCTGCTGGCGGAGATTCTCGTCGATCCTGACCACCCCTTGCGCGACAAGGTGCAGGAAGGGCTGGAGAAGCTGGCGCAGGACCTGCAGCACGATCCCGAAACGCGCGCCAAGGTCGAAAAGCTCAAGAACGACATGCTCGCTAATCCTGCCGTTTCCGACTGGTGGCAGGGCGTGTGGGAGCGACTGCGCCTGTCGCTGATCGCCTCGATCCGCAATCCGGAAGCCGCCATGGGCGGACAGGTCGGCCACAGCCTTGCCGAACTGGGCGAGACGCTGCGCACCGATCCGGCCTTGCAGATGCAGGTCAACCGCTTCGCCCGCCGGACGCTGGTGGGCACGGTCAACCGCTATGGCGAACAGATCGTCGGGCTCGTCTCGCACACGGTGAAGAGCTGGGATGCCAGCACCGTCACCACCCGTATCGAGCGCGCCGTCGGGCGTGACCTGCAGTTCATCCGCATCAACGGCACGCTGGTGGGCGGTCTCGTTGGCGTAACCATCCACCTGCTGACCGAGGTCCTCTAGCGCCGCCTTCCGCCAAAGGGCCGCGTCAGGCCGAAGATCGGGTCCACTGTCCAGTAACTCGCCATGGGATTGCCCTCGGCATCTAGCGCCGGGGTGAACTCGCCGTTCTCCATGATCTGTTCGCAGATGCTCTCGTTGGTATCTGCATCGAGCGTCGGCCAGTGCACGTGGCAGGCGGTGGGTTCGCCTTCTGGACTCACCATCACGCGAACGGGATTGGCGCCGCCGCCTAGCAGGGGGAAGTCGCCGAAGCCGATCGTCCCGTTCGCAATCCACTCGTAGGCCGGGCCGACCGGCGTGGCGCGACGGGTCATGGTTTGGTGCGCTTCATAGTCGAGGCCCCAGACCCGCAGCAGGTCGTCAGTGCAAGCCTGCAGGGCCTGCATCGGCCCGCGCATGTAGCCGGTTTCGATCCGGATGGGTTGGCGCAGCCCCTCGTCGAGCAACAAGGCATTGATGCCGGTGGCGAAGGCCAGCTCATCTTCGCGATTGTAGACGGCAGTGAGGTCTGGCGGGCCTGACGGCACTTCGTCGAACTGGATCAGGCCAAGGTTGAAGAAGGAGCGGCCGTCCGCCGTTTCCGAGCGGAGGAAGCGCGCGGTGCGCTGCACGTTTTCGGGCAGGTAGCGAAAGCCCATTTCCTCCGAGCCGCGATAGGGCAGGATGGCGTCGCCGACGAGGATCAGGCGCGCGAGGTTCTCCGCCCGATTGCGTTCCAGCGCAAAGGCGATTTCGTCGCCACCATTCGCAAAAACGGCAGCCAGGCGGCAGTAGTCGTCCCCGGCATCAAGGCTCCACGAACCTTGCATGGTGAAACTGCGCGGGGTTTCGTCTTGGGCAAATGCCGACGTGGCTGCCACGGCCATGCAAGCCAGGGCCGCGGCTGCAGATAGCTTCCTGATGCTCATGTAAACTCTCCTCCCACCGCGTTTTTATCGCGATGGGAGGAGGTTTCAATGACTTTGTCCGGAATTGCTCCTCAGAGCTTGTCGGTCAGTTCGGGTACGGCGTTGAACAAGTCCGCCACGAGGCCGATGTCGGCGACCTGGAATATCGGCGCGTCGGGATCCTTGTTGATCGCGACGATGGTCTTGGAGTCCTTCATCCCGGCAAGGTGCTGGATCGCGCCCGAGATGCCGATGGCGATGTAGACTTCGGGGGCGACGATCTTGCCGGTCTGGCCGACCTGGTAATCGTTGGGGACATAGCCTGCGTCGACCGCGGCGCGCGATGCGCCGATGGCTGCGCCCAGCTTGTCCGCCAGCGGGGTGATGTACTGCTCGAAGGTGGCAGCGTCCTTCAGCGCGCGGCCACCCGAGACGATAATCCCGGCACTGGTCAGTTCCGGACGGTCGCTCTTCACCGCGTCGAGGCCGACGAAGCTCGACAGGCCGGCATCGCCGGGACCCGCAGCAGCTTCGGTAGCGGCAGAACCGCCCTCGGCAGCAGCCTTGTCGAAGGCCGTGGTGCGCACGGTGATCACCAACTTGGGATCGCTCGATTCGACCGTGGCGATGGCGTTACCGGCATAGATCGGGCGCTTGAAGGTCTTGGGGCCTTCCACGCTGATGATGTCGGACACCTGCATGACGTCGAGCTTGGCGGCAACGCGCGGCAGCACGTTCTTGCCGGTGGTGGTGGCGGGTGCCAGCACCGCGTCATAGCCGTCCATCAGGCCCGCAATCAGCGGAGCGACGTTTTCAGCCAGGCCATTGGCATAGGCGGCGTCGTCGGCGACGAGCACCTTCTCGACACCGGCGATCGCGGCATGGGCAGCGCCGCCAGCTGTGGTCAGCACATGCACCGGGCCGCCCAGGGCAGCAGCAGCCGTTACGGTAGCAAGCGTTGCGTCGGCAACGCTATCGCCATGCGGTTCAGCAAAAACGAGAACGGTCATCAGGCAACTCCCAGGGCTTTGAGCTTGGCAACCAGCGCGTCCACGTCTGCCACGATCTCACCCGCCTGGCGGACGGGCGGTTCGGAGACGTTGGTGGTGGTGAGGCGCGGGCTGACATCGACGCCGTAATCGGCGGGCGTCTTGGTATCGAGCGGCTTCTTCTTGGCCTTCATGATGTTGGGCAGCGAAGCATAGCGCGGCTCGTTGAGGCGCAAGTCGGTGGTAATCACGGCGGGCAGCGACAGCTTGACCGTCTCGAGGCCACCGTCGACTTCGCGGGTTACGCTGACGCTGTCACCGTCGATCTCGACCTTGCTGGCGAAGGTGCCCTGCGGGCGGTCCATCAATGCGGCGAGCATCTGGCCGGTCTGGTTGCAGTCGTCGTCGATCGCCTGCTTGCCCAGCATGATGATGCCCGGGCCTTCTTCCTCGGCAATCGCCTTGAGGATCTTGGCCACGGCCAACGGTTCGACCGTTTCGTCGGTCTCGACCAGGATCGCGCGGTCGGCGCCCATGGCCAGCGCCGTGCGCAGCGTTTCCTGCGCCTTGGCCGGACCGATGGAGACGGCCACGACTTCCTCGGCCTTGCCGGCTTCTTTCAGCCGCAGGGCTTCTTCCACCGCGATCTCGTCGAACGGGTTCATGCTCATCTTGACGTTGGCAAGATCAACACCCGAACCATCCGCTTTCACGCGCGGTTTCACGTTGTAATCAATCACCCGCTTTACGGGTACGAGGATTTTCATGGCCTTGCCTTCTCCAGACTGTCTCGTTTGCCGCTTATGTAACCAACCTGACGTATAGGTCAAGCAACAGTGCTTTACGGTTTCGACCCTTGCCCTTAGCCTGATTTTCCAGCGACTGTAACAAGGACTCGCCGATGCGCCTGCTCATTCCCGCAATGCTGCTGCTCGCGGCGCCTTCCGCACCATCCCTGGCCCAGGAAACGCGCGCCATTCCGGAGGACTATGCGCCGCCAGAAGCGTCGTTGGCGGAGTTCGACTGGATGATCGGCCAGTGGGAAGGCCCCGGTGTGGGCGGCAACCGGGCCGTTGAGTCCTGGTTGCCACCGACTGGTGACACCATGGTCGGCACCTTCGTGCAGACCGATGCCGCAGGGAACATCCAGTTCTCCGAGCACATGTACCTGATGGAAGAGGACGGTACGGTCTTCCTGCGCCTCAAGCACTTCAACCCCGACCTGACCGGCTGGGAAGAGCGCGACGACATGACCAGCTTCCGGCTGATCTCGGTGGAATCGTGTGCCGCCTATTTCGGCGGGTTGACGATCCGCTGCACCGATGACGGCGGGCTGCTGGTAGCGGTGCGGATGCGCAGCTCGGCGGGCGAGATCAGCGAACTGCGCTTCGATTTCGAGCGCGCGCAATACTCGGCGCGCAGCGGGACGGCGTGCCCCGATGCCGAAACGACGGTGGACATGAACTACTGCTATTCGCTGCTCACGCAGGGTGCAGAAGAACGCCGGGCGCGCTACTTTGGCACCGCCACTGCGCGGTTCGCCGACAACCCCGAACTGGTCGAGCGGCTAACGGAGGCGGAGACCACCTTCCTGCTCTATGCCGATGCCGAGTGCGGAGCGATCTATGAACGCTGGTCCGGCGGCACGATCCGCGACGTTATGACCTTTAGCTGCCGCATCGAAATGGCTGACCGGCGCGCCCACGAGCTGTGGAGCAACTGGCTGACCTTTGCCGATTCGACGCCGCCGCTGCTGCCTCAGCCGCAGCCGACGCTCTAGGCGATCAGGCTGCTTCCTTCACTTGGGCAACGATCTTCTTGGCGGCATCGCCAAGATCGTCGGCCGGGATGATCGGCAGGCCGGAATTGGCGAGGATGTCCTTGCCCTGCTGCACGTTGGTGCCTTCCAGGCGGACCACCAGCGGCACGTCCAGCTCGACTTCCTTGGCCGCGATCACGATGCCTTCGGCAATGGTGTCGCAGCGCATGATGCCGCCGAAGATGTTGACGAGGATACCCTTCACAGCGGGGTCCGACAGGATGATCTTGAAAGCTGCGGTCACCTTCTCGGTAGTCGCGCCGCCGCCAACGTCGAGGAAGTTGGCCGGGAACGAGCCGTTGAGCTTGATGATGTCCATGGTCGCCATGGCCAGGCCAGCGCCGTTCACCATGCAGCCGATGTCGCCATCCAGCTTGATGTAGGCGAGGTCGTACTTGCCGGCTTCGACCTCCATCGGGTCTTCCTCGGTCTCGTCGCGCATCGCTTCCACGTCGGGGTGACGGTAGAGCGCGTTTGAATCGAAGCTCATCTTAGTGTCGAGCACCAGCAGTTTGCCGTCTGCGGTCTCTACCAGCGGATTGATCTCCAGCATGTCGCAATCGAGCGTGGTGAAGGCTTCGTAGAGCTTGGCGGCCAGCTTCTGCGCTTCCTTGGCCAGCGCGCCGTCCAGCTCCAGTGCATAGGCGACCGAACGGCCATGGTGCGGCATGAAGCCGGTAGCGGGATCGATGGTGATGGTGTGGATCTTCTCGGGCGTGGAGTGGGCCACTTCCTCGATATCCATGCCGCCTTCGGTCGACACGATCATGGCCACGCTGCTGCTGGCGCGGTCGACCACCATCGACAGGTAGTATTCCTTGGCAATGTCGACGCCATCGGTGACGTAGAGGCGGTTGACCTGCTTGCCGGCTTCGCCGGTCTGCACGGTGACCAGCGTGTTGCCGAGCATTTCCTTGGCGTCGCTCTCGACGTCTTCGATCGACTTGGCGAGGCGGACGCCGCCCTTGGCTTCAGCGCCCAGCTCGGCAAACTTGCCCTTGCCGCGGCCACCGGCGTGGATCTGCGCCTTCACGACGTAGAGCGGCCCGGGCAGCTTCTTGGCGCCTTCGACGGCTTCTTCCACGGTCAATGCCGGATAGCCCGTCGGCACCCCGATACCGAATTTCGCGAGCAGTTCCTTGGCCTGGTATTCGTGGATGTTCATATCTCTGAATTTCCTTCGTTCTTGCTCATTCGTCCCCCGCGGGTGGCATATTGTGGCCCAGCAGGCGCAGGAGGTCCGCCGCTGCCTCGACCACATTGGTGCCGGGGCCGTAAATGCCCTGCACGCCGGCCTGTTTGAGGAAGTCGTAGTCCTGCGGCGGGATCACGCCGCCGGCGATCACCTTGATATCGGCGCGGCCTGCGTCGCGCAGGTGTCCGATCAGCTCGGGGATCAGCGTCTTGTGCCCCGCAGCCA
>JAUIIG010000072.1 GCA_030431875.1 Alphaproteobacteria bacterium
CTCGCGCATATGCAGGCAACCACCGCATGAGCAGATAGACGCCGAGCAGGATCAGCAGGACCAGTCCGACAGCGACGGGGATGCCAATCACGATTCCAAGGACAAAGTAGGTACCAATGCCGGAGTATTCTCCGTGGGCGCGGTAATCGCCTGCCTGCAACAGCCCAACAAACAGGACATAACCCAGACCCCAGGTAATCAGGTTGCAAAGCGCGTAGAGGCCCGAATTGTCCCAGAGATAGACGTCGAGATACCAGTAGGCCCCGGTGACGATCACCATGTAGGCGAGCAGCCACCTCCAGCCCGCTTTTGCCAGCCGAAGCTGCTCTGAGACGAGATAACGAAAAGCCTTGCGGGTCCCGAAGTCACTGCCTCCAGCTTGCTCAACCGACAAGGCTCACCCTCCCCCCGGCGTGGCGTTCGAGCCGTCCGGCAATTTCCAGTTCCAGCAGGGCCATGGCGACCGCGCCGGTGCTGCTGCCTGTCTGCCGGACGAGTTCATCCACGGCAACCGGGGCAGATGACAGCAGGCTGGCGATATCGTCTGCGGGCAGGTCGTCCGGCACTTCGCCCACCTGCCAGTCCTCGCCGGGTTCGCGCACGCTGGAGCGCGGCTGGCCGTCGAAGCCCGATAGCAGTTCGATCACGTCGGCGGCCGTCTGCACCAGCACGGCACCTTCGCGGATGAGCTGGTTGCAGCCTTGCGAGCGGGCGTCTGCCGGATGACCTGGCACCGCCATGACCTCGCGCCCCGCTTCGCCCGCAAGCCGCGCGGTAATCAGCGAGCCAGACTTGGGCGCGGCCTCGACCACGACGGTGCCCATGGCGAGGCCCGCGATGATGCGGTTGCGCTTGGGGAACTGCTGCCCACGCGGCTCGGTGCCGGGCGCTTCCTCGGCGACCAGCAGGCCCTCGCTGGCGATCTTTTCCTGCAACTTCGCGTGCTGCGGCGGATAGGCAATGTCGATGCCGCTGGCGATGACGCCGATGGTGGCTGGCAGCGCGCCCTCGTGACAGGCCCCATCGATCCCCTTCGCAAGGCCGGAGACCACCACGAAGCCCTCGTCTGCAAGGTCGCGGGCGAGATCGCGGGCCAGCTTGGTCGCGGCAGCAGAGGCGTTGCGTGCACCGACCATGGCCACGCAGGGCCTGCTGGCCAGCGACACGTCGCCGCGCATGGTGACGAAAGGCGGCGCGCCCTCCATCGCGGCAAGCAGTGCGGGATATTCCGGTTGGTCGTGGAACAGGTAACGCGCCTTGGCTGCGCGAGTAGCCTCGACCTCGCGCTCGATCCGGTCCCTCGGCGCAGGCTTGTAATTGCGCTTGGCCCCGCGCGCTGCAAGGTCGGGCAAGGCCTCCAAGGCTTCTCGCGCGGACCCGAAGCGTCGCAACAGTTGGAAGTAACTGACCGGACCGATGTTGGCAGAGCGCAGCAACCGGATGCGGGCGAATGCCTCGTCCTGCGTGAGCTTCGCCTCGCTCACTTCTTGCTGCCGACTTTCGGTTCCTCACCGCGCATGAGGCGGCCGATATTGGCGCGGTGCAGCCAGATAATCAGCACGGCGATCGCGGCCAGCACCGGAATGTAGGCGGTGTAGCCCAGCACGACCGCCGCCAGGGCCGCAGCAACGACGGCGCTCATCCCGGCAACGGAGCTTATGCGACCAAGGGCCAGCACGGCAATCCACAAGAGTGCGTAGGCGAGCCCCACCTGCCATGCGAGACCGAAGGCCACACCGGCATTGGTCGCAACGCCCTTACCGCCCTTGAACTTCAGCCAGACCGGGAAGCAATGCCCCAGCACCGCGCCCAGTGCCGCCAGCGGGACTGGGCCATAAGCGGCTTCCGGCATGGCGTCAGGCTGGTCGAACACGGCCTTGGCGATGATCACCGGCACCAAGCCCTTGGCAAGATCGAGCAGCAACGTGCCAGCCGCCAGCCACTTGCTACCGGTGCGCAGCACGTTGGTCGCGCCGATATTGCCGCTGCCGATCTGGCGAATGTCACCCTTGCCCGCCGCCATGGCGAGCAGCAGCCCGAAAGGAATCGAGCCGGAAGCGTAGCCGATCAGGAATCCGAGAATCTGGTCCATCTATCATCCACTAACGCCAAGCGGCGGGCTTGTCGAAGCAGAAGGCTGCCATTGCCCAATGCCGGATATTGGCTCTACAGGCTGGCGCGTGTCCGTCGATCCAACTTCGCCCATCCTGATTCTCGATACCGGCGTCGGCGGGCTGACGGTGCTGGGCGAACTGCGCAAGCTGCTGCCCGAGGCACCGGTTATCTTCGCGGCTGACCAGGCGGGCCTGCCTTACGGCGAAAAGACCGAGGCCGAAGTTGCCGCGCGGGTTGCCGGGTTGCTGGGCCGGATGAGCGAACGCTACCGCCCGCGCCTCGCCTGCATTGCCTGCAATACTGCCAGCACCATTGCGCTCGACATGGTGCGGGATGTGCTGGAGATCCCGGTGGTCGGCACGGTCCCGGCGATCAAGCCCGCTGCCGCCATGACCAAGACGGGCGTTATCGGCCTGCTGGGCACCAAGGGCACGATCCGGCAGCCCTATGTCGACCGGCTCGAGGCAAAGTTTGCTGAGGGCAAGACGCTGCTACGCCACGGCGCGCCCGAACTCGTCGACCCGGCAGAAGCCAAGTTACGCGGTCGGCCCGTCGATCCTGCGCCCATCCGCGCGGCGGTCCAGGCCCTGCGAGGCATGCCGCGCGGTGACGAGATCGATACGGTTGTGCTGGCCTGCACCCATTTCCCGCTCCTGCACGAGGAACTCGCCGCCGAATTTGGTCCGGGCGTCACCCTGATCGACGGCTCGCAGGGTATCGCCCGGCGGATAGCTTCCCTGCTCGAAGGACAGAAGCTGGAACGGCGGGAGCCTGACTTTGCCGTCACTACGGGCCCACTGGATGACTTCAAGAAACTCGCTCCCGCGCTCGCCGAATACGGTCTCGAACGGCTCGTTCGCTTCTGATTAGCTGCGAATCGCTCGCAAACTTCGTGCTTCAAACCGGTGCCCCGATTGACTAAGTCCCCAAGCGGAATCGGAGCCGCCGAGGGGTCTGCGGCGCAGTGTGGAAGAGCGCGTGAACTACGACCAGATTTTCGACCAGGCGATTGACCGTCTGCATTCGGAAGGGCGCTACCGCGTCTTCATCGACATCCTGCGCAACAAGGGCGCCTTCCCCAATGCGCGGTGTTTTGCCGGGCACAACGGCCCCAAGCCGATCACCGTCTGGTGTTCCAACGACTATCTCGCCATGGGCCAGCACCCCAAGGTGATCGCCGCCATGGAAGAGGCGCTGCACGACGTCGGCGCCGGTTCAGGTGGCACGCGCAACATCGGCGGCAACACGCACTATCACATCGAGCTGGAGAGCGAGCTGGCCGAGCTGCACGGCAAGGAAGCCGCCCTGCTGTTCACCAGCGGCTATGTTTCCAACGACGCAACGCTGTCGACCCTGGCCAAGCTGCTGCCGGGCTGCGTGATCTTCTCGGACGAGCTGAACCACGCCAGCATGATCGCCGGCATCCGCAATTCGGGCTGCGAGAAGCGCGTGTTCCGTCACAATGACGTCGAACACCTCGAGGAACTGCTGGCCGCCGAAGACCCGGACGCACCGAAGGTGATCGCCTTCGAAAGCGTCTATTCGATGGACGGCGACGTCGCCCCCATTCACGCGATCTGCGACCTCGCGGATAAGTACAACGCCCTAACCTATATCGACGAAGTCCACGCCGTGGGCATGTACGGCGAACACGGTGGCGGCATTTCGGAACGCGACGAAGCCGCGCACCGGATTGACCTGATCGAAGGCACGCTGGGCAAGGCTTTCGGCGTGATGGGCGGCTATGTCGCTGCCAGCCGCAAGGTCATCGACTGCATTCGCTCCTATGCGCCGGGCTTCATCTTCACCACCTCGCTCAGCCCCGTTCTGGCGGCAGGCGTGCTGGCGGCCGTGCGCCACCTGAAGCAGAGCTCGGTAGAACGCGACGGACAGCAAGCCGCAGCTGCGATGCTGAAGCAGAAACTGCGCGATCGCGGCCTGCCGGTGATGGACAGCACCACGCACATCGTCCCGCTGATGGTGGGTGACCCGGTGCGCGCCAAGAAGATCAGCGACATCCTGCTGGCCGAGTACGGCGTCTACGTGCAGCCGATCAATTTCCCCACCGTGCCGCGCGGTACCGAGCGCCTGCGGTTCACTCCCGGCCCCGCCCACACTGCAGCAATGATGGACGAACTCGCCGAAGCGCTGGTGGAGATCTGGGACCGGCTGGAGCTGGAACTGCGGCAGGCAGCCTGATCCCGCTCTCCTGAATCCGCGTCATTCCGCGCCATTCGTTAGCGCCAAATAAACCATTTTTCGCCATGGCGGTCTGGTGGCCGGGAATCCCCGGCGCTGGTGCTGAGTTGGAGCGAATGGCAGTCAAAAGCCTTTTCAAAGGGATGTCGGGAGGGGCGCAACCCCGGAGCGACGACCTGCGGCTGCAAGTGCTCGACGATTTCGAACAGGCAGGGATCGGCTGGGTCTGGGCGACCGATGCCGAAGGACGCCTCGCCTACGTCTCCGAACGCGCCGCCGAAAGCCTGGGTGCGCAAAGCGCGCAACTGGTTGGCAAGCCACTGGTCGAACTGGTCGAAATCGACCGCGACAACCCCGAAGAGAAGTCCGACCGCTCGCTGAATTTCCTGCTGTCGTCGCGCACCAAGCTGAACGACCTGGTCGTCAAGCTGACCGACGCCCGCGGGCAGCCTGTCTGGTGGTCGATCACTGGGCATCCCAAGCTTGACGAAGAGGGCAATAACGTCGGCTATCGCGGCAGCGTGAAGAACGTGACCGTGGAATTCCAGCGCAAGCTGGAAGATTCGCGGATGGCCGAATTCGACGCCCTTACCGGCCTCGCCAACCGCCACCGAATGGATCGCAAGCTCGATTCCACGCTGAGCGCCTACAAGTCCGCCAAGCGTGCCTGCGCCCTGATGCTGCTGGACCTCGACAAGTTCAAGTACGTCAACGACACCATGGGCCACCCCGCTGGCGACGACCTGCTGAAGCAGGTGGCCGAACGCCTGCGTGCGGTTTGCGGCGGCAGGGGCGAGATCGGACGCCTGGGCGGCGACGAATTCCAGATCATCCTGCCCGACATGGATGATCGCGGCGAGCTGGGCGAGATGGCTGACAAGATCATCCAGATGCTCTCCAGCCCTTACCAGGTCGAAGGCAAGCGCGCGATCATCGGTGCCTCGGTCGGCATTTCGATCGCCCCCTACGACGGCCTGGAGCGCGACGAGCTGGTGCGCAGCGCCGACCTTGCCCTCTACGCCGCCAAGAACGGCGGGCGCGGCATGTACCGCTTCTATTCGGCTGAGCTGAAAGACGTCGAGCAGGAACGCCAGATCATGCTGGACGACCTGCGCGAAGCCCTCGCCAACGACCAGCTGAAACTGCACTACCAGCCAGTGGTGCGGGCCAAGGATCACATGGTCGTCGGCTTTGAAGCGCTGATGCGCTGGGAACATCCGGAAAAGGGCAATATCCCGCCGATGCACTTCATCCCCATCGCCGAAGACAGCGACATGATCAATGTCCTGGGCGAATGGGCGCTGCGCCGCGCTTGCCAGGATGCCCTGCAATGGCCGGACAGCGTGCGGGTCGCCGTCAACGTCTCGGCCAAGCAGTTTTCCAACAAGGGTTTTGTCGCCATCGTCACCAACGTCCTGGCGGAGACGGAAATCAACCCGGACCGGCTGGAACTGGAGCTCACCGAGACGGTGTTCATGGGCGACAGCGAAGCAACGGAGAAGACCTTCGGCGCCCTGAAGCAGCTAGGCGTGCGACTGGCGCTCGACGACTTCGGCACGGGGTATTCGTCGCTCAGCTACCTGCGCTCTGCCCCCTTCGACAAGCTGAAGGTGGACAAGAGCTTCGTCGACAGCTGCACGCAGAAGGACCAGAACAGCGCCAAGATCATCGCGGCCATCATCGGCTTGTCGAACGCGCTGGGCATGGACGTGACGGTGGAAGGCGTCGAAGCCTTCGACCAGTTCAACCTCGTGTGCGAAATGGGAGCCAAGTACATCCAGGGCTGGATCTACTCCAAAGCCCGCCCGCAGGACGAGATCCTCGAGGAAATCGCCAACGGCGGTTACCGGATAAAACCGAACGGACCGGACCAGTATCGCCCCGAACGCCGCAGCGTGTTCCGCCGCATCGGTATCATTCACGAAGATCACCGCTATGATGCCGTTATGCGTGACCTGTCGAAGACGGGCTCACGGATCGAAGGCCTTGTCGGCGTTCCAGCCGGAACCGGGCTGGTGCTCGACATGGGTGGCGGCCAACTGGTGGTCTGCACCGTTAAGCGCAGCGAAGATGCCACGATTGGTGTCGAGTTCGAGACCCCGCTTATCAGCGACGGTGCAGGCGGCCTGTGCACCCGCCATCGTATCTCGCCCTATGCCCTTGCCGCTGCGGGCATGCCGCTCACCTCGCTGCCGCCCGGCAATTACCCGGCCGCAATGATGGGCGATGGCCCGAGGAGCCAGCCGCAGTTCATGCAGGTACAGGTCCACCGCAACTGAAGGCATGCCGATTGATCGGCATCAATGAGCTTTGACCCGCCAGCGCCTCTACTTCCAATGCGGCGACACGACCGCCGCAGTTGGGAGACAACATTATGCGGCTCAAGACAGCGCTCTTTATCGGGACATTTTGCCTGGCCCTGATGGCCTGCAGCGAGGCACAGGAACCTGAGGCAACAGGCGAAGCCACGGTCCACGCCGGGCTGACCGAACTGCCCGTCAGCATCAACGCCACCATGGTCGGTCTAATCGACAATTCCGCAGATTATCTCTGGGCCGTCGGCAACGGCGACCTGCCGCGCGACGAGGCCGACTGGGACCTTGTTCGCAGCGCGTCCTACGACATGATCCTGGGCGGCCAGATCATCAAGGTGCCCGGAACCGGCGAGATGGACGCCGTGTGGACTGGCGACGCTGGCTGGCAGGAAATGTCCGACAACCTCACCGCGATCGGGCAGGACGCCCTGCCCCTTGCCGAAAGCCAGTCAACCGACGTTGAAGCCTGGCGCGCGATTGGTGATCGCCTGGTCGAAAACTGCGAAGGATGCCATCAGGCGTTCAAGCCGGAGATCCCCTCCGGTGGCATCCTGCATCGCTCCACCGAGCGCGAATCGCGCGGTGTGAGCATCTTCGACTAGGTATCTGCGTGGTGGACCTGCGCTACAATCAGCGCAGGTTCACCACGTTGTCGCTTTCGCGCGGGTCTTCGCGGTCGCCGCGATAGAGGCTGGACATCGGCTCGTCGCTGACGATTGCCCCCTCGGTGGCGCCAAAGCCGTTGAAAGCCGTCTTCATCGCCGCGCCATAGGCACCCAGCATGCCGATCTCGAAATAGTCACCCGCCTGGATGTCCGCCGGCAGCATGAAGGGACCCTTCATGTAATCGGCATCGTCGCAGGTGGGGCCGTAGAAGGCGAATTCGGCGTCGGGCTCGCGCAGGTCGTCTTCCAGCGCCCGCACGGGGAAACGCCAGTCGACATGGGCGGCATCAAACAGCGCGCCATAGGCACCGTCGTTGATGTACAGCTCATCACCGCGGCGCTTTTCCACCTTCACGATGATGGAGGAATACTCGGCGCACAGCGCCCGCCCCGGCTCGCCCCAGAGCTCCGCCGAATAGGAGATCGGCAGGGCTTCGAAGTGACGGTGGATCTGCTCGAAATAGTCTTCCAGCGGCGGCGGTTCGAGGCTCGGATAGACGCTCGGGAACCCTCCGCCAACGTCGATGATATCGACGGTAACAGCCGCTTCGGCAATCGCTGCGCGGACACGGTCAAGCGCCTGCACATAGGCGAACGGCGTCATGGCCTGGCTGCCCACGTGGAAGCAGATGCCCAGTGCATCGCAATGCTGGCGCGTCGCCTGCAGCAGCGGTGCGGCCTCGAACAGGTCAACGCCGAACTTGGCGGCCAGCGACAGCTCGGAATGCTCGGAGGACACGCGCAGGCGCACCAGCAACTGCAGGTCGGCAGCAGGCGTGCCGTCTTCTGCCGTGGTCGCTTCGACGATCTTGTGCAACTCTTCCAGCGTATCGAGGCTGAAGGTCTTCACCCCGTGTTCGAAATAGGCTTCGCGCACGGCACGCGCGGTCTTCACTGGGTGCATGAAGCACAGCGTCGCCTTGGGCAGCAGGCCGCGCACCAGGCGCACTTCTGCGATCGAGGCGACGTCGTAATGCGTCACCCCGTTGTCCCACAGGATCTGGATCAGGTCGGGTGTCGGGTTGGCTTTGACCGCATACATCGCCTTGCCCGGAAACTTCTCGACGAAGAATCGGGCAGCGCGCGCCGCCGCGTGGGGGCGCGTCAGGATCACCGGATCGTCCGGCGAAAGAGCGCGGACTACAGCCTTGGCGTCGGGATATTCGTGCAATTCAAGGGACCCCCTAAGGTAACATACCACAACACGGCTGCCTTGCGGTTGGGACCCCTTGGGGCAGCGGAAGCGCGCATATAAGCGGGATTCGCTGAATCGCAAATGAAAACGGACGGGTCGTTCCGACCCGCCCGCATTTTTTCCGCAATGGAAATCAGAACTGGATCTGCGGCACCTGGTCGACCACGCCCTGCTCGCTGTCGTCGAGGCGGTGGAAGTCGGCAGGCTGGAAACCCAGCATCCCGGCGAAGATCACGGCGGGGAAGGTCTCGCGGCCGGTATTGTAGCGCGAAACGGCTGCGTTCAGCGCGCGACGGGCGGCCGCCAGCTTGTCTTCCACGTCAGCCAGCTCGCGCTGCAGTTCCTGGAAGTTGGCGCTCGCCTTCAGGTCCGGATAGGCTTCGCCAAGCGCCAGCAACCGGTCCAGTGCGACGCGAAGCTGCGCCTCGTCCTGCGAGTTGATCGAGCCCTGTGCCGCAGTGTTGCGCGCCTGGATCACCTGCTCCAGCGTGTCCTGCTCGTGCGTGGCATAACCCTTCACGGTGTTCACAAGGTTGGGAATGAGATCGTGCCGCTGGCGCAGCTGCGCGTCGATATCAGCCACGCCCTGGTTCACGTTCTGCCGCAGGCCGACCAAGCGGTTGTAGATGCCCACGAGCACCATACCGATGACGACCACGACGATCAGCGGAATTATCCAACCCATAACCTAAGTCCTACCCCTGTTCCTGTTGGGCAGTTATGTGCCATTAAAGGCCTCGCTCGCAAAGGGATTTGGGCGAAAAAGGTGCTGATCAGGGGGGAATGATGATCGAGCGTCCTGATGTTGACGCGCTGATGGCAGGCGAACTCGGCCAGTTCCTGCAGGCGCAGGTGCAGGTGCGGCAGGAAGCCAGGACCAAGACCAACAAGCGCTACCTTATCTGCGCCGCCGGGCTGATCCCGTTGGTGATCGTGCTGTTCCTGCTGCCTGTCGGAGGGTTCAGGGTCTGGGGCAGCGTGGCCGCCGGCATGGGGGCCTGGTGGTGGAGCCGCCTGCCGATCATGGCTGCCAAGAAGCAGACCAAGTCCGGTATCAACGAAGCAATCGCAACCGCCCTTGGCCTCAGCTACATGCACGACTGCCCGGAAGGCCACGGCTTCATGCGTGCCAAGGCGCACAAGATGTTTCCCAGCTATACCCGCGCCAATCACGAGGACCTGTGGTCCGGCGACATGGCCGGTAATCCGTTCACCCTGCACGAGAGCCACCTCGAGGAACGGCGCGGCAGTGGCAAGAACAGCCGTTGGGTAACGGTGTTCCGCGGCCCGGTGATCACCATCGGCTTCACCCGCAGCTTCCACGCCACCACCCTGCTCGAACGATCCGGTCGCCACCGCAAGTTCGGCTTCTTCGGCGAAAAGGACGAGCTGAAGGTCGACGGCCAGGTGCTGCAGAAAGCCGACATGGTGCATCCAGACTTCGAGGACGCCTTCACCGTCTACACCACGGACCAGACCGAAGCACGCTACCTCGTCCACCCGACCTACATCGAGAAGCTGATCGCGCTGGAACAGGCCTTCCGCGGGCAAGGCATCCGCACCCTGTTCAAGGATAGCGAACTGACCATCGTGCTGAAGACCGAGAACATGTTCGAAAGCGGCTCGCTCGACCACAACATGGATCGCGCCATGGTGCAGATGTGCGTCAGCCAGTTCATGGCCATGGCCGACCTCTGCGCCCAGTTGAACGAGGCGCCGCGCCAGTGATTCAAGACAGGGGAACGTCGTGCTCGAAAATCTGGACGTAGACAGACTGCTGCAAGGCCCGCTGGGTGACTACCTGGAGCAGAGCAAGGACGAACGCGCTGCTGTAGCGCGAAAGTCGAACAGGCGGTTCATTGCCCTGGCAGTGTTCTTCCTGCCTTTGCTCGTCTACCTGTTCCGCGATGGCTTTCCCGATATCGGCTTCCTGTTCTTCCTTGGCATGGCAGCCTTGTTCGGCGGCGTTGCCTGGGCCGGCTGGCCGCGGTGGAAAGCCACGCAGGCAGTCAAGATCGAGATCAACAGCGCCATCGCCGAAGCCATCGGCATAACCTACCGGCACCAGGACAATCCGGCCCCCGCCTACCACCTGCTGCACCTGCACAAGATGCTGCCGTCGCATAACCGCCAGAAGTTCGAAGATTTCTGGGAAGGCGACGTAGCAGGCAACCATTTCCGCCTCTACGAGGCGCACCTCGAACACCATTCGACCGACAGCAAGGGGCGCTCGCGCACGGTCACGAAGTTCCGCGGACCCTTCCTGCAGATCGGCTATGGCGAGGAATTTACCGGCACCACCATCCTCAAGCGCGCAGGCAGCAGCAAGCGCTTCGGCTTCTTCGGCGGCAGGAAGGAAGAGATCAGCGCCGCGGGCAAGGACCTTGCCGCGGTCGACATGGTGCACCCCGAGTTCGAGGATGCTTTCGAGATCTATTCAACCGACAAGGTGGAAGCGCACCGGCTGGTCCACCCCCGCTATGTCGAACGGCTGATCGAGATCGAGCGGTCGTTCAAGGGCAAGGGCCTGAGTGCGCTGTTCTGCGACGGGCACGTCACCGTCCTGCTGCGCTCGAACAACATGTTCGAAAGCGGCACCCTCAATGCCAGCAAGGATCGCGAGAAGCTGGAAACCACGGTCGAGCAGTTCCGCTCGCTCGCGAACCTGGCCATTGCGTTGAACGAGAACTAGGCCCTTACTTGTCGAAGAGTTTGGCCCAGCGACGCTTGTCGCGGGTCTTCCAGTGTTCGCGGTGATAGGCGTCCGACGCCAGGAGCGGCATGACCGAGCCGGCTTCGGCAAACACCATCTGTTCGATTGCAGTCGAAACCTTGCCCCAGCTGGCCGCTTCCTGCAGCGTCGAGGACGAACAGGCACCGTCGCGCACGTCGGCCACGGTGATCTGCACGGCGTACTTGTGCACGGCGACGTCCTCGTGGCCGAGGATTTCGGCGCAGACCACGGTGTCCTGGATGAAGTTCTTCGGCACACCGCCGCCCACCATAAGCAGGCCGCTTTCGCCCGCCGCGATCTTGATGTCGGTCAGTTCGCGGAAGTCCGCGACCGCGTCGATCATCATGTAACCTTCGCCCTTCTTCATCTGGTCAACCTGGTGCTTCACCAGGCCGAAACCGGCCGAAGAGTCGACGAAGGCGGGGCAGAAGATCGGCACGTCATGCTCGTAGGCGAGCTTGACCAGGCTGTTTTCCTTCTTGCCATGTTCGGCGAGGTACTTTCCCATTTCACGGATGAACTCGCGGCTGGAATAGCCACGGTGTTCCAGCGTGTTGGCGATCTTGTTGATCGTGAAATCGCAGTCCTGCAGCTGCTCTTCGTCGATGTAGGTATCGTAGATACGGTCGATATAGAGGCTGCGCAGGGTGTCATCGTCGGGAATTTCCAGCGCCTGGTAGTGCTTGTGTCCAAGCCCTTCGAAGAAATCCATGTCGACGATGGTCGCGCCGGTTGCCACCACGCAATCGACCATGTTGTTGCGGATCAGTTCTGCATAAAGGTCCATGCAGCCGCCGGCGCTGGTGGAGCCGGCGATAACCAGGAAGATGGTGCAGTCCTTGTCGGCCAGCATCTGGTTGTAGATGCCCGTGGCATTCGCCAGATCGCGGCTGGTGAAGCTCATCTTCTTCATCGAATCG
>JAUIIG010000073.1 GCA_030431875.1 Alphaproteobacteria bacterium
GCGGAGAAGCTGTCCTCGCCGTATTCGTCCTGCGCGTCGAGCAGCTCGTCTTCGGTGAGCAGCTGGAACTTTTCGAGCGGGGTCAGGCCCGGCTCGGTGACGATGTAGGATTCGAAGTAGAGCACGCGCTCAAGCTGCTTGAGCTGCATGTCGAGCAGCAGGCCGATGCGCGAAGGCAGCGACTTGAGGAACCAGATGTGCGCAACCGGCGCGGCCAGTTCGATGTGGCCCATGCGCTCACGACGCACCTTGGTGACGGTGACTTCAACGCCGCACTTTTCGCAGACGACGCCCTTGTACTTCATGCGCTTGTACTTGCCGCACAGGCATTCGTAGTCCTTCACCGGACCGAAGATGCGGGCACAGAACAGGCCGTCACGCTCGGGCTTGAACGTGCGGTAGTTGATGGTTTCCGGCTTCTTGATCTCGCCGAACGACCACGAACGGATGCGCTCCGGAGAGGCAATGCCGATCTGGATCTGGTCAAAGGTTTCCGGCTTGGCGAGCTGGTTGGTGAATTTGGTCAGTTCGTTCATTTTTCACATTCCCTTGGGGGGATTAACAGGGGTTGGCGGGGAGGCGGCCCGGAGGCCGCCGACCCCTGTCATTCAGCTGCGATCTGGGTGAAGCCGTCGCCGTCCTCATCCTCGGTGCCGTCGGTCAGCGAGGACAGTTCGACGTTGAGGCCCAGCGAGCGCATTTCCTTGACGAGCACGTTGAAGCTCTCCGGAATGCCCGCCTCGAAGGTGTCGTCGCCCTTGACGATCGCTTCGTAGACCTTGGTACGACCAACAACGTCGTCCGACTTGACGGTGAGCATTTCCTGCAGGGTGTAGGCTGCGCCGTATGCCTGCAGTGCCCAGACCTCCATTTCACCGAAGCGCTGGCCACCGAACTGCGCCTTGCCGCCCAGCGGCTGCTGGGTGACGAGCGAGTAGGGACCGATCGAACGGGCGTGGATCTTGTCGTCGACCAGGTGGTGCAGCTTGAGCATGTAGATGATGCCCACGGTTACCTTGCGGTCGAAAGCCTCGCCGGTGCGGCCGTCGTACAGCGTCGACTGGCCCGATGCATCGTAGCCCGCCTTCAGCAGCATGTCGGTGACGTCGGCTTCGCGCGCACCGTCGAACACCGGGGTGCCCATCGGGACACCGCGACGCAGGTTGCTGGCGAGTTCGGCCAGCTCCTCGTTGGTGCGGCTGTCGATGTCGTCGAAGTAGTTTTCGCCGTAGACGTCCTTCAGCTTGTCGACCAGCGCGGCGGGCGGCTTGCCGGCCGTGATGTCCGGGTTGGCTGCACGCCATTCGTCGAGCTGCTCGCCGATCTGCATGCCGAGACCGCGCGCGGCAAAGCCGAGGTGGGTCTCGAAGATCTGCCCGACGTTCATGCGCGAAGGCACGCCCAGCGGGTTGAGCACGATATCGACCGGGGTGCCGTCCTCGAGGAACGGCATGTCTTCCTGCGGCAGGATGCGCGAGATGACGCCCTTGTTACCGTGACGGCCGGCCATCTTGTCGCCCGGCTGCAGCTTGCGCTTCACGGCGACGAAGACCTTGACCATCTTGAGCACGCCCGGGGCGAGCTCGTCACCACGTTCGAGCTTCTCCTTGCGGTCCTCGAACTTGTCCTTGATGGCCTTCACGGCTTCATCATACTGGCCCTTCACCGCTTCCAGCTGGGCCTGCATGTTGTCGTCGGCGACAGCGAACTTGAACCAGTCGTGTCGGTCCACGCTTTCCAGCACGGCGTCGTCGATCACCACGCCCTTCTTCACGCCCTTGGGCGCTGCCGAAGCGGTCTGGCCGTTCAGCATGTCGCGCAGGCGGTTGTAGGTCGCACGGTTGAGGATGTTGCGCTCGTCCTCGCTATCCTTCTTGAGGCGTTCGATTTCCTCGTTCTGGATGGCGCGGGTACGGTCGTCGATCTCAATGCCGTGGCGGTTGAACACGCGCACTTCGACAACGGTACCGGCAACGCCCGGCGGCAGGCGAAGCGAGGTGTCGCGCACGTCGCTGGCCTTTTCGCCGAAGATGGCGCGCAGCAGCTTTTCTTCCGGCGTCATCGGGCTTTCACCCTTCGGCGTGATCTTGCCGGCCAGGATATCGCCCGGGTGCACTTCGGCACCGATGTAGACGATGCCCGCCTCGTCGAGGTTGCGCAGGGCTTCCTCGCCGACGTTGGGAATGTCACGGGTGATGTCTTCCGGGCCGAGCTTGGTGTCACGCGCCATGACTTCGAATTCCTCGATGTGGATCGAGGTGAAGACGTCGTCCTTCACGATACGCTCGGAGATGAGGATCGAGTCCTCGTAGTTGTAGCCGTTCCACGGCATGAAGGCGACGAGCGCATTCTTGCCCAGGGCCAGCTCGCCGAGATCGGTCGAAGGACCGTCGGCGATGATGTCGCCCTGCTCGACCACTTCACCCACCTTCACCAGCGGACGCTGGTTGACGCAGGTGTTCTGGTTGGAGCGCTGGAACTTCTGCAGCGTGTAGATGTCGACGCCCGGGTTGGTGGCGTCCACCTCTCCCGAAGCGCGGATCACGATACGGCCGGCGTCGACCTGGTCGACGATGCCCGAACGCGAAGCGGCAATCGCGGCGCCCGAATCGCGCGCCACGGTTTCTTCCATGCCGGTACCGACCCAGGGAGCCTCGGCCTTCACCAGCGGCACGGCCTGGCGCTGCATGTTCGAGCCCATCAGGGCGCGGTTGGCGTCATCGTTTTCCAGGAACGGAATCAGCGATGCGGCGACCGAGACGAGCTGCTTGGGCGAAACGTCCATCAGCGTGACCTGCTCGTTGGGAGCCATCACGAATTCACCGTTCTGGCGCGCCGAGACGAGGTCTTCGACGAACTTGCCGTCCTTGTCGGTTTCAGCCGATGCCTGGGCGACGGTGTGCTTCTGCTCTTCCATGGCGGAGAGGTAGTTCACTTCCGACGAGACCTTGCCGTCCTTCACGGCGCGGTACGGCGTTTCGATGAAGCCGTACTTGTTCACGCGGGCGAAGGTCGACAGCGAGTTGATCAGGCCGATGTTCGGGCCTTCCGGCGTTTCAATCGGGCAGATGCGGCCATAGTGCGTCGGGTGCACGTCGCGCACTTCGAAGCCGGCACGCTCGCGGGTCAGGCCGCCCGGGCCAAGTGCCGAAACGCGGCGCTTGTGGGTGACTTCCGACAGCGGGTTGGTCTGGTCCATGAACTGCGAGAGCTGGCTGGAGCCGAAGAACTCGCGCACGGCAGCCACGGCGGGCTTGGCGTTGATGAGGTCGTTCGGCATCACGGTCGACACGTCGACCGAGCTCATGCGTTCCTTCACCGCGCGTTCCATGCGCAGCAGGCCGACGCGGTACTGGTTTTCCAGCAGCTCGCCCACCGAGCGGACACGGCGGTTGCCGAGGTTGTCGATGTCGTCGACTTCGCCCTTGCCGTCCTTCAGGTCGACAAGTTCCTTCACCACGGCGAGGATGTCTTCCTTGCGCAGGGTGGTGACGGTGTCTTCGGCATCGAGGCCGAGGCGCATGTTCAGCTTCACGCGGCCCACGGCGGAGAGGTCATAGCGTTCGCTGTCGAAGAACAGGCCTTCGAACAGGGCTTCGGCCGTTTCCTTGGTCGGCGGTTCGCCCGGACGCATGACCTTGTAGATCGCCTCGAGGCCTTCCTCGCGGTTTTCGGCCTTGTCGACTTCCATGGTGTTGCGGATCCACGCACCGGTGGTGACGTGGTCGATGTCGAGCAGGTCGAGCTGGTCGATGCCGGCGGCGTCGAGCTTCTCGAGGTTCTCCGGCGAGACTTCCTCGCCCGCCTCGATGTAGATGCGGCCCGTCTTCTCGTCGATCAGGTCGACGCTGGCGTAACGGCCGAAGATTTCCTCGGTGGGGATCAGCAGGGTCTTGAGGCCGTCCTTTTCTGCCTTGTTGGCAGCGCGCGGGCTGACCTTCTGGCCGGCAGGGAAGACTTCCTCGCCGGTCTTGGCGTCAACCAGTGCGAAGGCGGGCTTGGCACCGCGCCAGGCTTCGGCGACGAACGGGATTTCCCAGCCTTCGCCCTTCTTGCCGGTCGAACGCTTCCAGGTGACCTTGTCGTAGAAGTGATCGAGGATGCCTTCGCTGTCGAGGCCCAGGGCGTAGAGCAGCGCGGTGACCGGCAGCTTGCGCTTGCGGTCGATACGCACGTTGACGATGTCCTTGGCGTCGAATTCGAAATCCAGCCACGAACCACGGTACGGGATCAGGCGGGCAGCGAAGAGGAACTTGCCCGAAGAGTGCGTCTTGCCGCGGTCATGGTCGAACAGCACACCCGGCGAACGGTGCATCTGCGAGACGATAACGCGCTCGGTACCATTGATGATGAAGGTGCCGTTGTCGGTCATGAGCGGCATGTCGCCCATGTAGACGTCCTGCTCCTTGATATCGAGCACGGAGCGGGTCTCGGTCTCCTGGTCGACCTCGAAGACGATCAGGCGCAGGGTGACCTTCATCGGGGCGGCATAGGTGATGCCGCGCTGGCGACACTCGGTGGTGTCGTACTTGGGGTCTTCCAGCTCGTAGTGGACGAAGTCGAGCTCGGCCGTGCCGGCAAAGTCGCGGATCGGGAACACCGAGCGCAGGGTCTTTTCGAGACCCGACACGTAGCCGATCGAGGGATCCGAGCGCAGGAACTGTTCGTAGCTCTCGCGCTGCACCTCGATCAGGTTCGGCATCTGCACCACTTCGTGGATGTCGCCGAAAATCTTGCGGATGCGCTTGGACTTGGTTCCGGTGGTCGCCGGGACAGACTTCTTCGCCATATTAGAGCCGAGGCCTCTTCTTCGCGTGTGGGCACCACCTCGCGGAAGGCGGTGCGGAAATGTCGATCACATGCGGGAATTCGCGTGAGAGGCCGGACGCACGAAAGGCCGCAAAGAGGCACACCCCGAGAGGATCTGCCGTTGCAGCCTTGGTCCAGTCATTCTCACGCAGATGCCGGAACTTCCGTTCGTGGACGTGCCCCCGCGTAAGGCACACCTTGCTCGAAGCTCTCCGGCGAAGGGGGCCATATAGGGTGAGGGCGGGCGCGGGTCAATGGGTGAAGCCCCGCGGGCGACCTTTGTCAGTCGGCCACCCGTTCGATCACGTAGACCGCGCCCGTCACCGGGTCGGTAGAGCGCCAGACACCATCCTCGCCGATTTCCTCGGCGTAGCACATCTGCGGCGCGCCCTCCGGGCTGGCGGTAAAGCAAAGTTCCGCGCTCGACGTCTGTTCGTAGGTGCCTTCCTCGATCACCGTGCCGTCCTCGTCGCGGAAGGCATAGGTGCCATCGGGGCGCAATTCCTCGATCAGGACCGCACCGTTTTCGTCGGTGACATGGTAGAGGCCGGCCGAGGGTCCACCGTCGGCGGCGGTAGCGGCAGGCGCCTCTGCCGGTGCGTCAGGCAAGCCGTCTGCCTCGGGCTCGGCAGCGCAGGCAAGGAGTGCCAGGCAGGCGGCGGGTCCGATCAACAATTTCGACATAGGCACTCCCAAAGGTCCAAGAGCGGCGGGGTTGGCGCAAGCTACATCGGCGTTCGTCATGCCGGAATCGGCGGCTCGCAGTTTGCCACCTTGCCTTGCCCGCCTGCCGCCGCCAAGTGGCCGCCATGATTACTGCGCCGAAGACCGCCGCACCGCTCGCCGCTCTTGCCCTTTCCGCCTGCGTCGCGACACCGGTGCCGCCCGCCTTGCCGCAGCCCTGGCTGGAGGCTGGTCCCTTGCAGGAAATCCAGCCGGATGCCGGTTCCACCGACCCCGCCGTGCGCGGGGTGTGGCGGAGCCGCGGCTACGGCCGCCTGCTGCAGATCGACGAGAGCGGCATCACCCGCTTCGAGATCGGCGACAGCTGCTACACTCCGCCGCGCGGCGACGGGGCACAAAGCGAGATGGACTCGGTGTCCTACCGCTTCTTCCGCATGCTGCCGGGCAACGACAGCGCGATTTTCCAACTGCTGCGCGGCGATACCAATGTCGTGTTCGACCGTCTGGAGGCCCTGCCCGACGGCTGCACCGACAGTCCTGCCGAGGATTCCATCGCGGTGGCCGATGCCTTCCTTAATACGTTCGAGCGGCACTATGCCTTCTTCGACCGGCGCCCGCCCGGTCACGCCGAACGGGCTCAGCGGCTAGAGGCGGCGATGCGGCCCGACATGAGCGAGGCGGAGCTGTGGGACGCGCTTGCTCTGTACATGGATGTCTTATCCGACAGCCACACCAAGCTGATCGGCGAGGTCGATGGCGAGCGGCGCCGGGTGCAGGACGGGCAAGGCGAGACCCTGCCGCGCATGCGCAGCGCCGAAGGTGGCGAGACCGCCTGGCTGATTGGCCTGATCGAGCAGACAGTGGCCGGGCTGGGCGACACCGCGCACCACACGGGCCGCGACCGCATCGTCTGGGGCCTGGCTGCTGATGGCGTCGGCTATGTGCAAGTGTTCCAGATGGGCGGCTTCACCGACCGCGAGGATTTCGGCAGCGATGCCTGGGCCGAGGCCGAGATGGCCGAGTTCAACCGCATCATGGACGAGGCCTTCACCGCCTTCGCGGAAGCCGGGGTCGAAGCCGTGATCGTCGACCTGTCGAACAATCGGGGCGGCTGGGACCGCGTGGCCAAGGCCCTGCCCGGACGCTTTACCGACAATGCCTATACCGGCTTCACGACGCAGGCGCGCGGGTCCGGCCTCGCCCCCTTCCCGCACCGGATCGAACCCGCCGATGGTCCGCGCTTTACCGGGCCGGTCTATGTCCTCACCAGCGATGTCACCGTCAGCGGCGGAGAGCTCGCCACCCTGGCCCTGCGCCAGAACCCGCGCGTTACGCAGGTGGGACAGGTGACGCGCGGCGCCTTCTCCACCCCATTGGCGAAGCGGCTGCCCAACGGCTGGCTGGTGGAACTGTCGAACGAGGTCTTCGCCGCGCCCGACGGCACGGTCTACGAAGAGCAGGGACTAGCGCCGGACATCGAGATGGAGGTCTATCCAGCGGACGATCCGGTGGGCGGGCACTGGCGCGCGGTGATGGACGTCGTGGCACTGGCGCGCGGCGACTGAACCGCGAACCGGCAAGCGGGGCGATTCGCCGCTGTCCTACAGCCGAATCGCACGCCTAGCTTCGTCCGGACCTCTTTCACCCAGTCTTCCGGCCGGTTGGCCCCATCGACCCCGAACGGAAATTCTGCAAGGCCCCGCCAGCATGTATTTCATCAACCAAACCCTTGTTTTCAGGCGATCATCGTCACGCTGCGACTCGGTGTATGCAGCGCAAAACGATAAGCCACATATTGTTTTTCAATATTATTGATTGACAATAAGACGACGCCCGGCCATATCGATTTTCAGTAAGAGACACCAAGGAGATCGATAAATGACCCGTTTTGCCAACAATGCCTTCGCCGCCGTGTTCGCCCTGATCATCATGGCCACCAGCTTTTCCGCCATCACTTCGGTGCCCGCCGACACGGCCCTTGCCGCTGTCGCCATGGCACCGACGCTGGCCTGATCCCGCACACCGAGGACTGACCCATGACCGTGAACCCGACTGACCGCCCCAACGACGTGCTGCTGCTTGCCGGGAAGGTAATCACCTACATCCTGCAGGCGGGCCTCGCCTTTGGCGGCCTGGTGCTGACGATCCTGATACCCGCGCTGCTGGTCTTCCGCGACAAGGTGATCGACCAGTTCCCGACGCCCGAGGGCAGCGCCGAAGTCGCCTTCCCGTTGCTGCAGCTGGCCGGCGTCATGCTGATCGGCCTGGCAATCGTTGTCATGCTGTTCGTCTTTTTCGGCAAGCTGCGCGCGATCATCAGCACCGTGGGTGACGGCGATCCCTTCGCCCCCGCCAATGCCGACCGGCTGAGCCTGATGGGCTGGCTGATGCTGGGCGTGCAGCTCGCGATCTTCCCCGCCGTCTGGCTGGGCATGTCGCTGGCACGCTTTGCCGACGAGGTCGACAACATGCACCTCACCGTCGACGGCGGGTGGGATATCGAAGGCCTGCTGCTGGTGATCATCCTGTTCATCCTCGCCCGCGTGTTCCGCCACGGTGCTGCCATGCGCGACGACCTGGAAGGAACCGTGTGATGGGCGCCGATTCAGAGGGAGGAAACATCGTGGTGAAGCTCGACGACCTGCTCTACGCCCGCCGCATGACGCTGACCGAACTGGCGGAGCGCGTCGGCCTCACCCTCGCCAACCTGTCGATCCTGAAAACCGGCAAGGCCAAGGCGATCCGCTTCTCCACGCTCGAGGCGATCTGCCGCGAACTGGAATGCCAGCCGGGAGACCTGCTGGGCTACGAAGCCGAATAACCCCTAGGGGAGGAGAAGGGCCGGGGCATTGCCCCGGCCCTTCGCACGTCGTCAGCCCGCCGCGATATCCGCCAGCGAGCGGCGCAGGCGCGGCGCGGCAAAGTCGAGGAAGGCACGGGTCTTGAGCGGCAAGAGATCGCGCCCGGCATGGATCAGGTGGACAGGCGAAGGCTCCAGCTCGAAGTCCTCGAGCACCAGCCGCAGGTCGCCGCGCTCGACAGCATCGTGTGCCTGGTAGGCCAGCAGGCGCGCAAGGCCGGTCCCGGCAATGGCAGCCTCGACTGCGGCGTTGGCCGTGGTGACAAACAGCCGGGGAGTCATCGGCACTTCGAAAGGCATGTCGGTTT
Organism: Alphaproteobacteria bacterium; assembly: GCA_030431875.1. Classification (GTDB taxonomy): domain Bacteria; phylum Pseudomonadota; class Alphaproteobacteria; order Sphingomonadales; family Sphingomonadaceae; genus Alteraurantiacibacter. Next base: position 8,662 of record JAUIIG010000073.1, read on the forward strand.
CCGGATCGTTGAAGCGCCAGCCGGTTGCCAGCATGCCCACGTCGAAACAGACGGCCGGCATGCCGGTAAGTTCCTGCGGACGGTGCGGGCAACCGTGAGCGGCAAGCAGCGAGGGGGCGGCGCAAACAACCGTGCGCATGGAGCCTAGCCGCGTCGCTACCAGGTCGCTGTCGGGCAAGGTGCCGATGCGCAGGCCGAGGTCCACCTGGTCCTCGATCAGGTGCAGGTTGCGGTCGGACAGGACGAGGCGAACATTGATCTCCGGATGGGAGGCGAGGAAGGCATTAACCACGGGCAGCACGTGGAGCCGCCCGAACATCAGCGGTGCGGTCACCACCAGTTCGCCGCGCGGGACCAGGTATTCGCCCGCCGCCGCGCGTTCGGCCTGTTCGACGTCCTCGAGGATGCGCCTTGCCGAAGAGAGGTAGGCCATGCCCGCATCGGTCAAGGCCAGCTTGCGGGTGGAGCGAATGAGCAGGCGGCTGCCGAGGTGGCTTTCCAGCTCGCTCACCTTCCGACTGACCGAGGCGAGCGGCATGCGCAAGGCCTTGGCGGCGGCGGTGAAGCTGCCCTCGTCAACGACACTGCGGAACACCGACATGGCTTCGAGACGATCCATCATTCTTCCATTTTTCGGAATAGATAGTCTCGAACTTAGCCGATTATCTTGCGCCCAGAAAGGGGCCAGATAGCTGCCAGACGGACACCCCGGTCCGCCCCCAACTGGAGAACACCATGTCCCGTATCGCCATCCCCACCCTCGACATGTCGCCGGCGGAGTCCCGCCCGGTGCTCGACGCGGTCAACCAGCAGCTGGGCAGCGTGCCCAACCTCTTCCGCCTGCTGGGCACCAGCCCCGCTGCGCTCAAGGCCTACACCTCAGCCAACAGCGCGCTGACCAAGGCGCTCGACGTCAAGACGCGTGAGCGGATCGCCCTCGCCGTCGCACAGGTCAACGGCTGCGGCTACTGCCTCGCTGCCCACACCTACCTCGCCACCAACCTCGCGAAGCTGCCGCCCGAAGAAGTGGCCCGCAACCGTGCCGGCGGTTCGACCGACGCCAAGGCCGACGCTGCCGTAGGCTTCGCCGCCAAGGTTGCCAGCGAACGCGGCAAGGTGAGCGATGCCGACCTCGCCATGGTCCGCAACGCCGGCTTCAGCGATGCACAAGTGGTCGAGATCGTCGCCCTCGTCGCCGAGAACGTGTTCACCAACTTCCTCAACGAAGTTGCCCAGACTGACGTCGACTTCCCCGTAGTCGACGTGGCTCAGGCAGCCTGAGCCGGGCGGGCCGGCGCTGCCCGTCCCCTCCCGCGCCGGCCCGCTTCCCTTTTCTTCCGGAGCTTCCCTGATGGCCTATGGCTTCCTCGACATCGCCAATACGCCCAGCGTCCATGCCATGCGCACCAAAATGGGCAGCGCGGACTACTGGCGGACCGTGGAGACCAGCCGCGAGTTCGACCGCTTCACCGAAAAGGAAGCGATGTTCATCGCCGATCGCGACAGCTTCTACATGGCCAGCGTTTCCGAAGCCGGCTGGCCCTATGTCCAGCATCGCGGCGGGCCGCGCGGCTTCGTCTCGGTGGTGGACGCAACGACGCTCGCCTTCGCCGACTTCCGCGGCAACCGGCAGTACCTGACCATGGGCAATGTTTCCGCCGACCCGCGCGTTTCGCTGATCATGGTCGACTATCCGCGCCGCGCACGGCTGAAGATCTTCGCCCATGCCGAACTGGTCGAGCTGGACGCCGATCCGGACCTCGCCACCCTGGTGCGCGATCCGGACTATCGCGGCAAGGCAGAGCACGTCGTGCGCCTGCACCTGCTCGCCTTCGACTGGAACTGCCCGCAGCACATCACCCCGCGCTTCAGCGAGGCCGAAGTCACCGAAGCGGTCGCACCGCTGCATAGCCGGATCGCCGAACTCGCCGCCGAGAACACAGAATTGCGCAGCCGCCTCACCCGACAAGGAGAGCCCTGATGGAAATGCCCCGCCCCCCGCTTCCGCCCTTCACCAATGCCGAGGATGCCGCGCGCAAAGTGCGCATGGCCGAGGACGCGTGGAATTCGCGCGACCCCGAGCGTGTCGCGCTGGCCTATACGTCGAACAGCCGCTGGCGGAACCGCAGCGAGTTCCTGCAAGGGCGCGGGCAGATCGTCGAGTTCCTCACCGCCAAGTGGGCGAAGGAACAGGACTACCGGCTGGTCAAGGAGCTGTGGAGCTACAGTGACAACCGCATTGCCGTACGCTTCGCCTATGAATGGCACGACCAGGCGGGCCAGTGGCATCGGTCCTACGGCAACGAGCTGTGGGAGTTCGACGAACTGGGCCTGATGCGCTGGCGCGTTGCCAGCATCAACGACCTGGCAATCCCGGAACATGACCGCCGCTTCCGCTGGGTGCTGGGCAGCCGCCCGGACGACCATCCGGGCCTGTCTGAAATGAGCCTTTGATCCTGCCTGTGCCTCAATCGTCGAGGAAGCTGCCGCTGCCCGGCAACTGCTTGTAGGCGACCACCCCGGCAAGAACGAAGCCCACGGCTCGCAGGAAAACGAGAATGCCCCCCGCTGCGCCCACTTCGCCCGTCCCGCCATATCGCGAGCTGGCCACCGTCATGCCGAAGGTCGAGGCTTCGAAGTACTCGCCGAAGGTGATGTATGGCGCGAAGTCGTATCCGGGGATGAAGGCTCCGCGGTAGGCGAACCAGTAGAACAGCACGTGCGACAGCACCTGAACCGCCAGGATCACGGCCAGCAAGGCCGGCACGGGGCGCTCCATCCCCAGTTGCCTGGCCGCGAGGTAGAAGCCAGATACCGCGAGGAACCCGCAGACGATCGCCCCGATCGGCACGAACAGGACGATTGAGATGCCAAACAGCGAAAAGCCGGAAGCACTTCCCAGCAGCGCGTTGACATAAGGCACGACTAGCGCGGTCAGCACGCCCGCACCGATCACGGTCAGCAAGTTGCGATCCATATTCCCTTCCCCCGAACTCTCCCCAAGCGCGCAACCATAGTGTGACAACCCCGAATGCCAAGCCGGACGCGAGAGGATATCAACTTGACTCGTTCGGTATATGCGCTAGTGGGCCGCCCGACCGTTTTGAACGGTCATCCGTCCGAGACAGTTGGTGACCGGAATTTGCCGGTCTTAATTTCCAGCCTAGACGGGGAAAAGAGTTTCCGCACTCCGCTCATGCGGTGTGCCTATAGCGTGATGCGTCACGCACCTCCTTCCCCATCAACGGACTCGTCCCTGCGGCATTAGCCGTGGGGCAACTTGAGCCGGTCGTCCGCACCAGTACGCGGTCGGCCATAGTGAAGGAGTACGGCATGGATCGTTCGCAGAAATCTGAAGCGGTCGCCGAGCTGAACAAGGTCTTCAACGAGGTCGGCGTGGTGGTTGTCACCCGCAACCTCGGCATGACGGTGGCCCAGTCCACCGAACTGCGTTCGAAGATGCGTGA
>JAUIIG010000074.1 GCA_030431875.1 Alphaproteobacteria bacterium
CGAGCAGGTTCACCGCCTGGACGCCAACCTTGAGGTCGTCGGTCAGGGAGTAGAAGATCGACGCGTCCAGCTGACCCGTGGATTCCTGCCAGATCGGCGAGAACGGGAAGATGTCGTCGCGCGGCGTGATCAGGAATTCCGAACGCCAGTTATAGGCTGCACGCAAGGCCAGCGGGCCGCGTTCGTAGAACAGCGTCGCGTTGATCGTGTGCTCGGAAATGCCCTGTAACGGCTGCAGTCCAACGAAGGGACCGCCGTTGAGCGGCTGGCCTTGGGTTGCGATCGAAGCCTGGCCAATGTCGGAGATCGTCGGGTTCGGGAAGTCGCCGCCGTCGATGTAGGTGTAGGTGAACTGGCTACCCAGGCCCGAGAGGATGCCCGGCAGGAAATCGTAGGTCTGCTGGTGGGCAATTTCGAAGCCCGTCAGCGTACCACTGATATCGTTCGCCGGTCCGGTAATGATCACATCTTCACTGACACCGCTGGGGCTCGTGTAATTCACCAAGCCCGTGCCCCGGGAAACGATCCCGTCGATATCCTTGGCGAAGACCGCCGCTGTGATCGAGCCGACCGCGTCGAAGTACCACTCGACCGAGAGGTCGTAGTTCCACGATTCCACCGGCAACAGGTTACGGTTGCCCGTGTCGATACCGAGCAGCGGACCGGAGTCGACCCGGCCACTAAAGCCGAGGATGCCACCGGCATTGAACAATTGCAGGTCGGGCCGCGAAATGCCCTTGGACACGGCACCGCGGATGACCCAGCCAGTGCCGCTGTCGAGGCGGACGTTGAACGACGGCAGCCAATGATCGAAGGTGATGTCACGATCATCGGGGATCGGTTCACCCGTGTGCAGCGCTGCGAAGTCAGCGAGGCGCTGTCCGGTCAAACCACAGTACAGTCGCTCCTGCCCCGCCGGGACGGGCGTCTGGCACAGGGCCTGAATTTCAGACACCTGGACGATCCCATCACCATTGCCACCGATCGACGGATCGTCGAACTGGCCCGGCTGCGGGAAGCCAACGAGAGCGTCCGAGCTGACCTCGGTCTCGACATAGCGCAGGCCGATGTTGCCAGCGAGTTCCCAGCCACTGGCAAAGTCGTGACCGAAATCGACACGGACATAGGCAGCCTTGGTCACTTCGGTGACGCTGGACACTTCCGGCGGGCAGAAGGGATCGCAGGCAATCGCCTCACCCGTCACCGGATTGATCGAGGTACGGTCCGCCACGCCGAGGTTGAAGCGCTCCGGCGTCACTGCCCAGTTGGCGATCTCGTCCCACTGCGGCTGGACTTCGCCTGCCAGGTAGTCGGCAAGGAAGTCGTCACCGCCGTAGAACCAGGCCTGCCCATTGGGGATCGGCGTCGAGGCATTGCCGCGCTGGAAGCCGTTGGCAAACGGATCGCGCAGGCGCGAGTATTCGGGGAAGTCGTCGGTGAAGGCACCGCCGGCAATGGCGAATTCCTGGTCCGGCAGGCCGGTGTAGAAGCGACCGGGCTTGAAGCCTGACCAGTCAGCTGTGTACGGCGGCGCCTCGGAGAAACAGCCCGGACCTTCACCCCAAGGAGCGCAGCCGCCACGACCGGCCCATGGGGCGGAGAGGTTGCCCCAGGTGCTGAAGTCAGTGTTGCGTGTCGTACGATCACGTTCGGCCCAGCGGGCACCGAAGCGCGCCGTTCGGAAGAAGCCGTCGCCGATCTGGTACTCGAAATCACCACGCAGGGTGTACATTTCACCGTCGTTCTGTTCGCGGCTGTCGAGGCCGAACCAGTAGTAGGTATAAAAGCCGCTGCTGAAATAGTCGGCCGGCGCTCCTTCGGGAGCGAGGAACTGCACGTTCGGCGTGGTGCCCGACAGGTCGAGGTCGATATCAGCCCAGGTACTCATGGCGCCGAACACCGAGTCGCGATTCAGGTCGGAGTTGACGTACTGGCCTTCGAAGGTCGCGGTCAGGCGGTCATTGATCTCGATATAGGTGTCGAAGGAGAAGTCCTCCGTTACCGAGCGGGTGTCACGCAGGAAGCGCAGCGAGTCCATCGGGATGCCGCCAAGGCCAAACGGCGTGGCGTAGGCATTGCCGACATTGTCCGTCAGGATGCCCGACTGGAACAGGCCGTTCTCGTCGAAGGTGAAGTTGGTCCCCGGACGCGGATCGGGCGCCGAAACACCGTCGTCGATACGGCCGAGAAGCGCGAATTCCTCAGTGAAGAAGCTGGCTTCGGAACGCAGGTACTCCAGCGTCAGCAGGAAGCCGCCATCATTGCTTTCGTACTGGCCGACAACCGAAAACGCCTCGCGTTCGCGGTCGAGATCGGTGGTGCGCACACCAGCGTATTGCGGCACGATTACAGAACCGGCTGGCGGGAAGTTACCCGGCTCGAAGTTCGGCGTTTCGTTGAAACCACCCGAGTTCACGTCGAAGACACGCAGGCAGCCGCCGCTGAGGTCGGCATTGCGGTAACAGGGATCGGCAACCTGGGAAGCGTCGGTACGGCTGCGCAGTTCCGAGTTGGAGTAGGAAGCCTGCAGACCGAAGGTGCCGGCACCAGTTTCGAAAGTGTCCGACACCAGCACGTTGACCGTCGGCGACCACTGTTCGCGCAGGTCGCCGTAGTTGAACTCGATCGAGCCGGCGATGTTCAGGCCCGGACGATCCAGCGGGTTGCGCGTCACCAGGTTGACGAGACCGGCAATCTGGCCCTCGATAAGGTCGGCAGTCTGGTTCTTGTAGATCTCCACGCGGCCGACGAGCTCGGGCGAAACGTCCTCGAAGCTCAGGCTGCGGCCACCGGTGGCCGAGAAGATGTCACGACCGTTGAGTTCCGAACGCACGTAAGGAAGGCCGCGAATGATCACGCCGGTACCCTCGACCGAGAAACGGTCCGGGTCGGTGGTCTTTTCGAAGCGGCCGATGTTGACGCCGGGAACGCGCTGCAAGGCCTCGGTCACCGAGCGGTCTGGCAGGGCGCCGATATCTTCGGCGGTGATCACGTCGATGACGGTATCGGCGTTTTCCTTGAAGTTCTGCGCGCTTTCCAGCGAAGCACGGAAGCCGGAAACGTAGATCACGTTCTCATCGGTTGCCGCTTCGTCGGTAACGACCTCTTCCTCGCCAGCATCCTGGGCAAGAGCCACGTTGCTGCACATGAGGCACAGGGCAAGGCTGGACACTCCGGCAAGGGCACGCCCCCGGCCAGCGGTGAAGGAATTGCGATGGGTGATTCGAGCTGACACTTGCGGCCTCCCCTTTGATCCGCCTGTATTTTTCGGGCTGGATCACGTTCAAAACTCACGCATCCCGGCGGGATGTCTCATGCTGCATACCAAAGATGTTAGCGTTCACAACCCAAAAAATGAACGTTCACATTTTCCACCCGAATGTGTATCAGCGAAGCAATAGCGCAGAACGAAGGCCGGTCGCACGATGGACTTTCGGCGGGTTTTGCGGAGCAGGCAAAGGCGGCTAGAACCGCCATGGAGAAGGATGGGGGCGAGCCCATGGCAATCGAACGCATTGTAATCGTTGGCGGCGGCACGGCCGGCTGGATGACAGCCGCGGCATTGTCCAAGCTGCGCAAGGGACACGACCTGGCAATCACGCTGGTCGAATCCGAAATGATCGGCACGGTCGGCGTGGGCGAAGCCACCATCCCGCCTTTCGTCGAATTCCAGCAGTTGCTGGGCGTGAGCGAGAAGGAAATGCTCGCCGCCGTTCAGGGCAGCTTCAAGCTGGGCATCCAGTTCGTGAACTGGGGCAAGCTGGGCGACAGCTACATCCACCCCTTCGGCAACTACGGCTACGCCATGGGCGGAATCACCTTCCCGCACATCTGGCACCATTTCCACCAGCAGGGCGACAACCGCCCGATCCAGGTCTTCAATGTCGAGACCATGGCCGCCTACTTCGGCAAGTTCGCCAAGACCGAAGACATGCGCCGCGACGACCTGCCGCCGGTCAACTACGCCTATCACATCAACGCCACCGCCTATGCCGCCTTCCTGCGCAAATTTGCCGAGGCTCGCGGCGTGGTGCGGCATGAAGGTAAGGTCAATGACGTCCAACTCGACGCCGAGACCGGCCATGTCACTTCGATCAAACTGGAAAGCGGGCAGGAGATTTCAGGCGACCTGTTCATCGACTGCTCGGGCTTCCGCGGCCTGCTGATCGAGCAGGCGCTGGAGACCGGTTACGAGGAATGGACGCACTGGCTGCCCTGCAACCGCGCCGTCGCCCTGCCCTGCAACCGCGACGACGGCAGCCCGCCGCCGCCATTCACCCGCGCCACGGCCCATTCAGCCGGCTGGCAGTGGCAGGTGCCGCTGCAACATCGCAACGGCAATGGTCACGTCTATTGCGATGCCTTCATGGAAGCCGACGAAGCGACCGACATCCTCGTCAAGCACATGGCCGGCAAGCCCACGGCAGAGCCCAACCACCTACGGTTCGTGACGGGACGGCGCAAGAAGTTCTGGAACAAGAACGTGATCGCCATCGGCCTTGCCGCAGGCTTCATGGAGCCGCTGGAATCGACCTCAATCCACCTCATCAATACCGGCATCAACAAGCTGATGGCCCTGCTGTCGATGGATGGCATCACGGAAGCGCAGGCCAACACCTTCAACCGCCTGACGGTGAAGGAATACGAGAAGATCCGCGACTTCCTGATCCTGCACTACAAGGCCACCTCGCGCGACGATTCCGATTTCTGGAACCACTGTCGCACGATGGACGTGCCTGACAGCCTGAGCGAGAAGATCGAGCTGTTCAAAGCCAACGGGCAGATTTTCCGCGAGGAGGACGAGCTGTTCACCGAGACCAGCTGGGCCGCGGTGATGATGGGCCAGGGTATCGCCATGGAAGGCCACAACGCCATGGCCGAAACGCTCGACCAGGAGCAGACCCGCAAGGAACTGGACGAAATCGAAAGATCGATCCGTTTCATGGTCCAGCACATGCCAGGCCACGGCGATTACCTCGCCCGCTACTGCCCCGCGCCAAAGATGTAGGGCAACCCCAATTTTTACGTGCCCTGTGTCATAGGGCAGTCATACCCGTGGGGCAGTCGCTGCGAAACCAGAGGTTTCGGGGCAGATGGACCGCATCAGCATCTTCACGTCGAATCGCGACGCCGCACAGTTCCGCGAGTTCTCGCAAGGCGAGGCATTGTTCAGCTTCGTGCTGCTGCAATCAGACGGCCCGCGCGCGCTGGTCGACGGGCGGGCCTGGGTGTTCGTCGACTGGGTGATGGAGGACCTCTCCGGGCTGGAGATGGTCCGCCGCCTGCGTGCCGACCCGCGCATGCGCGACGCGCACATCACCATGGTGCTGGAAGAGGACGATGCCGAAGATCGCCGCCGCGCGCTGAAGGCCGGAGCCGATGACTATGCCGTCGGCCCGCTGGACCGGCAGGCCATGCTCGACCGGGTGCTGGCGCTGTTCGCCGAAGGCCGCAACAATGCGGTGGGCCGGGTGATCGAGTTGGGCGACCTGCAGATCAACGTAGCTGGGGAACAGGCGCGCTGGAATGACCAGTTGATTGCCCTGCGCCCCAACGAGTTCCGCGTACTGCGTTTCATGGCGGAGAACCCCAACCGCGTGCTGTCACGGCAGGAACTTGTCGATGCGCTCGGCAAGGAAGGCGATCCCGAATACCTGCGCACCGTAGACGTGTGGATCAAGCGGCTGCGCCAGGGACTGCGCAATGCCGGTGCCGGACACCTGCTGCGCACGGTACACGGCAAGGGCTATGTCTTCGACATGATCTGACCTGCGTCGGCGCCGCTGACGACGCGCTTCGCTTGCCTCACAAACAAAACGGCCACCTGCCCATGGGCAAGCGGCCGTTTCGTTCTTGCGGCTGTGGATCGATTAGAACGTGAAGGAGAGCGAAGCGCTGAACGAGGTGCCGCGGTCGTAGGTGCTGATGTCGGCGCGGTTGGTGCCGTCGGTCTGGAATTCCTCGTGCCCCTGGCCGAAGATGTTCCGCGCTTCCAGCTTCAGTTCGGCCTCGCTGCCAAGCAGGTTGAATCCCTGCCGCGCGACGAGGTCGATCTGCAAGCCCGGATCCTCGATGATGTCGGGCAGGCCAGCCGTACCGCGGCTGGTCACGCGCTGGCTGGCGTAGCTCGCCAGCACGGTGAACTGCTGCAAGGTGTCGACATCTTCAAGGGTGATCTGGGCGTTGACCAGGTGGTCCGATTGGCCGGTCAGCGGGACACCGTCGACGAACAGGTTGGATGCTGCCGTGTCACCGCCCGGGAACAGGCGGGTGGTGTCGCCCGCACCCACCGAGATTTCAGAACTGGTGTAGGTGTAGTTGGCCACCACCACCAGTTCCTTGCTCTCGAAGAAGCCACCCCAGTTGTAGAGGTCGAAGGTGTACTGCGCATCCGCCTCGATGCCCCACAGCGTGGCGCTGGGCGCATTGGCGAAGCTGGTCAGCTGGGCGTTATCGGAAAAGCTCGAGAAGGCCTCGATCGGGTTCGAGATATCCTTGTAGAAGCCTGCCAGCGAAACCCGGTCGCTGCCACCGAAGTAGTATTCGGCGCGCACTTCGAAGTTGGTCAGCTCGCTGTCCACCAGGAAGGGGTTGCCGTTGAACTGGCGGTTGGTTTCCGGATCGTAATAGGTCTGGAAGATCAGCTCGCGGAACTGCGGACGGGCAATCGTCTTCGACGCATTGGCGCGCAGCTGCAGGTTGTCGATCGGCTCGAAGGTCAGCGTGGCGGCGGGCAGCCAGTAGTCGTTGCTGATGGCGGTCGAACTGGTCGAATTGAGCTGGGTGGTGAACACCTGCACGGGATCGACCGTCTGTTCGGCATCTTCGTAGCGCACGCCAAGGTCGAGCAGGAGGCCGGTCAGCGGCTCCCAGTTGATCTTGGCATAGCCGCCCTGGATGTTCAGGCCAGCGGTAAAGGCCGGGTCCGACTGCGTCGATTCGATCAGGCCGATATCGTAGAAATCGATGATCGCATCACCCAGCAGCAAGTCAGGCCGCAGGGCACCCACGCCATCGGGAAAGCTGGTCGGCGCGTTGAACAGGAACTCGCGGCGTTCGGAATACCGCTCGGTATCGCTGTAGGAATAGCCCACGGTGATGCCGAAGGTGTCGGTCGCCTGGTAGCCAAGGTCGACGCCGAAGGCGTAGAGCTCTTCCTGCAGGTCGGAGAACACCACCGAGGCATCACCGGTCTGGCGATCGAGCACGTTGATGAAGGTGTCGCTGAAGTCGCCCTGGGCGTTATCGCGGACATAGGTGAAGGTATATTCGTACGGCGCTTCACGATCGGTACGCGCGTAACCACCGCGCACGTCGAGCGAGACATCACCGAAGTCGAATTCCGCCACCACCTGGCTGTCTATCAGCTGGCGTTCGTACCAGGCCGTCTGCTGCTGCTGGATGGAATCGTCATCCTGGAAATCCTCGCCCTGCGACAGGCGTGCGAGCTTCGAAGTGTCGCGAATGAACAGGTTGGTCCAGCGGAAGCGGTGGTCGCCGACTTCCAGGCCGAAGCCGAGCAGCGCGTTCACCAGCATCGAGTTCTCGGTGACGGTGTCGTTGAAGTCGGTATCCAGCGTGAAGTCGGCAAGGATCGACTGGTTGATGATGTTGCGCGTGCGCCAGTCGTTCTTGATCGAGCCGGTCAGCACGATACCGAGCTGGCCGTCGCTGAACACGTCGAGCGAGGTGCCTGCGGTCAGGCTGGCAGACCAGTTGGGCTGCACGTCAGGGATGCGCTGCAGCAGGATCAGGTTGGGGTTGCCCAGCTGCTTGGCGATATCCGCCTGGGTCACCGGGGCATTGGTGATATTGCGCGAGCTGTCGAGCGGAATGTCGCTCATGCGCAGGCCGCTGTCGAAATAGGTCTGCAGCGCCGGAGGCACGTCGCGGGTGCCGTCGTCGAACCCGAACCAGTCGTAGTCCGAACCGTAATAAGCAAGGCCGTTGCTGCCGGTGGTAACGGTATCGCCGCTGATGCCGCCGCCGATGGTGAGGAAGCTCTCGTCGGGAATGGCGCGGGTAGTGAGGTTGATCACGCCGCCGCCGAATTCACCCGGGAAGTTGGCCGAATAGGTCTTCTGGACAAGGCTGGAGGCCACCACATTGGTGGGGAAGATGTCCAGCGGCACAACGCGGCTGAGTGGCTGCGGTGAAGGCAGCGGCAGGCCGTTGAGCAGCGCCAAGGAATAGCGGTCGCCCAGGCCGCGCACGAAGACGAAGCCGTCGCCCTGTACCGACAGGCCGGTGACGCGGCTCAGCGCGCCGGCAATATCGCCCTCGCCTGTGCGCGCGATCTGTTCGGTCGACAGCAGGTTGACGACCTGGGTGGAGTTGCGCTCCGGATTGCGATTGATGCGGCCGGTGACGATGATCGAACCGCCGGGGATGGAAACTTCCGGATCTTCGTATTCATCTTCAGGATCGGTGTCCTGCGGCTGGGACACCGGCGTTTCGGCCGGGTCGTCCTGGGCAAGTGCCACGCCGGGTACGGTGAGCGCGGTGGTGAGCAACAGCAGCCCCGCCAGCTGTTTGCCAGTCGTCATGGTCATGACTTCCTTATCAATCGATCCAGAATCTCGGGCGGACCAGCACGGCCCGCGCAATGGAATCAGGAGGGGAAGCGCGCCGGGCGAACCGAGCGCGCTCCCCCTCCTGCTTGGTCTTAGAAGACCGGCAGAGCCGAGCAGGCGCCGGTGTTGTTACCGAAGCTGACGGCGGCCGAATCGCAGGTCCAGCCCTGGGTCCAGTCGTCGCTTGCAGTCACCGCGCCGATGTAGGTCAGGCCGGTGGCGAAGAAGCTCGAGAGGCCGGTGGGATCGAAGATCGGAGTGTAGCCGTCTTCGTTGGCACCGTTCAGGTAACCGTTGGCGATCGTATTGGTATAGGCCTTGTTGTTGCCCACGCCCGCATCGAAGATCGCTTCGGCCTGGGCAGCGGTGGCACCGCCGTTGCTGCCGTTACGGAAGTTGGTGGTGCAGTCGAGCGCCACCGAGTTGAAGCTCGGCGGGCCGACATCGTCGAGGCCGGCGTTAAGCGCTCGGATGCTCTCGTCGTCGTCGATGCGGATACAGGGCGTGTTGCCCGATTCGTCGATGATGACGCCGTTGTGCAGGCCATAGTCGGCACCGCCGCGGATACGCACGACCTGGTCATCCGACTTGCGCTGGATGAAGGTAAAGTTGACGATCTGCGTGTTCTGGCGCGGGGTCTGGTCTTCCAGGCCGTTGCTCGAGTCAGCTTCGATGGTCGCGTCACCAATGCCGCTACGCTGGGCCGAAAGCACGAAGTTCATGTTCGCCTTCACACCGGTGTCGGTGTCGAGCGAGTCGTCTTCGGCACCAGCCACGATGAGGTTGGAGATGTTGACGAAACCGCCGAAGAATTCGACGCCGTCGTCAGAGCTGTTCACCGACTGGATGTGGTGCAGCGTGGTGCCGGTGCCGGTACCGCCAGTGGTCAGCGACTGCAGCTCGCTGTCACCCGAAAGCACGAAGCCCGAGTAGCGGATCTGCACGTAACTCATCGAGCCCGAGGAATCGTCGGTGGTCGCGCCGCCGAAGAAGTTGTCCTGGGCAGCACCTTCGACCTTGCGTTCGCAGTCGATGGTGCCCGGGGTTGCCAGCGGTTCGAAGCAGTCGGTGACCGGAGCACGGCCCGACAGGACGACGCCGCCCCACTGGCCCGAAGAGTTCGCACCGTTGAAGCCGACCACGTTGTCGAGGCTGGTGAAGATGATCGGCAGGCTGGCCGTGCCGTTGGCATTGATGGTGTTGCCGCGGGTGACGTTCAGGAACGACGAGCCGCTGGAGTAAAGGATCACGCCAGGCTCGATCGTCAGCTCGACATTGGTGTCGGTGAAGCCGTCGGAAGCATCCGGGGTGGGGCCGCCGTCGGTGCCGACGCTGACCTGGCCGGGCAGGCGATAGAGCAGGCCGGGGATACGGGTCAGCGTGGTCGAAACGTTGAAACGTTCCGGCGTCGCGCAAACGCGCCAGGTGCCTTCGGGGCCGGAAATGGTGCCTTCATCGACCAGGCCCTGCGGGTCAGCGATGGTGGGGCAGCCGCCAGCCGGGGTCACCAGGGTGCTGGTGGGCGTCGGCGTCGGCGTAGGCGTCGGCGTGGGATTGTTGATGATGACGTTGCCGCCAGTGCCGGGCGAGACGATCTCGTCAGCACCACAAGCGGAGAGCGCTACCAGCGAGCAGCCCAGGATCAACGAACGGGAAAGAGTAGTCACAGCGAACGGTCCCCTCAAAAAACCGAGAATCACGGAAAGCGAAATGCGATGTCGCGACTCGCCAGCTAGGGACCGGGAATGACACTTTGTGTGCTATGTGACAGTTGGGTGTCACAATTCGTGACTTTCGGGCATCACGAAGAGGCCAACAGTCGATATTGCAGTTTTATGACAAGATGACGGTTTTATTGCGGGACTGTCATTTTGGGCGCATTGTAAGGTCAACGCTAAGGGAGATAGGCGATGCTGACTGCTGTTTTCGTGGCCGCTCTGGCCATGACCCAGGCCGGACCGGCTCCGGCATTTGAATCCGACAACGATACGACCCGCGAGGTCGCTTACGAATCCATCACCGCCGGCGACATGGCTCGGGCCATTGCCAGCCTGGAAGCCGCGCGTGCGGAAAATCCGGGCGACCCGGCTCTGCTGATCAACCTCGGCGCGGCCTATGCCGCCACCGGCGATTTCGCCCGGGCAGAGGAATGTTATCGCCAGGCAATCGCCAGCGAAGACCGTTACGACCTGGAACTGGCAGACGGCCAGTGGGTCGATTCCCGCAGTGCTGCGCGCATGGCCCTCGTGTCGCTGGAAACCCGCGCAAACTGATCGGCAAACCAGATCCGGCTCCCAGCCGGACGTATAATATATAGCCTTTCAAGGCCCGGAGACCCTTGTTCTCCGGGCCTTTGCTATTGCGCGGCCTGCCGCAGCCCGTTTGTCATGCCGTTGTCATTTGATGTAAGCATTGGGGCGGACTTGGAGTACCCGATGATTCTGCGTTCTGCCTCTGCTGCGGCGGCCTGTGTGCTGACCGCCCTATGTGCGCTTCCCGCGCAGGCAGACGTGCTGGAAATCGGTGCCGACGGCAGCGCGCAGTGGATCGCCGGTGGCTCGCCCGAAATGCTGCCGGTGACGGCAGAGATGAGCGCGGCCTACCCGCTGACGGAAGTGCCTGCGGAATCGCTCGCACTGGTGCCCGATACGGCCGTCGCCAACACCACCGAACATGCTGCCGCCATCCCGCCGGAATATGTGGCGCACATCCACCAGCTGGCCGCGCGGTTCGACCTCAGTCCGGCCCTGCTGGAAGCCGTTGTCTGGCAGGAAAGCCGCTGGCGCGCCGATGCCGTATCGCCCGCAGGCGCGCGCGGCCTGGCCCAGCTGATGCCCGGCACGGCGCGCGACCTTGGCGTCGACCCCGACAATCCGCTCGCCAACCTCGAAGGTGGCGCGCGTTACCTGCGCGAGCAGCTCGACCGTTTCGACGGCGACCTGGAACTGGCGCTGGCTGCCTACAATGCGGGCCCCGGACGCGTGGAGCGTTCAGGCGGGGTTCCGCAAATTCGTGAAACACGGGCCTATGTCGCTGCGATCATTGGCCGACTGTCTGATTATTCCCGGAGTACCGACTGACAATGCGTTCCACCTACCGTCCCATTGCCAAGCTGGCCGCCCTGCTCACGGTCATGCTGCCTGCAGCTGCCAATGCGCAGGATCCTGCCGGCTCCGGCCCGATCAACAACGC
>JAUIIG010000075.1 GCA_030431875.1 Alphaproteobacteria bacterium
GCCTGCGAAGGGCTACCCGTTTCTGTCGTTACCAAATCGATTAAGCGTCGAGTCCGCTCGACGCAAGTCATCGCTGGCGGAGGTCAGCTGGCCGCAGGTTCGTCGAATTGCAGCGAAGCGAGGCGGGCATAGAGCCCCCCCTTGGCGGTCAGGCTGGCATGATCGCCCAGTTCGACGATGCGGCCATCTTCCATCACCACGATCCGGTCCGAAGCGCGGACCGTGGCCAGCCGGTGGGCGATCACCAGCGTGGTGCGGTTTTCCATCAGGTGCTCCAGCGCGTCCTGCACCAGCCGCTCGCTTTCGGCGTCCAGCGCAGAGGTGGCCTCGTCCAGCAGCAGGATCGGTGCATCGCGCAGCAGGGCGCGGGCAATGGCTACGCGCTGGCGCTGGCCACCCGAAAGACGCGCGCCGCCTTCGCCGAGGAAGGTGTCGAGGCCATCGGGCAAGTCGCGCAGGAACGCCTCGGCATTGGCCGCACGGGCGGCGTCCCAGATGGCATCCTCGTCCGCGTCCCAGGCGCCGTAGCGCAGGTTGTCGCGGGCAGAGGCGGCGAACAGGATGCCTTCCTGCGGCACCAGCGCCATGCGGCGGCGAACCTCGGCGGGATCGGCCTGGGTCAGCGGGACGCCGTCCATCTTGATGGTGCCGCTGGCCGGGTCATAGAACCGCTCGGCCAACTGGAAGATGGTCGACTTGCCTGCGCCCGACGGGCCGACGATGGCCACGGTCTCGCCCGGCTCCACCGTCAGGGTGAAATCGGCGATGGCCTGCTCTGCCGGACGGGTGGGATAGCTGAAGCTGACGTTCTCGAACGACAGGCTCCCGCGCGGCGGCTGCGGCAGGGCCTGCGGACGGGCGGGCGACGTGATCTCCGGCTGTTCGTCCAGCAATTCGTGCAGGCGACTGGCCGCACCCGCACCGCGCAGCAGGTCGCCATAGACCTCGGTCAGGGCGCCAAAGCTGCCCGCCGCGATCATCCCGCCGGCCACGAAAGAGGTGATCGTGCCGCCGGTAATCGTGCCATCGCTGACGAGGATTGCACCGCGCCACAGCAGCAGGGTGATCGCCCCGAAGATCAGCGTCATGACGATGGCGGTCATCAGCGCACGGATCAGGATGCGCCGCTTGGCGACGGCGAAGGTTTCCTCGACTGCCCCCTCGAAGCGTCCGGCCTCGCGCTGTTCCTGGTTGAAGCCCTGCACGATCTTCATCGCCGACAGCACTTCGGTGGTAATCGCGCCGACATCGGCCACGCGGTCCTGGCTCGCGCGGCTGACATTGCGCAGCCGCTTGCCGAACAGGGCGATGGGCACGATGACCACGGGGATGCCCGCCAGCAGCCACACGGTCAGCTGCGGGGCCAGCCAGAACAGGTAGCCCGTGCCCAGCACGGCCATGATCGCATTGCGCAGGGCCACCGATACCGTGGTGCCGACTACCGTCTCGATGATCGCCGTGTCCGAGGTCATCCGGCTGGAGATTTCCTTGGGGCTGTTCTCTTCGAAGAACCCCGGCGAGAGCCGCAGGAGGTTGGTATAAACCTTCTCGCGGATATCGGCGACCACGCGCTCGCCCAGCCAGGAGACGAAATAGAAGCGCAAGGCCGTGCCCACGCCCAGCACCCCGACCAGCAGCAGCAGGTAACGGAACCAGCGGTCGATATCGCCGTCACCGCCAAAACCGCGATCGACCACCAGTTTCAGGCCGTAGGGGATCGCCACCGACATCACCGAGGCGGTGACCAGCAGGGCAACGGCCGCGAAAGTGATCTGCACCGGATACTTCGCAGCTTCGCGGAAGATCATCTTCAGCGGGCTGAGGCTGCGCGCCTTCTTCGGCTCTTCGTTGGTCTCGGGAGGTGCCATGGTGCGGGAGCCCTAGCCGAAAGATTCTGCGCTTTGAAGCGGGCTTGGCGCGAATTTCCTCCCGTGATTGCGAAGCACCTTATGCCGCATTGCACAATTGGTTGAAAAGGGGCATGTGGATGCCAACCGGGCGGCAAATGCGAAAAACGCATGCCGCAATGACTGGCGCCCGAGAGGGGCGACATGCAGGGGACGCATTAGTGCTCTATTCCGCTTATGAAATGCAGCGCGCGCTGTTCACCACCGCTGGCCACTGGGCTTCGGTGGGCGCGCAACTGCTCGACAATCCCATGCTGCCGATGGGCTACATGGGCACTGGCCCGGCCATCGCCTCGGCGCTGAAGGTGTTTGCGCACCTCTACGAAGATCGCGGCAAGCCCGAATTCGGCATCCAGCCGGTGACCATCGATGGCAAGGACATGCCTGTGAGCGAAGAGGTCGTGCTGGAAAAGCCTTTCGGCAATCTGCGCCGGTTCGCCCGCGAAGGCCTGCCCGAAAACGCCCCCAAGCTGCTGATCGTCGCCCCCATGAGCGGCCACTATGCCACCCTGCTGCGCGGCACGGTGCAGCGCATGGTCGAAAACCAGGAGGTGTGGATCACCGACTGGGCCGACGCGCGGCTGGTGCCGCTGTCCGCCGGACATTTCGACCTCGACGACTATATCGATTACCTGATCGAGTTCCTGCAGTTCATCGGCCCTCGCACCCACGTGCTGGCCGTGTGCCAGCCGTCGGTTCCAGCCTTTGCCGCAACGGCGGTGATGGCGGCGGACAAGGACCCGTGCCGCCCGGCCTCGCTCACCATGATGGGTGGACCGATCGACACGCGCGCCAGCCCGACCGGCGTCAACGACCTGGCCATGGAAAAGCCGCTCAGCTGGTTCCAGAACAACGTGATCGCCACCGTGCCGCTGACCTACCCCGGCGCGGGCCGCAAGGTCTATCCGGGCTTCCTGCAGCTGGCCGGCTTCCTGTCGATGAACCTCGCGGATCACATGATGAGCCACTACGAGATGTTCAAACACATGACAGTGGGCGACCAGGAAAGCGCGGACCGCACCAAGCAGTTCTACGATGAATACCTGTCGGTCTGCGACATGACGGCGGAATTCTACCTGCAGACGATCGAGCACGTGTTCCAGGAACACTCGCTGCCCAAGGGCGAATTCGTCCACCGCGGCAAGCCGATCGATCCCGATGCCATCCGCGACACCGCGCTGCTTGCAATCGAGGGCGAACACGACGACATTTCCGGCATCGGCCAGACCCGCGCGGCGCTGGACCTGGCCGAGCACCTGCCCATCGCCATGAAGAAGTACCACCTGGCCCCCGACGTGGGCCACTACGGTATCTTCAACGGCAGCAAGTGGCGTACCAAGATCGCCCCGGTGGTCGAGGAATGGATCCGCGCCCACCCCGAAGTGGGTAAGTAATTTACTCGGCCGGAACGGCGCCGTTCCTGCTGAGCGGCGAGCGTTGGTTAAGCCACTTCTGGGCGGGCTTTTCCAGCCAGCGGTAGAGCGCGCCTGACAATACCAGCAGCACCAGCAGGTATGCTGCGAAGACGGCGGGCGCGATCTGCAGGTCTGGTCCGACCGCGACCAGTTTCAGCAGCACCAGCAGCGGGAAGTGCACGAGGTATGTGGCGTAACTGGCTTCGCCCAGCCAGACGAGCGGGCGGGTAGCCAGCAACTTCGCCAGCGGCCCCGTGTCGAGCGCCAGCGCCAGCAGCAGCGCGGCAAAGGCCAGCGGAATACCCAGCGTTTCCGGCAGGGCGAAGAGCACCAGCAAGCTGCCCATCAGCACCGCGCAGGCATAGGCCGGTACCGGCGAGACGCGATCGCGCCAGCCGAGCCAGACCAGCGCCAGCATCATGCCGATCAGAAATTGCAGCAGGCAGCGGACGAGGCCCAGCCGGGTGATCTGGTCGCCGAGGTTCTCCGCCCCGGCCAGCACGAAGACACCGTGCAGCAGTTGCGCGCAGATCAACACGCCTGCCACCAGCAGCGCCGGACGCGCCTTTTCCCAGTGGAAGGCAACGACGGCAAAGGGGAACAGCAGGTAGGCGCCGATCTCGGTGCTGATCGACCACGCCGGGTGATTCCAGCTCAGCCCCGGGGTAAAGCCCCAGTTCTGCACCAGTAGCACGTGTAGCGGCAGTTCGGCGAAGGGATAGTTGGCAGTGTCACGCCCGGTCGCCAGCAGCAGCACGGCAAACACGACCATGCCTGCCAGTACGGCCGCGTGCAGCGGCCAGATGCGCGCAAACCGCCGCCACCAGAACGACTTCGCCCCCGCCAGCCCGCTTTCGCGCAGCCTGGGGCCATAGTTCAGCCACATGACAAAGCCCGACAGCATGAAGAACAGGTCCACCGCGAGGTAGCCCTTTCCCGCCACGGCCAGCGCGCCTGCGGGTACCCAGTCGGTAAGCGACAACCGCGCGTGGTAGAAGACCACGAACCACGCGGCGATCCCGCGCAGGCCGGTCAGTGCAGCGAGATGGGGTGGCCCCTTCATGCAGGCTGGCCTGCGGGCGACTGGTTTGCCAGCCACGGCTTGGGCTGAACTCGCGTGCCCTGCCAGTCGCGCTTCATCAGCGTATAGAGCGCGATCTGCAGCCCCAGCAGCATGAACATGAAGGGCTGGTAGCCCACGCCAACGAAGACCGCGCCGACGAGGTAGATCACGTGACCGTGCTGCAAGGCTGTCGCCAGCGAACGCCAGCGCTTGTCTTGCTCGTTCGCGCTACCCCGGTAGCGGCGGCGAATGCGCTCCATCTGCCACAGGCCCAGCCCGTGCAGCGACAGCCAGATCAGGAAGCCGGGGAAGCCCTGCTCCCCCAGCACTTCGAAATAGGCCGAATGGTAAGCGCGGCCCTCGTCGGTCACCTCCTCGTAGACCACGGCCTCGGTATTGCCGAGCTCGACGGTCTGGCGGGTGTTGTAGGTGAAGCTGTTGCCAAGGAACGCGTCGAAGCCGCCGCCCAGCGGGTTCGCCTGCACATAGTCGATGGTCCAGCGCCACACGGCCACGCGGGTGGAGGCACTCTCGTCGGCCTTGTATTCGGTGATGGTCGACATGCGCTCGGTATAGCTGTCCGGCAGGAACGGCAGCGCGGCCAGCAGGCCCAGCCCCGCGAGCCCGGCATAGACGAAGCGGTACTTCACACTGCGCAGCACCAGCACGCCCAGCACGGCAATGCAGATCAGGCCGGTACGCGTCTGGGTGCCGATCGGGATGAGCAAGCTGGCAAAAACCAGCGCCACGGCGAATACCATGGCCAGCTTGCGCTCGGTGAAGATCGACCCGTACTTCGCCACCCAAAGCGTCAGCGGGATCATGGCGATGGCCACGGTGGAGAGGGTGGAACCCTCATAAAGGCCCGAATTGTCGTCCACCAGCGAAGTCAGCACGCCGTAGCCACCGCCCGACAGCACCGTCTTGATGCCTGCCGAAATAATGATCGTGCCCGCCGCCAGCACCATGACCAGCGCCGCGCTTTCCAGCCGCAGCTTGGTGCGCAGGGTCAGCGGCAGGAAAGCGGCGAAGACCAGGCTCTTCCAAACCCAGTCCCACTTGGTCAACGCCTCTTCGGGGAAGTCGGCGAGGAAATAGGTGGTCACCGCGCACCAGCCGAGCAGTGCGACGATCAGCCCCTGCCGAAGGGTGAAGCGGCTGCCTTGTTTGGAATCGAGCAGGACGTAGCCCGCAAATGCCGCGACGAAACAGAGCAGCGACAACGAGATCGAGGTGATGATGCCGAAACCGATCTTCTGCGGCGTCACGATATCGACGTAGATATAGAGCAGCACCCAGAAGAACGGGCGTCGGAACCCCATGGCGACAATGGCGGCCACGAAGGCGAGCAGGACAAGGTCACGCATCGGGCGATTCCCCCTCTGCTTCCTCGCCCTTCAGCCACGGGCGCAGCGGCTTCTCCGCCGGGGCGCCTTCGACGTCCAGCTCCTCGCGCGGCATGAGCCGCCACAGGGCGAACAGGATCAGCCCGTGCGTCAGCGCAATGGAGAAGTAGTCGATCAAGGCGAATTTGTCCTCGCGTGGTACAAGGCCGCCTTAGGCGAATGGTATTGACGCGCCGTTAAGTGTGTTCTGGCAGGGAATGCGCCGATGACACGCATTCTCCACGTCCTTGACCATTCGCTGCCCATGCACAGCGGCTATACCTTCCGCACGCGGGCTATCCTGCGCGCGCAGCAGGGTATCGGCCTCGAGGTGCGCGGCATTACCGGGCAGCGCCATGTCGCCGAAGGTCCGGCCGTCGAAGAAGTCGACGGCCTCACCTTTCACCGCACGCCCGGCACGGCGAGCGGCCCGGCAGGCCTGAAGGAATGGCGCGAGATCGACGCGCTGGCCGATGCCATTGTCGCGCTGGCTGACGACTGGCGTCCCGACATCCTCCACGCCCACTCGCCCGCGCTCAATGGCCTTGCCGCCGTACGTGCGGGCCGCAAGCTGGGCATTCCGGTGGTCTATGAAATCCGCGCCTTCTGGGAGGATGCCGCCGTCGGCAACCTCACCGGCAAGGAAGGCTCGCTGAAATATCGCCTGACGCGCCAGCTGGAAAACATGGCCGTGCGCGGGGCCGATGCGGTGATGACCATCTGCCAGGGCCTGAAGGACGATCTCGTGGCGCGCGGTTTCCCGGCGGACAAGATCGGCATCATGCCTAACGGCGTGGACCTGACAACCTTTGGCGAACCTGCCGAGCGCGATGACGCGCTCGCCGCAGAACTCGGGATCGCAGAAGGTCCGGTCATCGGCTTCATCGGCAGCTTCTATGATTACGAAGGCCTCGACGACCTGATCGCAGCAATGCCCATGCTGGTGGAGCGTCACGCAGGCGCGCACCTGCTGCTGGTGGGCGGCGGACCGATGGACGAAAGCCTGCGCGCGCAGGCTGCCGCCTCGCCCGTGGCGGACCGTATTCATTTCACTGGCCGCGTCCCCCATGCCGAGGTGGAGCGGTACTATGCCCTCACCGACGTCATGGCCTATCCGCGCAAGAAGAGCCGTCTCACGGACCTCGTGACCCCGCTCAAGCCGCTCGAAGCCAATGCCCAGATGCAGCTCGTCGCCGCCAGCGACGTGGGCGGTCACCGTGAACTGATCCGCGACGGGGAGACCGGCGTGCTGTTCGCGCCTGACGATCCGGCGGCCTGCGCTGCAGCCCTCGCCAGCCTCGTCGACCGTCGCAGCGATTGGGACCGGATTCGCGCCGCGGCGCGCGACCACGTGAAGGCCCGGCATGACTGGGCAACCAACATTCAACGTTATCAGGTCGTTTACCTTGGCCTGCTAGGCAAACCCTTGGATAGCCGCATTCCGGCTGCTGCCTGACCCGGCAGCTTTCGGGAGAAACGCGGCGCAAGACAGGATTTGCCCGTGGCCAGCAGCCCCGAGCTCTACGACGAACCGGCGCGTAAAGCGAAGCCGCCGATCACCGCCAGCCCGGCGTTCCGCTGGGTCGTGGCCATCTGGTTCGCCGCCCTGCTGGGCGTCGGCAGCCTTATCGTGCCCGTCGTCCTGCTCGAACGCGCCAGTGTTGCGACTGGCCTCGCCTCCGTCCTGCCGCAAGCCGCGCCGCCGCTTGGCTTCACTGCCCGCGCCCTGATTGCCGGTGTCGGCACTGTTGGCGGCGGCCTGCTGGGCCTGCTGCTGGCGCGCCTCGTGGTCCGCGATCGTCGCCCTCGCATGAACAAGGCCCCCGGCCGCCGGCCGCTCAGCCCCGCCGAAGATCTTGCCGAACTCGACGATATCGATGCACCGGAAGTCCCTGCCAGCGGCACTGGCCGCCGCCGTGCCCTGACGGTGGAACAGGAAGAAGGCCCGAGCGACTTCCTCAACGTCGCGCCCCTGCCCGGTGTGCACGGACCCGAAGAGGACATCGAGTTCCAGCCCGAAGATCCCGAGCCGGAACCCGTGCCGCAGGCCGCTGACGAAGCGCCGCAGATCTTCCAGCCGATCGCGCAGGACGACGCCGAAGAGCCCTTCGAACTCGATCCGAGTGCCGAATTAACCGATGAGCAAGATGCTGAAGACCATGCTGCCGACGAGTTCATCCCGCCTGAGCCCCGGTTCGAGCGGCAGGAATTCATCGCCGTGGCCGAAGCCAGCGAACCGGTCGTCGAAGCCGAGGAACCGGAAGCCGAGCCAAAGCCGGTGATGGAACCCCTGGCTTTCTCGCCGCCGTCGATGGCGCGCCCTTCGGTCGCCTACGACGACTACGAGAAGGCAGAAGACGATTTTGATGCAGAGGCGGAGGCCGCTCCAGGCTTCACCCTCGACGAGACTACAGAGCCAGAGAGCGAGGAAGACGTGTCCGACAAGCAGATTTTCGACGCTCCCGAAGACGCCGCACCCGCGCCATTCGATCAGCCTGCGCCTGTCGCGCATTACGAAAGCGAAAATGGCGGCGAAGGCCTGGTGCAGCTGGTGCAGCGCCTTGGCGCGACGCTGGAAAAGCACCGCGAATGGAGCGCCGAGCAAGCAGCTGCCGCGCCTGTGCCGACATTCGCTCCGGCGACACCGGAGAAGGAAGCCGCAGCCGACAAGGCCGTGCCCGACGATTTCGATCCCGCCGCGGCTGACGAAGCTGCCGAAGCCATGGCCGCCTGGTTCGGCTCTTCGGCAAGCACTGCCCCCGCTGCGCCTGCTGCCGAGGAAGCAGCACCCGCAGAAGCCGAGCAGACCGAGGAGCAGCGGTTCGCTTCGTTCGCCAATTCGCTGACGCCGGTCAGCGATGACGACGACGAAGACGACGACGTCGCCGAACTGGCGGCAACCTTCTCGCTGCCGCTGCGGGCACAAGCGGCCGCCAGCGAAACCGCGCGCCCCGCATTCGACCAGCCGCCGGTTGTCGAAGCAGAAGAGACCGCCGCCAGCTTCGAGGAAGCCGACGAAGACGAAAGCGGGGACGAGGAAGACGACAGCACCGATTCGGGCCAGTTCGCATCGCTCAATCCCTTCGCCGCCAAGGGTGAGGAATTCGTCCGCATCGACGAGCCGGAACCCGACGTCGACAATGCCGAGCCGGCCGTGCTGTTCCCCGGTCAGGAAAGCCGTCGCACCGCCGCACCTGCCGCTGACGCCGAAGCTGCTCCCGCCGGACGCGCCTTCGATCCACCTGCCGGCAAAGCAGAAAATGCCTCGCCCCGCGCCGAACGCCCCAAGCCGTCGAACGACGACAACGAGCGTGCCCTGCGCGAAGCGCTGATGAATCTGCAGCGGATGGGCAAATAGCACTTGCTTGCTGCAAAGTTTTTTGCAGCGCACAAAACTTGCCAAAATTGCATCCTGTCGCCATGGGGGTGTTTCGCGACATTTTCGTGCAGCACCTGAGGCTGGTGAGTCGCGTTTCGTTGCCGGTGTAACTGGTTGCGGGACGCGAAATGACCCCGCCTCGCAACAGAGAGCCAAGAGTTTTGACCGAGTACCCGTTGCCCCGCGGCCTTTACGATCCCGTCAACGAACACGACAACTGCGGCATGGGCTTTGTAGCCCATATCAAGGGCGTCAAATCGCACGGTATCATTACGCAGGCACTGGAGATCCTGGCCAACCTCGACCACCGCGGCGCGGTGGGCGCTGACCCCTTGCTGGGTGACGGCGCAGGCCTGCTGATCCAGATCCCGGACAAGCTCTATCGCAAGTGGGCCGACAGCGAAGGCCTGACCCTGCCGCCACCGGGCGACTATGCCGTGGCCATGTGCTTCATGCCGCAGGACGACGAAGCACGCGACTTCATCACCGGCCAGTTCGAAAAGTTCATCGCCAAGGAAGGCCAGCACCTGATCGGCTGGCGCGACGTACCGACCACGCTCGATGGTCTCGGCAAGGCCGTGCTCGAATCGATGCCGGTTATCCGCCAGTGCTTCATCGCCAAGGGCGACAACTGCGCCGACCAGGACGCGTTCGAGCGCAAGCTGATCGTCATCCGCAAGCAGACCCAGAACCCGCTGAAGGACCTCGCCGAAAAGCACGACATGCCGGGGCTCACCAAGCTCTACATGCCCAGCTTCTCCAGCCGCACCGTCGTCTACAAGGGCCTGCTGCTGGCGAACCAGGTGGGCAGCTTCTACGACGACCTGCGCGAGCCCGAATGCGAAAGCGCCCTGGGCCTCGTGCACCAGCGCTTCTCCACTAACACCTTCCCCAGCTGGCGCCTCGCGCAGCCGTTCCGCCTCGCCTGCCACAACGGCGAGATCAACACGGTGCGCGGCAACGTCAACTGGATGAACGCCCGCCGCCGGACGATGGAATCCGACCTGCTGGGCGCCGACCTCGACAAGCTGTGGCCGATCGTGCCGCACGGCCAGTCGGACACCGCCTGTCTCGACAACGCGCTCGAGCTGCTGCTGCTCGGCGGATACAGCCTCGCCCATGCGATGATGATGCTGATCCCCGAAGCCTGGGCCGGCAACGAGCTGATGGATCCCAAGCGCCGGGCCTTCTACGAATACCATGCCGCGCTGATGGAACCGTGGGACGGCCCTGCTGCCGTGGCCTTCACCGACGGCCGCCAGATCGCCGCCACGCTGGACCGCAACGGCCTGCGTCCGGCGCGTTTCTGCGTCACCAAGGACGATCTCGTCTGCCTCGCCTCGGAAAGCGGCGTGCTGCCCTTTGCCGAGGAAGACATCACCCGCAAGTGGCGCCTGCAGCCGGGCAAGATGCTGCTGATCGACCTCGAACAGGGTCGCATCATCGAGGACGAGGAACTCAAGGCCGAACTGGCCAATGCCGAACCTTACGAGGAATGGCTGGAAAAGGCGCAGTACAAGTTGCGCGACCTCGAAGCGATCGAGACCGACGCCGAAGCCGTGCAGCAGCACGAAGTCAGCCTGCTCGATCGCCAGCAGGCCTTCGGCTACACGCAGGAGGATATCGCCAAGTTCCTCGAACCCATGGCCGTCAATGCGGACGATCCCATCGGTTCGATGGGCACCGATACGCCGATTGCCGTGCTGTCGAAGCGCAGCCGCCTGCTCTACGATTATTTCAAGCAGAACTTTGCCCAGGTCACCAACCCGCCGATCGACCCGATCCGCGAGGAACTGGTGATGAGCCTCCTGACCATGGTCGGCCCGCGCCCCAACCTGCTCGGCCGCGAAGCCGGCACGCACAAGCGCCTGGAGATCAGCCAGCCGATCCTCACCAATGGCGGCATGGAGAAGATCCGCTCGGTCGAAAGCGTGCTCGATGGCGCCT
>JAUIIG010000076.1 GCA_030431875.1 Alphaproteobacteria bacterium
CGAGATCAAGCGCGATTTCGACTATCTCGCCCGCCTGTGGGACGAGATTCGCGAACGCACCTTGGGTTCCAGCGCGCCGAAGATGATCCATTCGGATTCCGACCTGATCAAGCGCGCGATCCGCGACATCTACAATCGCGAGATCGAGGAAGTCATCGTTGAGGGCGAGGATGGCTACAAGGCCGCCAAGGCCTTCATGAAGCTGCTGATGCCCAGCCATGCCCGGCGGGTGAAGCACTATTCCGACCCCGTTCCGCTGTTCCAGCGTTACGGCGCGGAAGACCAGCTTTCCGCCATGTATGATCCCATGGTGCAGCTGAAGTCCGGCGGCTACCTGATCATCAATCCCACCGAAGCGCTGGTGTCGATCGACATCAACTCGGGCCGCTCCACCAAGGAGCACGGCATCGAGCAGACCGCGCTGCACACCAACCTGGAGGCGGCGCGCGAGATCGCCCGCCAGTTGCGCCTGCGCGACATGGCCGGCCTGGTGGTGATCGACTTCATCGACATGGAGCACAACTCCAACGTCCGTAAGGTCGAACGCGCCGTGAAGGATGCGCTCAAGAACGACCGCGCGCGTATCCAGGTCGGCCGCATCTCGGGCTTCGGCCTGATGGAAATGAGCCGCCAGCGCCTGCGCACCGGCGTGCTCGAAGCTACCACCCGCACTTGTCCGCACTGTGACGGCACCGGCCTGGTCCGCACGGCCAGCTCCGCCGGTCTTTCGGCCCTGCGCCTGATCGAGGACGAGGCCGCCAAGGGCAAGGGCACCACCATTACCCTCTATGCCTCGACCGAGGCTGCGGTTTACCTCCTCAACGCCAAGCGCTCCGATCTCGCCGAGATCGAGGATCGCTACGGCGTGTTCGTGGAAGTGAAGCCGGAAGGCGAAGACGAAGGCGCCAAGATGCGCGTCACCTCGTCCGGCCCGCGTCCGACTTCGGCACCCAAGTTCGAAGCGATTGTCGACGACGATGACGACGACGACATTGTTGACGAGGACGAAGCCGAAGAGGCTGAAGACAACGACAGCGATGGTGCTGACGATGATGGTGGCGCCCGCAAGAAGCGTCGGCGTCGTCGTCGCGGCGGACGTGGTCGCAACCGCAATCGCCAGCAGGACGAAGACGACAGCGACAGCGACGACTCGTCCGACGATGACGGTGACAACGGCAATGCCGAGGAATCGTCCGACGACGACGGCGAGGAAAAGCCCAAGCGTCGCCGCGGGCGTCGTGGCGGTCGAGGCCGCAACCGCAAGAAGCAGGCCGAGGAAGGCTCGGAAGATGCGGAGACCGGCGAACAGCCGGATGGTCCCGAGGAACCTGCCGAAGAAGCACCTGCTGTAAAAGCTGCGCCCGAGGCAGAAGCAGAGGAAGCGCCGGCAAAGCCCAAGCGCCGCACGCGTCGCAAGAAGGCTGAACCCGAGGCGAAAGAAGCCAAGGCCGAAGACGCCAGCGCCGAGACTGAAGCTGCGGCAGAGCCCGAAGCCGAGGAAAAGCCGAAGCCCAAGCGCACCCGTCGCAAGAAGGCCGAAGAACCTGCTGCAGCCGCGCCTGAAGCCGCCGAACCGGCAGCCGCGGAGGAAGAGGCTCCCAAGCGCACGCGCCGCAAGAAGGCTGCCGAGCCCGCCGCTGAAGAAGCTCCGGCAGGAACCGATGCCGCGCCTGCACAGGCTGACGTCGCGACAGCCGAAGCGTCTGCCGAAGGCGATGCCGAGGCACAGGCCGACGATGGCTCGCCGCGTCGCGGTGGCTGGTGGCAGCGCACTTTCGGTAACTGATCGCAGCCAGCTGCAGGAGAACCCGCATGGCCCCGCCCCCGGTCACGATCATCGTGCTCGCGGCCCAGCGCACCGGCGTCGTCAATCCGCTCGCCAAGCGTGCGGGTGTCAGCCACAAGTGCCTGGTACCGATCTGCGAACGTCCGCTTGTCAGCCATGTGCTGGAAACGTTGACCACCCTGCCCGCCGTGCGCGAAATTCGCGTCGTGCTGGAGCCGGATGGCCAGGCCGAAGTCGACGAGGTGCTCGCGCCCTTCCGTGAACGCGGAGTCCCGATCACCCTCGTCGACAGCGATCCCAACATTGTCGAAAGCGTGCTGGCGGCAACCAAGGGTGAGGAAGGTCCGTTCGTCATCACAACGGCGGATAACGTCTTGTTGACGCACAACGGGGTGGCGCAGGTGCGCGAGGCCATGCAGGACAACGACGCAGTCCTCGCGGTCAGTACGCGAGAGTACGTGCTGGCCGTACACGAACAGGCTCAACGCGGCTTCTACCAGTTGAAGGACGCCGGTTACGCCAACTGCAACCTCTATGGCCTTGCCAATGCCAAGGGATTGAAAGCGGCTGATATCTTCCGCGAAGGCGGCCAGTTCCAGGCCAACCCGGGCCGGATGGTCCGGGCTTTCGGCCTGTTCAACATCATCATGATGCGGTTTGGCCTGGTGACGCTCGCCAGTGGCCTGAAACGGGTCGGCAAGCGCTTCGATGCCAAACTCGCGCCGGTGGTGTTCGAAGACGGCGCGCTCGCCATCGATGTCGACAACGAGCGGACCTATTCCATTTGCGAATGGGTGCTGGGACAACGGCTGGGAATGGACATTCCCAAGCCCGAAATCTCACCCGACGCGAAGTAGCTTCAGGCGCCGACGCGGCGCGCCACACCCCATTCCATCCAGCCAGCCCATTTGGGCGCCTTCTCGAAATAGGTCTGGCCGATCGGCTCGATCTCGAACCCGGCCTTGCGGATGGAGCCGCCCACTTCTCGGGTTAGATGGCAATTGCCGGCGAGCCGTTTCCACACCGGCTCGATCCGGCGTTGCCACTTGGCCGGACCGGGATCCGGCGCCTTGCCGTGTTCGAGGAACAGCAGCCGTCCACCCGGCTTCAGCACGCGGCGCATCTCTGACAGGACCTGTTCCGGATTGTCGACGGAACACAGGGTGTAGGTGCACACCACCGTGTCGAAAGCACCGTCGGAAAAGGGAATGTCCTCCCCCTTCCCTTCGCGAATATCCGCTTCCCAGCCCTTCGCGGCGGCCTGTTCGCGCGCTGCCGCCAGCAGGCTGCCGTTGGGATCAATCCCGGAAAAGCTGGTTACCTGTTCGCTATCGTAGTGCTGCTGGTTGAAGCCGCCGCCGCACCCCAGCTCGAACACCGCACCTTTGGCCAACGGCACCACCTC
Organism: Alphaproteobacteria bacterium; assembly: GCA_030431875.1. GTDB lineage: Bacteria > Pseudomonadota > Alphaproteobacteria > Sphingomonadales > Sphingomonadaceae > Alteraurantiacibacter. The sequence continues at coordinate 3,192 of JAUIIG010000076.1, forward strand.
GTGGCGCAAGCGGTCCACGTCTTCTGATCCGCAACCCAGTGAGACGACCTTCGGCAGGATCGTCTCCTCGTACCAGCTGGAAAAACCCATGAACGCCTCTCCCACAAAGCCGTGACAAGGTCAGTCTCCCCCGCAAATGCAATATTTGCAATCGCTAATACCCAAGGGCCGTTGTGCCGACTCACTGAAAGGACTAGGCGGCGCTTGGTATTTTCAGCCAGGCAAGGTCGAACATGAGCACGAATATTTCCCCGCTGCGTATTCCCCAGGAAGCCAAGGAGCGGGTTCGCATGCTCTTCATGGCGAAGCACGCGCTGTGGGGCGGCGGGATGCACCCGGAAGACGGTAACCACGCCATCTACCACCACGAAGTGCGCACGACGCTGGAAGGCCTCGGCCTGAATCTCGAATTCGCCAACAGTTACAACGTCCTGTACGAACGCCCGGACGTCGATTTCGTGTTCCCGTTGCTCAATCGCGGCGGCTTCGTGAACAGCGAGATGCTGATCCCCATCCTGTGCAACATGCACCGGCTGCCCTACCTTGGCGCCATGCCCTTCCTGCGCGGCCTGGGCGACGACAAGTCGGTGTCCAAGCTGGTGGCTACCCATGCCGGCGTGCCGACCGCGCCGTGGTTCTGCTACCGCCGCGGCGCGCCCGTGCTCGAAGCGAACCTGCCCCCCTCGCCTGATGGCCGCTGGGTCATCAAGCCCAATGCCAGCTCTGCCAGCTGGGGCATTTCCGATGCCTTCGACTGGAACGGCGTCACCAACGCCATCGCCGACATTCACGGACAGGGTCACGACGCCATCGTCGAACCCTACCTCGACGGCTACGATGTGCAGTGCGCCTTCATCACCATCAACAACGAGCCGATCGCCCTGCCGATGCTGTGGTACGAGCGCGAGAACACGCAGAAACTGTGGACCTATTACGAAAAGCGCGACCTGGTGCCGAACACCGAAAAGGCCGCGCTCAAGCGGTTTGACCACGCCGAACTGGCTCCGAAGATCGAGGAAATGGCCAAGAAGGTCGCCCGCGAATTCGTGCCCTTCGACTATGGCCGGATCGAATTCCGTGTCGACCTGAAGACGGGTGACATCAACTTCATCGAGATCAACCTGAACTGCAACCTGTGGTCCGAGAAGGTCATGGCCAAGGCGGCGGCGCAGGCCGGGTTCAGCCACGCCGACCTGCTGGAAACGCTACTGGCCGAAGCCTGGCGGCGTCACGCCCTGATCAGCTAGGGTTCGACCCGCTCGCCTTTCCAGTCAAACAGAGCGCCGCTGTCCTGCGGGGTCAGTTTGTCGAGCACGCCCAGCAGGTACGCCGCACTCTCTTCGGGCGAGGTCAGCTGGCCTTCGGGCAGGTTCTTCTGGAAAGGCTGCGAAAGTCCGGTGTCGACAGTCCCCGGATGCAGCCCGACGGCGATGGCCTGCTTGTGCGTGCGCCCCAGCTCGATAGCGAAATTCCGCACCAGCATGTTCAGCGCCGCCTTGCTCGCCCGATAGCTGTGCCATCCGCCGATGCGGTTGTCGCCGATGGAGCCGACGCGCGCTGACAAGGCAGCAAACACGCTGCGCTCGTCTCGCGGAAACAGCGGCAAAGTGTGCTTCGCCACCAGAGCCGGACCGATGGTGTTGAGGTACAACACCCGCGCCATGGCTGCGGGGTCCAGATGCCGGTAGCTGCGCTCCGGCCCGGTGCCATCGTCCAGCGTCAGCACCCCGGTAGCAACGATCACGAGATCAGGCGGATTGTCGCGCCATTCCTGGCCAAGCCGGGCGATAGTGTCTTCGTCGTCAAAGTCGAAAGCAAAGGGAGTGACCGGTCCGCGCCCGTACCAGGAACCCGCGCGCGAACCGGCCAGGACCTCCACCCCACGGTTGGCAAGGCCGTTCACCAAGGCCTCGCCAATACCGCCACTGCTGCCGAAGACTGCTGCGCGGGTGAAGATCGGTCGTTCCCTTTCCTACTTGCCGGGGCAAACCTAGGCCTTGGTCACGACCCTTGGAACCCGCCCAAACGCCCGTATATCCGCCAATTCCGATCCCTCCCGTTTTCTGCTTCAGGACAGTGTTCCATGTGTTCCACATTAACCCGGGAAATCGGTGAAACCGCGCAGGATTCCGCAGCCCCCGCTTGCCCTCGCCGCAGGCATTGGTAGAAGGGCGGGCAGCAGATACAGGGACGATAGACGATGGCGACCTTCACCCTCCCGAAGAACAGCAAGATCAGCAAGCAGGGCGAGGTCCACAAGGCCGAGACCAGTGGCCGCGTGCGCAAGTTCCGCATCTATCGCTACGATCCTGACAGCGGCAAGAACCCGCGCTACGATACCTTCGAGATCGACCTCGACGAATGCGGCCCGATGGTGCTGGACGCCCTGTTCAAGATCAAGAACGAGGTCGACCCGACACTGACCTTCCGTCGCTCGTGCCGCGAAGGCATCTGCGGGTCGTGCTCGATGAACATGAACGGCTCCAACGGCCTCGCCTGCACCACCGCCATCGAGGACCTGAAGGGCGAGATTCGCATCACCCCGCTGCCGCACATGGAAGTGGTGAAGGACCTGGTGCCCGATTTCACCCATTTCTACGCCCAGTACGCCTCGATCCGTCCGTGGCTGCAGACCGTTTCCACCACGCCAAGCGGCAAGGAACGCCTGCAATCGCCCGAACAGCGCGAGAAGCTGGACGGCCTCTATGAGTGCATCCTGTGCGCCTGCTGCTCGACCTCGTGCCCCAGCTACTGGTGGAACAGTGACAAGTTCCTGGGCCCGGCCATCCTGCTGCAGGCCTACCGCTGGCTGGCCGATAGCCGCGACGAAATGACGGGCGAACGCCTCGACGATCTCGAGGATCCGTTCCGCCTCTACCGTTGCCACACGATCATGAACTGCGCCAACGTCTGCCCCAAGGGCCTGTCACCCGCACGCGCGATTGCCGAAATCAAGAAGATGCAGGCAGAACGGCACGTCTGACATGGGGATCGAAGCGGGGGCAAAGGTCGAGGGTGGCTGCCTGTGCGGCGCCATCCGTTACACGGTCACCGGGCCGGAAATGTTCACCTCGCAGTGCTGCTGCAAGGATTGCCAGAAAGCAACCGGCACCGGCCACACCACCATCGTCGGCCTGCGGCGCGACCAGCTGGACCTGCGCGGCACGCCCAAGACCTACACCAACGATGGTGACACCGGCGGCACGGTAACGCGCCACTTTTGCGGTGAATGCGGCGGTAGGCTCTACACCACGGGTGACCTGCCGGGTGACCAGGTGCTGATCCTGCAGGCGGGCTCGCTCGACAATCCTAACGTGGTCTCGCCCGAAAGCGTGATCTACACGAAGGACGCGCCGGACTGGGATTTCTTCGACCCTGACCTGCCCAAGTTCGAGGCCATGCAGCCACGCGAGCGATGAGCGGCGTCCTCGCCCGCTACGAACGCCTGATCGCAGCCGGGGAACTGCAACCCGACCCGGACCAGCGTCGAGCTGCAGAGCGGCTCGAAGTCCTGCAGAAAGAGCTTGAAGCGGAGCAGTCGGGTGGCCTGCTCGGTCAGCTGTTTGGCCGCAAGAAGCCACGGCCCGAAGGCGTCTACATGTGGGGCGGCGTCGGGCGCGGCAAGTCGATGCTGATGGCGCTCTACCACGATACGCTGGCCATTGCCGAAAAGCGCCGCGCGCACTTCCATGCCTTCATGCAGGAAGTCCACGCCAAGCTCCGCGAAGCGCGCCAGAGCGAGAGCGGCGACCCCATCCCGATTGTCGCAGCTTCACTGGCCAAGGGATTGAGATCGCTTGCCTTTGATGAAATGGTGGTGAACAATTCCGCCGATGCCATGATCATGAGCCGGCTGTTCACCCAGCTGATCTGCGAACACGACGTGGCCATTGTCACCACCAGCAACCGCGTGCCGGAAGACCTCTACAAGGACGGCCTCAACCGCGAGCACTTCCTGCCCTTCATCGACCTCATCAACACCGAGCTGGATGTCATGCCCCTCGACGGGCCGACCGACTACCGCATGGAGCGGATCGGTGACCTGGAAAGCTGGCATTCCCCCATCGGAGACGAGGCGACGGCCAAGGTGCGCGAAGCCTTCTTCCGCCTGACCGACTACCCTCCGGAGGATGCAGCTAACGTCCCCAGCAAGGAGCTGGATGTCGGCGGCGGACGCACGATCCACGTGCCCAAGAGCCTGAAGGGCGTCGCCGTGTTCAGTTTCAAACGCCTGTGCAGTGAAGCCCGCGGCGCGCCCGATTACCTCGCGATTGCCCAGCGCTATCACACGGTGATCCTCGTCGGCATCCCGCAGATGAACAAGGACATGCGCAACGAGGCTGCCCGCTTCGTTACCCTGATCGATGCGCTGTACGAGAACCACGTGAAGCTGTTCGCCACAGCGGCAGCACAACCCGAAGACCTCTATCCCGCAGGCGACGGTTCGTTCGAGTTCCAGCGCACGGTGAGCCGCCTGAACGAGATGCAGAGCGACGAATACATGGCGCTGGGCCACGGGACGGACGGCTAGGCAATACCAAGGCGCGCCAGCGACCGATCGAGCATGACCAGCTGCCACAGCAGCCGTGAATGGTCCGCCCTGCCCCCGATATGATCCTCTGCCAGTTCGGCGAGGCGCGCGTTGTCGAACCACTCGGTCCGCGCGAGCATGGCACTCTTGGCGATGCCGCGCGCCTTGCCCGCGAGCGGACCGCGCAGCCATTCGGCGATCGGAGTCACGAAACCCTGCTTCGGGCGGTAGAGAATGTCTTTCGGAAGGTATCGCTCCATCGACTTCTTGAGCAGCCACTTGCCCTGCGAACCGTGCACCCGCAGCCCCTCCGGCAGGCCCGCCGCAAACTCCACCAACCGGTGGTCCAGCAGCGGCTCACGCGCTTCAAGGCTGACCGCCATGGAAGTGCGGTCCACCTTGGTCAGGATATCGCCCGGCAGCCAGAACTTGAGGTCGGCATATTGCGCCTGGTCCAGCGCGCTGCGCATCGGGGCCTTCGCCATCAGCTCCAGCAGCGGGTCCTCGGCGCGGTAGCCTCCCAGTTTGTAGGCCATGTCCGGCGAATAGAGCGCCCCACGCATCTCCGGCGGAACGACCGAAAGCGCACGGGCATAGCCCTGCTCCGCCGAGCCCGCGAGCGATAGCAAGGTGGTCTTGGCACGCAGGGGTCGCGGGGCCCAGTCGGCCTTGGGATAGATCCTGCCCAGCGGTCCCAGAACATTGCGACGGATCGCCGAAGGCAGCAGGCCGCGCATCCGGTCTTCGTGGGCATGGAACACCTGTCGGCGGTAACCGGCAAAGGCCTCGTCTGCCCCATCGCCGGACAGCGCCACGGTGACATTCTCGCGCGCCAGCTGGCACACGCGCCAGGTCGGCAAGGCGGAGGCATCGGCGAAGGGTTCGTCGAACATGCCCGCCAGCGTGTCGATGGCGTCGAACTGGTCCGCGCTGACGGTGCGTGCGTTGTGATCGGTGGCGAACAGTTCGGCGACCTGCTGCGCGTAGCTGGTCTCGTCCGCACTCGCGACATCGAAGCCGATCGAGCAGGTCTTCACCGGCTGCCGGCTCGCTTCGGCCATGAAGGCGACCACGGTGGAGCTGTCGACACCGCCGGAGAGGAAAGCGCCCAGTGGCACGTCGGATACCATGCGGCTCGTCACCGCTTGCTGCAGGTGGTGCAGCAGCTCTGCCTCGAGGTCTTTGGGCTTGCCCTTGTGGCGATTGGCGAAGCTGATGTCCCAGTACTGCTGCGGCTGCGGCACGCCCTTGTCATGCTGCAGCAGCATCCAGTGCCCGGCGGGCAACTTGCTGACCCCGCGCAGGATCGAGCGGTGATCGGGCACATAGCCCCAGGCCATGTAGTCCTCCACCGCGCGCGGATCGACTTCACGGCGCAGCAACGGATGGGCGAGCAGGCCCTTCAGTTCGGAGGCAAAGGCCAGCGAGCCATCGGACAGTTCGGCAAGGAACAGCGGCTTCACGCCGAACCGGTCACGCGCCAGGAACAGTTCGCGCTTGGCCTGGTCGTAGACCGCGAAGGCAAACATGCCATTCAGGCGGCGCAGACACTCGGTACCCCATTGCTCGTAGGCGGCGAGAATCACCTCGGTATCACCATCGGTCCGGAAGATCTCGCCTGCCGCCTCAAGCTCGCGGCGCAGTTCACGGTAATTGTAGATCTCGCCGTTGAAGACGATGATCGAGCGGCCGCTGGGCGATGCCATCGGCTGCGGCGAGCCGTCGACGTCGATGATCGACAGGCGCCGATGCCCCAGCCCCACGCCCGGCCCGGTCCAGACGCCAGAGCCATCCGGCCCGCGGTGGGCCAGCACGTCGGTCATCCGCTCGATCCGCAGGGGCTCGACCGGCTTGATCGTGCCGCAATGGAAAAGACCGGCGATCCCGCACATGGTGGCGGACTAGTCCAGCAAGGCGATAGCGTCCATCCACTCCGGCAGCGGAGCGGTGGATTGCCGGAAAGCGGCGAGCGTGTCTTCGGCGTTCTGGCTTTCGGTATCCTCGGCGGATATAATCAGCATGATCGTCGGTTGCGGGGTGAACAGCAGGCGGTCCGCCATGTTGGAAAGCTTCAGGCGGGCGCGGCTGCTGCCGGTCCAGTCGCCGTGACGATACCAGGTATAGGCAACGCGCTGGTAGGTCCCCAGGGCCTGCAAGCGATCACCTATCGCACCTTCGACAGCCGGTGCGTCGGAAAGCCAGCGCCAGTCGGTATCGCTGGGCAATGCACCTTCGCCGAACCCGCTAGCCTCACGGCCATCTTCCTGCGCGGCGTAGAGTGCGTAGACCACGTCGACCACGCGCCCTTGCTCATCAGCGTAACTGGCGATCAGCTTGTGATCCGCCCCGCTAGTGTGGGGCAGCCACGGATGCGATTGCGCAGGGTTCACACGGGTCCAGCCCGGCACTTCCGGCAAGTCGATGAGAGAGGGCATTTCCGCCTCTACCGAGCGCGCCGCTTGTGACCAGCCCAGCACAGCGACGGCCACGAGGGCTGCCCCTGCCAGCACCTGCCATCCGGCACCGCTCCAGCGCTCAAATCGCGCAGGCCAGGCCGCACGCGCAATCTCGTCGCCGTCGATGAAATCCTCGTCGAAGCCGCGGTCGAAGAATCGCCAGCCCATGCCCAACAAGGCGGCCATCACGAGGGCGAAGAATATCCAGCCATAGAAGACGTGATCGAACCCGGCGGCGAACTCCACGCCCTGCGACTGGGCGATGTAGATAGTGCCCCATGCGCGCACGCCGTTGGCCAGGATCGGCAGGATGATTGCAGCAATCATGAACAGCGCGCGGCGTGTCCAAGAGCGGTAGCAGACATGCGCCACCAGCGTGCCGAGCGCGACCATGGCAACAAGGAACTTCACGCCCGAGCAGGCCTCAGCCACCTCGAACAGTCCTACCGGCGTGTCGATGAACACCCCGTCGATCAGCGCGGGAATGCCGCTGGCATGGGTCAGGGCAATGGTGATCTCGGCGGTGATCATCTGCAGCGCGGGCACCAACTCGTCGCCTATCGGTACGAGGAAGAAGCCGTAGAACAGCGGGAACAGCAGTGCCCAAGAGACACGCGGTCCCAGCACGGCGATGGTCACCGC
>JAUIIG010000009.1 GCA_030431875.1 Alphaproteobacteria bacterium
GCAGTCACCAATGGCGCGCACGCCGTCGACAGCGGTGCGGAATTCGTGGTCGACCTCGATCTGGCCGCGCTTGTTCAGCTCCAGCCCGATGTTTTCGAGACCCAGGCCATCGACATTGGGACGGCGGCCGATGGCCACCAGCACGCAGTCGGCTTCCAGCGTCTCGCTGTCGCCGCCTGCGGCGGGTTCCATGGTCAGCGTGGCCTTCTTGCCCTTGACCGTGCAGCCGGTGACCTTGGTGCCCAGCTTGAATTCGATCCCCTGCTTCTTGAAGATCTTGTTCGATTCCTTGCGCACGTCGTCGTCCATGCCGGGCAGGATCTGGTCGAGGAATTCAACGCAGGTGACCTTGGCACCGAGGCGGCGCCATACCGAGCCAAGTTCCAGCCCGATCACGCCGCCGCCGATGACGACCATGTGCTTGGGCACCTTGGGCAGTTCCAGCGCACCGGTGGAATCGACCACGACGCCCTTGGCATTGTCGACTTCGACACCGGGGAGGGGCGTGACCGAAGAACCGGTGGCGATCACCACTTCCTTGGCGGTCACTTTCTCGCCCGCGACTTCCACGGTGTGCGCGTCGACGAACGTGGCGTGGCCCTTTTTCCAGTCGACCTTGTTCTTCTTGAACAGGAACTCGATGCCCTTGGTCAGGCCGCTGACCGCGTCGATGCGCTGTTCGTGCATCTTCGGCAGGTTGAGTTTCGGCGTCACGTCGATGCCCATCTCGGCCATCGCGCCATTGGCGGCAGCGTCGTAGTATTCGGACGCGTGCAGCATGGCCTTCGACGGGATGCAGCCGACGTTGAGGCAGGTCCCGCCCAGCGTCTCGCGACTTTCGGCGCAAGCCACCTTCAGGCCCAGCTGCGCCGCGCGGATCGCCGCGACATAGCCGCCGGGGCCGGCACCGATGATGAGGACGTCGTAGTCGTATTCAGCCATTGGTCTATCCTCAGAGGTCGATCAGCATCCGCATGGGATCTTCGATCGCTTCCTTCATGATCTTGAGCGCGGTCACGGCTTCGCGGCCGTCGATGATGCGGTGGTCGTAGCTCAGCGCGAGGTACATCATCGGGCGGATCACCACTTCGCCGTTCAACGCCACGGGGCGGTCCTCGATGCGGTGGAGGCCCAGCACGGCGCTCTGCGGCGGGTTGATGATCGGGGTCGACATCAGCGAGCCGAAGACACCGCCATTGGAAATGGTGAAGGTACCGCCGCTCATGTCTTCCATGGTCAGCGTGCCTTCCTTGGCGCGCTTGCCGTAGTCGGAAATGGCCAGTTCGATCTCGGCGAAGCTCATCTGGTCGATCGAGCGGACCACGGGAACCACGAGGCCGTTCGGAGCCGAGACGGCCACCGAGAGGTCGACATAGTCGTGGTATACGATCTCGTCGCCGTCGATGTAGGCGTTGACGGCGGGCACGTCCTTCAGCGCCAGCGCGGCGGCCTTGGCGAAGAACGACATGAAGCCGAGCTTGATGCCGTGCTTCTTGGCGAACAGGTCCTTGTAGGCCTCGCGCGCCTCGATCACGGCAGTCATGTCGCAATCGTTGAAGGTGGTGAGCAGGGCGGCATTGTCCTGCGCGCCCTTCAGCCGCTTGGCGATGGTCTGGCGCATGCGCGTCATCTTGACGCGTTCCTCGCGGCGCTCGCCCTTGGCGGCAGCAGGGGCTGCCGGAGCGGGGGAGGCGGCAGGTGCAGCTGCGGGAGCCGAATCCTTGGCCTTGGCGGCGGCGAGCACGTCTTCCTTGGTCAGGCGACCGTCCTTGCCGGTGCCCTTGATCGTGGTCGGATCGACCCCGTGTTCCAGCACCGCGCGGCGCACGGCGGGTGACATGGTGGTCGCCCCGTCACCGGCAGGAGCAGGCTCGCTCGTGGTTTCGCCGGGCTTGTCAGCCTTGGGCTTGGCGGCAGGGGTTCCGCCTTCCTCGACCGTTGCGATCACCGCGCCGACTTCGACCGTGGCACCCAGCTCCACCGAGAAGCCGGAAATGATGCCGGCGACGGGCGAGGGCACTTCCACCGCCACCTTGTCGGTTTCCAGGCTGGCGATCGGCTCGTCAGCAGCGACGGCATCGCCAACCTGCTTCAGCCATTCGCCGACAGTGGCTTCGGTGACCGATTCACCAAGGACGGGGACTTTGACTTCGACTGCCATGGATTTCGTTCCTCAGGCTTTGGATTTTGTGCTGCGGGCAGCCTTGCTGGCTGCCGTCTTGCCGCGGGTGGAGAGGCCCAGGGCCACCGAAACCAGCGCTTCCTGCTGGGCCTGGTGGCGCTTGGCGAAACCGGTGGCGGTGGAGGCTGCTTCCTCGCGGCCGGCATAGGCGGCGCGCATGCCCTTGTGGCCGGCGGCGGTGAGCGCCTCCTCGATACGGCTTTCGACGAAGAACCAGGCGCCGTTGTTCTTCGGCTCTTCCTGGCACCAGATCACCTCTTCGAGACCGGTCATGCGCTTCAGGCGCACGGCCAGCGGCTCACCCGGGAAGGGGTAGAGCTGCTCGATCCGCACGATCGAGACATCGTCGATGCCTTCCTCGTCGCGCTTCTCCATCAGGTCGTAGGCCACCTTGCCGCTGCACAGCACCAGGCGGCGCACCTTCTTGTCGGCGATCTCGGTCTTGTCCGAGAGGATGCGCTGGAAGTGATGGTCACCCTGGAAGCGATAGGCATCGCTCTTCGCCGCCGGATGGCGCAGCAGGCTCTTCGGCGTCATGATGATCAGCGGCTTGCGGAACGGGCGCAGCATCTGGCGGCGAAGCACGTGGAAGTAGTTTGCCGGGCTGGTGATGTTGCAGACCTGGATATTGTCGTTTGCGCACAGCTGCAGGAAACGTTCGAGGCGGGCGCTGGAGTGTTCCGGACCCTGGCCTTCGTAGCCGTGCGGCAGCAGCAGGACGAGGCCGTTGGCGCGCATCCACTTCACTTCGCCGGCGGCGATGAACTGGTCAATCATGATCTGCGCACCGTTGGCGAAGTCACCGAACTGCGCTTCCCACAGGACCAGCGTCTTGGGGTCCGCCATGGCGAAACCGTATTCGAAGCCAAGCACGCCGTATTCGCTGAGCGTGGAATCGTAGACCTCGAACTTGCCGTGCGGCAGCGTGGCGAGGGGGATGTACTTTTCCTCGTCCTCCTGGTCGACCCAGATGGCGTGCCGCTGGCTGAAGGTGCCGCGTCCCGAATCCTGGCCGGACAGGCGCACGCCGAAGCCCTCGCTGACGAGGCTGCCGAAAGCGAGCGCCTCCGCCGTGGCCCAGTCGAAGCCCTTGCCGGTAGCGAACATCTCGCGCTTGGCATCGAGCACGCGGCCCAGCGTCTTGTGGATCTTGTGATCCTCGGGGACGGTTGTCAGCGTACGGCCGAGCGAGTTGAACAGCTTCTCCTCGATCGCCGTGTGCACATTGCGGCGAGCGGTTTCGGGGTCAGCCGGCTTGTGCAGGCCCGACCAGCGACCGGCGAACCAGTCTGCGTCGTTGGGCTTGTAGCTCTTGCCGACCTCGAATTCCTCGTCGAGGTGTTCGATGAACTGCTGGCGCATGTCCGCCGCCGCGCCTGCATCCAGTACGCCTTCATCCTGCAGGCGTTCGGCATAAACCTCCGACACGCGCGGATGCTTGCCGATGGCATCGTACATCAGCGGCTGGGTGAACTTGGGCTCGTCGCCCTCGTTGTGGCCGAAGCGGCGATAGCACCACATGTCGATCACCACGTCGCGCTTGAACTTCTGGCGGTATTCGACGGCCAGCTTGCAGGCGAAGGTCACGGCTTCGGGATCGTCGCCGTTCACGTGCAGGATCGGTGCCTGCACACCCTTGGCCACGTCCGACGGGTAAGGCGACGAACGCGCGAACTTGGGTGAGGTGGTGAAGCCGATCTGGTTGTTGATAACGAAGTGGATGCAGCCGCCGGTGGAATAGCCGCGCACGCCGGAGAGGCCGAAGCATTCCCACACCACGCCCTGGCCGGCGAAGGCTGCGTCGCCGTGGATCAGCACTGGCAGCACCTGCTCGTGTGCGTCAAGGTCGTCGCGGAAGGCCTGCTGCGCGCGGGTCTTGCCCAGCACGACGGGGTTCACCGCTTCGAGGTGGCTGGGGTTGGGCACCAGGCTCATGTGCACCTTGATACCGTCGAATTCGCGGTCGGTGCTGGTGCCGAGGTGGTACTTCACGTCGCCCGAGCCGCCGACATCGTCGGGGTTGGCGCTGCCGCCGGAGAATTCGTGGAAGATCACGCGGTAGGGCTTGGCCATCACGTTCGCGAGCACGTTCAGGCGGCCGCGGTGGGCCATGCCGTAGATGATCTCGCGCACGCCCATGGAGCCGCCGTACTTGATCACCGCTTCGAGAGCGGGGATCATGGCTTCGCCGCCGTCGAGGCCGAAGCGCTTGGTGCCGACGTACTTCTTGCCGAGGTACTTCTCGTATTCCTCGCCGCGGATCACCGCCTGCAGGATGGCGCGCTTGCCTTCCGGGGTGAACTGGATGGTGTCTTCGGGCTTTTCGAACTTGTCCTGCAGGAAACGACGCTCTTCGGTGTCGTTGATGTGCATGTATTCGAGGCCGACCGGGCCGCAATAGGTGCGCCGCAAGAGCGAATAGAGCTCACCGACCTTTACCCACTGGAAGCCGAAGGCACCGCCGACGAAGACTTCCTGGTCCTCTCTGCCGTCGAAGCCGTGCCAGGCGAGGCTCAGGTCTTCGGGCTCCTTGGTATGCGACAGGCCCAGCGGGTCGAGATTGGACGCCAGGTGCCCGCGCACACGGTAGAGCCGGATCAGCAGCATGGCAGCGATGGAATCACGGCATGAGGCCTCGATCGAGGCGCTGTCGGTGGGCTTGCCCGCCTTGGCGGCAGCCTGCTTCACCGCCGCGATCATGTCCGTCGGATCGAGCGCCTGCGTCAGGTCGCCCGCGTCGTCCGTCAGCGGCCAGCGCGGGTTGCCCCACGACGGGCCCGCCTGCGGGCCGTCCTGCGACGGCAGCTGGGGGATGAAGTTGTCCGGCTCTTTACCCATGTCGATTCCTCACAAGAGAGGGACGCGCAGAAGCTACGCGAGTTCCTTCAGCAGCGCGTCGAGCGTGGTGCCAAGCTCGCTGGGCGAGGGCGAAACGCGGATGCCCGCGCTTTCCATCGCCGCGATCTTGTCGTCCGCGCCGCCCTGGCCGCCCGAGACGATGGCGCCCGCGTGGCCCATGCGGCGGCCCGGAGGCGCCGTGCGGCCGGCGATGAAGCCGACCATCGGCTTGGACCGGCCCTTGGCCGCTTCTTGCTTGATGAATTCGGCGGCTTCTTCTTCGGCCGAACCGCCAATCTCGCCGATCATGATGATCGACTTGGTTTCGGGGTCGTCGAGGAACAGGTCGAGCACGTCGATGAAGTTGGTGCCGTTTACGGGGTCACCGCCGATACCGACAGCTGTGGTCTGGCCCAGGCCGACCGCAGTGGTCTGGTGCACGGCTTCGTAGGTCAGCGTACCCGAACGCGAGACGACGCCGACGCTGCCCTTCTGGAAGATCTTGCCCGGCATGATGCCGATCTTGCACTCGTCCGGCGTCAGCACGCCGGGGCAGTTCGGGCCGATCAGGCGCGACTTGGAGCCCTTCAGCGCGGCCTTGGCGCGCACCATGTCCATAACCGGGATGCCTTCGGTGATCGTGATGATCAGCTTGACTTCGGCGGCAATCGCTTCGCAGATCGCGTCAGCGGCGAATGGCGGCGGAACGTAGATCACGCTGGCGGTGGCGCCGGTGGCTTCCTTGGCTTCGCGCACAGTGTTGAACTGCGGCAGGCCGAGGTGCTCGGTGCCGCCCTTACCGGGGGTCACACCCGCAACCATCTTGGTGCCGTAATCGAGCGCCTGCTGGGTGTGGAAGGTGCCGGTGTTACCGGTCATCCCCTGGGTGATGACCTTGGTATCTTTGTTGATGAGGATGGACATTCTATTCGCTCTCCATGCGTGTGCCGACCGCGAGGGTGGCGCTGGGTTCATTGTCGGTGCCGGTGGCGGAAATCTGCACGGGGCGTTCTTCGGCAAAGAACGTCACCGCACCATCGTTCAGGTTGTCGAGGTCAAGGCCCCAGGCCGAGATCAGCTGCACGAAGGCTTCCCGATTCTCCAGCCGGGCCACAACGATGCAGGCGCCGTCGCCGCTTTCGGCGCTCAGCATGATCAACGGCGCGCGTTCGGCATGGCCGTAGATGATCGGCTGGTCACCTGCATTGCCGCCACCTGAAATCGTGGCGCGTTGCCACCCGCTGTCTGCCAGTGCTGCAGGAGTCAGCGATCCGGTGTTGGTGACAGCAAAGCAGTCGTTGTAGCTCTCGTAGATGTCGGCCAATGGGCCTACGCGCAGCTGCGCGCTTGCCGGGGTGGCGAGCAGCGCCAGCGATGCGGCACCCAATGCGAAGTTACGCGCCAGCATCACTGGTTCTCCTGCCGGTCGAGGACGGTGATGTAGGGGATGAAGTGGTCAAAGACGGGCGGGAACATCTGGTAGACGCCGCCCATGCCGTTGCCGTAGTCGAGACCGATGCCGATCTCATCGGTTTCCCAGGCCAAGCCGTGGGGCGTCATGAAACGTCCTTCGCCAAGTTCGGCGGACACGGTTTCGACAGCAAGCTGGATCGTCGTTTCCTTGCTGCCGTCGGTTTCCACGGGGTCGGTCAGCACCTGGCAAGTCGGGCCGCGCCAGCTTTGCGACACGCTCAACATCACCGGCAGGTCGGGGCGGGCATAGATCCGCGGCCAGCGGGCAGGGTCGTAGTAGAGATCCGCAGTGCGATCGGCTTCGAACTCCGCCTTGTCGTCGTAGCGCTCGCGCAGTTCCTGCCAGCGTTCGTTGGCGACCCGCGCCATGAAGGGAGCGATCCCTTCGGGCATGGGCTGTACTTCCCAACCAGCGTCCGATAGCAGCTCGGCAACATCCTCGCGACTTTCGGGGCCGGTCACGACGGCAATGCATTGCTCCATCGCCGCGCCGATTTCGGCTGGCGCTGCCTCCGGTAGCGTCCACTGCGCGAAAGGCACGTCGCCCGCCTCCAGCAACTCCGTCGCAGACTGGGCCTGCGCGGAGGTGCCGGAAACGGCCAGGGCCGCCGCAGCGGCAATGAGGGCAAATGCCTTAGGCAAGCGAGCTATCCAGCCCCTTACATGCTTCCAGCAGTTCCTCGACCGCGTCGACCGAGACCTTGAGGTTGGCGGCTTCTTCTGCCGACAGCTCGATCTCGACCACGCCTTCGATGCCGTCGGCACCGATCACGGCGGGGACACCGACGTAGAGGCCGTCGACGCCGTACTGGCCGTCGACATAGGCGGCGCAGGGCAGGACGCGCTTCTGGTCACCCAGGTAGGCTTCGGCCATCGAAATGGCACTGGTGGCAGGGGCGTAATAGGCCGAGCCGGTCTTCAGCAGGCCGACGATCTCGCCGCCGCCCGAACGCGTGCGCTGGACGATTTCGTCGAGGCGGCTTTCGGCAACGCCCTTGATCTTCGCTAGGTCCTTCACCGGGATGCCGTTAACGGTGGAGTAGGAGAGCACGGGCACCATGGTGTCGCCGTGTCCGCCCAGCACGAAGGCGTTCACGTCCTTCACGCTGGTCTCGAATTCCCATGCAAGGAAGGTGGCGAAGCGCGCGCTGTCGAGCACGCCTGCCATGCCCACCACCTTGTTGTGCGGCAGGCCGGAGAATTCGCGCAGCGCCCAGACCATGGCGTCCAGCGGGTTGGTGATGCAGATGACGAAAGCGTCGGGGCAGTTGTTCTTGATGCCTTCACCCACGGCCTTCATCACCTTGAGGTTGATGCCGAGCAGGTCGTCGCGGCTCATGCCCGGCTTGCGCGGCACGCCGGCGGTGACGATCACCACGTCGGCACCGGCAATGTCGGCATAGTCGTTGGTGCCGGTGATCTTCGCGTCGAAGCCTTCGATCGGGCCGCACTGGCTGAGGTCGAGTGCCTTGCCCTGGGGCATGCCCTCGGCAATGTCGAACAGGACGATGTCGCCCATTTCCTTCTTCGCCGCGAGGTGGGCGAGGGTGCCGCCAATCATGCCGGCGCCGATGAGCGCGATTTTCTTGCGAGCCATGGTCAGGTGATGATCCTTATCGGGCGCCTTGGCCTGCCGGTATGGTGACCGCCCTGCGCCCACGCGGGACTCGCCACCCGGATTCGATGCCTCGCCCTAGGACGGGTATTATTGCATTGCAACCTTGAATTATCACAGTTTTTGATATCAGTTCGCAATAGCAATAAAGTGTTGCGGTTTGTGCAATTTTGCCGCCTCCGTCAGACGAATGAGGCGCTTTTCCGTTCCCGCTCCGGCGGTTGGATTTTAGACGGCTATGCGGGCGCCGTGCTGTTCTTCCTCAGCCAGCAACATGACGGCGAGGTAGTCGGGGACGGCGCGGCTGAAGTAGTAGCCCTGGCCAAGCGTGCAGCCGGCCTCCTGCGCCTTGTGCACCTGCTCGATGGTTTCCAGCCCTTCGGCGACCACTTCCATGTTCAGCATGGTTCCCATTTCCGCCACCGCGCGCACGATGGCGTCGCTTTCGCGCCCAATGCGCGGGCCGGAGATGAAGCTGCGGTCCACCTTGATCGCGCGGAACGGATAGCGGTGGATGTAGTGCAGCGAGCTGGACCCCGTGCCGAAATCGTCGAGCGAGAAGCCCACGCCTTCGCGCGACAGGTCTGCCATGAATGTCGCGATGTTAGGATCGTCTTCGGCAAACAGGTTCTCGGTGACTTCCAGCTCGAGCCGGGCCGGGTCCAGCTGCGCATCGCGCAAGGCGTTGAGCAGGCCCAGGGCGCCGCCGGGCGCGCGGATCTGTACCGGCGACAGGTTGACCGCCAGCAGCACGTCGTCCGGCCAGCTGCCCGCTGCCCGTGCTGCGCGCGCGGTGATCCAGTTGCCCAGCGTGATGATCAGCCCGCTTTCCTCTGCCACCGGGATGAACTGGTCGGGCACCAGCTCGCCGCGTTCGGGATGGAACCAGCGCACCAGTGCCTCGAAGGCGCGAATGCGTCCGGTGGCGAGGTCGATGATCGGCTGAAAGTAGATCGACAGCTCGTCCTTCATGATTGCGGCGCGCAATTCGTCCTCGATCTCGCGGCGCGTCAATCGCTCGCGGGTCATCGAGCTGTCGTAGGGCAGGGGGCAGCGATGGGCCTCGGCCTGGGCCTGGGCGAGGGCGAGCTCGGCAGCTTCGAGCAGCTCGTCGGCGCTGGCGGCATGATCCGGCAGCAGGGCCAGGCCCATTGCCGCGCCATCTTCCACCGGCTTGCCGCCGATCCGCAAGGGGCGGTTGAGCGCGTCATAGGCCTGCTGCGCCAGCGCGCTGGCAGCGCCGGGCGAGCCTGTGGTGGCCGCCATGGCGAATTCGCCGCCTGCAAGCCGCGCAATGGCGCAGTCCCCGCCCGCAAAGGTGCGGAGCCGCTTGGCCGTTTCGGCAAGCAACCTGTCACAGTTCGTGGGGCCCAGCGCGGACCTGACCGCCCGGAAGCGCCGCAGGTCCATCCGCAGCAAGACGAGGTGTTCACCCTCGGCAAGGCCATCGACCAAGGCCGCCAGCGCGCCGCGGAAGCCCGCACGGTTGGCGAGGCCAGTCACCTCGTCGGTCGTGGCGGCGGCTTGCAATGCCTCGGCTTCGCGCAAGCGGGCGTCGGCTAACTGCAGCAGCGCGGTCATGCGGCGATGGATGATGAGACCGGCCCCGGCCAGCAGCAGCACCGGGAGCAACAGGACCAGCCAGGGCAGGCCGGTCCAGCCAGCCAGCCTTGCCACGCCGAGGCCGATTGCCAGACCCGCCGTTGCGCCGATCCATAGCCACGGCTGGGCGGCGAACTCGACATCGCCTCTCGCGATGAAAGGTTCCTGCTGGTGCTTGTCGGGGCTGTCTTGCGGCATATCGCGCAAGCCTAGGTCGGCGGACTATAGCAATGGTTAAACCTGCCCTTACCGTGGAATGCCCGCCAGGGCGGTAAGGAACTGGTAATCAGCTGACGACCTTGGCCGAGCCCTCGATGCCGTGGGCCATGCGCCGGTCGAGCGCGCGGCAGATTTCCAGCCACCACTCGAAAGTCTGGCGGTCACCCGCCTCGGCAGCGGAAATGGCCTGCTGGCGGGCATGGTCAGCCGCGGCGAGGCCGTGCTGGGCGAAATGCCGCAGGGCGGCCTTCAGGTGCGTGTTGTCGACCGCCTTGCCACGGTTGTCATTGGCCGGGCGGAAATACAGCGATTGCGCCTGCCGACGCGACATGCGGCACGGCATGCGACTGGCGGGGAAGGCAAAGCGAATGGACATTCTTTTTTGTTCCGGGACAACGACCTTGGCCCGCTCTTTAGGCCGCATCCCGCTAAGCAAGCGTTGGAACAGATGGTTTCAGCTTTCTTGACGATAGGGCAGGGGAAGCTCCCTTGCGCGACGTCAGGGGCGCTCGATCCAGCGTCCGCTGTTGGCATATTCGGGGCGCACGCTGCCCGATGCCGGAAGCTGGTCATTCGCCGAGGTTGCGGGTGCGGGGGCCGGGTCGACGGGAAGCGGCGCGGCGGTGGCAACCTGCTCGATCTGTTCCAGCGAGGTGACATGGGCCATGGCCACCGGATCGGGCGCGGCTTCCTGCGCATTGTTGCGGCCCGGCGTCGGCTCGCCGCCCGCGTAATGCGTGCCAAAGGCGGCGCTGTCCCCGGCGGCTCCCGGCAGGCGGTAGAAAATGTGAGCGCCGATCACCGTGGTGCGGCTGAGGCTGGGGGCCCAGTACGGGCTGACCGCCAGCGTATGGTAATGGGTCGACAGGCCTACCGGTGCATAGACCGATCCCGCCAATGCCTGCCGTGCGATCCGTCCGGCGCGTTCCCACCCGCCGCGCGAGGGGCGGCGCGCCAGCGATCCGTCGCAGGTGAAGCTGAACTGGCAGCCGGTCGAGCGGCTGGAACCTTGGAACACCACGCCGCAGACGGTGGAAGGCCAGGCGCTGTGGGCCACGCGGTTGAGCACCACCTGCGCCACGGCACGCTGGCCGGCATCGCTTTCGCTGGCGGCTTCGTAATAGATCGCCTGCGTCATGCACTGCTGCGCGCGGGCGGTGTCGCGGTCGCTGCCCATGGCGACCAGTGAGGCAGCAACGGGACCGGTGTCCGGCGTAGCCAGGTCTGCACCCGTGGTCGCCTCGGCAACCGGGTTTGCCATGGCGAACATGTCCACCGTGGCGGCGCTGTCTTCGAGGTAATAGAAGGCCGAGCCGGGGAAGCTCTCGCCCGGGGTCTCGAAGCCCATGAGCTCGGTCGGCACTTCGGGAGCCTGTTCGATCTCCGGCCGGAAACCCGTCTCTGCCGCCAGTGCCGGTACGGCGAGCATTGCCAGCACCACGCCCACGCGGCGGACGATCTGCGCCCGGCGTTCGGCACGCGCACGGCGACGCTCGGCAAGCCGCTGGTGCGGGGTGAGGGCGGGGTTCGAAATCACGCTGCGCGTGTACCCGCGATTGGTTACCCGATCATGCGCGGCGACGCAGGCGTATCACCGCGGGACGCACCTTACCTGACCGTTAAGCATGTGGCGGGATTGCCTCGGCGCTGCGCGAGCCCTAGGGGTAAGGCGACGTCACGGGTTGGCCGGGAAATCGGTCCTAAGAGGGAAATGGGTTCAAGACCCATGCTGCCCCCGCAACTGTGACCGGGGAGCGCGCGCTCCTCATGCCACTGTCCTTCGGGGCGGGAAGGCGGGGCGCGAGGCGGTGATCCGGGAGCCAGGAGACCTGCCGGTGACGGTCGTTCGGCTGCGGGCGGGGTGTACCGATAGCCAGCGGGAGAGCGCCGTCACGGCGCTCCCTCCGTCTTGAGCGGCGTGTTCGCTTTTGACTGGAGGTTGCGTGTACAAATACCTGTTTTTGAGTGTTTCATCATTTGTCTTTTCGTCGCCAGCCGTTGCGCAGGGTGCGGACGAAGCGACGATCACCGTCACTGCTACCGGCACCCGCTCGGATGTGAACGCCAGCGGGCAGGCCATCACCGTGATCGGCGAGGGCGAGATCGAAGCCGTGCAGGGTGCTGACCTGACGCGCATTCTCGAACGCGCGCCCGGCGTTGCCGTCACCCGCAATGGCGGCCCGGGCAGCTTCACCGCCGTACGCCTGCGCGGATCGGAAGCCGAGCAGGTACTCGCCATTCTTGACGACGTGCGGCTGGCAGACGTTGCCGCGCCATCGGGCGGGTTCGATTTCGGCACCCTGCTGGCGCTCGACCTCGACAAGCTGGAGGTGCTGCGCAGTTCCAATTCCACCATCTGGGGATCGGATGCAGTAGGCGGCGTGGTGGTCGCCTCGACCCGCGCCGAAAGCGGGCTGCGCGGTAGCGCCGAATATGGCGCGCGCGACACGGTGAGCGGCATGGTCTCGGGCGGGGTAAGCGATCCGGATACCGGCTTCCTTGGCCTTTCGGGCACGTGGTTCTCGACCGACGGCATTTCTGCTGCCGAAGGCGGCGCGGAAGCCGACGGGTTCGAGCAATGGGCGCTCAACGGCCACGCGCGGTACTATTTCAATGACCGGTTCGAGGTCTTCGCCCGCGCCCGCTATGCCGAGGGCGACCTCGACATCGACGGCTTCCCCGCGCCCGATTACACGCTGGCCGATACGCTGGATACCCAGCAGACCCGCCAGTTCACCGGTTCCACCGGCGCGATCTACGATGCCGAGGCGCTGTTCCTGTCCTTCGCCTACAGCTTTGCCGATACCGACCGCGACAACCTCGACGGTACGGGCGCGGAGACTTTCACCAGCGAGGGCCGCTCGGATCGCCTGTCATTGCGCGGCGAGTGGCGTCCCTTCGGGCCGTTCCTCGTGCACTTCGGGGCGGAGAACGAGTGGACCAGCTACCAGACCCTGTTCGACGCAGGCGAAGATACGCACAGAACCGGCGCTTATGTGCAGGGCGGCATCGAATGGCGCGGCATCAATGCCCATCTCGGCGCGCGGGTGGATCACCACGCCGATTTCGGCACCCAGGTCAGCTTCGGGGCAGACGCGGCCTATGAGGTTGCGCCCGATTGGCGCCTGCGTGCCAGCGTGGGCGAGGGGTTCAAGGCACCAAGCCTGTTCCAGCTGCATTCGGACTTCGGCAATGTGCAGTTGCAGCCGGAAACCAGCACCAGCTTCGACCTCGGTATGGCCTATGGCGAGCGAAGCCTGTCGCAGACGTCGCTGTATGGCGCGGTGACGCTGTTCCGGCGCGACACGGCCAACCAGATCATGTTTGCCAGCTGTTTCGGCCAAAGCACCGGCATTTGCACCAACCGCCCCTTCGGCACCTATGACAATGTCGCCCGCACCCGCGCGCAGGGTGTCGAGGCGGAAATCTGGGCCCGTCCGGATCGCAATGTACGACTGGGTGCGCTCTACACACTGACCGACACCGAGGATCGCACCACCGGCCTCGGACTGGCCCGCCGCCCGCGTCATGCCGCGACCTTTACCGGCGAGGTGCAGCCGACCGAGGCGGTCATGCTGGCGGCGGACCTGCGGATCGTGTCATCATCCTTCGACGATGCTTTCGAGGCAGTGCGACTGGACGGCCATTCGCTGCTCACCCTGCGCGGTAGCTGGGATGTTGTCGAGGGCGTCCAACTGTTCGGTCGGGTCGAGAATGTCTGGAACGAGGAATGCCAGACCGCCGCCGGCTACGCGACGGCTGGGCGCTCCGCCTATCTCGGGGCGCGGCTGGCGCTGTGAGGTTCTGGCTCGCTTCTCTCGCGGTACTGGCCGCCTGTAGCGAGGCGCCGTCGCGGGAGGACGCGAGCGACCGACCCACCGTGGTCAGCCTCAATCCCTGCGCTGATGCCATCCTTGCCGAGGTGACCGCGCCGGGGCAGCTACTCGCCATATCGCATTACAGCCAGGACCCTGCCTCCACCTCCATGTCGCTCGGCAAGGCCATGCGCTATCCCTCGACCGGCGGTACGGCGGAAGAGGTGCTGGCGCTCGCGCCGGACATGGTGGTGGCCGACGACTTCCTCGCTCCCGCCACCCGCCGCGCATTGGATCAGGCTGGAATCGAGGTCGTTTCGACCGGCATCGCCCGCGACGAAGCCGAGGCCGTGGTGCAGGTTGCGGCTCTGTCTGTGGTAACTGGCAATTCAGATACCCCCTCCACTCTCGCCAGCGATATCATGGCGGCCTGGGCCACACAGCGCTGGGACGGCGAGCCCGTCACTGTACTGTTGCTCCAGGAAGGCGATATCGTGCCGGGTGAGGAGACGCTCGCCCATACCATGCTCGAACATACCGGGTTCCGCAGCCTGTCGGTCGCGCGCGGGATGGGGCAGGGTGCCTATGTCCCGCTGGAGCAGGTGCTGGCCGATCCGCCCGACGTCGTGATCACCGCCGGTGGCGGGCGCATGCTTGACCATCCGCTGTTGCGGGAAGGCAGCGGCGTCCAGCACTTCGAACTGGAGCCGAACCTGCTGTTCTGCGGCGGCCCGACGATCCCCCGCGCGCTGGAGCGGCTGATGGAAATCCGCCGGAGCGTTCGCCAGTGACCCGCGCCACCCTCATCTTTGCCGCGCTGCTGGTGGTCGCCGCGCCGCTGTCGCTGCTCGCGGGCCGCGTCTGGGTCGATCCCGAGGTGACGCCCAACGCCATGGCCATTCTTGCCGAACTGCGCTTGCCGCGTGCGCTGCTGGCCGTGGTGATAGGCGCCGGGCTGGGTGCGGCGGGGGCTGCCATGCAGGGATACCTGCGCAACCCGCTGGCTGACCCTGGCCTGTTCGGCATTGCTCCCGGAGCCGCGCTGGGGGCGGTGATTGCGCTCTACATCGGCGTGGCGAGTGCGTGGCTCTTGCCGCTCTTTGCCTTGATCGGTGCAGGCGGAGCCATGGCACTGCTGGCGCTGATTGCAGGGCGAACGAGCAGCCCCGCGCACGGCATCGCCCTGTTCACCCTCGCGGGCATGATGATCGCCAGCCTCGCAGGCGCGCTGACGAGCCTGGCCATCAGCCTTGCGCCCAATGCCTTTGCCATGAGCTCCATCGTCACCTGGCTGATGGGCGCTTTGACGGACCGTAGCTGGGCGGATGTCTGGCTCGCCGCACCACTGACCATGGCGGGGATCGTCCTGCTGTGGCTGGCCGGACGCTCGCTCGATGCGCTGACGCTGGGTGAACAGGCCGCGCGCTCGCTGGGCGTTCGCCCTGGCCGGCTGATGGCGCTGCTGATGCTCAGCACTAGCCTGACCGTAGGCAGCGGTGTGGCCGTGGCGGGCATTATCGGCTTTGTCGGGCTGATCGTGCCGCACCTCGTCCGCCCGCTGACCGACAAGCGACCCTCCAGCCTGATCGTACCGAGCGCGCTGGCAGGTGCGCTACTGGTGCTGGTGGCGGACGTTGTCTGCCGCCTGCTGCCGCTGGTGACCGAACTGCGGCTGGGCATTGCACTCAGCCTGATCGGTGCGCCGTTCTTCCTCCACCTGCTGCTGCGGATGCGGAGGGGGCTGGCATGACGCTCTCGGTGCAGAAACTGACGGTCACCGGTCGGCTGGAGGACGTTACCGTCACGCTCCAACCCGGCCAGATCACCGCCATCTGCGGCCCCAACGGCGCGGGCAAGTCGACCTTGCTGGCCGCGCTCGCAGGGCTGTTGCTCGCCGATGAGGGCGAAGTGCGGCTGGACGATGCGCCGCTCTCCAACATGCACCCGCGCGAGCGGGCGAAGGCGATCGGCTTCCTGCCGCAGTCGGGCGAAGTGGCCTGGGACGTCTCGGTCGCCAGCCTCGTCGCGCTGGGCCGCTTGCCGCATGGCGATGCAGGCAAGTTCGCCGTTGCGCAGGCCCTGGCTGCGACCGACCTCGGCGATCTTGCCCACCGGCCCGTCTCGACCCTGTCCGGCGGCGAGAAAGCGCGGGCGCTGCTGGCGCGGGTGCTGGCTGGCGAACCGCGCTGGATCCTTGCCGACGAGCCGCTCGCCGCGCTCGACCTCGCGCACCAGCTCGCCATGCTCCGCGTCCTGCGGGCGCAGGCGGATCATGGCGTCGGCGTGGTGCTGGTGCTGCACGACCTGTCGCTGGCCATGAACCATGCAGACCGCGTGATCGTGCTTGGTGAGCGGTGCGTAAAAGCAGACAGCGCCCCCGAGGAGGCGCTGTCGCTTGATGTCATTCGCGATGTCTGGGGCGTCGAGGTGCGGTGGCTTGGCGAACCAAACTCCCGCGCCCTGGTGACGTCCTAGCTTATTCGCCCTCTTCCGGCATCAGGCCGCGGGCGCGCAGCAGCGGCTCGACCTGCGGATCGTGGCCGGTGAAGTCGCGGTACATCTGCTCGTAAGTCTTCGAGTGACCCTGGCCGAGGAAGCTCGCGCGGATGTGGTCGCCCATCTCGCGGGTCATGCCGCCGTTGTTCACGACATAGTCGTAGGCGTCATGGGCCAGCATCTCGGTCCAGGTGTAGCTGTAGTAGCCAGCCTGGTAGCCGTGGTTCCAGATGTGGCGGAAGTACGGCGTGCGATAGCGCGGGGCAACGAGGTCCGTGCGCAGGCCGAGGCCGTCGAGTGCCTGGGCTTCGAAGCCCATCACGTCGTCCGGAGCATCGCCCGGGTGGATGGCGTGCCATTCCATGTCCAGCAGCGAAGCAGCGATGATCTCGCCGAAGCTGAAGCCCTGGTCGAAGCGGCTGGAGGCCTGGATGGCTTCCACCAGTTCGTCAGGGATCACTTCGCCGGTCTGCCAGTGACGGGCATAGCGCGCCATCACGTCGGGACGGGCGGCGAAAGGCTCGTGGAACTGGCTGGGGAATTCCACCCAGTCGCGCGCCGTGTTGGTGCCCGAGATGGATTCGTATTCCTGGTCGGCGAACATGCCGTGCAGGCCGTGGCCGAACTCGTGGAACATGGTGGTCACGTCGTCCCACGTTGCCAGCGCGGGCTGGCCGGGTGCGGGCGGGGCGATGTTCAGCGTGTTCGAGATCACCGGACGCAGGCCCAGCATGTGGCTCTGCTCGATGTAGTTGTTCATCCACGCGCCGCCCGACTTGTTTTCGCGAGCGAAGGGATCGAAGTAGAACAGCGCCAGTTCGCTGCCGTCGGCATCGAACACGGTGTAGACGCTGACGGTCTCGTCGTAGACGGGGATGTCATCGCGCTTTTCGAAGGTCAGGCCGTAGAGCTGGTTGGCCATGTAGAACACGCCGTCTTCCAGAACGTTTTCGACCACGAAGTACTGCTTGATCTCCTCGTTATCGAGGGCGTAGCGCTCCTGTCGCAGGATCTCGGCATAGTAGGGCCAGTCCCACGCCTGCAGTTCGAAAGTCGCCCCATCCTGTTCGGCACGGGCCTGCAGTGCGGCGGCTTCGCGGTCCTGCGTGGCGCGCAGGGCGGGGACCATTTCGGTCATGAAGCCGATCGCGGTTTCCGGGTTTTGCGCGAAGCGATCGTACATCTGCCAGGTGGCATAGTCCGGCGTGCCGAAGATCTCGGCAATGCGGGTGCGCAGGGCGATGATCTCGCGGATATTGGCCAGCGTATCGAACTCGCCGCCCTGGTTGCGGGCTTCCGCCGCGCGGTAGAGGCGTTCGCGCACGTCGCGGTTCTGCAGCACGGCCAGCTGCGGCTGGCCGCTGGTGTTGGTCAGGGTCAGCAGGAACTTGCCCGGCTCGCCGCGCTCGGCAGCAGCAGCAGCAGCCGCTTCGATGGCCGCATCGGACATGCCGGCCAGCTCTTCGCGGGTGTCGACGAAGATCGCACCGGCTGCGGCACCGTCGGTGATGTTGGTGGAGATTTCCGCCTGCAGCGAGGAGAGCCGCTCGTTGATCTGGCGCAGCTCGTCCTGCTGGGCCGGGTCAAGCTGGGCGCCCAGGTGCACGAAATCGGCATAGGTGGTTTCCAGCAGCATGGCCGCTTCGGGCGTCATGGTCATGCTCGCGCGCTGGTCGTAGACCGACTGCACGCGGGCGAAGAGATCGGGGTTGAGGTAGATCGCGCTCGACAGCGCGGCTCGCTGCGGGGCGAGCGCGGCGTCGGCATCGTTCAGCGTGTCATTGGTGTTGGCGCTGGTCAGCTGGTCGAACGGCGCGGTCGCGCGCGAATAGACGTCACCGGCGCGTTCCATGGCAACGATGGTGTTGTCGAAGGTCGGCGGGTTGGGATTGTTCGCAATCGCGTCGATCTCCGCGCGGTAGATCGCAATCGCTTCCTCGATGATGCCCTGCCACTCGTCATCGGCCACCTGGTCGAACTGCGGCGCGTGGAACGGCAGCGGGGAAAGCTCGGCAAAAATGCTCGTCGCCTCGGGGATTTCGGGATCGTACTCGGCCGTGCCGGGCAGGCTGGTGGTGGCGTCCATTTCGGCTCCCGAAGTGGTGGTGCAGCCGCTGGCAAGCGCAGCGATCATGGTGGAGGCGAGGAGGGTGGCTTTGCGCATTGGGGCGACTCTTCCTTGTGTTGTTCAAGTCCCTGCAATTTTTTTAACAGAAACACGTTGCATCTGAAACCGTGCATGTAGGCCTAGCGGGCGCACCTGCCAATAGCCTGAACGTTTCGTTTAGCTACCGACAGCCGGAAACCGGCGCAATTCGGTGTAGATCGGCCCGTCCGGCGTCAGGTTGCTCTCGAACAGGGAGAACGAGTCGACCGGCCAGGGGGCAGCGGCGAAGGTGCCATGCTGCGTCAGCCAGTCGCCGATGAAGCCGCTGCCCGAGGTCAGCCGCGCCAGCGTGACATGGGGGATGAACTTGCGCGTCTCCGGTGCCAGTCCGGCGCGGCGGCAGGCCATTTCCGTACGATAGTGCAGCAGGTCGAGATCGCCCGAAGGCGCAACCCCCGCCCAGATCGCCTTGGCCCGCCCTTTGCCCTCGAAATGACCGACGCCGGAAAGCTGCATGGTGAAGGGCGCGAAGACGAGCCCCTCCAGCGCGGTTTCGAGGTCATCAGCCTGGTGCCGGTCCACCTCGCCGACAAAGCGCAGGGTGACGTGGAAGTTGTCACTATCCACCCAATGCGCGCCGGGAATACCCTCCTGCAGGTCAAGCAGGGCATCGCTGACGGCGGGTGGCGGGGTGACGGCGAGGAAGAGGCGGTGGGTCACGCGCCCGCTATAGCGCGCTTTTGCCGCTTACTCGCAATACTCGTACCGCCCCTCGCGGCACAGCTGCACGGCGCGGCGCCATTCGGCCATGCGCGCTTCGTAGTCGGCGCGGCTTTCCCGGTAGCGGGCCATATCCTGCTCGTAGCGCGACTGCACGGCGGAGTATTCGCGGGTGCGCTGCCAGCCCTCGGCATAGCGCGCGTCGCGTTCGGCAACATAGCGCGCCTGGTCGATATTGAGCTGGCGCACGCCGGCCGCGTCGGCTTCGCGCACGGCGCGGTCGCGCATGGCGGGATCGTAGGGATCGTCCGCCATGGCGGGGGTGGCCGTGGCGGCCAGTGCGGCGGCGGCAATCAGGAACAGCTTCTTCATGGGGTGCGACCCTCCCTTCGGTGAGGAGAGCTTAGGCCGCAGTACACTCCGGAATCCATGCGGATTGCGGTGAACGGTTGTGGTTTCGTCGCGTTAGGCAAACGCCTCGTCGTTGATGGCTCGCCCCGACCCCAACTGCGCGCGGATGACTTGCCACCTGCGCTGCGCCAGTCCACAATCCTGGCAGGGTAGGGGCGCTAACCATGGACGCATTCGAATTTGTCTTCACGCTGTTCGGGCTGGTGCTGGGCCTGGCCCTGACCGAGGTGCTGGGTGGCTTCAGCAGAGCGATCAAGGCAGCACGGCCAGCGGCCGGATCGGGCAAGACGCCGGTGCGGATCGGCTGGCTTACCCCGCTGCTGGGCCTGTTCGTGATGATCGATATCGTTTCGTTCTGGACAAACACTTGGGCAGCCCGCGATTTGATCCCGCCGGAGGGCGGGGCACTGGTGCTCGGCCTGCTGGTTTTCGGCGTTTACTACCTTGCCGCTTCGCTGGTATTTCCCGAAGATCCTGCCGACTGGCCTGACTTCGATATTTACTACCTCGCCCACAAACGGCAGGTCGTGGCCGGAATGGTCTTCTGCAATGTGGTGCCGTTCACGGTGATGACCATTGCCAATGGCGGGCCACCGCGAGGCAACGACGCCTACTTCTTCTTCGGCCTATTCCTCGTGTTGTTGCTGGGCATCGCCCTGCTGAAGAACAAGCGCGCCAGTCTGGCGGCGCTGATTGTCTCGCTGCTGCTTGCAGCGGGCTTTCCGATCATGTCGCTGTTTGTCGGCGGGTGATAACCGCGTCTAGCCCCGCTTGACGGAGGCGAACATTTAGGGAACATTGAAATCCCGACAACTTTGCGTGGCCCATGGCCTTCAGGCCCTCTGGACTCGTGCCGCGCCAGCCCCCAAGTGACCCGCCATGGCTCTCACCACTATCTCCGTAAAAGGCGCGCGCGAACATAACCTCAAGGGGATCGATATCGATCTCCCGCGCGACAGCCTGATCGTCATCACCGGGCTCTCCGGATCGGGCAAGTCGTCGCTTGCCTTCGATACCATCTATGCCGAGGGGCAGCGGCGCTATGTCGAGAGCCTCTCCGCCTATGCGCGGCAGTTCCTCGAGATGATGCAGAAGCCCGATGTCGAACATATCGACGGGCTGTCTCCCGCCATTTCGATCGAGCAGAAGACGACGAGCCGCAACCCGCGCTCGACCGTGGCGACGGTGACCGAGATCTACGACTACATGCGCCTGCTCTGGGCGCGGGTGGGGGTGCCCTATTCGCCCGCGACCGGCCTGCCGATCGAGGCGCAGACCGTGTCCAACATGGTCGACCGGGTCATGGCCCTGCCCGAAGGCACGCGGCTTTACCTGCTCGCGCCTGTGGTGCGCGGCCGCAAGGGTGAGTACCGCAAGGAGCTGGCCGAGTGGCAGAAGGCGGGCTTCACCCGCGTGCGCATCGACGGCGAGATGTACGCGATCGAGGACGCGCCCGCGCTCGACAAGAAGTTCAAGCACGACATCGAAGTGGTGGTCGATCGCCTCGCGGTGAAGGAAGGGCTGGAAACGCGGCTCGCGGACTCGTTCGAGACCGCGCTCAAGCTGGCCGAGGGGCTGGCCTATGTCGACCTGGCCGACGGCGTGGTGCCGGGCCGCGAGGACGAGGAAGCCGGCGGCGGCGCGATGAAGGGCGCGGGCATCCCCGCCAACCGCATCGTCTTCTCCGAGAAGTTCGCCTGCCCCGTCTCCGGCTTCACCATCGAGGAAGTCGAACCGCGCCTTTTCTCGTTCAACGCCCCGCAGGGGGCTTGCCCCACCTGTGACGGCATCGGCGAGAAGCAGCTGTTCGACCCGCAGCTGGTGGTGCCCAACGAGGAGCTGAGCCTGAAGAAGGGCGCCGTCGTGCCCTGGGCCAAGAGCAACCCGCCGTCGCCCTATTACATGCAGGTGCTGTCCAGCCTCGCGCGCGCCTACGGGTTCGACCTGGAGACGCCGTGGAACCAGCTGGAGCCGGACCAGCAGGACATCATCCTCTACGGCACCAAGGGCTATCCGGTGGAGCTCACCTTCAAGGACGGCCGCAAGGAATATACCGTGCAAAAGCCGTTCGAGGGGGTGATGGGCAACCTCAACCGCCGCCTCGCGCAGACGGACTCGGCGTGGATGCAGGAGGAGCTGGCCAAGTTCCAGACCGCGCAGCCGTGCGAGACCTGCCACGGTGCGCGCCTCAACGAGAAGGCGCGGGCGGTGAAGATCGACGGGACGGATATCAGCCAGCCCGTGCGCCTCTCCGTCTCCGACGCGCTGCACTTCTTCGAGACCCTGCCGGACAAGCTCTCCGACACGCAGAACCAGATCGCCCGCGCCATCCTGAAGGAAATCGTCGAGCGGCTGGGCTTCCTCAACAACGTCGGCCTCGACTACCTCAACCTCGACCGCACCAGCGGCACCCTGTCGGGCGGGGAGAGCCAGCGCATCCGCCTCGCCAGCCAGATCGGCTCCGGCCTGTCGGGCGTGCTCTATGTGCTCGACGAACCCTCCATCGGCCTGCACCAGCGCGACAACGACCGGCTGCTGGAAACGCTCAAGCGCCTGCGCGACCTCGGCAACACGGTGATCGTGGTGGAGCATGACGAGGACGCCATCCGCGCGGCCGACCACGTGGTGGACCTCGGCCCCGGCGCGGGCGTCCACGGCGGCGAAGTGGTGGCGCAGGGCACGCTGAAACAGGTGCTGAAGGCCAAGGGCTCGCTGACGGCAGACTACCTCACCGGCCGCCGCAAGATCGAGGTCCCGGAAAAGCGCCGCAAGGGCAACGGTCACAAGCTGACGGTGCACGGCGCCAGGGCGAACAACCTCAAGGACGTCACCGCCTCCGTGCCGCTGGGCACCTTCACCTGCATCACCGGCGTGTCCGGATCGGGCAAGTCCAGCTTCACCATCGACACGCTCTACGCCGCCGCCGCGCGCACGCTGAACAACGCCCGCGTCATCGCCGGGGCGCACGACAAGGTGACCGGCCTCGAATACTGCGACAAGGTGATCGAGATCGACCAGTCGCCCATCGGCCGCACCCCGCGTAGCAACCCCGCCACCTATACCGGCGCCTTCACACAGATCCGCGACTGGTTCGCCGGCCTGCCGGAGGCGCAGGCGCGCGGCTACAAGCCGGGGCGCTTCAGCTTCAACGTCAAGGGCGGGCGGTGCGAGGCCTGCACCGGCGACGGCCTGATCAAGATCGAGATGCACTTCCTGCCCGACGTCTACGTCACCTGCGAGGAATGCGGCGGCAAACGCTACAACCGCGAAACGCTGGAGGTGAAGTTCAAGGGCCACTCGATCGCCGACGTGCTCGACATGACGATCGAGGACGCGGAGGGCTTCTTCAAGGCCGTGCCCCCCATCCGTGACAAGATGCACATGCTCAACGAGGTGGGGCTGGGCTATGTCAAGGTCGGCCAGCAGGCGACGACGCTGTCAGGCGGCGAAGCGCAGCGCGTGAAACTGGCGAAGGAACTGTCCAAGCGCTCCACCGGACAGACGCTCTACATCCTCGACGAGCCGACCACCGGCCTGCACTTCGAGGACGTGCGCAAGCTGCTGGAAGTGCTGCACCGGCTGGTGGACCAGGGGAACTCCGTGGTGGTGATCGAGCACAATCTCGACGTGATCAAGACCGCGGACCACGTGCTGGACCTTGGGCCTGATGGTGGCGTGCGCGGGGGTGAGGTTGTCGCGCAGGGTACGCCGGAGGAGGTTGCGAAGGTTGAGGGGAGCTATACGGGGGCGTATTTGCGGGGGATGTTGGGGTAGAAGTAGCCTTGCATCGAATTGCACTTGTAAATCGTTGAAAATACGCGAACGGTGGTTTGGAATTGTGTGCATGCGAGGTTGAAGTGACGGAAGAAGAAAAGATTGTTCGAGATATTCAGACCCTTCGTGAATCAATTCAATTGGCCGCGAATGAACTTTTCATCTCGGTTACGCCTGCCGGAAAGCAAAGCGTACGGGTTCAAATAGATTTGCTCCAAAAAGAGCTTCTCGAGCTTCTAGTTCGACTTGATGAAAGTGATCAAAGTGTGGAGAGTTAACACCGTTAGCTAGAAATCGGCGTACCCCAGTGCGGTCAATGCCTAAGCTGCCTGTACCTTGACCAAGCCCAGCCCGACTAACTCTTTAAGAATCTCCAGTGCTTTACTTTTTATTTCTCCCTTGGCGAATGTGATATACCCTAAATCACTGAAGTCAGAAGGGAAAACAACGCCATCCTCTTTGAGGATGATTATCTTTGTTTCATACAGAATGCTGGCGGCCCCCAGTTCATAGACTGCGTTTTCACTCGGGCGCCAAATTTCTATATACTCCTCAGAGCCTTTTTCTTGCTTAAAGAACTGCTCATCCTTTGTGAAAACGAAAATGCCAGCACTGCATTCTTGCATCAGTTTGGCGACTTTTCGAGAGATAGGCTGACCAGCATTAGGTTCGTCAATAGCAACTT
This sequence comes from Alphaproteobacteria bacterium, assembly GCA_030431875.1. Taxonomy (GTDB): domain Bacteria; phylum Pseudomonadota; class Alphaproteobacteria; order Sphingomonadales; family Sphingomonadaceae; genus Alteraurantiacibacter. The sequence goes on from JAUIIG010000009.1 coordinate 23,938, forward strand.
TGTAAGGTATCTTGAACTCATCCAAGATTTTCTTGAGTTCGTTAAGGGGCGCATGACTCTTCCCGTGGGCTACAAACAATTGTTTCGGCTTCGTGGGGGCGGACGGCTCACTTGACTCATTTCCCTGTGCAGAAGGTGTAAGCACGCTTTGGTCTATGGTTGGCGTTTCATCAGGTTGACCAGCCAAGTCGGGAGCAAGTTCCTGATTGGCGATATTTTGCGATTGACCATTTTCGACCGCGTTTAACCTCACATATTCAGCACCGCTGATTGACTGAATAATGCCTACGTAACGTGCATTCTCAAGAAGTACTTCGACAAATTCAGAAGTGAGAGTTGAATGAATGCCGAAAGATTTCTCAAGAGTATTTTCCAGGAACTTCGGGTCTGGAAGCTTGTTTTTGTCAAATTTTTCAAGAACTCGCCGAAACGGCTCAACACTAAGGATTGCCTGAAGCTTCCCCTGATTTATATCTGAATGGCTCGTTGGCTTGAGAATCTTTGATGCTAGGTCAGTTAGGCTAATGTTCTCAGCTTTTTCAGTTCCCGTCGTAAGGCCATAAAGGCGGGAGCATGAGAGCAGCAATTTGAATTCGCTGCTACTTGGCGTTCGGCCAATTGCATCAGCGACCAAGAGGCGGTCCATCGGTCCGCCTGCTCCCTTTTCCACTATCGCTTCGGCTATCACTAGTGACTTCTCTAGTGAGCGGCGAGGGTAATTACGTTGGATTTTCGAGTTATTGGCCATGCTTCATTGTTTCCACTAGTTCTTAAAGGTCAAGCATTTTGCTGAGATTGCAGCATAATTTGGTGGAAAACTTCGAGAATTCCGACAAGTGCAAATCAAATTGAATCGCAAGGTTTCCTACACCCCCCAATCCATGCCTCCCTGCGCGGTCCTCTCAACCGCACAGGCACACTCACGGCATGACTTCCATCTCCACGCTCTCGCCACTCCAGCAGGCACAGCTCAATCCCGGCGACTTTCCCGATCCTGACGATCCCGGCACCTACCGCTCCGCCGCGCGGCAGCAGGTGGCGCTGACGCCCGCGCGGATGGCGGACTTCCTTGAGAGCCTGCAGGTGCTCGGCAATGTCTCCATCGCCTGTCGGCGCGCTGGCGTGGCGCGGCAGACGGCTTACCGGGCGCGGCGGCGCTCGGCGGGGTTTGCGCGGGCATGGGATGCGGCGCTGGTCGCGGCGCGGACGGTCGCCGAGGCGGAGCTGGCCGAGCGCGCGCTCAACGGGGTGGAGGAGGCGGTCTATTACCACGGCGAGGAGGTGGCGCGGCGGCGGCGCTACGATTCCCGCCTGCTGCTGGCGCACCTCGCGCGGCTCGACAAGGCGGCCGAGCGGCTCGACGTCGCGGCCACGCTGCATATGCTCGACGACCAGATCGATGCGCTTCGTGCGGCGGGGGATCGCGAGGTGGAAGTGCTGGAGGCAAAGGTTGCGCCGGATGCCCTTCGACAGGTCCAGGACGAGCGGGACCTCGTTCGCGACCCCAAGGGGTTTGCGGAGCAGCGCGCGGTTGCCGAAGAAAAGGCAGTGCTTCGACAAGCTCAGCACGAACGGGGTGAGGGTAGGGAGGTTTCCGGTCAGGACACTGTCACACCTGTCACACCTTGCCCGGATTGCGGGGGCTTCTGCATCGACGCGGCTGCCGATCCCAAGGTGCGGCTGACGCAGGAGGACTGCATGTGGCTGGGCAACCGGCTGGACCGCATGGACGCCGCGCGTCCGCGCAAGGCCCTGCGCCCGTTCGAACTCGATCCCGATGGCGATCCCGATGGCGAGCTGGAGGCGATCCAGCTGATGGCCTTCGAGGACGGGATCGAGCGCTGGTGGGAGATGACGCTCCCCGAAGACGAGGACGAGGAGGAGGAAGACCAACCCCCGTTCGCCTCGAGCGAAGTCGAGAGGCGCTAGCGCCAGCGTGTCTCGACTGCGCTCGACACGAACGGGACGGGAGCACTGGACAAGCAGGGAGAGACTGCCTGATAGGGGGTGCAATGGTGACAGGGGGCAGCAAGTGACCGAGAAGGTGTTCATCGTGGGGCCGCTGCGTTCCGGCACCTCGCTGACCGCGCGCTGCCTCGACGACCATCCGCGCGCGATCTGCCTGTGCGAAAGCGAGATCAGCCACGCGCTGTTCGCCCCCTACAAGGTGCGGCTGCACTTCGAACGGATGCGCGCCCACGGCCTCGGCCCGCTGGAGATCACCGGCCTGCTCGACGGCAAGCGGCAGGAGAGCGTGGAGGACCTGCTGCGCTGGTACGACGACGTGCTGCCGATCCTGCGCGGGCGGCTGGGCAAGCCCGATCCGCTGGTGCTGGGCGACAAGAGCCCCGATCTCGACTTCGCGCAGGCCACGGTGGCCCCGATCGCCGAGCGGTACCGGCTGGTCTACGCGGTGCGTGATCCGCGCGCGGTGCTGCGCTCGATCTGGCGCGACGACCAGACGGCGGACCAGAAGCTGGCCCGCTGGCGCGCCTTCAAGCGCAACATCACCTCCTGGCGGCCCTGGTGGGATGCGCCGGGCCTGCTGGTCAGCCGCTACGAGGACCTGGTGACGCGGCCGGAGGAGACCATGCGCGCGCTCTATGCCCACTGCGGGCTGGAATACTCCGAGCGGTTCATGGAGGGGTTCGAGCGGCTCTTCCCGCATCGCTTCCTGTGGAAGACCGCGATCGACTGGGAAACCGGCGTGCGCCGCCAGTTCGACCCCGCCAAGGCCGAGGTGCGCGGCGAGGAGCTGGGCGAGGCCGAGCGCGCCTTGCTGGCCGACGACATGCGGGTGGCGGAGTTCCGCGAACGCTTCGGCTACTGACCGCAGCGGGGCCATATGCGGGAAAGCGCATGTATGGCCTTGCCTACGGGCGGCATACGTGTCTAGCTTGTGACACAACCAGCAACAGGACCGGGACTTCCTGCCAATGGCCACTGTATCGACCGCCGCCCGTCCGGGCGCAGCCGCCGCGCGTGACTTCACCGTCAAGCCGCTCTTCGCCGAACCCTACATGGTGATGAACATCAAAGACGCGATCAGTCCGAAGCAGGTGAAATTCATCAAGGCGCTCAAGATGAACGCCAACCAGGTGAACCAGATCTCCGAGGAGCTGTACCTGTTCCAGCGGCCGGAGATGAAAAGCATTGCCGAGGCCGTGGATGCCGCCTTGCAGACCTTTGCGCGGGAAGTGATGGGCATCCACCAGCGGCTGGAAGTGACGCAGAGCTGGGCGCTGAAGAACCCGCCGGGCGTGGGCATGCACGGGCATACCCATTCGAATTCGCTGGTGTCCGGCTCGCTCTACTTCGCGCCGCTGCCCGATCCCCCCGGCAACATGATCTTCGAGCGTTTCAATGACTATCGCCAGCTGGAGCTGGCCGTCGACCAGACGAAGACCAACATCTACAACGCCCCGCGCAATGCCGTGGTGCCGAAGGAAGGCGACCTGGTGCTGTTCTCCAGTGCTATCCAGCACTACGTGGAGACCAACAACTCCAACCAGGATCGCCATTCGATCGCCTTCAACACCTTCGTTCGCGGGAAGATCGGATCGTTCCGCGATGTCAGCGAGCTGGAGCTGTAGGCAAGCGCTCAGCGGCGCGCGTGCCGCTCGACCAGTTCTTTCGATTCCTTCAGGCCGAGCCCGCTGGCGAGGCGGACATGCTTGATCGCCTCGATCTTGTTGCCGCGTTCGAGAGCCTCGGTGACTTCGGGCAGGGCCATCAGCGCCGCCTCGTCGATGCTATGGAGAGGCGGGGCATCGCGGCGTTGCTGCGACAGCATGTCGTCGGCGCCTGACTTGCGGATCACGGCAAGCGCCAGCAGCGCGGTAACGACGAACAGGCCGGCAAGTATCCAGAGTGGCACGAACATGCTGATCCCCCTGCAGTCTTGAGACTAGGCTGTCCTACACCATCGCGGCCATGAAAGGGAGCTTCAGGCCGGGTCGTCACTCGGCGAGGAAGGCGTCGTCGGCGATCCCTTGCGGACGGACATTGCCTCCCGGAACCGAGTAGAGCGTAAAGGTCAGCACTTCGTAGATGTAGCCTTCACCGCGCTCGTCGTTGACATATTGTGCGCGGAAGGTTTCCGGGTCGGGGAAGGCTGAGGCGCTGAAGTCGCCGGCAAACATGCGGCAGTCCTCGTCCAGCGGGCCGCCCAGCGCATATTGCATCTTGTAGGTGCCGTCGGCGAGCCCGCTGACCGAGCCGGTTTCGCCGCGGCTGACGTAGAAGGAGACGAGCAGGTCGTTGGTCTGGCTGTTGCGCACGTTGACGATGGCATTGCCGCTGGAGCCGTTGTCGATCTCCAGCTGGTGCCCCTCGGCAGCGAGGTTTTCCTGCCCGGCAAGCACGGCGCCGTTCGCAGGAGGATTGTCACAGGTGACGAGGTCCTCCACCGGCACTTCCTGCATGCCCGTTTCCGGGTCGATGCGGGCAACCGGTACGGTATCGCTGTAGTAGCTGGGCTCGGCCCGCGCCGAACTGCCGCCGTCAGCGGTGGAGATCCACGCAATCAGCGCGATGGGCACCCACAGCAGCAGGAGCACCCGCAGGATCGCCTGCGGGATATTGGGCTTCCACGCATCTTCGGTGGGTTCGGCAGGTGGCACGCCGTCGGCTTTGCAGGCCTCGAGGAAATTGTGTGCCGCCTCCATCGTGGACGGATCGCGGGAGGTGAGCAGGTGCTGCGCGCCGGCCTGGGCACTGGCCATGTCGCCCATGTTGGCGAAGGCCACCACGTTCTGCCATGCCAGCGCCTCGCTGACGCCAGCGGGCTTCTCGCCGCAGGCCACGTTCTGGAAGCCCTTGCCGATGGTCCAGATCGGCCCCCAGGGAATGCCCCACCAGCCAACGATGCCGGTCAGGGCCGTCGCGCCGAGCGCTTCCTTGCGGGCACAGGGTGCGCAGTAGACGCCCTGGACCGGAGAGCGGTTGGTGAACAGGATGAAGCTGAAGACGCGCCAGAAGACGAGGTAGCGCGGCTGGATAGGCATGGCGTCGCACTTCTGGCAGTGGATGGTCTCTACCTGGCCGGGCTCTCCACCGTGACTGGCCTCGGTCATGTCCAGATCGTAGTCGGCGCGGCGATAGGCGTCGGAGAGGATGGCGTAGGCATCCTCGATCTGCGCCATGCCCTGTTCGCCGCCGACTGCTGCAGGGTCTTGCTGGTAGAGGTCTTTCAGCTGGTTGAACGCGTCTTCGATCTGCTGCGGGCTCGCGTCGCGCGCCACGCCCAATACATCATAGAGATTTGCAGTTGCCATGGACCAAGCCCCCCGGTTTGTCCGCCCTGTGACAGTTTTACCGGTGCAACATCATTGCGCAAGCGGGCCTATCCTTCCGCGCAAATTGGCTGGGGAAAGGCGTGCGGCCTGCTGCTGTCAGCTTTCGAGCAATTCCAGTTCTACCGTGCCGTGGCCCGCGCGGACGATGCCGATCTCCTCGGCAGCAGCACGCGAGAGGTCGATCGTGCGGCCGCGCACGAAGGGGCCGCGATCGTTGATGCGCACCACGACCGAGCGGCCATTGCGCGGATTGGTTACGCGGACGAGGCTGCCGAAGGGGAGGGTGCGGTGCGCGGCGGTGAGCTGGTGCATGTCGAAGCTCTCGCCGTTGGCCGTGCGGCGACCGTGGAAACGGCGGCCATAGTAGCTGGCGACTCCACTGCCGAGCGGCGTAGCCGTAGGCGGGGCGGGCTCGATGGTGGTGATGTCCACCGCGTGATCGGGCAGCACGGGGTCGACCGGCTCGTCGAGGTGAGCGAAGGCTTCTTCGAACGTTGCTTCGTCGCTGGGCGCGAAGACCGGCTGGTCGGCCGCGGGAACGGTTTCCAGCGAGGATTCAAGGTTGGTCGGATCGCCCTGCTGGGCAAGGCCCGAACCCGTCGTCCCGAACAGGACGAGGGCGGCAATGGGAGCCAGCCAGCGCCGTGCGGCGCGCGGAAGATCATTGCTGACCATGGGCCGCACATACGCCTGAAAGGCGCGAAAAGCCATTGTCGGCTGTGGAAACGGGCGCTGGCGCGGGGCGGACGGGCGCGAAATGCGCGGATTTCACGACGAATTGCTAGGTCGAAATGACGGATCAGGTATGCACTTTGCACCCCAAAGAGAAATGGGGCCGGTATTGCTACCGACCCCACTCTCACCGGCGGTGGGCTCTCGAAAGAACGCTTATCGCCTGGCGTGTCTCCGATTGTCCGTTGCCCGAAGGCCCGGTTCCATCCGGATATGTCGCCCGGCGCTCGCGCCGGTGCCGGACTGGTGCCTTGGTCATCAGGGGGTCACGAGGACCAGTCCTGTTGGACCTGGCGGCCATTCCGCTGGGCGAAGCTGTCTTCCTGGCATCTCAAGCGGTTCCACCTGCAGCAAGCTGCACGCTTCACCATCGACACCGGGCTGCAACACTCCGGCCACCGATCACATTCTTCCTCGGTTTCATCGGTCCGTTCCGTCTTCCCCCGAAGGTTCCGACTTCGCTTTCCTCCACCGCGACGTCCTGTCACCGCGTCGAGTTCGCTTCGGTTTCCGTTCCACTGTCTCGGCAGGCGATCCAGCTTTGCGATCCGTTTTCGCTCTCGATGTCTGCAGAATGCGCGGGTGGACCGAGTCGGGCAAGGGCGCGAGCGTGCACTTATCCACTTTTGGCGCAAATGCCAGTGGACAAGGGTGGATAAGTCAACGGCTCATCGCAACATGCGAAACCAACCCGCGATTTCTCGCAGGTGCAGCACGAAAATCACACCTTTTTGGGTGTTTGGACTACCGATCCCGCTGCGCGAGCAGACGGAGTCGCAGGGCGTTGAGCTTGATGAAGCCTGCCGCATCGGCCTGGTCGTAAGCACCCGCGTCGTCCTCGAAGGTGACGTGGGCTTCCGAATAGAGCGAGTTGGGCGACTTGCGGCCCACGACGCTGGCCTGGCCCTTGTACAGCTTGAGCCGCACGGTGCCGCTGACCTTCTCCTGGCTGAGGTCGATGGCCGCCTGCAGCATCTCGCGCTCGGGCGCGAACCAGAAGCCGTTGTAGATGAGTTCTGCATACTTCGGCATCAGCTCGTCCTTGAGGTGGGCAGCGCCGCGATCGAGCGTGATCTGTTCGATGCCGCGGTGCGCGCGAGCATAGATCTCGCCGCCCGGCGTCTCGTACATGCCGCGCGATTTCATGCCCACGAAGCGGTTCTCGACCAGGTCGAGGCGACCGATACCGTGCTTGCGACCAAGGTCGTTCAGCGCGGTGAGCAAGGTTGCCGGGCTCATCGCTTCGCCGTTCAGGGCAACACCGTCACCCTTTTCGAAGTCGATGGTGATGTATTCGGGCGTGTCCGGTGCTTCTTCCGGATGGTCAGTGCGCGAATAGACGTAGTCCGGGGTCTCTTCCCACGGGTCTTCCAGCACCTTGCCTTCGGACGAGGTGTGCAGGAGGTTGGCGTCGGTCGAGAAAGGGCTTTCGCCGCGCTTGTCCTTCGGCACCTGGATCTGGTGCTTCTCGGCCCATTCGATCAGTGCGGTACGGCTGGTCAGGTCCCATTCGCGCCAGGGTGCGATCACCTTGATATCGGGCGCGAGGGCATAGGCCGACAACTCGAAGCGCACCTGGTCGTTGCCCTTGCCGGTGGCGCCATGGGCAATGGCATCGGCACCGGTTTCGCGGGCGATCTCGACAAGGCGCTTGGAGATCAGCGGTCGGGCGATGGAGGTGCCGAGCAGGTAGTCGCCTTCGTAGCGGGCATTGGCGCGCATCATCGGGAAGACAAAATCGCGCACGAATTCCTCTCGCAGGTCTTCAATGAAGATGTGCTTGTCGGGAATGCCCATGGCCTGGGCCTTGGCACGCGCGGGTTCGATTTCCTCGCCCTGGCCAAGGTCTGCGGTGAAGGTCACGACCTCCAGGCCGCGTTCCTTCATCAGCCACTTGGCAATCACGCTGGTATCGAGGCCGCCTGAATAGGCGAGGACGACACGCTTCATTTCCGACATCGAATGTTCCCGTTGGCAGTTGCGGCGCGGCGGTTAGCAGCGCGGCGGCCATACCGCAATCACTCTAGGGAGACTCGATCAGGGGATTTCCTCAGCACCCAGTCGCGGATTGTTGCGGGTGACGTAATTGAGCCAGGCCTTGGGGCGGCGGGTGTAGTCTTCCGGCACGTCAGCCTGCAGGCCCACCAGTTCGGCAATGCGCGCCACGAAGTGGATGCAGTTGTTGGTGTCGAGGTTGTAATACGGCCCCGGATAGTCCCTCCAGGCAATTATCTCCGCCAGCAGGCGGCGGTACTGCCGGTCGCTGACCGTGACCGAGAAATGGCGGTTGGTCTCGCCGATGGTGCGCTGGGTTTCGGTCAGGATCATGTGGGCGGCGTCGCCGGAGGTAATAGCCTCGGCCGAATTGCGCGCCGAAAAGCCGTAGTTCTGGTTCACCTGCGTGCCGTCCGCCAGCGTGCCTTCAAACACCACGAAAGTGTGCGGATAGCGGCCGAAGAACAGCGATCCGTTGAACGAATGGAAGTGCACCTGCACGGCAGCCTGTGCGGTCGTCGCCACGCCAAGGGCGGCAAGGGCAAACAGCAGGGCGGCAATCAGGCGGACTGGCAGGCGGGTCAGCAAGCGGGAGGCAATCATGCGTGGTCAGCTCTTGTCTTGGTTTGCAGGCGTTTCCAGCTCCTTGAGCAGGCCGGGAAAGTAAACCGCAAGGCCGCCCGCGCGCAACAGGTAGCTGGTGCTCATGGCGATCCAGACGCCCCAGTTGCCGTAGGGGCGCAGGGCCAGGTCCAGGGCGATGTAGAGCACGGTGGCCACGACGCCGGCATTACGCAGCGCCTTGCCGCGCGTCGCCCCGATGAAGACGCCGTCGAGCATCCAGCTGGGCATGCCCAGCAGCGGGATCAGCGCGGCGAAGGGCAGGAAGGTCCGGGCAATGTCGCGAACCTGCGGATCAGTCGTGAGAAAGTCGATCAGCGGACCGCCGGCCAGCAGGAAGGCGAACGCCAGCAGCGCGCCGCTGGCAAGCGAGAACTCGCCGGTCAGCCGGATCGCGCGCAAGAAACGGGCGCGGTCGAGCTGGCCGATGGCGCTGCCCACGCGCTCTTCGGCAGTGAAAGCGAAGGCATCGAGGATGAAGGCGGCAAAGCTGACGAATTGCAGCAGCACGTGGTTGGCGGCGAGCGCAGTGGCGCCTTGCCGCGCCCCGGCATTGGCGAGCCAGGTGAACAGCACGAGCAGGGCAATGGTGCGGATCATGATGTCGCGGTTGACCGCGAACAGCTTGGCCAGTCGCGCGCGGTCTGTCAGCAGGTCGCGCGGCGTTCGGGCGAGCATGGCGAGGACATTGTCGCCCGCAACCCGGCCCACGATCGCGAGGCCCAGCACCAGCGCGGTGATCTCCGCACATGCCGTGCCGAGGCCGACCCCGAAAGCACCAAAACCCATGCCCCAGACGAACCACACGTCGAGCGCGATGTTTGCCACGTTCATGACGATTTGCAGGATCAGCGCCTCGCGCGTGCGGCCGAGGCCCAGCAACCAGCCATTGATGGCGTAAACGGCAAGCGCAGCGGGCGCGCCGATGAAGCGGCCCTGCATGTATCCATTGGCCTCGCCGTCGACGGCAGGTGTGCCGGACAGGATTGCCAATGCCGCCTCGCGGATCGGCCAGCTGATCGCCAGCAGAACGAGGCCAAGCCCGAACCCCAAGGCCAGCGCACGAAGCAGCAGCGCCTCGACTTCGCTGCGTTCACCGGAGCCCTGCGCCTGCGCGGTCAGTCCCGTCATGCCCATGCGCAGGAAGCCGAAGGTCCAGAAGACGAGGGAGATGATAGTCGCTCCCAGCGCCACGCCTGCCAACGCCACGGCGTCACCCGTCCGCCCGATCACCGCGGTGTCGACAATGCCGACCAGCGGGATCGACGCCTGCCCCAGCATGATCGGCCACGCCTGGGCAAAAATGGAACGCCGGGTCAGGGGGGAGGCGGTGGTCATCGGGTCGCCCTAGTGACCCGGAATGGCTTAGTCCAACGCCGCCGGAGAAATCCGCAGCACCGCATGGGTCGGCCCGTCGCTGAGTACATAGATGTTGCCGTCCGGTCCTTGCGCCACGTCGCGCACGCGGTGGTGCAGCGGCTGGAGCAGGGCTTCGCGCCGCAGTTCGCCGAAGTCCTCGTTGAACACCACGCGTTGCAGGCTGCCGGTGTGGTTGATCCCGCCCCAGCGCGCGGAGCCGATGAAGAGGTTGCCCCGCCATGCGGGGAACTGGTCACCGGTGTAGAACAGCATGCCCGTGGGCGCGATCGAGGGAAGCCAGACCACGCGCGGTTCGACCGTGTCGGGGCCAAACGGCAGGGTTGCGGCATCGCTGCCATCGTATTCGCGGCCGAAGCTGTATGTGGGCCAGCCGTAGTTCCCGCCCGGCTGCATCAGGTTGGCCTCGTCGCCGCCGTTGGGGCCGTGTTCCACTGACCATGTCTGCCCGGTTTCCGGGTGTACGGTCAGTCCGTGCTGGTCGCGATGGCCGTAGCTGTAGATCGCCGGATGGGCTCCATCCTGCCTGACGAAAGGATTGTCGGCGGGGATAGATCCATCGGCATTGAGCCGCAGCACCTTACCATAGACGTTCGACAGGTCCTGCGCCTCTTCACCGAAAGGCGCGCCGGTGCTGACCCAGACCATACCGTTGGCGTCCACATGGACGCGGCTGCCGCCAGCGTAGGAGGCAGTCTCTGCGGAAAGCAGGGTTTCGACCTCCGCCACCTGCCCGTCTGCCCAGCGTCCGCGCAGCAGCTGCAAGAAGCCTTGCGGGCGCTGTGGCTGTTCGTCGCCGGTCGTCGGGGCGGGGGCATTGAAGGTGAAGTAGATCCATCCGTTTTCGGCAAAGTCGGGATGCAGGGCGATGTCCTGCACGCCGAACTGGGCGACTTCGGGATTGGCCTCCGGCACGCCAGCGATGGCCAGCGGATCGAGCACGGGATTGTCGCCCGTCGCCCCGCGCAGCAGGCGCAGGCCGATACCGCGCTCGGTAATCAGCAGGTCGCCGCTCGGCAGGAATTCGATGGCGAAAGGCCGCGCGAAGTCCCGCGCCAGCACTGTCACCTCGATGCCGTGCTGTTCTGCCGTGTCGTAGACTTGCGAACCGTCAGGCAGGGCGGGCGTCGCAATGCCCGGAGGAGGCTGCTGGGCGAGGGCGGTGCCCGCAAGCACCAGCGCCGTTCCTGCCAACAGCCCCTTCCACATGGCCGCTTACTCCGCCGCTTCCTTCAGCGCTGGATCGAGATGCCATTGCGGCGGCTCCTCCAGTGCGCGCAGGCGGGCGCTTTCCTCGTAGACGTAGTCGCCCGTCATCGGGATGGCGTCGCGTTCCTTCACGTACTGGATCTGCCAGTTCACCAGCGTGCCGTGGCGGAAGCTCTGCTCTGCACCGGCAAGGTAGAACTGCCACATGCGGAAGAATTCCGGATCGTAGAGCTCTTCCAGCTCCTGCTGGTGCATGGTGGTGCGGTTGTACCATTCCTCCAGCGTGTGGCTGTAGTGGAAGCGCATGGCCTCCACGTCCATCACCTGCCAGCCAGCTTTTTCGCTCTCGGTCACCAGCTCGCTCAGCGCGGGGATATAGCCGCCGGGGAAGATGTACTTGCGCGTCCAGGCGTCGGTGAAGCCGGGAGGGCCTGCGCGCCCGCAGCAGTGGCTGAACATCACGCCCTTGGGTGCCAGCAGCTCGTGCGTCTTCTTCATGAACTGCGGGTAGTGCGGGGTGCCCACGTGTTCCAGCAGGCCGACCGAGCTGATGCGGTCGAACTCGCCTTCGACGTCGCGGTAATCCATCAGCTTGAACTTGACCTTGTCGGCCACGCCCGCTTCCTCTGCGCGCTCCTTGCAGAAGGCGATCTGGTCCGGTGCCAGCGCCACGCCCAGCACTTCGCAGTCGTAATGCTTGTTGAGGTAGAGCGCGAGGCCGCCCCAGCCGCAACCGATATCCAGCACGCGCAGCGGACGATCCATGTCGCGCGCCGCCTGCATGTACATCTTGGCGGCAATGTGCGCCTTCTTGTCGAGCTGGGCCTTTTCCAGGCTGACATCAGTCGTGCGGTGATAGCCCATGGTGTATTGCCGGTCCTCGTCGAGGAACAGCTCGTAGAGGCGGCGGGTCAGGTTGTAGGTGTGTTCCGCATTCTTGCGCGCCTTGCCGCGCAGGTTGATGCTGTCGATCTTGGCAGCGGTCTTCTGGGCAAAGCGCTTGAGCGGGCCCTGCGGTTGAAGCGCGCGGTCGCCATGCACCTTCGCCTGTCCGGTGACGTAAAGCACCATGTCGCGGATGTCGTAAGGCGGCAGCACTTCCAGCCAGCCCCACATATATGCCTCGCCCGCGCCAACCTGCGGATAGCGGGCGATATGGCTGCTGGCCTTCTTGTTGGTGAGGCGCACATGCATGGGTTCGACATATTCGCCGCCGGTGCCATCGGGGACTGCACCACCGGGGCCGTATTCATAGACCTTGCCGTCGTAGTCGGTGATCACGAGCTTGCCCGCCCGGATCAGTTTAGTCAGCATCTTGTCGAGCAACCACATATGCGGCGCGTCCCCTCTGTTCTGATTTCGCTTGCAAGGGGTTTGCGGAGGGTTTGGCCGACTGTCAATTGTCGGGTAGGCTGCTTTCCATGAGCGAGAACAAGACCAAACCGACCGCGGTCAGCGTCGAAAGCTTTATCGACAGCGTCGATCATGCCGGCAAGCGTGAGGATGCCAGGGTGCTCGATACCCTGTTCCGCAAGGTGACGGGCGAAGACCCCGCCATGTGGGGGCCATCGATCATCGGTTACGGCACCTACCACTACAAGTACGACAGCGGCCGCGAGGGCGATTTCCTGCGCACGGGCTTCTCCCCGCGCAAGGCCAAGCACTCGATCTACCTGATGGGCGGCTACTGCGACGAGGCGACCTCGAGGAAGAACGAAGAGCTGCTGGGCAAGCTGGGCAAGTATTCGCGGGGCAAGAGCTGTCTCTACATCAACAAGCTGGCCGACGTTGACCTGGACGTGCTTGAAGAGCTGCTGCGGGTGAACTGGGAGGCGATGAACAAGGTCTATCCCGAATAGATGCGGCAGCTGGGGGGCATCTTGATGGCTCTGGCCGCGCTGGTGGCAGCGCCCTTGGCCCATGCGCAGCCTTATCAGGCCGAAGGTGGGGATATCGCTACAATCAATGCGGAGGCGGATCTCGATGCGGCCTTTGACCGCGCAGACAGGCTATTCGAGGCAGCAGAAATTGATGGCGCGTTAGCGACAGTCCGCGCGGCGATTGAAGAGGCCGAGAGCAGGTTGGGCAGCGACAACCGCGTTGTGCTAACTGCTCGCAGCGACCTCGCCGGAGTGCTGCAGAACCTCGGCCGACTGGACGAAGCGGAACTGATGTTTGCACGCAACCTTGCCATTGTGCGCGAGCCCTTTGGCGAAAACGATTACCTTGCCATCGACGCAAGGAAGGGGCTGGCAAACTTGCAGGCACTGCGAGGGAACTTTGCCGAGGCGCTTGCCCAGTTTGCGGAACTGGAGTCGATCCTGCGAGCCGACCCTTCGGCAGACACTGCCCAATTCGTCTCCGTGCTTGTCAGTCACGGTACGATGCTGCGCGAAACCGGGGCGCTCGAGAAGGCACTTGCTACTCACCAGGAAGCCAGCGACCTGGCGTTCGCGGCATTTGGCGAAGGTAGCGATCCTTGGCTTGAAGCCACTGCCTCCCATGCCCTGACCCTTTCAACGAACGGCCAGCTATTGCGGGCCGTCGAGTTGTTCGATGACGTGCTTCCCGGCATCAGGGCGAGCTTTGGCGAGGACCACCCGTTCCACGTGCAGGCCATGGTCTCGCAGGTAACTGCACTGCTCCAGATCGGCAGGCTCGAGCAAGCCGAGGAACTCCAGCTCGAAGCCTTGCAACTGGCCGAAATCGTCCTGGACCCGTCGCACCAGGCAAGCGTCGAAGCCTTGTCGAATTATGCCATGGTCTTGCGCGAGACGGGCCGCTCGCAACGGGCGGTAGGCTTGATGCAGACCGCCCTCGATCGGCAGGTGGCGGCGCGGGGGAGCGAGCACCCCCTGACCCAGCAATTGCGCCAGAATCTTGGCGTCATTTGGCAAGATCTCGAACAAACCGACGAGGCTCGGAAGCTTTATGCGGAAAGCCTCGCGTCCTTGCGGCGTATCCGCGGTGATGCCCATCCAATGACCTTGCTGGCCGCCAACAATGTGGCGGCAGCAGAGCTTGAGGCAGGCAACTATTCCGAAGCTGAAAGAATGCTTTCCGAGGCCTATGACGCGAGCGCCGCAGCTTTGGGCGAACGGCACCCAAGCAGCCTGATGTTGCTGGCAAACGCCGCTATGGCGTTGGAGCAGCTAGGTGGCGAGCGGGTTGGAGAGGCTGCCGCTGTCCATGGGCGAAACGTGCAGTTGCGGCGCGAGGTCCAGGGTGATCTGCATCCGCTGACCCTGCTCAGTTCAACAAATTTCGCAAACTTCCACCTGATCTTCTCGGGTCGGCCGGACTTGGCCTATGTTCCCGCCCGTTTTGCCGTGCGTGGCTGGCGGCAGCGGCGGGACATGGCCGGCGATGACCCGCGCAGCGCTGCCGCGCGTGAGCGCAACCAGGTCACCAACGGCTATGCCTATTATGCCCTGCTGAACGCCGCCTGGGCGGCCTTGGCAATTCACCCGGAAGAAGCGGCAACTTACCGCGAGGAAACGCTCGCGACCATGCAGGACGTGCTTGCTGGTTCGGCTGACCGCGCCATCAGCCAAAGCGCCGCTCGTCGCGCCGCCGGTGGCGAGGTGAGCGGTGCTGCCGACTATATCCGCCAGCGGCAGCAACAGAATGCCGACTGGCTGGAGCGAGAGCACGAACTGACCGGATTGCTGGGTGAAGACAACGACGCGGCGCGCGCACGCCGCGAAGAGCTGCGCGCTGAGATGGATCAGATCGAAGGCGGGATGGAAGCGCTCGACACGTTGCTGCGTTATTGGGCCCCCGAGTATACGCAGCTGATCCGTCCTGACAGTCTGACGATCGCCGAGACACAGGCGTTGCTGGGTGAGGACGAGGCCGCTGTCTTGCTGGTTCCAACAGACATGGGCACCCATGCGGTTGCGATAACCAGGGACGGGTTCGCTTGGCACCGCAGCGACTGGGACGAAGGCAATGTCGACTATGCTGTGCGGCGCATTCAGTACGACCTCGGTTTGCCGACAGCAGCAGACTTGATCGAAGACAACCGCTGGGCTGACCAATCCGAAGATAATGGGCCTTATGCCTATAGCTTCTGGGCCGCCTATGGGCTCTTCGAGGAATTGCTGGCGCCGCTGGCAGGGCAGCTCGAAGGCAAGAGCCACGTCTTCGTGATGAGCAGCGGCGCCTTGACCGGCTTGCCCTTGGGCTTGCTGGTTGACGAGCTTCCGCCGGAGGATTTGCCCATGCTTGAAGCGCTGCATTCTGCCAGCTGGCTGGCGGACCGCCATGCCTTCGTCACGGTGCCGAACCTGCAATCGATCCGCTTCTTGCGGCAGCAGGCGAGCGGTCCGGGCGAGCGGGACGTACCGTTCCTTGGCTTCGGCAATCCCGAGCTGGAAGGCGCGCCCGCCAATCGTGGAGACCTGCGCAGGTCTGGCGATTTCGCAGAGATTTTCGAGGTCGGGTCGACGCGCGGCGGCAGGGGCGTGGCTGACCTGACCCAATTGCGTGCCTTGAGCAGTCTGCCGGGTACCGAGCGTGAACTGACCGCCTTGTGGCAGGCCTTCGGTCAGCCGAGCAACGCCCTGTTCCTTGCCGAAGCTGCCAGCGAGAGCGCGGTCAAGCAGGCTGATCTGACAGCTGACGTAATCGTCTTTGCCACCCACGGACTGCTTGCCACCGAGGCAGGTACGGCTGGCGAACCGGGGCTTGTCATGACGCCGCCAGATGCAGCCAGCGTCGAAGACGACGGCTACCTGTCGATGTCCGAAATCGCCGAACTGGAGGTCGATGCCGACTGGGTCATCCTGTCGGCCTGTAACACGGCAGGTGGCAGCGGTACTGATTCCAGCGGTCTTTCAGGCCTCGCCAGTGCCTTCTTCTTCGCCGGAGCGGAGAACCTGCTGGTGTCGCACTGGCCGGTCGACGACGACGTTGCCGCGCGATTGACCGTGCGCACAGTCGAATTGTCGCGCGATCATCCCGAACTCAGCCGCGCGCAAGCGTTCCAGCAGGCCATGGCCGAAATCCGCAACGATCCCGATCATCCGGAATGGGCGCACCCGGTGGCATGGGCCCCTTTCGTGCTGGTGGGAGACCGCTAGGGCGTCAGATCCCGGCGTACCATTGGTACCCGGCAACGTCTTCCCAATAGCCGCCCTTGCCGCCTGCGATATCGTCGAGGCTGGCAACCAGCTCGATACCGGTCAGGTACTTGGCGTGCTTGTAACCCAGCTGCCGTTCCAGCCGCATGCGCAGCGGGGCGCCGTTACGGATAGGTAGTGGCTCGCCGTTGAGCTGGTGCGCGACGATCGTCTGCGGATGCATGGCATCGTCGAGATCGCAGCTTTCGTAGTAGTCGACGCGTTGGCGGTTCTCTCCGCGTCCGCGCATGAAGAAGTCGGCGCAGTGGAACACCACGAACTTGGCCTCGGCCTGTACGCCGGCCGCTTCGAGCAGGTGCGACAGTTGCGGCCCGGTCCACTCGCCGATCGCGCTCCAGCCCTCGACACAGTCGTGGCGGGTGATCTGGGTGCGCTGGGGCAGGGCGCGGATATCGTCCATCGACAGCGACAGGGGGTTGTCGACCAGTCCGGTGACTTCGAGCCGCCAATTGGCAAAGCCATCCGCCTGCGCGGCGCGGTATTCGTCGGTCTCGATGTCCTGGTTGCCGTTGCCGCGGAAGAAGGGGGATACGTCCGCGCGATCGAACTCGGGCGCCATGGTAATGCGTCCGGCACCAAGCGCGCGGTGCAGGCCACGGTGCCAGCCCTCGGCGCCATCGACCAGCTTCTCGAACCAGCCGCTGTCACTGATCTTGTTGCAACCGGCGAGGAATGCCGCGCCCGAGGCAACGATGAAGTTACGACGCTGCATGGTTATCTCCTTCCAGCTTGCCGCCGGTAATCATGTCGCGCAGCTGCCGGATCGGGCCGGACACCAGCACCAGTGCGATGTGCAGTACGAAGAAGGCGAACAGGCCCCAAGCTGCAATGAAATGCAGAGAGCGCGCGCTTTGCCGTCCGCCGAACAGGTCGGTCAGGAAGGGCAGGGCAGCCTCGCCGCCGGGGCTCATCACGATGCCGGTGAAGATCATCAGCGGCAGCAGCACCAGGATCACCGACGAGTAGGCGATCTTCTGCAGGATGTTGTACTTGCCTTCGCCGTGCTCGAAATTGAACTTCAGGTGCTCGACAATATCGCGCCAGATGTTCGACGGCTTCCATTCCCGCGCGCGGGCAAAGATGTCGCGCTGCATATGGCGGTTGAGCAGCGCCGCGATCATGAAGGCCAGCAGCGAGAAGCCGAAAACCAGCGCGAAAAGCACGTGCCAGTCGCGCGCGGCGGAGAGGCTGTAATAGTCCGGAATGGTCGCCCAGCCGGGGAAGCGGGGGACTTCCAGCCAGGCCTGCTCGGGCGCGAAGCCCCAGTCACCCCAGTATAGGCGGCGATGACCGTTGGAGATGTTCAGCCCGCTCATGAACAGGATGATGAGGCTGATGGCATTGATCCAGTGCCACAGGCGGGTGGACAAGGCGTGGCGCTTGGCCGGACGCTTGGCGGTTCGGGCCATCAATCCTCTCCTTCGCGTTCAAGGTAGATGACGTCGCGCGGCTGCGACAGTAGGTGCTGTCCGGAATCGACGTACAAGGTTTCGCCGCTCGCCAGGGGACCCTCGGCAAGAAACAGCGCGGCATCGGCGACTTCGCTTGCCCTCGTGCGGCGGCGCAACAGGTTGAGCTTGTGCGAGCGTTCAGCTTCTTCCGCGCTCTGGTCGTGGCTGGCGAGGATCGCGCCGGGAGCGAGGGTGTAGACACGGTCTCCATCCTCGGTGGTCATGGCCAGCATGCGCGCGGCAAGGTCCGCGGCGGCCTTGCTCATCGAATAGCTGAAGAAGTCGGGATTGAGGTTGGCCAGCTTCTGGTCCGTCACCTGCACCACGCGGCGGCCCGCATCGCTGCGGGCATGGGCGAGGTAGGTCTGGGCCATCAGGGCGGGTGTGGCGGCATTGACTTGCATTGCAGTCCGGTTCGTTGCCGGATCGAGCGCGGTTACATCGTCCGGGGAAAAAACCGAGGCGGAATTTATCAGGCAGCGCCAGTCCTCCAGTTCCGCCGCCAGCGCGCGCACCATGGCCGCAGCGGCCTCGCTGTCCGAGAGATCACAGCGAACCACTTGAGCACTGGGCAATTCTTTCGCCAGCTCGCGCGCTGCATCCAGCGAATGGTGGCAGTGGATCACCACGTGCCAGCCTGCTTCGGCAAAGCGCCGGCACATGGCGGCACCCAGGCGTTTCGCACCGCCGGTGACAAGGACGGCCTTGCGCGTCATGGAAAAATGGACAAAGTCAATTGTACAGGACGTCTCATGCATTAAGGATAGAGACGTGGGCCGGGGACACAACCTGGCTTTTGGGAGGAGAGCAACGAATGAAGTTTCGCCTGGCACTGGCTGCCTGCACGGCAGCACTGGCTTTGACTACCGTCTCCGCACAGGCGCAGGACGATCCTCCCGCACCGCCTCCCTTTGGCGGGGTCGCGCTGGGCGATGGCCCATGGGACTTCCACACCGAACATGGCCCGATCCACCTCGAAGTCGTCGCCCGGGCCGAACGGCCATGGGGCATTGTCTTCCTGCCTGAAGGTGGCATGCTGCTGACCGAACGCGTCGGGCGGCTGCGCCATATCGATGCTGCGGGCAATCTCGATCCGACCCCCATCGGCGGCCTCCCGGCCATGTACACCTTCGGCATCGCCGGCCTGAAGGGAATCGCACTGCATCCCGACTTCGCCGAAAACCGGCTGGTCTACATGGCCTATTCCAAGATCAGCCCTGACGACGAGAGCGTTTCCACCCTCGCAGTCATGCGCGGGCGTTGGGAAGCAGGCGCGCACGAACTCACCGATGTCGAGGACATCTTCGTGGCTGACACCTGGTACGGCGCACAGCCGCTGCCGGAAAGGTGCTGCGGTCAGGGTCCGGCTTTCGGTTCTTACGGCGGCCGCATACTGTTCGATCCCGACGGCAACCTCTTCGTCACCAGCGGCGATCGCAACTACGGCGAAATGGTGCAGGACCCCGCCAGCCACTACGGCAAGATCTTCCGCATGACCGACGAAGGCGAACCGGTGCCCGGCAACCCGTGGATCGGCTGGGAAGGGCACGATCCGCTGGTCTGGTCGACCGGTCACCGCAACCCTCTGGGCCTCGCCTACAACCCCTTCACCGGCGAGCTGTGGGAGAGCGAATTCGGTCCGCGTGGCGGTGACGAGGTCAACCGCATCCTGCGCGGCGGCAACTACGGCTGGATCAACACCACGCAGGGCCTGCACTACGATGGCACCCAGATGGAGCATGTGCGCAATGTGCCCGGCATGATCGACCCGGTGCTCGTGTTCGGTCCGCCCAGTTTCAATCCCGGCAACCTTGCCTTCTACGATGGCGACGAGCTGTCGGCCTGGGAAGGCGACATGCTGCTCGGCAGCTTCACGCAGGGCCTGTTGCGGTACGATACCGACAACACCGGCGTGCCGATTGGCGAGCCAGAGCGGCTGCTGCGTGATCTGGGCCAGCGCTGGCGAGACGTGCAGGTTGCGCCCGACGGATCGGTCTACCTGCTGACGGACCAGGTGGAAGGCGCGGTACTGCGGCTGACCGCGGGCGAATAGTCCTCAGCCCGCCGGGCGAAGGTCTGCGCGCACGTTGTAACGCAGCACCTCTTCCTGCGTCAGGCAGTAGCGGGTGCTGGGGTCCTCGTCGTTGCTGACGGCCTGTTGCTGGTACATGATCTCGCTGAGCAGCAGGCGGCTGATGCCCATGCGGATGAGGAAGTCGTTGTCCTCGGTCGCCAGCATGGCGCTGGCCTGTTCGATCTCGCCGATCAGTTCTGCCGTTGCCTGGGTTCCGTCCATCCGCGTCTCGGCGATCAGCGAGCGGTCACCCGTGTGGGTGAACATGTGTACCATGAACACGCCGCCCGGCTCCACGTAGCGGCCGACACCGCCCATGAAAACGAAGTTGCAGGCGGAAAAACAGGTCCAGCCGCTGGGGATGCGGGTGACGAGGCCATAGTCGCGGATGATGCGGCCGGCGGCATTGCCGGCGCGCGCATCGCCGCCGCGCGAGCGGATCCAGATCTCGCCGATCAGTTCGTCTTCTTCGATCGCGGCCTCGAGCCGTTCGGGAAGGGTGCGGTCGACGACGCCTTCGAGTACCAGCACGCGGACGCCGTCGACGTCACGCGTGGACAGGTTCATGCGCTCTGCCGGTCCCCAGTCGGGTTCGGCCGGGCAAGTGGGGTTGTCCGGGTCCATCGCACTTTGCGCGGACAAAGCGGCAAAGGCGCCCAGCGCCAGCAGGGACTTGCCGAGCCGCTTCATGCCATGCGGGCGTAGCGGCGCGAGGGCGGGCGGCGGCACATGCGCTTGTCCGCGCGGGTTTCCTCGCCATCGACGATAATCACATCGGCGACAAACACGCATTCCATGCCGTCGGAAGAGCCGTCTTCCCGGCCGGTTACCGTCGAACGGCCCGACACGCCGGGCCGGGTTTCGGACACCCATGCGGAAGTCGCGCCGACTTCGGCACCGCCGTCTTCGCCCGTGCCGCGCGTAGCCTCTACCGTGGCTTCGGCCATCTGGCGCTGCTCGTCCGGATCGAGCTTGCAGGCAATCGCGGCGCTGATCTGGTCGGAGAATTCGCCTACGGGCACGAAGGAGCCGAGGCCTGCATCGTAGGCCGCATCGCGCGCCGTACGGTTGATGATCCCGCCCAGGATTGCGCCGCCGACACTTTCAGAGCCGTTCTGCTGGCACTCGTCGGGCGTTTGCGGTGTCTCGTCTTCGCGCGGCTGGTTCTCGGCTGCTCGGCGCGCGTCGTTGACGATGCGGCCAAGCCCGCCGAATTGCGCCTGCGCGGGCACGGCAAGGGCCAGCAACGCGACCATGGTCGCGGCGGCACCGGTGGTGTGGAAAAATGCTCTCATGTGAACCATCCTTGTCGGGTCTTGCACGCAGCTCCCTTAACGCCGCATCGCCCGTCAATATGTGATGGATAACAAGTTAGCCCCGCCAGCGTCAATTCGGCGGCATGTTGTCCCGCAGGTCCGCCAGCCATACCTCGGCCACGGCATCGCTCGGCGCGCGCCAGTCGCCGCGCGGGGAAAGCGCGCCGCCCGCGCTGACCTTGGGGCCGTTGGGAAGGGCAGAGCGCTTGAACTGGCTGAAGGCGAAGAAGCGTTTCACGAATTTCTCCAGCCAGCCGTGGATGGTGTCGAGATCGTATTGGTTCTTCTTTGCTCCCGGGAAGTCATGCGGCCACAATCCCTCGGCCTTATCACGCCATGCGTGCCAGCACAGGAAAGCCGTGTGGCTCGGCTTTTGTCCCCAGCGGATGGTGTGGTGGAGGAAGAAGTCGTTGAGCTCGTAGGGGCCGACCATGCTTTCGGTGCTCTGGAGATTGCCTTCGGCATCGGCGGGGACCAGCTCGGGGCTGATTTCGGTCTGCAGCACTTCCAGCAGCACTTCGCCGACATGTGCATCGAACTGCTCGGTGCTGACGGCCCAGCGGATCAGGTACTGGATCAGAGTCTTGGGCACGCCCGAATTGACGCCGTAGTGGCTCATGTGGTCACCCACGCCATAGGTGCACCAGCCCAGCGCCAGTTCGGACAGGTCGCCGGTGCCGATCACCCAGCCGCCATGGTGTCCCGCGAGCCGGAACAGGTAGTCCGTCCGCAGGCCCGCCTGCACGTTCTCGAAGGTGGTGTCGTAGTGCGGTGCCCCGTCGGCGAAGGGGTGCCCCATGTCCTGCAGCATCTGGCGCGCAGCTGGCTTGATGTCGATTTCCTCGGCAGTGACATGGAAAGCTTCCATCAGCTTCCAGGCGTTGGACTTGGTCTCGTCCGAAGTGGCGAAGCCGGGCATGGTGTAGGCGCGGATCGTCGAGCGCGGGAGGCCCAGCGTGTCGCAAGCCTTGGCCGCCACGATCAGCGCGTGGGTGGAATCGAGCCCGCCGGAAATGCCGATGACCAGGCTCTTGGGATTGGTCGCCTGGATACGCCGCATCAGCGCGTCGACCTGTATGTTGAACGCCTCATAGGCGTCGTGGTCCAGTTTGTCCTGCCGGTTGGGCACGAAGGGGAAGCGGCGGATCGGGCGCTGCAGGCCGATATCACCGGGCGTGCAGGAATGCTCGAAAGTGATGTTACGGAAACTGTCTTCGGGGCGTCCGGCGTCCTCGGCGGCATCGTTGAAGGTGCCCATGCGCATGCGCTCGTTGAGGATACGGCGCGTGTCGATGTCCGTCACGCACAGCTCCGGCTCCAGTTCGAAGCGCACGCTTTCCACCATCAGGTCGCCCAGTTCGTAGACCATGCCCTGGCCGTCCCAGCTGAGATCGGTGGTACTCTCGCCAAAGCCGCTGGCGGAATAAGCATAGGCACAGACCGATCGCGCCGAGCTGGCGGCGCAGAGCATGTGGCGCTCGTCCGACTTGCCGATGGTGATGTTGCTGGCCGAAAGGTTCAGCAGGATGGTGGCCCCTGCGAGGGCCGCCATGGTGCCGGGCGGGTTGGGGCTCCAGAAATCCTCGCAGATTTCGATGCCGAAGGTGAAGCCCTTGAGGTTGGAAGCCGAGAAGATCAGGTCGACACCGAAGGGCACTTCCTCGCCATTCACGCCGATCCACAGGTCGCGGCAGTTGTTGCCGCGCGCGAACCAGCGCTTTTCGTAGAACTCGCGGTAGTTGGGCAGGTAGCTCTTCGGGACTGCGCCCAGCACCTCGCCATGGGCGATCACCAGCGCACAGTTATAGATGCGTCCGCCGCGGCGCAGCGGCGCACCGATCACCAGCACCGGCGTAAGCTCCTCGCTCGCCTTGCGAATGTCCTCG
Source organism: Alphaproteobacteria bacterium (assembly GCA_030431875.1). Lineage (GTDB taxonomy): Bacteria > Pseudomonadota > Alphaproteobacteria > Sphingomonadales > Sphingomonadaceae > Alteraurantiacibacter. Next base: position 47,040 of record JAUIIG010000009.1, read on the forward strand.
ATATGCGCCTCGACATTGTCGAGCAGCGCGGCCTGTATGTGCAGGTCGTCGAGCGCATAGCTCGACAGGCAAAGTTCCGGATAGAGCAGCAGGTCGACGTGCTGTTCGTGTGCCTTCTGTGCCTGTTCGATGATCCCCGCCGCATTGTAGGGCACGTCCGCCGTGCGCACCTTGGGCGTGCTGGTGGCGAGCCGCACGAAGCCGTGCGTGTGCATGTCGAAGAAGGGGTGGATATCGCTCATCGCGGATTCGCTTTCGGCTGGATCGTAGGCGGCAGGTTCGAGAAAGTCGGCGGGCTCGCAAATGCCCAGTTCGGCAAGTCGCTTTTGTGTCGGAGGCCGGGGCACCTTGCCCTTGGCTTCCCAACCGTAGACTGTGCGGCTGGGCCACGGCTCCGGAGCGCCATATTGCCGCCCGAATTCCTCCGCGCTCAGCGGCGGATCGTGCGCATCGCGCCAGCTGCGAATTTTCTGCCCTGCCAGATGCATGGGGCACCTCGTATCCTAAAAGGATACAAAGTGCAACGCAAAGACGCCGCCGCTCGGAGGGGAAGAGCGACGGCGTCAGGGGACAACTAGTAAGTTGTGATTAGCGGCAGCGGGCCTCGCCGCGGTCGATCTCGCGGCCCAGCAGGCCGCCGACAACGGCACCAAGCAGGGTGCCGACGGTGCGATCACCGCGGGTGTCGATGGCGCGGCCAACCAGCGCGCCACCGGCTGCACCGATGATCAGGCCGGTCGTGCCGTTCTCGCGCTCGCAGTAATAGCGACCGTCGCGGCCCTGCCAGACACGGTCACCACGGCGCACTCGGCGGGGCTCGTAGTAGCGGCCCTGGTCGTCATAGGTGCGATAGCGGCGATCATCGCGGCGGTCGCCACGGCGGTCATAGCGCCGCTCGTCGCGGCGGTCGTAGCGGGCATCGTAGCGGTCACCGCGATGCTGGTCGCGATAGCCGTGTGCCGGGGCCCAGGACGGCGGGCCTTGCTGTGCCATCGCGGGGACGGCGGGGAGCGCCAGCGAAGTGGCGGCGGCGAGGGCAATCAGGGTCTGTTTCATCGCGGTCTACCTTTCGACTCGACTTCGTGTGTTGTCGGTAATGCGGTAGATCGTTCATGTTTCCCCAACGTCAGATGAACAAATCGTTGGATGGCGATTATGGGGACGAGCCGTTTCGGTGGAGCGACAAGCCGACCGAAAAAGCTTCAGACGTCGAGCTTTGCGACCAACTTGTAGCGCAGCTTGTCCGCCAGCAGGGGCAGCTCGCTGATCTCGCGAAGCAGGTCGGTATCGACCGGCGTGCTGGTGCCCCAGATGCCGCCAAACAGCCGCGCCATCGACCATTCGGGCAGGCCTTCGGATACCTTCTCGAGCGCATCTCCGGCTTTTGCCTCGCCTTCCTCGATCACGCGGTAGAACCAGCCGCAGCGACCGGTCGCCATGATGCGCTTCACCATGGCCTTTTCGCCAAAGCGGTGTTCGATCTTCCAACAGGGTTGGCGTGGCTGGCAGGCTTCGAGCAGCGCCGAGCCGAGCCTGAAGCGGTCTCCCAGCAGGACCTGCTCCTCGGTCAGGCCCGCGGTGGACAGGTTGGATCCGAAGGCGCCGGGTTCGTCCAGCAGGGGGTGATCGCCAAGCTCGCCGCGCCAGTAGTCATGGTGATCGCGCGGGTAGTGGTGCAGGGCCATGTCCGGCCCGCCATGGTGGACAAGGTCTGCCTGCTGGTCGCCCGCAAGGCCAAGTGCGGTCACTTCCACCTTGCCCGTTACCGGTTGCTTGGCGATGGCGCTTTGCTCGTCACCCCGGAAGGGCACGGCGTTAGCCACGCAAATGGCGTCGACGACGATCATGCAGCTTTCCTTGCGGTAATGGCGATCCAGTCGCGCATCACCTTGTCGAGACCGCCGTCGCGGTAATCCTGCACGTCCTCCAGCTGCCAGCCGGCATCCTTGTAGAGGTCGAGCAACACCTGCCGCGGGGCGAAGTTGTAGAGGCGACCAAAGGCATCGCGCGCGTCGCCGTCGCCCAGCTTGTAATTGGCAAAGAACCAGCCTCCGGGACGCAGTGCGCGGTGCACGCGCACCAGCACCTCGCCAAGGCCCGCCAGTGGCTGGTGATGCAGCGAGGCGTGTGCCCACACCGCGTCGTAGGCTTCGACAGCTTCCAACTCGTCGAAGTGCAGCAGCCGAACGTCCTTTCCGGTACGCTTGCGGGCTTCCTCCGCCATGCCCGCAGAGCCGTCTGTCATGTCGACGCGAAAGCCGCGTTCGAGGAACTGCTGCGCATCGCGCCCGCCACCGCAGCCAAGCTCCAGCACGTTGGCACCCGGTGCAAGGCGCTCGGCAAAGCCGTCGAGGAAGCGCACGCTGCCGTCCACGAACTTCTGCACGTAGTCACTGGCTTCGCGGTCGTAGAAGGCGAGGGTGTCGGGATCGCTCATGCACCACCTTTGCGGCGCGGGGCTATGCAAGGCAAGCGCGCAGGCGTAGCACCTCGACATTGGGGGGAATGCAATGACGGAACAAGCGAGCGGGGCAGCCCCCGTTACATCCAGCGAACGCGTTGGCGAACTCGACGTGCTGCGCGGTTTTGCGTTGCTCGGCGTGTTGATCGCCAATTTCGTCTGGTGGTCCTTCGGTGAGAATACCGCACTGCCCGCCCAGACCGAGGCCTTTGCGCAGGATTCCGGCAATATTGCCGCGATCGTGTTCACCGATGTCTTCGTCTCCGACAAGGCCAACACCCTGTTCGCCTTCCTCTTCGGTGTCGGCTTCTGGGTGCAGATGCAGCGCCTGGAAGAGCGCGGGGCGGCCTTCGCCTATATCTATACGCGGCGGCTATTCGTGCTGCTGGTGTTCGGCCTGATCAACCTGTTCCTGATCTGGCCGTGGGACATCCTCAACCTCTACGCCATCACCGGCTTCCTGCTGTTCGCCCTGCGCGGCATGTCGGCCCGCGCCATGCTGGGCGTGGGCCTGACACTGGCACTGCTGGGCAAGCCGCTGGTGCAATGGGTGACGGACCTGCTCGGCTGGGTCGAACCGGCGGAGGAAATGGCCTTCGGCGAGGCGGCGATTGCCATGCGGCAGGATGCCTATGTCAACGGCAGCTATTTCGAATGGGTCGAGGCCACGGCCCGTCTCGTCTGGTACGACTGGATCGCCAACGGGCTGATCGTTGCCTGGATACTCTACGCGCTGGGACGCTTCCTTGTCGGAGCCTATGTCGCACGGCAGGGCTGGCTGCAGCGCGCTGGCGAACTGCTGCCGCAGATCCGCAGGATTTTCTTCGTGGCATTTCCCCTGGGTGTAGCCATCGAAGTCCTGCGGGTGGCCGTGGGCGAGGCCGAACTGATCGACGCCCCGGCATGGGTGGCGAAATGGATGCACGTGGTCGGCGTGCCGGTGCTCGACCTGGGCTATGCCACGGGCCTGATCCTGCTGTTCCACTCCTCGCGCTTCGGCATACTGGCGCGCATGTTCGGCCCCGTCGGACGCATGGCGCTGACCAATTACCTGGTGCAGGGCGTCTTCATCGGGCTGGTGCTCTATGGCTTCCACGGCGGACTGGCACTGGCGGGGATGATCGCCCCTAAGGTGGTGCTCGGCCTGTGCTTCGGTTTCTTCGCGCTGCAAACCCTGTTCAGCCACTGGTGGCTAGGCCGCTATCGCTTCGGTCCGATGGAATGGCTGTGGCGGGCGCTGACCTATGGCGAGCGTCCGGTGATGCGCGTTCAGCCCGCCTGAGCGGAGGCCTCTGCCGCTTCGCGGTCGAGCTGCGCGCGGCTCTTCTTCTCGGCGGCGGTCTTCAGCTGGCCGCAGGCAGCGTCGATATCGCGGCCGCGCGGGGTGCGCACCGGCGCTGAAATGCCGCCTTCGAAGACGATGTTGGAGAAGGCCTTGATCCGTTCGGGCGTCGAGCATTCGTAGACTGCGCCGGGCCACGGATTGAACGGGATCAGGTTGACCTTCGCCGGCAGCTTGTACTGCTTGAGCAGCCGGACAAGCTCGCGCGCGTGCTCGTCGCTGTCGTTCTTGTCCTTCAGCATGACATATTCAAAGGTGATCCGCCGTGCATTGCTGGCGCCGGGATAGTCCGCACAGGCCTGCAGCAGATCTTCCAGCCCGTACTTCTTGTTGATCGGCACGATCTCGTCGCGGATTTCCTTCGTCACCGCGTGCAGCGACACGGCCAGGTTCACGCCGATTTCCTCGCCGCAGCGCGCCATCGCGGGCACGACGCCACTGGTCGACAGGGTAATGCGGCGCTTGGACAGGGCAAGGCCGTCACCGTCCATCACCAGCTGCAGCGCGCCCTTTACGTTGTCGAAATTGTACAGCGGTTCGCCCATGCCCATCATCACGATGTTGGTGAGCAGGCGGCCGTCCGAGGTGTAGTGGCCGGCATCCTCGGTACCATCGAGGCCGGCCATGCTGCCCTTGGGCCATTCGCCCAGTGCATCTCGCGCCAGCATTACCTGGCCGACGATCTCGCCGGGGGTGAGGTTGCGCACCAGCCGCATGGTGCCAGTGTGGCAGAAACGGCAGTTGAGCGTGCAACCGACCTGGCTGGAAACGCACAGCGTCCCGCGATCGGCATCGGGGATGAAGACCATTTCGAAATCGTGGCCGTCCGCCGTGCGCAGCAGCCACTTGCGGGTGCCGTCGGTGGAATGCTGCGCCTCGACCACTTCGGGGCGGCCGATCACGAAGCGTTCGGCCAGCCACGGGCGCATGGTCTTGGCGATGTCGGTCATCGCCTCGAAATCCGTCACGCCGCGGTGGTACAGCCAGTGGAACACCTGCTTGGCGCGAAGCTTTGCCTGTTTCTTGTCGAGACCCGCGCCTTCGAACAGGGCGGCAATGTCCTTCTTCGGCAGGCCGATCAGGTCCACGCGCCCGTCCTCGCGCGGCGTAATGTCACGCGCGACGGGAACCGGGTCTACCTGCCCGGGGATGGTCATGAGCTGTGTATCGGCCATGGGAGGCGCGCATATAGGCGCAAGATGCCCGCTTGCCTAGCCGTTGCTCCGCAGCCAGCCGGTGATCGAGAACCGCGCGCCGCCGGCGTAGGGCGCAACGGGGGATACGCTGTGCAGCCGGGGCACGCGGAACAGGTTCATCGCGTTGAAGCGCGGCATCAGCGCCTGTTCGACATCGCCGTTCTCGGCATGGAACATCAGCAGGCCGCCCCAATGGGTCTGCCAGCCGGGTGTCAGGCCCAGCACGTAGGCGGCGTGACGGTGTTTGCCGGCGACGTTGTCGTCATGCGCGGTCAGGAAATGTTCGGGCAGGTAACGGGTCGCCTGGCCATCGGCGAGGGCAATGGCGTCATCGCCCGTCACCCGGCGGAACAGTTCCAGCCACGGCTCGGAATTGACCGCCTCCAGGAACCGGTCGACCGGCCATTGGCGCTCTTCCCGCTCGGCCTGCTGATCCGCCACGCGCACGGTGTCATAGGCATACTGGAATCCGTCGCGGGCGCCGGCATTGATGGCTTCGCGCAACTGTCCGGCCTTGGCCGGATCGGCATCGAGTGCGGCAATCGAATCCGGCCCAAGATCCCAGACCTTGTCGCCCTGGTTGAGCACGCGCCACCACTCGGCCTCGTCACGCAGCCAGTCGTGCAGGTGTTGGGCCGTGCGCTTTGGCAGGACGTTTTCCAGCCGGACAAAGCCACTTGTGGCAAAGTCTGCTGCGGCCTGTTTCAACCGGGTCCTGCCCACGGCGGGGGCAAAATCGTAAGTAGCCATATTGGAGCTGCAATCCCTCCCACACAGACCACCGTCCCTCTGTCAGCTGTGCAGGCAGCCCCTCCTGCATTGGCCAACGGACCATGGCGGTCATTTCCGTGGGAGGTAATAGCACCTCTGCGGCGCGCTGGATTGTCGTTCGTCGACAACTGTAGGCGACTGGCAGATCAGACTTAAATCAAAGCGCTACGGCGGGATCAGTCCTGCGGCGGAAGCGGATTTTCCAGGTCCTGCCCGAACATCACCCGATGCCCGTCCGGCGTGCGCACGCCGAACTCGCGCATGCCCCACTCCTTGTCATCTGGGTGGGAAAGGAAATCGACCGAGCCTTGTCGGATCTCTTCATAGTAAGCATCGATATCGTCAAACTCGATGTAACCGAAGTACTGGTGGTCACCGAGATCGGGCACGGGAATGGCGTCGGGGCAGGACCCCAGCATGATCATGCAGCGCCCGCGCTTGACGAACACCCAGCCGCCTAGATCACGCAGCTTGTCGAACTTCATGACGTCGATCCACCAGCGCGCCGTCGTCATGGCGTCGGGCACGGCAAGGACGAAGTTCAAGCCGGTGATCGTCGGGCGATCGCTCATTGCCCCGCACAGCCTACGGCGGCGGCATCCAAAGCAGTGGCAGCGCCCGAGAGGGTATAGCGATCGGTAAAGCGGTTGCCGCGGTTGTCCGTGGCGCTGATGCTCATGGTGCTGCCGCCTCGCATGGCAGCGACAATGGCCGCATCCGCTCCAGCATCGCTGGCCCAGGCATCGTTGCCGCCGCCGGTCAGGTCGAACCGCTGGCCGCCGATGGCGAGCCGCACACGGGGATTGGCAGACAGCTCGCGACTGAGGCGGAAATGGACCTGGCCGCGCACCTGCCGGTCGGGCCAGTTGCCGACGCTGGCAAAGGGTTCGAAATCGCGCCGATTGCGGTTGCTGTCGGCTGCGGCGATGGCATAGCAGCGCGGCACGTCAGGGTCGCGGAAAGCGCCCCACATGCCGAACACGCCCAGGCTGTCTCGCGCGGCGATTGGACTCGCCATCAACAGCAGGATCAGGGGAAGGACGCGGCGCATATATTCCCCATAGTCGAAGGAAGCATCGGGTCAAAATCGTACGCGTCGAATCCGGTTTTTCTGGTCAATTCGCGCGATTTATGGCAAAAGAATCGGGCGGGAAGAGGCACCGGGTAACCTGGCCTGAAGGGCGCGATGGTCGCGCCTCAACATGGAAGGCGCCGCCCGGAACTCCCCCCAGCGGCGATTGCTGCGATGAGCCTCTTAGCTGACTACAATCTGCCCTTTGCGATTGCCTTCGGGGCAATGCTGCTGCTCGCGGTGATCCAGATCATCGGAGTGGGCGATTTGTTCGATCTCGACGCCGATCTCGACGTTGATGCCGATCTCGACTCACCTGCCGAATTTGACGGCAGCGCTTCGATCATGGGCGGGATCACGACCTTGCTGGGAATTGGCCGCGTGCCATTCCTGATCTGGTTGATGACCTTCCTGTTCCTGTTCGCCAGCATCGGGGTGAGCATCCAGTCGCTGGCAGGAAACCTGCTCGGCGCGCCGCTTGATGCGCTGCTGGCGGCAGTGGCCACCTTCGGGGTGACATTGCCGGCCACGGCCACCCTCGTGCGGCCGCTGGGACGGATCCTGCCGCAGGACGAGACCAGCGCAGTTGGGATCGACAGCCTTGTCGGCAGGCGCGCAACCGTGACCACCGGCAAGGCCCGCCAGGGCTATCCCGCCCGCGCCAAGGTCTACGACCGGCACGGCCAGACGCATCACGTCATGGTCGAGCCACACGAGGCCGGAAGCGAATTCCACGAAGGTGACCAGGTGCTGCTGGTGCGCCGCGAAGGCCAGACCTTCTTCGGCGTGCCGCTGGCAGAGCGCAAGCTCGCACCCGTCAACTGATCCCGGCGGCTGGCTGACGCCAGTCGGGCGACCCATGAATTGAAGAAAGAGAGAGAAATATGCTGGAGAATATCACTTCAACCCCGATGGTACTGGGCGGCGGCGCAATCGTCGCCATCATTGCCTTCCTCATCTTCCTGACCAAGCTCTACAAGCGAGCCTCGAAGGAAATCGCCTTCGTGCGGACGGGTGTGGGCGGCGAGAAGGTGGTGATGAACGGCGGTGCCCTGGTGCTGCCGGTCTTCCACGAGACCATGCCGGTCAACATGAACACCTTGGTGCTTTCGGTCATCCGCCGCGATGGCGAAGCCCTGATCACGCTCGATCGCCTTCGTATCGACGTGAAGGCGGAGTTCTACGTCCGCGTGAAGCCTGACGCCGAGGCCATTGCCATGGCCGCGCAAACGCTGGGCCACCGGACGATGCAACCGGACATGCTGAAGGACCTGGTCGAAGGCAAGTTCGTCGACGCGCTGCGCTCTGTCGCTGCCGGTATGACGATGAACGAGCTGCACGAGCAGCGTGCCGACTTCGTCCAGAAGGTGCAGCAGGTGTCGTCGAACGACCTCGCCATGAACGGCCTGGAGCTGGAATCGGTCTCGCTGACCGGTCTCGACCAGACCAGCATCGAGCACTTCAACGCCAACAACGCCTTCGACGCCGAAGGTCTCACGAAGCTGACCGAGCAGATCGAGGCGCGCAAGAAGCTGCGCAACGACATCGAGCAGGACACGCGTGTGCAGATGGAGACGAAGAACCTCGAGGCGGATACGCGTTCGTTCGAGATCGGTCGTGACAAGGAATATGCGCGACTGCAGCAGGAACGCGAAGTCGAGGTGCGGCGTGCCGCGCAGATGTCCGAGATCGCCCGTGAACAGGCCGAGCGCCAGCGCGAAGCCGATGCCGCACGGATCGAGGCCAAGAAGCTCGTCGACGCGCAGCAGATCGAAGCTGACCGGCTGGTGGAAGAGGCTCGCATCGACCAGGTGCGCGCGCTCGAGATCGCCCGCCAGGAACAGCAGATCGCGGTGCAGAACAAGTCGCGCGAGGAAAGCCAGGCCAAGGCCGAAGCAGACGCGGCACGCGCCAAGGCAGTGCAGGCCGAAGAGCAGGTCGCCACGGCCCGCGAAAGCGAGATCGCCGAGCGTCAGAAGAAGATCGAGCTGATCGAAGCGGCCAAGCAGGCCGAGCGTGACGCAATCAAGATCCGCGTCGACGCCGAGGCAGACCGCGATGCCGCGACCAACCGTGCCGAAGCCATCCGCCGTGAGGCAGAAGGTGAAGCCGACGCGACCAAGCTGCGCGCCGAAGCAGACCGGGTGAAGTTCGAAGTCGAAGCTGCCGGCCAGCGCGCCGTCAACGAAGCTGCGAACATCCTGTCGATGGACCAGATCAGCCTGCAGACGAAGCTGGCCTTGCTGAAGGTGCTGCCGGACGTGATCCGCGAAAGCGCCAAGCCGATGGAAGCGATCGACAGCATCAAGATCGTGCAGGTCGACGGCCTGACCCAGAAGACCGGCCCGGCCGGTTCGACGGGCGGCGCTGGCAGCGGCGGCGGTTCGGGCAACCTTGCCAACGACGCCGTGGCCGCAGCCCTGGCCTACCGCGCGCAGGCGCCGGTGCTCGACGGGCTGATGAAGGAACTTGGCCTCGATGGCTCCTCGCTCGGCAAACTGGTCGAGGGGGCTGCACAGGCTACCTCGGACGTCATGCCCGACCTGACCGACGAGGAGGCAACGCCTTCGCTGTTCGACAAGGACGGTGGCAAGGACGCTGGAAAGGACGACGCGGCGGAAGCCGCCGAGTAACCAACCTCCGGCACAAGCAAGAAGGGGCGCAGCACCAGGCTGCGCCCCTTTTGCTTTGCCTGCCGTTCGCGATCAGTCGGCCTGCAACGCTTCGATCTCGTCGATCTGCCCCTGCAACTGCCGCGCGGCGCGCTTGTTGAGCAGGTAGACGAAGGCAAAGAACACGGCGGTCAGGCCCATCGGCCTCACCACGTCCATCGGCGGCCAAGCCCACTGCGCCATGGGCAGCGACAGCATGGGTGAGGCGTAGAGTACCACGATGCCGGGGATCAGCGGCAGCAGGTACCAGGTGAAAATACTGTCGAGCGCATCACGCTGGCGCACCAGTTCGCGCCGCTGGTAATCGAGCACCGAGAGTTGCCCGCCCTGTTCCATCGGGGTGAGCGGGCTGGCGCGGCGGTGCAGCTGCCACAGGATCACCAGCGTGCCGCCTACAGTCAGTGCGCAGCCGATCCGCAAGGCCTCCAACGGTGCGGTGACCATGCCGAAGCCGAATGCGACCAGCACGAAGATCCCGGCCGCATATTCGATCCAGTTGCGGCGCACGATCTTGCGGCGGAACCTGTCGGCGCGGCCGCGCAGTTCCTCCAGCGGGGGCAGGGGGGCTGCGGCTGCGCCGTCCTGCCAACTGCCACGGACAAATTCTTCAGGGGTCATTGGTCACTTCCTTCGGTATGGATTGCCTCTGCGAGCAGCGCCTTCAGGCGATGAATACGCGTGGCGACGGCTCCGGCGGAAAGGCCGGTAACCTCGCCGATTTCCTCGGCAGTCAGTTCTTCGAGATAGAGCAGCATCACCTGCCGGTCGGCGGGCTTGAGGCGATGGATCATGGCGAGCAGCCGCCGTCGCAATTGCGATTCCTCGGTAGCTGCGGCCTGGTTATCGGCTGAAGGGAGTTCGGCGATCGCATCCAGCCCCACCAGCGCTGCCGGTTTCGCCCGGCGGCTGGCCTGGATGTGGCTGACAGCGACATTGTGGCCGATGCGGTAGACCCAGCTGCGCACCGAACACTGGCCTTCGAAATATTCGAAACTGCGCCACAGGGCAGCGTGGATATCCTGCACCAGGTCGCGGGCGAGGTCAGGGTCCGCCTCGTACCCGCGTGCAAGTCGCTCAATCGCACCGCCGAATTGCTCGGCGGCGTCGCGATAGGCCTCGTCCTGCGAAAGTGCGGTCGGTTCCAAGCGGTTATTCCCTCGTGCCATGTGAGGGTAGTCGGCCCGCTGCCGGATGTCTTACAGATTGGACGAAATTTTTTATTCGCCGATCAGGTCAAGGTAAGCGACGACGTCGTTGTCGGTGGCGAGGAACAGGCCTTCCTGTATGTCTTCAGGCTGCTGCGCCGCAAGCTCCAAGGCCTCGTGCAGAGGGCCGTAGAGCAGGGTTTCCGCCGCGCCGCCTTCGCTGTCGCGGTCGAGGAAATAGAGCCGCACGGTGGCATCCTGGTAGGTGGTGCGCATCAGTCGTCCCGTTCCAGCTTGGCACCGTCGACAATGCTTTGGAGGCGCGCTTCGTCTGCCTGTTGCGCCAGCTTTCCTGCCTTGGTCGTGCCGTGCTTGGCGCGTGCGGCGGAGGCGGCCTTGGCCTTGTCGGCCCGGTCCCGGCGTTTGCGCGCCAGCCGCAGGTTGACCACGTTGGCCATCAGTTCGGCTCCGGATAGGAAATGCTCACCACTTCCCATTCCTTTTCGCCCGCAGGCAGGCGCACGGTGCGCAGGTCGCCCACCTGCGCGCCGCGCAAGGCGCGGGCGATTGGGCTGGACCAACCGATCCGGCCAGCGCTGGCGTCCTGTTCCTTGTCGCCGACCACGGTGACCACGCGTTCCTCGTCATCCTCGTCGGCGATGGTGACGGTGGCGCCAAAGAACACGCGGCTCTTGTCCGGTTGCTGCGACGGGTCGACCACCTTGGCGTGCTTCATCACCTTGGCAAGGTAAGCCAGCTCGCGGTCGATCTCGCGCATGCGCTTGCGCCCGTAGAGGTAGTCGCCGTTCTCGCTGCGGTCGCCATTGCCCGCCGCCCAACTGACGATCTCGACGATCTCCGGACGTTCAGTTCCCAGCAGGTGGTCATAACGCGCCTTCAGCGCGGCAAGGCCTGCAGGCGTGATGGGACTGGTATTGTCGGACATTCCGGCGCGATACCGCGCGGCGGCAAGACTGGAAAGAGGCGCGTGTCAGCGGGCGGTGAATACCGTGATGTCCTGGAACGACTTGCCCTGGCCACCGCGCCAGGTGCCGGGATGGAACCCGGTCAGCTTGAGCGGTGCGGCGAGGCGAGCATAGACGTCGGGCGCATAGGCCGTGGCTTTTTCGGGGACTTTGGCATCGTCGGCGAAGCACTGGTCGAGCACCACCTTGAACCCGTAGCGGGCGCGATGATTGGCAATGGCAGCCTTGGCATCGTCGTCGAGGACGAAGGCGGTCACGAAGGCGATCCCGCCCGGCTTCAAAACCCGCGCGAGTTCGCTGAAGTACTGGTCGACCTCGGCAGCCTGCATGTGGGTGAAGACCGAAGTGAGGAAGGCAAAGTCGAAAGTGTCGTCATCGAAGGGGAAGCGGTAGTCCGCAGCCTCGGACGATCCGCCCTCGTTGTAACGCAGGTTGAAAACGTCGGCGTGGTGGAAACGGAAATTGGGCCACTGGGCATAGGCCTGGTTGCACCAGTCGACGCTGGGCTTGATGATTTCCAGCCCGTCAAAGCTGCCGGTGGTCAGGTAGCTCGTCAGCGGCAGGGCCATGCGGCCCGTGCCTGCACCAACGTCCAGCACGCGGTGTTCCGGCTTCAGCCCCGCATCCTTGAAATGACCGAGGAATTCCTCGCCGATGGCGCGGAAGTTGCCGGTGCCGATGGTATGCAGGTGCGGCGGAGGCAGCATGGGGTCGCTGCGGCCGGTAACGGCGCGCAGGGCGTGGGTGCCATAGCGGTAGGCGGTGCCGAGTGCTTTCATGGCAACCGGATGTGAACAGGATTGGTTAATTCGTGGTTACCACAACCTGTCGGGGCGGCAATTTACCGCAGGAAATCCTCGACATCGCGGCTGCGGCCGGCCCGCTCCGGATAGAGCCTCTCGTAGACCACGGCGTTCTCGATCACGCGCTGGACGTAGTTCTTGGTCTCGAAGAAGCCGATTTCCTCGATCCAGCGCAGCCAGTCGCCGGTCTGGCGCGGGTCGCCATTCTCGCGCAGCCAGCGGTTCACGTTGCCGGGCCCCGCGTTGTAGGCGGCGATGGCGAGCGGATAGCTGCCGTCGTAATAGGCGATCAGCCGTTCGATGTGGTTGGAGCCAAGCTGCATCGAATAGGTCGGATCGTCGATCAGGCGGTCAGCCGAATAGGACATGTTGGCGCGGCGCGATTCCTCGCGCGCGGTGGCGGGCATGAACTGCATCAGGCCGCGCGCACCGGCATGGCTGATGGCGTTTTCGGCAAACTGGCTTTCCTGCCGGGCGAGGGCGTGGATCATCGTCCAGTTGGTGCCCGCTGGCGTCTGCAGTGTGGGATAGCCGATCTGGGTAAAGCCCGAATGGCCGTCTGCCATGGCGGCATCGGCGAGGTTCACCGCAAGGTCGCGGCGGCCGATCTCGCGGGCGAGGTCTGCCACTAGCACGTGTTCGGCGGCGGTCTCTGCCTGGTCTGCGATGGCGCGGTAGAAGCGGATGCCGGTGGACCACGGCGCATCGCGGGCGACTTCGGTCACGGCGCGGGTGATCGGCTGGGCGTTGAAGGCTGCACGCTGTTCGGGCGTCGGCTGGGCCGATGGTGCGCCGTCCAGCGCGGGGATCTCGCGGCCAAGCCGGTCCAGCGCCAGCAGGCCGTAGAACCGGTCCGCATAGGTGGCGGCCATGTCATAATGGCGCTCTGCCTCGGCAGTATTGCCCGCGCGGCGATAGGCTTCGCCCGCCCAGAAGAAGCCCTTCGAACGCGTCTGCGACGAGCGTGCAGCGGCTCCGTATTGGTAGAACAGCGGCGCAGCAGCAGCGGCGTCGCCCTGGTGCCACAGGGCATTGGTGCCGCCCAGCCACATCAGCGAGGTGTAGTCGTCGCGCAGGCGATATTCGCCGGTGGAGATGTCGTAGCCTTCGGGGAAGGCCTCGACCGCACGGGCGGCGATGCGCACCGAATCCGCGCGGCTGGCATTGCGCGCCAGCGTCAGCAGTTCGGTAATCCAGGCAGTCTGGTCAAAGGGGAGGGAGGAAAGCTCCGGCCCGTCGATAATCATGCGGATCGCCTGGCCGGTGCGGCCTTCCTGCCGCAGTTCGCGGCTGCGGTTGTAGAGATATCCCGGGTCCGCCGTAGCGCCCGGAGCATCGGTGGCGCCGTCGCCGCCCTGCAGGATGGCGAGGCGTGCGGCGAAGACGCGGCGGCTGTTTGGCGAAACGCGGTCCAGCTGGCGCGCGGCGGCTTCGGCATCGCGCTGCCACAGCAGCGCGTCCATGCGCCGGTCCTGGTCTGCCTGGGTGAAGTGGTTGCCGAACATGGCGGAAAGCGTGGCTTCGGCGGTCGGGCTCATCTCGCCGCCGCGCCATGCTTCCAGCGCCCAGCGTTCGGCCACGTCGCGATCCTGCCTGGCCATGGCCAGCGCGTAGTGCGCCTTGGCATAGTTGGTGACCGGATCATGGTCCGCGAAGAAATCCAGCAACAGGGCCGGATCGGTGAACTCGCTGCGCAGGCGCTGTTCGGCGCGGGCGCGCAGGGTTTCCTCGTCCGGGAAGCCCGGATTGGCGAGCAGGAAGCTGGCATATTCGACGAAGGGAACCTGCGCCTGCCGGTCAGCATAGAGGCGTTCCCAGCGCGAGATTTCCTCCGCCATCGGCCCCGGTTGCTGCGCCACCAGTTGCGCGCGATTGCGATCCCATTCTCCCGCATCCTGTGCGGAAACGACAGACGAAGCGGGCAAAGCCGCGGCGAGGGCAATCAGGGGCAGTCGAACCATGCTGGACATTGTCACACCGGTATCCTTATCAGGCCCTGAATGGATAGTCCCTCCAAAGCGGTAAGGCTATCCCCGAAGTTTGGCCCCAACACCTTGGTGGCGAAGCGGAATTCTGGAGTATTTGTGATGTTTTCAGGCTCGATACCGGCGCTCGCGACACCCTTCCGCGATGGCGACTTCGACGAATCAGCCTATCGCCGCTTTATCAGCTGGCAGATCGATAACGGGACGAGTGCACTGGTCCCCTGCGGCACGACCGGCGAGAGCGCCACGCTGGACAATGACGAGCACCACAAGGTGATCGCCGTCTGTGCCGAGGAAGCCGCCGGACGTGTGCCGGTGATCGCCGGTGCGGGCAGCAACGATACCCAGACGGCGCTGTGGCACATCAAGGAAGCCCAGGCGGCAGGCGCCGACGCCCTGCTGCTGGTTGCGCCCTATTACAACCGTCCCTCGCAAGATGGACTGCTGGCGCACTTCAGTTACCTGGCCGAGCGGACCGACCTGCCGATCGTGCTCTACAACGTGCCGGGCCGCACGGTGACCGACATCAAGCCCGAGACGGTGATCGAACTGCACCGCCGCTTCCCCGACAAGATCGTCGCCCTCAAGGATGCCAGCGGCGACCTCGAACGCGTGGTGCAGCACCGCATGGGTGCCGGGCCGGACTTCTGCCAGCTGTCGGGCGACGATCCGCTGGCGCTGGCGGGCTATGTGCTGGGACAGGTCGGCTGCATCTCGGTGACCGCCAACGTCGCGCCCAAGCTGTGCGCCGACTTCCACGCGGCGGCGGCTGCGGGCGACTACGAGACTGCCCGCAGGCTGAACGAGCGGCTCTATCCGCTGCACAAGGCCATGTTCGCGGACGCATCGCCGGCACCGGCAAAGTACGCGCTGAACAAGCTGTTCGACTGGTTCTCCGACGAGGTCCGCCTGCCGATCGTCCCTTGCTCGGATGCGGCCAGGTCACAGGTCGATGCGGCGATGGGGTTTGCCGGGATCAGCTGATGGCCTTCACGAACCGCCCTCCATGGTTCGTTCACGTGTTTCGGGAGCTTTTCCTGCACATCTTCGATTTCCAACGGAGGTCGCAGCGAACCTACGGAGGGCTCTACGGCATTTTCATGCTGCCCCTGCTGGCCGCGCTGCTCAACGATTTTACCCCGCTGGGCGACATTGACTATCGCACCATGGGGGACGGCGATGTCGCCAAGCTGCTGCTCTCGATCCCGCTGGTGAGTTGGACTGTGCGCCGCCTGCACGATTTCGATTGCAGCGGCTGGCGCGCCTTGCCGATCCTGCCGTTCCTGTTCGTCCCGAAGGGCACCTTTCCCGACCTGGTCGAGACCGTCATCGTTTTCATTATTATCATCGCACTGTGGGCGATCGTGCTGATCCCGCCCACGCCGGGCGCGAACCGTTTTGGTCCGAACCCGAGGCTGGACGATCAGCCGCAGCCCGCCACTACTCGAGGATAGCCCATGTTCCGTAAGACGATTCTCGCCTTAGCCAGCCTTACGGCTCTGGCATCCTGCACGACCATGCCCGGCATGGCGCCGCCGTCGCTCGACGTTATCGCGCGGCAGTATCTCGCGCTGCAACTGGCCATCGGCGAGAAAGACCCCGGTTACGTCGACGCCTACTATGGTCCGCCCGAACTGGCCGAACAGGCCGCCGCCAATGACGAACGCACAACGCTGCCGATGTTGCAGGCCCGCGTCGTGGCGCTTGAGGGTACGCTGCGGCTGATCAACCCCGCGCCGGGTTCGCCTGACGCCGCGCGGGTGCGCTACCTGCGCGCCATGCTCAATTCGGCGAAGGTCCGCCTGCGCGTTCTGCGCGGCGAGGACATTCCCTTCCGGGACGAGGCTGAGGGGTTGTTCGGCGTGCGCCCCGAACTGGTCGACCTGTCGACGCTCGATGCCGTTCTCGAACGCATCGAGGCGGTGGTGCCCGGCGATGAAAGCGATGGCCCGCTCTACCAGCGGATCAATGCCTTCCAGGACCGTTTCATCATCCCCGAAGACCGTCTGCGCGAGGTCATCGACACGGCCGTGGCCGAATGTCGCCGCCGCACGCTGGAACATGTCGACCTGCCTGCTGGCGAAAGCTTCGTGCTGTCGCTCGTCACCGACAAGCCGTGGGGCGGGTTCAACTACTACCAGGGTGGCTATCATTCGGTGATCGAGATCAACACCGACCTGCCGACGCGGCTCGACCGCGCGGTGGGCGTGGGTTGCCACGAGGCCTATCCCGGCCACCACGTCTTCTCGACCCTGATCGAGCGGGACCTGACGCGCGGACGCGGCTGGATCGAGAACTCGCTGCTGCCGCTCTATTCCCCGCGCGCGATCATCTCCGAAGGATCGGCCAGCTATGCCGCGACCATGGCCTTCCCGGGTGACGAGAAGATGGTGTTCGAACGCGACGTGCTCGCGCCCATGGCGGGCATCGATACCAGCGAACTGGCCGACTACGTGGCGCTCAACACGCTGCTGGGCGAACTGCAACCCGCCTATTACACCATCGGTGCAGGCTACCTCGACGGCGACCTTTCGCGCGAGGAAACCATCGAACTATCGATGCGCTATCGCCTGCTCAACCGCGAACGCGCCGAACAGTCGCTGCGCTTCTTCGACACCTACCGCAGCTACGTCATCAACTACGGCATGGGCGAGGACCTGGTGGCCGCCCACGTGGAGGGAGCCGGTGCCGACATGGACGCCCGCTGGGACCGCTTCACCGCGATCCTGAACTCACCGACGCTGCCGGAGGATTTGACGGATTGAGTTATGAAACGAAAGCTCTTGATTGGATTGGTCTGCTTTGTCTTGCTATGGCAGATATTGGAGGTAATTTACTTCACCCATTTTTTTGATCCAAGATTCGATACTGAAGACGCTGCTTTTTATAATGAGGGGTCGTTTAATTTCTTCATCGTTGGCCCATTTTTGGTCGCGATCGCCCTTAGTCTAATCAACTTGGTTTTCGATTTTACTCGATTGGCGTTTCCTCGAGCTATTATCGGGGCTATCAACGCTGTATGGTTGCTATTGTGGCTCGGCATATGTCTTCTTGCGGACGGCTGGCTCTTCATCCTAATCGTTGCGCCTCACATCCTAGGAGGATTCTTTGGACTTCTATTGGCTTTGACGTCTTCAAAGTCCCAGGTCTCGCTCTGACGAACCTGCCCCTCCACCAAGGGGGAGGATTGCGCCCCGTCGTGTTCGCTCCTACATGCCGCCACCTTATGGCCCGCCCCAAACACGCCACGTTCGACAAGCAGAAGGTCGTCGCCGAGAACCGCAAGGCGCGGCATGACTATTTCATCGAGGAAACCTTCGAGGCCGGACTGGCCTTGCAGGGGACCGAGGTGAAGTCGCTGCGTTCGGGTGAGGGCTCTATTGCCGAGAGCTAT
>JAUIIG010000010.1 GCA_030431875.1 Alphaproteobacteria bacterium
TCGAACGCCGCGACGACGGCACCTGCCTGGTGTTCATCGACCGGCACCTCGTCCACGAAGTCACCAGCCCGCAGGCTTTCGAAGCGCTGCGCATGAAGGGCCGCAAGGTCCGCCATCCCGAACTGACGCTGGCCGTGCCCGATCACAACCTGCCAACCACGGCGCGCATCGACGCCGACGGCAACCGCGTGCCCATCGCCGACCAGGAAAGCCGCGAGCAGCTGGCCGCGTTGGAACGCAATGCCCCGGAAGCCGGTGTGCGCTATTTCGACGCGACCTCGCGCCAGCAGGGTATCGTCCACGTAGTCGGTCCCGAACAGGGTTTCTCGCTGCCCGGCACCACCATCGTCTGCGGCGACAGCCACACCGCCTGCCACGGCGGCCTCGGCGCATGGGCCTTCGGCATCGGCACCAGCGAGGTGGAGCACGTACTCGCCACGCAGACGCTGCTGCTGCGCCAGTCGAAGACCATGGAAGTGCGCGTCGAAGGCGATCTTGGCCCCGGCGTCACGCCGAAGGACCTAATCATGCACATCATCGGCCTGATCGGCACTGCGGGCGGCACTGGCCATGTCATCGAATATCGCGGCAAGGTGTTCGAGGAAATGTCGATCGAGGGCCGCCTGACGGTTTGCAACATGTCGATCGAAGGCGGCGCCCGTGGCGGCATGATCGCTCCCGACGAAACCACTTTCGCCTACATCAAGGGTCGCCCCTTCGCCCCGCGCGCGGACGAATGGGACGATGCCGTCGCCTACTGGAAGACGCTCTACACCGACGCCGACGCCGTGTTCGACAAGTCGGTGGTGATCGATGCCGCCGACGTCGAACCCAGCGTTACCTGGGGCACCAGCCCCGAAGACGTTGTGCCCATCGGCGGCGTGGTCCCCTCGCCCGACAGCTTTGCCGACCCGTCGAAGCAGGCTGCGGCGCAAGCGAGCCTCGACTACATGGGTCTAACGCCCGGCACTCCGATGACCGAGGTCGAAGTGCAGAATGTCTTTATCGGCAGCTGCACCAACAGCCGCATCGAAGACCTGCGCGCCGCCGCCGCAGTGCTGCGCGGGCGCAAGAAGCACGCGAACATCAAATGGGGTATCGTCGTTCCCGGCTCCGGCCTGGTCAAGGAACAGGCCGAGGCAGAGGGTCTCGACAAGGTGTTCACCGATGCCGGCCTCGAATGGCGCGAGCCGGGTTGTTCGGCCTGCCTCGGCATGAACCCCGACAAGGTGCCCGCCGGCGAGCGTTCCGCATCCACCAGCAACCGCAATTTCGTCGGCCGTCAGGGCCCGGGTGCCCGCACCCACCTCGTCAGCCCCGCAATGGCAGCCGCTGCTGCCGTGACGGGCAAGCTGAGCGATGTGCGAGAATTGCAGGACTGAACCTTGCAACAATTTGTCCGCATGAGCATTTAACAGTCATGACCAAGAACTTTCCCAAGGGCAAAGCGGCCATCGCCGCAGGTGCCATCGGCTCGGCAGCCATCGCAGCGGCCCTGCTCTACGTGAACAAGCGCAAGAAGAAGGGCAACGAGCCCACCCAGCCGGGTCCGATCCCCAGCGGCGAGAAGCCGGAAACCGATTGATGGCAAAGGTCGATCAGGTTGAAGGGCGGGCGATTCCCTATGGTCGGAAGAACATCGATACCGACCTGATCATCCCCGCACGCTGGCTGAAGACGGTCAGCCGCGAGGGCCTTGGCCAGGGCGCCTTCGAAGCCGTACGGGCCGAGAACCCGGACAATGTGTTCGACCAGGTGGAATTCGCCGGCGCACCGATCCTGATCGCGGGTGACAATTTCGGTTGCGGTTCCAGCCGTGAACATGCCGCCTGGGCCTTGCTCGACATGGGTATCCGCGCCGTGATCGCGCCCAGCTTCTCCGACATTTTTGCGGGCAACGCCTTCAAGAACGGCATCCTCACCGTGGCCCTGCCGCAGGACCAGGTCGACCGCCTGCTGGAAGTCGCGCAGACCGATCCGGTCACCATCGACCTCGAGACGCAGACGGTCACCACCCCGTTCCAGGATCGATTCACCTTCGAAATCGATCCGTTCCGCAAGTTCTGCCTGCTTGAAGGGCTCGACGAAGTCGGGCTGACTTTGACGCGCAATGATGCCATTGCAACATACGAAAAGCGGCTGTCTGCCGCAAAACCATGGCTGGTGCGCGGCACCGCTACTGCCGACACCTGATTAGGGATCACGACACCATGACCGATTTCAAAGACCGCGAACGCGCCGAAGAAGCCAAGTTCGCAATGGACGAAGAAACCGCCTTCCGCGTTGCCGCGCGCCGCAACCGCCTGCTGGGCGAATGGGCTGCTGGCGTGATGGAACTTACGCCGGAAGAAACCGAAGCCTACAAGAAGGCGGTGGTCCAGGCGGATTTCGAGGAAGCCGGTGACGAGGACGTGATCCGCAAGCTGCTGGGTGACCTGACCCAGGCCGGTTGCGACATCGACGAAGCCGCCGTCCGTGCGCAGCTGGAAGAAAAGGCCGTCGAGGCCAAGCGCCAACTGATGAGCGAGTCCTGAGCGGATGCCGATGCCTGCTGACCAGATCGTGGCGCTGATCAAGGCCGCCATGCCCGACGCCGAAGTCGAGATGCAGGCGCTGGCCGACGATAATGACCATTGGCTGGCTCGGGTGACCTCGAAGGAGTTCGAGGGCAAGAACCGCGTGCAGCAGCACAAGATGGTCTTTGCGGCGCTCGGCGGCAGGCTGGGCGGCGAACTGCACGCCTTGCAACTGCACACCAGCGTTCCCAACTGAGGCGCAACCAACCTTTTCTTATCGGTGAAACCCATGTCGGATACCAACGAACGCATCTCCAAGATTGTCGGCGACAACGACGTCGTCCTTTTCATGAAGGGCACGCCGCTCTTCCCGCAGTGCGGCTTTTCCAACCGCGCGGTGGCGATCCTCGATCATTGCAATGTCGAGTTTGAAAGCGTCGACGTGTTGCAGGACATGGAGATCCGCCAGGGCATCAAGTCCTATTCGGACTGGCCGACCATCCCCCAGCTCTACGTGAAGGGCGAGTTCGTGGGCGGCAGCGACATCATGATGGAAATGTTCGAAGCCGGCGAACTGCAGGCGCTGATGGACGAGAAGCAGGTCGCCAAGGCCTCCTGATCCAGCCTCCATTGCAGGCGATTTACGGACCGCCATTGGCGGTCCGTTTTCGTTTGTGCTGCTGGCCGCCATTGGCGGTCCGTTCTCGTTCAGCTAGGCCCTCCTAGAGGCACTTGCCCGATTTCGGCACCTGACATTGGAGACCCCATGATCCGTAGCCTCATTCCCGCCCTGTTGCCCGCACTGCTGCTCGTCCTGCCAGCCAGCGCGCTTGCGCAGGATGGCATGCCCGACAACCTTGCGGAACGCATGGAAGGCGCGCGCGAGGCGCAAGCCGTGGCCGCCGTCATGGGCGACGTGCTGCAGGCAAATGCCATCGCGCAGCGGCAGTATTCGGGCATGGTCGCCGGGCAGTTGGGTGACCGCTATCGCGGGGCCGTTTCCATCCCAGCAGACGAGGACGGCACCTGGCTTTCGGTGATCGTGGGCCAGCCTGGCGGCGAAGATGCGCCGCTGGTGGCGCTCGCCGAATACCTGATCGCTGACGGCACGATCCAGAATGAACAGCTCTACCTCTCCGGCGAGCGGCCCGAGCTGGAGGGTGACCTGCTGGCCATGGCGCGGGCGCAGGTCGTCGCCCCGCGCGCCGTCATCGCCTCGCCCGAGACCAGCGTCTGCCTCAATGGCGAGGAAGCCGAGGGCGCCTCGGTGACCTACCT
Organism: Alphaproteobacteria bacterium; assembly: GCA_030431875.1. GTDB lineage: Bacteria > Pseudomonadota > Alphaproteobacteria > Sphingomonadales > Sphingomonadaceae > Alteraurantiacibacter. The sequence goes on from JAUIIG010000010.1 coordinate 3,795, forward strand.
CACCATCGCCCTGCCACCCGCTGAGGACGGTGCCTTCAACACCTATGTGCTGAATGGCCCGCTGGAGAACGGTGCCATCCCGCTGGGCAAGCACTACCGCGTCCATTTCGACGAGTTCGGCGTGATCGGCGATCCCGAACTGGTGACCGACACCTGCGAGGTCGTGACCTGGGACGATGAGAACCCTGATCTCGCCTCATTGGTGTATGTCACCGAATACCCCGAAGGCGAATGGCCCAACGCGGTGCAGACCTTCATCTCACAGCTGGTGCCCATGTCGATTGGCGTGGTGACGGGTGACATCATCTGGCCCATGGCCGGCGGTACGATTGCCCCGCCGGTGCCTGCGACAGAAGCCGGTTACTGAGGCGCGAACCCCGTGTGCAACCTCTACAAGATGTCCCGCACGCAGGACGAGGTAGCCCACTTCTTCGACGAGATCGCCAGCGACCTGGCGCGCGGCCCGGCGGGAAATGCGCCGGAGATGGTCTATCCCGGTTATCCCGGCATGGTGCTGGCCGAGGGCCGCCTGCAACAGATGACCTGGGGCTTCCCGCTGCAACTGAAAGGCGCCAAGGGCCAGCTGCTCAAACCCAAACCGGTCAACAATGCCCGGTCGGACAAGCTCCGCAGCCCCTTCTGGCGCGCCAGCTTTGTCGAGCGGCGCTGCCTCGTACCAGTGAGCGCCTTCGCCGAGGCCGAGGGGCCGAAAGGTGGCAAGACGCGGACATGGTTCTCGCTGCCCGACAGTGACCTGCTGGCCGTCGGCGGAATCTGGCGCGACAGTGCGGAATGGGGCGCGGCCTATTCGATGGTGATGACCGACGCGAACCAGTTCGTACAAGGCCTGCATGATCGCATGCCGGTGATCGTCCCGCGCGCGGACTGGGACCGGTGGCTCCGCGCAGAGCCAGCCGAGGCCTTCAAGCTGTGCCGACCCTATGCCGGCGACATGCTGGTAGACCGCACAGACGAGCCCTGGGCTGGTCGACGCTAGTTTCCGCTGATTTCGGGGAGGTTCTTCGGGGAGGCGGAGCCGGGAGACTTGGTTGGGGACCTAGGGGTCGGCCCCGCCTCGTTCGAAGAACTCAGGTACGCCAATAACATTGCACGGCCCGTGCCAGTTTTGCGGATCGGCGGTTTCCTGCGGGAGACGATGGTTCGCGAAAAGTTAACGCGGTAGGCGGGTGTAAGATTTCCCGACTCTTTTTGCCTTTCGAAGCCGCCTCCGCGGCTTCGTCCTCGCTAGACGCGCTCCGCTTCGCTACGCGCCCGCTGCGGGCGGCCAGTCGGCCTTGCGGTGACTATCGTGACCGTTTTCCGCACACACTGTCTGGTTGGCGCTGATCTCGGTCGCGTCTAGCGCCCGACCGAGCGCACGCGCGCGACCCGCAGGTGCCGCGTAACGAAGGCAAAGCCGAGTGGAGCGAACAGCACCGAGGACGATCCCGCGGAGGCGGGATCGAAAAACAAGATGGCGCGCCCAGCAGGAGTCGAACCTGCGGCCTCAGGATTAGAAGTCCCGTGCTCTATCCAGCTGAGCTATGGGCGCGTTGGGGCGGCCAATAGCCTGCTTTGCGGCTGGCGCAAATGGCGCTAGCACCTGTCCATGTCCGATCAGCCACCCGCCCATGCGCAATTCCGCTATTTTGACCTCGTCATGGCGGCATTTGTCGTGGTGCTGGTACTGTCCAACGTCATCGGCGCGGCGAAGATCAGTGCGATCGAAGTTCCATTCTGGCCTGACGGCTGGTGGCCTGCCGAGGGCGGCGTCTTCATCTTCGGCGCCGGCATCCTGTTCTTCCCGCTTTCCTATGTCATCGGCGACGTATTGACCGAGGTCTACGGCTATGCCCGCGCGCGGCGGGTGATCTGGGCGGGCTTTGCTGCGCTGGTGTTCATGGCCGTGATGAGCTTCGTCGTCGTCTCGCTGCCCCCGGCAGGCAGCTGGACAGGGCAGGAAGCCTATGAAAGCGTGTTCGGCCAGGTGCCACGCATCGTGCTTGCCTCGATCACCGCGTTCTGGGCGGGCGAGTTCGTGAACTCGTATGTCATGGCGAAGATGAAGGTCTGGACGAAGGGCCGGATGCTGTGGAGCCGCACCATCGGATCAACCGTGGTGGGCCAGGGCGTCGACAGCCTGCTGTTCTATCCCATTGCCTTCCTTGGCGTGTGGGAGACCAGCGATGTCCTGTTGGTGATGGCGACGAACTGGGCGCTCAAGGTCGGCTGGGAAGCCATGCTGACGCCGGTCACCTATCGCGTTGTCGGCTTCCTGAAGAAGCGCGAAGGGGTCGAGATCTTCGATACCGACACCGATTTTTCTCCCTTTGCGGCACGCGAGGGCCGCTAGGGGTAGCGACTGGCTACTGGCCGTTAGTCGGCCAGCAGCCAGATCGCGAGGTAGATGACGATGAAGCTGCCGAAACCGGCAATTGCACCCACTGCGAAGATAACCCGCACGATCAGCGGATCGATACCGAAGTAGTTCGCGATACCGCCGCAAACCCCGGCCACCTTGCCGCGTGCCTTGTCGAGGCGGAATTTCTTTCCGCCAGCGGGGCGCACGGCGTCGTTCTTGCGGTCGAGCTGGGTCATGCCAGCAGGCCCATGAACGAAGTGGCATTCGGGTTGGCGAAGCTGCTCACGAGCAGGGTCATCGTCACTGCCAGGGCGGCGAGGCCGGCCACCAGCTTGTTCTGCATTTCATTGGTCATGGTCATGTCTTTCTAGTCCCTCTTGGTTGGTTCGGTTGGTTTAGGCGATGAGGCCGGCGATGATGCTTGCTTCCGGGGTCGAGAAGCTGCTGACGAGCAGCGACGTGGTGACTGCGACAGCTGCGAGAGCGGCCAGGATGCGAGCGGAGAAGTCATTCGTGAAAGTCATTTTGTTTCCCTCTTGTGTTTGAATGGTTCGTTTTCGTCCCATGCCCCCAACATTGCAGGAGGTGTGCCAATTGCGAAAAATGGCGGAATTCTGCGATTCTTGTTAAGGAAGCAGAAAGGTAGGACTCACAACCAACCTAACAGTTGGTGATTTTTCCCAATCTTTGGTTGCGCTGATTTGGGTGGAACACAGCGCGCGGCTGGCATAGGACTTTGCGCACCGCCATGGCGCTCGATCGCATCACCCTTTCCAGCTTTCGCAACCACGCCGCGACCCGGCTGGACGGCGCACGTCAGATGAACCTGCTCGTCGGCGAAAATGGTGCAGGCAAGACCAATGTGCTGGAAGCGCTCTCGCTGTTTGCTCCCGGACGCGGCCTGCGCCGCGCCAGCCTTACGGAGATGGCCGGGCAGTCCGGCCAGGGCGGTTTCGGTGCCAGCGCCTTGCTCGATACCGGCGACGGCGGAGAGCCGGTGAAGCTCGGCACCGGCATGTCATCGGAACGCAGCGGTCGGCGGATCGTGCAGGTCAACGGAGCCGAAGGCTCTGCCATCAGCCTGGGTGAATGGCTCGCCATGGGCTGGCTGACCCCGGCCATGGACCGGCTGTTTGCCGACACGGCAACGGCACGTCGCCGCTTCGTCGACCGTATGGCCGTCGCCATCGAACCCGGCCATGCCCGCCACGCCAGCCGCTACGAGGCTGCGCTGCGCGAGCGCAACCGCCTGCTGTCGGACGAGATCGAACCCGATCCCGCCTGGCTCGATTCCATCGAAACGCAGATGGCCAGCCACGGCAGCGCGCTGGCGCAGGGACGTGCGCGATTGCTCGTCGCATTGATGGTGCGGCTGGAAGAATTGCCCGACGCGCCCTTTGCCCGCCCTGCCCTCGCCTACCTGCCCAGCGGGCGGATCGAGGAAGAGGCCATGCTGGACCAATGGCGCAGCGAAAGAAGGCGCGACCGCGCAGCGCAACGCACCCTGTCGGGTCCACACCGCGACGAATTGGGCGTCACCATGGCTGGCAAGGACATGCCGGCTTCCGAGTGTTCGACCGGCGAACAGAAGGCCATGCTGGTCGCCATCACCCTCGCCCATGCCGAACTTGCCGCGCGCGGGCGACCGGGGGTCTTGCTGCTGGACGAAGTCGCCGCCCATCTCGACCCGATCCGGCGTGAGGCGCTGTTCGACCGGCTGCGCGACAGCGGCACACAGGTATGGCTGACGGGTACCGAGCCAGCCCCGTTCGAGGCCATATTGGGAGAAGCGGCCGTTTGGCGGGTGGCCGACGGCACGGTAGTACCGCTCTAGTTGTCGTCCTGCGGCAGCGCGGCTGCCACGGTCTCCACTGACGCCGCCACCATCAGCTCCAACCCCTCGGCGGTCGGATGGATGCGATCATCCTGCATCAGATGTGGCTGGTCGTAGACCGGCTCCATGAAGAACGGCAGCAGCGCGGTACCGTACTCTTCCGCAAGCTGCGGATAGATGCCGTCGAACTCCGTGGTGTATTCAATACCGAGGTTGGGCGGCGCGCGCATGCCCAGCAACAGCACGGGAATGTCGCGCGATTGCACTTCCTCGATGATCGCTTGCAGGTTGGCGCGCGTCTGCTCCGGACCGATGCCGCGCAGCATGTCGTTGCCGCCCAGCTCGATGATGGCGAGGTCGATTTCCGCCGCGGCATTGTCGAGCACGAAGGCAATGCGCTCGCGCCCGGCCGCCGTGGTATCGCCGGAAACACCGGCGTCGATCACGCTGGCGTTGATCCCGCGGCCGCGCAGGGCGCGCTCCAGTCCTTCAGGATAGCCCTGCTGCTCCTCTACCCCGTAGCCAGCCATCAGGCTGTCACCGAAGCCAAGGATCACCCGCTCTGGCCCCATGACGGGCAGCGGCGCTTCCAGCTCGGTCTCGTCGACAGCGGCGGGGTCAGCCGCAGCAACAGGCGCCTCATCACCGCAGGCTGCCAGCGCGAGCGCCAGCGGCGCGATGATCGACGAAGCGCGCATCGCGCTAGGCCACCGACTTTGGGGTAACTTGCTCATGCGCAATAGCTATGCCATCGCCGCGCTGTGACAAGTCCTGACATTGCAAAACCCGTCATTGCGGCCAAAGACCTGCGCCTTACCCTTGGGGATGGCGCTGCCGCTGTTGAAATCCTGCGCGGCATCGACCTGGAGGTCCCGCAAGGCGAGACCCTGGCCCTGCTCGGCCCGTCGGGCAGCGGCAAGAGCTCGCTCATGTCGGTGCTGACCGGCCTCGAGCGCGCCACTTCGGGCAGCCTAATGGTGGCCGGTGAGGATTTCACCGCACTGGATGAAGACGCACTGGCCATGGCCCGTCGCGGACGCATCGGGATCGTTCTGCAAGCTTTCCACCTGCTGCCAACCATGACGGCGCTGGAGAACGTCGCCACGCCGCTGGAACTCGCCGGCGTCCGGGGTGCAAGCGCACGGGCCGCGGAAGAACTGGAGGCCGTTGGCCTTGGCCATCGCCTGACCCATTACCCGGCACAGCTTTCCGGCGGCGAGCAGCAGCGCGTGGCCATCGCCCGCGCCATCGCCTCGCGCCCGCCGCTGATCTTTGCCGACGAACCGACAGGCAACCTTGATACGTCGACTGGCGAAAGCGTGGTCGAAGTGCTGTTCCGCCGCCGCGAGGAAACCGGCGCGACGCTGGTAATCATAACCCACGACAAGACGCTGGCCGAACGCTGCGACCGCGTGGTGACGCTGGGTGACGGCCTGGTGGCAACCGATACGGCAAACAGCAAGACCGAGGCCGCCTGACCAGTGAGCTGGAGCCGCGCCTGGACCATCGCCCGCCGTGACCTGTCGGGCGGCTTCCGCGGCCTGCGGCTGCTGCTCGTCTGCCTGTTCCTGGGTGTCGGCGCACTGGCAGCCATCGGCAGCCTGACCTCGGCCATCCAGTCCGAACTGGATTCGCAGGGGCAGGCCATCCTTGGCGGCGATATCGAAGTCGAGCTGTGGCAGCGTGCCCTTAACGAAGAGGAGATGGCCTTCCTGGCGGACTACGGCGAGACCTCGCCCGGATACCGTTTGCAAGCCATGGCCTCCACGCCTGACGCCGCCGTACCGGTGGAGCTGAAGGCCGTCGCGGACAACTATCCCATGTACGGGCAACTGCTGATCGAAGGCCAGGGAGCCATGGGCGCGCCGGCCTCGGGCGAGGCCTACCTCGCCAGCGGCGCGGCGGAGCGGCTGGACGTCAATCCCGGCGACAGCTTCACGCTGGGCACCGAACAGCTCCGCGTGGCCGGCATTATCGCAGAAGAACCGGACCGGCTGTCCGAAGGCTTTGCCCTCGGCCAGACGATCATCGTCGCGCTTGACCTGCCCGAACGCGCTGGCCTCGTCGCGCCGGGTTCCATGTTCCAGACCAAGACCCGTGTGGCCTTCGACGGCGCTGCCGATCCGGACGTGGTGACAGAGGAAATGCAGGAAGCCTTCCCCGACGTTTCCTTCGACTTCCGCACCCGCAACCGCGCCTCGCCCGGCGCAGACCGCTTTGTCAGCCGCATGGGCGAATTCCTGACCCTGGTCGGGCTCGCCGCATTGGTGATCGCGGGTATCGGCATCGGCGGCGGCGTGAATTCCTATCTCGAGGCCCGCCGCAACTCGATTGCCACGCTCAAGATCCTTGGCGCGACCTCGGGCGACATTGTCCGCATCTATGCGCTGGAAATCGGCATGGCAGCGCTGGCAGGGGCCATTGCAGGCCTGATCGCCGGCGTACTCGTAACGCCCTTGCTTGCCGGAGCGCTTGGCTCCCTGCTGCCGGTGACGACCGAGTTCGTCTTCGATCCCTGGGCCTTGGGCCGCGCGGCTGCCTTCGGCCTGCTGGTGGCACTGGTCTTTGCCGCGCCGCCGCTGGCGCGCGCCAAGCAGTTCCCTGCCATGGCCCTGATGCGCGCCCGCGTTTCGCCACTGGCGCAGCAATGGCGCGGTGCCGCCTTGCCCGTCGCGCTCGGCTTGGCTGGCATCTGCACGCTCGCTATCGTCGATTCGAGCAACCCGATGCTCGCAGCCCTGTTCCTAGCCGGAGCGGCCGCCATGCTCGGCTTCCTTGCGCTTTTGGGCCGCCTGATCCGCTGGGGCGCCAAGCGTGCCCCGCGGCCCGCCAACCCGATCACCCGCGCGGCTCTGGCCAACCTCTACCGCCCCGGCGCGGCGACCGGTTCGCTGGTGACAGCGCTGGGCTTCGGCCTCGCCACCTTCGTGCTGCTCGCAGGCGTGCAGAGCAGCCTCGACGGCAATATCCAGCGCTCGGTTCCCTTGCGCGCGCCCGACTACTTCGTGCTCGACGTGCCGCGCGACAAGGTGGAGCAGTTCCGCGAAATCGTTGCCGGTGTGTCCGAAGAGGCGACGGTGGACACGGTGCCCACGCTGCGTGGCTCGATTGTCCGGTACGGCCCCGAAGATGACATGACAGTGGTCGCCGACATGGAAGACCGCGAAGGCACCTGGGGCCTGCGCGGCGAGCGCGGGCTGACCTATTCGGACGTCGTGCCCGAAGGGAACGTCGTCACCAGCGGTGACTGGTGGGACGAGGGATACGATGGCGAGCCGCTGGTCTCGGTAGACGAGGAACTGGCGCAGGCCGCTGGCATTGCCATCGGCGACCTCGTCACGGTCAACGTGCTGGGCGTGGAATTCACCGCGCGCGTGGCCAATACCCGCCGGATTGACTGGGACAGCCTCGGCTTCAACAATGTCTGGGTCTTCTCGGCCAATACTTTCGAGCGTGCGCCGCACAACCTCGCCGCCACCATCGAGCTGCCCGCGGGCACCGATGCCAGTGGCCTGCTGCGCCAGCTGGTCACGGCGTTCCCGTCGTCCAGCGTGATCGAGGTGGGGCCGCTGCTGGGTGAAGCGCGCACGATACTGGACCAGGTGAGCCTCGCCATCCTTGCTGCGGCTTCGGTTGCCGTGCTGGCAGGCATTGCCGTTCTGCTGGGTGCCATCGCCGCAGCGCGCGCTGCGCGCATCTATGACACGGTGATCCTGCGCGTTCTGGGTGCAAGCCGCCGCCAGCTGCTGGCGCTGCAATTTGCCGAATTCGGCCTGCTGGCCGCGGTCCTTGCCGGCGTGGCGCTAGCGCTCGGCACGGGCCTTGCCTGGCTGGTGATCGTGCAGCTTTTCGAATTCGACTGGCTGCCCGACTGGACCGAGATCCTGCTGGTGCTGGGAGGCGGCCTGGTACTGGTGCTCGCCTTCGCTTTGGGAGCCTCGCTCCCGCTGTTGCGGGCCCGCCCGGCCCAGACCTTGCGGTCACTCTAGCCGGGCGGCCGCTTGGCCGGTCAGGAGAAGACCGCGCCGGCGTTCTCGTCCTGGTCACCCGGTGAGCCGTACTTGTTCGGCCCGGCAGTGCCCGGCAGTGCCATCAGCACGATGTAGACGATGATGCCGAGGAAGTTCAGGAACGGGATGAACAGCGTCACGTAGAGCGCGACATAGACCCAGCCGGTGATGCCGATGTCGTGCAGGCGCCGGATCGAAACTGCCGCCATGGCCAGGTAGGTAACGGCCAGGACCGCGTAGAGCGGGATAAACAACAATAGGGTAACGATACCAAGGCCCGCCATGGCTCCAGCCATGTTTTGCGGATCGAGCGAGGAGATCCCGCCAGCCATGCCGAAAAACAGGATGGCAGGCACGATGTGCAGGGCAAGGAAAAGCAGGAAGAACATCCAGTATTCCTGCCTGTCCGATCGTCCTTTGATCGCACGATAGAGCTTCTTGTACGGTGCCAGCATCGGTTCCATTGGTGTCCCCCTCTTGGTTGCAATTGATAATGCATCGCACCACGAAAGCCGGCGGCGCGCAAGTGCCCAAAAGGTGGTGGAAGCGCCCTAATACCGGAAATGTTGGTTGTATCGTGCGCGGGCGATCGCGTCCTCGTCGCGCGTGCCGGGGCGGACGCGGGGATCGGGGCCGTAATCATTGGGCCCATTGGTGCCGGGCCACAGCATGTAGACGAACAGCCAGAAGACACCGATGTAGGGCCAGAAGGTGATTAGCAGCCACCAGCCGCTACGTCCTCTGTCGTGCATGCGGCGCACCTGCACCGCCAGCGTCGGAATGGCGAAGAACAGCATGGCCGCGCCCAGCAGGATCTGCGTCGACAGCTTTAGCTCGCCATCCGCAGCAGGCTCCCCGATGAATTCGGGCGTCACCACCAGCGCATAGACCGCCAGCTGGAACAGCATGAACGACCAGTATTCCTTGCGCCGCGACCGGCCCTTGAAATCGGCGTAGCGACGAATGGGAACGAACATCCAGTCCATGGTCAGGCTTTCCTAGCCGCAGGCGGAGGCAACAAAAAGGGGGCCGCAGCGGGCCCCCTTTCCGTTGTTCGTTGTGCGCGGCTTACCAGCGGAAACGGCCGGTGATGCCGTAGGTGCGCGGATCGTTCGGGTAGCCCGAAACGCTGCCAGGCTGGGCCGGGCTGTCGAAGACCGTGCCGAGCGTGCGGTGATCCAGCAGGTTGCGACCCCAGATCGAGATCGAAACACCGCTGTCATGCTCGTAGGTCAGCGAGGCGGTGAGGTCGCTCTGCTCGCCGGTGAACGGCAGGCCGGCCGCAATTGCCGGACCGCCATCGATGATCGAACCATCGGGGCCCTTCACAGCGAAGGACGGCAGGCCCTCGACCAGCTGGAATTCGCTCGTCCACAAGTAGTTGACGCGCGGGATCAGCATGGCGTTGCCGAGGTCGGCTTCGTACTGCGCTCCCAGGATCACGGTCCATTCGGGGATGCCCGAAGGCGTCGTGCCCGAAATGTCGCCCTGGGCCGACAGCAGGAAGCTGTCGAAGGTCGGGTCGAGGTAGGTTACCGCGCCGCTCAGCGTCAGGCCATCGGTCGGGAACAGGCTGCCTTCGAATTCGACACCGAAGGTCGACTGGCTACCCGCGTTGGCGAGCACGAAGCCCGAACCCGTGAAGATGTTGGACTGGAAGCCTTCGATCTCCTGGTCGAACACGGTCAGCGCGAACGAAGCGACGTCGAAGTTGGCCTTCACGCCCACTTCCATCACGGTCGATTCTTCCGGACCGGCAAAACGCGAACCGTAGGTCTGGTTCGGCTGGGCAAGCCCGCCAGCGATGATTGCAGCCCGGTCGGTCAGCGACGGACGAGCGTCACGCGACAGGTTGATCGAGCTGGCCTTGAAGCCGGTTGCGTAGCTTGCATAGATGTTCACGTCGGGGGTGACATCGTAGGCAAGGCGCACGCTGTAGCTGAAGTTGTCATCGTTGGTCGTACCCGGCTCGACCGCGTTCGGAACGCCCAGGAACGGCGGCAGGAACTGCAGCGCGCGCAGGGGGTTCAGCGGGTTGGCCAGCGGGTTGTTGACGTTGGCATTGGCGAAAGCGACTGCGCCCGCCTGTACCTGGCCGAAAGCGGTCGGGTTACCGGCAGCGAAGGCGCCAACTTCGGCAGCAGTAGCCGAGCGACCGAGGTTCAGCAGATCACCGACGGTGGCAGCAATCGCACCCTGCGTCAGCACCTGGCCGCGGAACGGCGCCAGCTGCGGGGCGTCGAAGTCGATCGACGAGAAGACGTCGCTTGAAATGGCTTCCTGCGTGAAGCGCTTGCTGTCGTCGGTGTAGTTACCGCCCAGCGTCAGCACGAGGCCGTCAACCAGTTCGATGTCGACCTGTCCGAACAGCGAGAAGGCTTCCGAATCCAGCGTGTAGGCTTCGGTGAAGCCCTGGCCCTGGTTGAAGAAGGTGCCGACATAGTTGGTGCCGAACGACTGGCTGAACACCTGCTCCAGCGGAACACCGCTCGGGAACAGCGGCGACGGGGTCAGCACGAAAGCACCGCCCGACAGGTTGCCGACCAGCAGGTTGGCGTAGTTGCGGAAGTCCGCACCGTAGAGCAGCTGGTTCGACTGGGTGACGTCTTCGTTGATGTAGAAAGCGCCCAGCAGCACGTCGACCCGGTCACCGATCGAACCCGTCAGGCGGAATTCCTGCGTAAAGGTGTCGATCTCGAGGTCCTGCGCGTTCGGGTAGATCAGGTCGGCACTCGAGAAGTCCGAGTCCTGGAAGGTCACGGCTTCGGTTGTGCGGCTGGCGGTGATCGAGGTGAAAGTGAAGTCACCGATGTCCCAGTCCAGCTGGCCGGACACGCCCCAGTTCTCGATGTCGTTGGTCGAATCGAAATTGTTGATCACCACGTCAGCGAAGGGATCGTTGGGGTTGGTAACCGCACCGCCCACGCCGATAACGGCAGCCGTTGCCGGGCCATTCTGCACGTTGACCACGCCGCAGCAGTTTTCGTCGATGCTGTCGTAGTCGGCGATGACGCGCAGGCTGAGGTTGGTGCCATTGTCGATCAGCACCTGGCCGCGGGCATACCAGCGATCGCGGTTGCTGGTCTCGTTGCCGGTGCCCAGGTCCTGGAAGAAGCCTTCACGGCTGTTGATGCCGGCACCCACGCTGACGGCCACCATGTCCGACAGCGGGCCGGTGACATAAGCGCGACCGACCACGGCGTCGTAGTTGCCATAGGTCAGCTCGGCATTGCCGCCGAAGTCGAACTGCGGTTCTTCGGTGGTCACCGAGATGACGCCGGCCGAAGCGTTCTTGCCGAACAGGGTAGACTGCGGGCCGCGCAGGACTTCGATACGCTGCACGTTGGGCAGGTCGGAGATCGAGCTGGCGGTGCGGCTGCGATATACGCCGTCGATGAACACACCGACCGAAGGTTCGATACCGGCGTTGTTGGCGCCGTTGCCGAAGCCACGGATGAAGAAACCGGTATTGGCCGAGGACTGGCGCTGGCCAACGGTCAGCGAGGGTACGACGGACTGCAGGTCGCGGATATCACGGATCTGGTCACGCTCGAGCGTCTCGGCAGTGGTCACGGAGACGGCGACAGGCACTTCCTGCAGCGTCTGCTCGCGCTTGGTCGCGGTAACCACGATGTTGTTGCCCTGGTTAGAAGTATCGACTTCTTCCTCGGCACTATCCTGCGCGAAAGCTGCGACAGGGGCGAACAGGGCAATGGCGGCTGCACCGCACAGGAAATTGCGCGAAAAACCGGCCAGGCCGGCAGACTTGCTGGTCATTGATTTCTCCATCTCTCCCTCGGAGCCCGTGCTGCACCCTTGGCTGGGTGACTTCTACGAGCCACAAGCGACCTCTCTATAGGCCAGACATCGTTACTCCCCCCAAATCGTTAGCACAATCACGCTGTTTACCAACGGTTACGGAAGAAACCGCCTGTGTAGCAATATCGCAACAGGGAGGAGTCTAACCTATAGGTAAGGCAATCCCGTCCGCTCCAGCTTGCGGGACTGCGCTTCATCGGCTATCGGCGCGCCAATTCGCAGGTGCAGCATGAATTGCTGCCAACCAACCAGCACCTGCTGCAGGAACCAAGAAATTATGTCCGCCCCTCTTCGCAATATTGCGATCATCGCGCACGTCGACCACGGCAAGACCACGCTTGTCGACCAGCTCTTCCGCCAGTCCGGCACCTTCCGCGAGAACCAGCGCGTGGAGGAACGCGCGATGGACTCCAACGAGCTGGAGCAGGAACGCGGGATCACCATCCTGGCCAAGCCGACCTCTGTCGAGTGGAAGCCCGAGGGCGGCCAGCACTCCTACCGCATCAACATCGTCGACACCCCGGGCCACGCCGACTTCGGTGCCGAGGTGGAACGCATCCTGTCGATGGTCGATGGCGTCATCCTGCTGGTCGACGCTGCCGAAGGTCCGATGCCGCAGACCAAGTTCGTCACCGGCAAGGCGCTGGGCCTGGGTCTCAAGCCGATCGTGGTGGTCAACAAGATCGACCGCAGCGATGCCCGCGCCAGCGAAGTGCTGGACGAGGTGTTCGACTTGTTCGTGAACCTCGATGCCAACGACGAACAGCTCGACTTCCCCGTACTCTACGCCTCGGGCCGCAGCGGCTATGCCAGCGAGGACCCGGAAGCGCGCGAGGGTGACCTGCTGCCACTCTTCAACCTGATCGTGAACCACGTTCCCGAGCCGGACCTCGATCCCGATGGCGACTTCGCCATGCTGGCCACCCTGCTTGATCGCGACGCCTTCCTCGGCCGCATCCTGACCGGCCGCATCGAAAGCGGCCGCCTGGAAGTGGGGATGCCGATCAAGGCGCTCGACGTGAACGGCAACGTGGTCGAGAGCGGCCGTGCCACCAAGGTCTTCGCCTACAACGGGCTGGAGCGCGAACCCGTGCTGCACGCCAAGGCGGGCGATATCGTCGCCATCGCCGGTCTCACCGACGCCACGGTGTCGAACACCCTTTGCGCCCCGCACGTTTCCACCCCGATCCACGCGCAGGAAATCGATCCGCCCACGCTGAGCATGACCTTTGCCGTCAACGACAGCCCCTACGCGGGCCGCGAAGGCGACAAGGTACAGAGCCGCGTAATTCGTGACCGGCTGGAACGCGAAGCCGAAGGCAATGTCGCCATCCGCATCACCGAAAGCGCCGGCAAGGACGCCTTCGAGGTTGCCGGTCGCGGCGAACTGCAGCTGGGCGTGCTGATCGAGACCATGCGCCGCGAGGGCTTCGAGCTGTCGATCAGCCGTCCGCGCGTGCTCTACCGCGAAGAAAACGGCCAGCGGCTCGAACCCTATGAAACCGTCGTGGTCGATGTTGACGACGAATTCTCCGGCACGGTCGTGGAGAAGATGGCGCAGCGCAAGGCCGAGATGACCGAAATGCGTCCCTCGGGCGGCGGCAAGACCCGCCTCACCTTCATCGCTCCCAGCCGCGGCCTGATCGGCTACCACGGTGAATTCCTGTCCGACACGCGCGGCACGGGCATCATGAACCGCCTGTTCGACAGCTACGGTCCGCACAAGGGCAAGATCGCCGGCCGCCAGAACGGCGTGCTGATCAGCATGGAACAGGGCGAGGCCATGGCCTACGCGCTCAACACTATAGAGGAACGCGGCGTGCTCTTCGTCAGCCCCGGCGAGAAGCTGTACCAGGGCATGATCATCGGTGAGAACGCCAAGCCCGAAGACCTCGAGGTGAACCCGCTCAAGTCGAAGCAGCTCACCAACTTCCGCGCCAGCGGCAAGGATGAAGGCATCCGCCTGACCCCGCCGCGCAAGATGACGCTGGAACAGGCCATCGCCTACATCGGCGACGACGAGATCGTGGAAGTGACCCCGCAAAGCATCCGCCTGCGCAAGGTCCACCTTGACCCGCACGAGCGCAAGCGCGCCAAGCGGGCTTCGCAGGACGGCTAAGCGATTGCTGCACTTGGTGAGATAGGCTTTCACCCCTCTCGCCAAGTGCCGCCTTGTTGACTAAGTGAATGGCCAAATGAAAGTGTCCGACCTTCGCGTGGCGCTGTTCAGCGGCAACTACAACTATGTCCGCGACGGCGCGAACCAGGCGCTCAACCGCCTGGTCGATTACCTGCTGCGGCAGGGAGCGCAGGTGCGCGTCTATTCGCCCACCACCGATACACCCGCCTTCGAACCCGCCGGGGAACTGGTCAGCCTGCCGTCGGTGCCGATCCCGGGCCGCGCGGAATACCAGTTCTCGACCGGGCTCTATTCGAAGATCAAGGCGAACCTCGAAGAGTTCGATCCGCACATCGTGCACATTTCCAGCCCCGACGTGGCTGGCCACCGGGCGCTGACCTGGGCGCGCAAGCATGACGTGCCGGTGCTCGCCAGCGTGCACACCCGGTTCGAGACCTATCCGCGCTACTACGGCTTCGGCTTCGTCGAGCCCGCCTTTGTTGCCATCCTGCGCCGGTTCTACCACCGCTGCGACGCCATCGTCGCGCCGTCTGCCAGTATGATCGAGGAACTGCGCGAGCAGGACATGCACCACGATATCGGCACCTGGTCACGCGGAGTGGACCGCAGCGTGTTCTCGCCTTCCCAGCGCGACCTAGAATGGCGCCGTTCGCTGGGCATTGCTGACGACGAGATGGCCGTTGGCTTCCTCGGCCGGCTGGTGCTGGAAAAGGGCATCGACATCTTTGCCGAGACCATGGTGGAACTGCGCAACCGCGGCGTTCCGCACCAGGTCCTGGTGATCGGCGAGGGGCCGGCAAAAGACTTCTTCAAGGAGAAAGTGCCCGAGGCAAAATTTGCCGGGTTCCAGCAGGGCGCTGACCTGGGCCGCGCGGTCGCCTGCATGGATGTGCTGCTCAACCCCTCGGTCACCGAGACATTCGGCAATGTCACGCTGGAGGCGATGGCCTGCGGCGTGCCCGTGGTCGCCGCCGATGCCACTGGCGCATCGAGCCTCGTCGTCGAAGGCGAGACCGGATACCTCGTGCCGCCACGGGATATCGCTGCCTATTCCGACAGACTGGCTGCCTATGCCGCCGACCCGGCCTTGCGCCAGGCCCACGGCGAGGCGGGCGCAAGGCGCGCAGACCTGTTTGATTGGGATACGATCAACGGCGCAGTGGCCGATACCTACCTCCGCATCATCGAAGCGCGGCAGCAGTCCTGAAAATGGCATGACGCCTTCCCCCGAGATTTTCGGGGAAAGGCGCCATCACCGTAACGGTCAGAGCCGCTCGATCTTGCGGGCGACCTCGTCGATCAGGTCGACGATCTTTTCGCGGCTTTCGCCATCGAAACCGCCGCGCTTGGCGCGGTTGGCCAGCACCGAGGCAAGGTTGCCCATGGCCCGCATCATGTCCGAAGACTTGGCGGCATTGGCCCGCTTGGCACGGCGGCCAAGACGTTCGAGCAGTTCCTCGATCTCGTCCTTGCGGTCCTCGAGCTCGGCCTTGCCGGCCTCGGTAGCCTCGTAGACCTTGCGGCTATCCTCGCTCGCCTGTTCGACGATCATGCCTTCGTCCAGCAGCATCTGCAGCGTCGGGTAGACCACGCCGGGGCTCGGCGCATAGGCACCGTCAGTCGCTTCTTCCAGCGCCTTGATGCAGTCATATCCGTGACGCGGTTCCTCGGTGATCAGTGCCAACAGGACGAGACGCAATTCGCCCGATCCGAACATCCGGCCACGCCGGCGCGGGCCGCGTTCACCGCGCATGCCGCCCGGCCCCATGTGCACACGGGCACGGCGACGATGACGCTTGCCGCCCTGGCCGAACAGGCCACCCGGGCCGAAAAGACCGCCGGGGCCAAACGGGCCCTCCGGACCGAACGGACCCTTGGGGCCGAAGGGGCCATCGGGGCCGAACACGCCCTTGTCGCCCCACGGGCCTTCGTGGACGTTGTCGTTATCGGTGTCGGTGGCCTCGTCGCCATCGATCTCGATTTCGATCTCGATATTGTCGTTTTCGTGGACTTCCTCGTTGCGGTCTTCCGCCTGTTCCCGTCCCTTTGTGGACCGGGACGAGCCCTTGTCGTCGTTCTTTTTCCTAGCCATGCGGCATCTCCAATTCGCGTCCCACGATATGGCTAAGATATATCTTTGAAGATCGCTTTCAAGAGGAGGATGCATTTCCGCCGCAGCGCGCTACATAGCCTGCCATGGCCGATCTCTTCGCCGATGATGTTCCCCAGAATGCGCCTGATGTGGTGAGCGAGGATGCTCCTCTGGCAGACCGGCTGCGTCCTCGCTCGCTGGACGAGGTGATCGGGCAGGAGCACCTGACCGGTCCCGAAGGTGCCATCGGTCGGATGGTGTCGGCGGGCAAGCTGTCTTCCATGGTGCTGTGGGGGCCGCCGGGCACCGGCAAGACGTCCATCGCCCGCCTGCTCGCTGACGCGGTCGGCATGCGGTACGAGGCGGTCAGCGCGGTCTTTTCCGGCGTGGCGGACCTCAAGAAGGCCTTTGCCGCTGCCGAACAGGCGCAAAAGGCGGGCCAGCGCACGCTGCTGTTCGTGGACGAGATCCACCGCTTCAACCGCGCCCAGCAGGATGGCTTCCTGCCCTTCGTCGAGCGCGGCCTCGTCACCCTGGTCGGTGCCACCACCGAGAACCCCAGCTTCGAGCTCAACGCCGCCCTGCTCAGCCGCGCGCAGGTGCTGGTGCTGCACCGGCTCGATGCCGGGGCGCTGGGCAAGCTGCTCGACCGCGCAGAAGTGCTTGAAGGTCCCCTCCCCCTCACCGATGCTGCGCGCGAGGCGCTGGTGGCCACGGCGGACGGCGACGGCCGGTTCCTGCTCAACCAGGCCGAGACGCTCTACGCAGCGAAGATCGAACAGCCGCTCGATCCCGCCGCGCTAGGCCAATTCCTGCAACGCCGCGTGGCTGTCTACGACAAGGACCGCGAGGGGCACTACAACCTTATCTCCGCCCTGCACAAAGCCGTGCGCGGGTCGGACCCGCAGGCCGCACTCTACTACATGGCGCGCATGCTGGTGGCGGGCGAAGAACCGCTGTTCGTCGCCCGGCGGCTGGTGCGCATGGCAGTGGAGGACATCGGCCTCGCTGACCCGCAAGCGCTCACCCAGTGCATGGCGGCGAAGGAAGCCTACCAGTTCCTCGGCAGCCCCGAAGGCGAGCTGGCGCTGGTGCAGGCCTGCATCTATCTCGCCACGGCCCCCAAATCGAATGCTGCGTACAAGGCGCAGAAGGCAAGCTTCGCCTCTGCCCGCGAGACGGGTTCGCTGATGCCGCCGATGAACGTGGTCAACGCCCCCACAGGCATGATGAAGAAGCTCGGCTACGGCGCGGGCTACACCTACGATCACGATGCCGAGGAGGGCTTTTCGGGCGACGATTACTGGCCTGCCGACATGGAACCGCAGACCTATTACCAACCGGTCGAGCGCGGGTTCGAACGCGAGATTGCCAAACGGCTCGACTATTGGGAAAAACTGCGCCGCGAACGCCATGGTTAGAGCGTTCTCGCACTACGTTTGCATCGACTGGTCCGGCGCGAAAGGCGAACATCACAAGTCCATCGCCATGGCGGTGGCCGATGCAGCTGGCGGGCCGCCCGTGCTGGTGAAGCGCGATCGCGGCTGGTCCCGGCAGGAAATCCTCGAAGTTCTGCGCCATGACTTGCCGTACAACAGTTTTGTCGGCGTCGATCTGGGCGTGTCCTTGCCCTTCGCAGATTGCGGCGGGTTCTTTCCGCAGTTCAGCGATAGCCCGCCGGACGCGAAGGCACTCTGGGCGATGGTCGACCGGGTGTGTCTTGCCGACGAACACCTGTCTTCCGGCAGCTTCGTTACCCATCACGAGCTGGGCGAATACTTCCACCACGGGACGCACAGAGGCGAGCACTTCGGCTGCGACGGTGCCACCCACAAGAACGGGCGGCTGCGCATGGCCGAACATGCACAGGCGGCAATCGGCCTGCGTCCCACGAGCAATTTCAAGTTGGTCGGCGCATCGCAGGTCGGCAAGTCGAGCCTAACGGGCATGCGCGTGCTGCACCGGCTTCGCGGGCACCTGTCAGTCTGGCCGGTCGATCCACTGCCGCAGACCGGGCCGGTTATCGCCGAAATCTACACCTCGATTGCCGCGCTCGCCGCCGGTCGCACCGCTGCCACGGCCAAGATCAAGACCCGCGAAGAGCTGGACGAAGCACTGGTTGCGCTAGACAGCCCGCCGCTGGGCGGGTCAGGCGCGATCGACGACCACTCGTCCGACGCACTGCTGACAGCCGCCTGGATGCGCGCCAATGCGCACCGGCCCGAACTTTGGTCTCCGAAGGGAATGACGCGGGATATTGCCCGTACCGAAGGCTGGACCTTCGGCGTGCCTTGACTACCGGCGGCGCATCTCGCGGATTTCCTCGACACGCGGGTCGAAGGAACGCGGCGGCTCCGGCGGCGGGGCAGTAAGGCGCTCGGGATCATGGCGATCCATGCCGCCGCCCATCATGTTGATGGTCTTCACGTTCTCGTCGCGCACCATGCCGGGGATCAGGAAGGCATCGACCAGCAGCCATATGCCGAGCACGGCCCAACCGAGAAACAGCGGCAACCAGCCCAGCAGGCCGAGCAGCAGCTGCGCAACCGCCGTGCCCGTCTGGCCAAGGTAGAAGCGATGCGCGCCGAAGCCGCCGAGGAAAAACCACAGCAGGTAGGAAACCCCCGTCGACTTGCGGTTGGCTTCGTACAGCAGTTGTTCTCTCGTCCGGGAATCCATTACGCGCTCCTTCCGTCCCTCGACCTTAGATACACAATCCGCAGACGATTCCTACTGTCACTTGGCGCAGATTTTCGCCCACTTGCCATTGGCGAGGCTTTGGACCAAAGGGGCAGCCCGCCGATACGGCATGCCGGTTTAGCTCAGTTGGTAGAGCAGTTGATTTGTAATCATCAGGCCAGGGGTTCGAATCCTCTAACCGGCACCATTTTCTACCTGCCCACTGCCACGTAGGTGAACCCGTGCTCTTCCACGTCGTGCCGGCTGTAGAGGTTGCGCAGGTCCACCAGCACGGGTGACTTCAGCAGGCCCTTCACGCGATCGAGGTCGAGCGCGCGGAAGGCGTCCCATTCGGTGACGATCACGGCGGCATCGGCGCCGTCCAGCGCTTCGTAGGCATCGCCGCAATAGTTCACATTGCTCAGCACCTTGGCGGCCTGCTCCATGCCTTCGGGATCGTAAGCCTTCACCGTGATCCCGGCATCCTGCAGCGCCTGCACGATGGAGATCGCCGGGCTGTCGCGCATGTCGTCGGTGTTGGCCTTGAAGGTCAGCCCGAGCACGGCGACGGTCTTGCCGTGCTGGTCCCCACCACCCAGCGCCTGGATGACCTTGCGGCCCATGCCGCGCTTGCGCTGGTCGTTGCTGGCCACCACGCTTTCGACGATGCGCAGCGGGGCCTCGTAGTCCTGCCCGGTCTTGAGCAGGGCCAGCGTGTCCTTGGGGAAGCACGAGCCGCCATAACCCGGCCCCGGCATCAGGAAGCGGTTGCCGATACGGGTGTCGAGGCCAATACCCTTGGCCACGTCGCGCACGTCGGCGCCCACCTTTTCGCACAGGTCGGCAATCTCGTTGATGAAGCCGATCTTGGTGGCGAGGAAGGCGTTGGCGGCATATTTGGTCAGTTCCGCCCCGCGCCGACTCATGCAGACCAACGGGCTCTCGTTGCGGGTCAGCGGACGGTAGATTTCGCCCAGCACCTTTTCCGCATGCTCGTCGTTCACGCCGATCACCACCCGGTCCGGTCGCTTGAAATCGTCGATGGCAGCGCCTTCGCGCAGGAATTCGGGGTTGGACGCCACCGAGAACTCCAACTCCGGTGCGGTTTCGCGGATGATCCGCTCTACTTCGTCGCCGGTTCCCACGGGCACGGTCGACTTGTCGACCACGACCACGCCTTCGGGCAGCAGCGGAGCCATCTCACGGGCGGCAGCATAGACATAGGAGAGGTCTGCGTGCCCATCGCCGCGGCGGCTGGGCGTGCCCACGGCGATGAACACCGCGTCGGTGCCCGGCAGGGCCTCGGCAAGGTCAAGCGTGAAGGACAGGCGTCCAGCAGCGACGTTCTTGGCGACCAGTTCGTCAAGGCCGGGCTCGAAGATCGGGATTTCGCCGTTCAGCAGTGCGTCGATCTTCGACTGGTCCTTGTCGACGCAGACCACCTCGTGGCCGAAATCGGCAAAGCAGGCGCCCGAAACGAGGCCCACATAGCCGGTGCCGATCATCACGATACGCATAGAATGTTCGTCCTGTTATCTTTTCGCGGCCCTATTCGGACCATCTTGTTACCAGAAAGTGTCTGAGCGTCAGACCGGCCCCAAAACTCAACCTCGCCCGCGATAGGAGCCCACGCCCTGGTCCGGCAGCCACAGGCCCTCTGGCGGCAGGCCGCTCTGCCAGAATACGTCGATGGGAATCCCGCCGCGCGGATACCAGTAACCGCCAATGCGCAACCATTGCGGCTGCATCTCCTCGAATAGGCGCTGGCCGATGCCGACGGTAACGTCCTCGTGGAAGCCATTATGATTGCGGAAGGCGCCAAGGAAGAGCTTGAGACTCTTGCTCTCGACGATCGTCTCTCCCGGCGCATAGTCGATCACGAGATGCGCGAAATCGGGCTGGCCTGTTACCGGGCACAGGCTGGTAAACTCGGGCGCGGCGAAGCGGACGAGGTACAGGCTGCCCTTGCGCGGGTTGGGCACGTAGTCGAGCACCGCCTCTTCCGGCGATGCCGGTAGCGCGCTTTGCTGGCCAAGATGCTTGACCGAAGGCCCTTGGGGTGTGTCACTCATGGCCGCCCAAATGGCCTGCCTTGCGCCGACACGCAAGCGCAAGGACCATTTACGGGCGTGCGGCCAGCGGTTAGGCCAAAGCCATGACACCGCTCGTATCTACCGAATGGCTCGCTGCCGAAATGGGCGCGGCTGACCTCGTGATCCTCGATGCTTCGGCGCACCTGCCCGGCACCGGCCGCGACCCTGCAGCGGAATATGCCGCGGCACATATTCCCGGTGCGCGGTTCCTGGGCCTGATGACAGCACTGGTCGACCCCGATGGCGACGTGCCTGCCGCCCTTCCCACCCGCGCACAGTTCGAGGCACGAATGGGTGCGCTGGGAGTGTCGGCAGACACCCGCGTGGTGCTGTACGACAACAGCGACATGCGCACCTCGGCGCGGGCGTGGTTCATCTTCCGCCTCTATGGGCACCGCGAATTCACGATCCTCGACGGCGGCTTACAGAAATGGGTCGCGGAAGGGCGTCCCGTGGAAACGGACGAACCGAGCATCGCACCTGCCACCTATGCCTCAGCTGGCGGGCATGGTGCGGTCCGGACGAAAGCGGACATGCTCGCCAATTGCGACAGCCGCGCAGAACAGGTCGTCGATGCCCGCGATGCCGGACGCTTCGCCGGAACGGTCGAGGATACGGTGCACGGCCTGCCCGGCGGCCATATCCCCGGTGCGCGACACCTGCTGTTCCGAGATGTCATGGCGGAGGACGGCACCTTCCTGCCGCCCGACAAGCTGGCCGAAGCATTTACCAAGGCCGGTCTCGATCCCGACAAGCCGCTCGCGGCCAGCTGCGGCAGCGGAGTGACGGCAGCGGTGCTGCTGTTCGCCCATTCGCTGCTCGGCCACGATCACGGCGCGCTTTACGACGGCAGCTGGAGCGACTGGGGTTCTGACCCGACCACGCCGAAGGAAACCGGGGAGCCCCGGTGACATACAAGCCGCACAAGCCTGCTACCCGCGCGGTCGAGGCCGGTCGCCGCAAGGAATGGACCAGCACGCCCGGCCAGCCCGGCAGTGTAGTCAACCCGCCGGTCTGGCGCGCCAGCACGCACCTTTATGAAGACAGCGAGGACCTGGCGGGCGGTCGCCCAAATGAAGACGGACACTTCTATTACGGACGCCGCGGCGGCCCCACGCAGTGGGCGCTGGCCGAAGCCCTGACCGAGCTTGAACCGGGTGCAGACGGGACTGAACTCTTTCCCAGCGGCGTTGCCGCCATCGCCTGCACCCTGCTGGCGATCCTGCGGCCCGGCGACGAACTGCTGGTTACCGACAACGCCTACGAGCCTTCGCGCAACATCGCGCTCGGCATGCTCAAGCAGTACGGCGTCACCGCGAGGCCATTCGACCCGCTGGAGCCCGATCGCCTGGCTGCGATGATCGGTGAACATACCCGGGCCGTGCTGCTCGAAAGCCCCGGCAGCCTGACCATGGAGGTCTGCGACGTCCCTGCCCTCGCGGCGATTGCACGCGAGCACGGGGTGCTGTCGGTGATCGACAATACCTGGGCCACTGCGCACGGCTTTCCCGCACTGGAACGCGGCTGCGACATTTCGGTGATGAGCCTGACCAAGCATGTCGGCGGCCATTCGGACCTGATGATGGGCAGCGCCAGTGCTGCCAAACCTGTCATCAACCGCATCCGGCGACAAGCGCAGTTCATGGGGCAGGTCGTTTCCCCTGACGATGCCTCGCTCGCCCTGCGCGGCCTGCGCACCATGCCACTGCGGCTTGAAAGGTCGACCTCAAGTGCACTTGAGATAGCCAAGTGGCTAGAAAGTCGGCCGGAAGTCTCCGCCGTGCTCTGCCCCATGCTGCCGGGCAGCCGCGACCACGAGCTGTGGCAGCGCGACTTCACCGGCGGCTGCGGGCTGTTCAGTTTCGTGCTGGCCGAAGGCTTCGACACGGCAGCGCGTGCGCGGCTCATCGACGCGCTGGAACTGTTCGGTATCGGCTACAGCTGGGGCGGCTACGAGAGCCTCGTGATCCCCTTCGATCCGGCCCCGGTCCACACCTTGCGCGCCTGGCCGCCGGGTATCGATAGCGGCAGTGGGCTTGGCGTGCGGCTGTCGATCGGGCTAGAGGATACAGGTGACCTGAAAGCCGACCTCGCCCGGGGTCTCGATGCGATGAAAGACCAATGACACCCACCGCACCGACGCCGACGCCCAGCGCGACCGAGACCGCCGAGATCAATCCGGATGCCGTGCCGCTGCTGGACCCGGCAACGGGCGAACCGCTGCTCAATCCCGAAACCGGCGAACAGCTGATGGGCGTGCCTGCCCCTGATCCAGTCCCGATGCTTGACCCGGTAACCGGCGAGCCGATGGTCAACCCGGAAACGGGCGAACTGCTCATGGCAATTCCGCAGGCACCTGCGACCAGTGCTGCCGACGAGACGACCACCAACGCCATCACCACCGCTGACGATTTCCGCGATGCCGTCGCAGACCGCAGCCAGACCGTCGGCGACGTGATCCAGACGCTCGATTCTTGGGCGCTGCAAATCGGATCCATGCGCATTTCGGTGTGGGACGGCGTCGTGGTGATCGGCGTGATCCTGCTGGTGATTGCCTTTACCATGATCACCACCCGCCTGTTCCGCTTCGGATTGCGACGGGTGACCAAGCTGGACGATTCGCAGCGCCTGCTGGCGGAGAAAATCTCCACCATCGTGATCTGGGCGGCAGCCTTCCTGATCGGCATCGACATGCTGGGGATCGACCTGACCGCCTTGGCCGTCTTCTCCGGCGCCTTCGGTCTCGCCATCGGTTTTGGCCTGCAGAAAACCTTCGGCAACCTGATCGCCGGCATCATCCTGTTGATGGACAAGTCGATCAAGCCGGGCGACGTTATCTCCGTGGCCGACCAGGCAGGCAACGACAGCTTCGGCCAGATCCGCAAGATCGGCATCCGTGCCATCTCGGTGGTAACGCGAGACCAGACCGAATACCTGATCCCGAACGAGAACCTGATGATCAACCAGGTGGTCAACTGGTCCTACAGCTCCAAGGATGTCCGCGTGAAAGCCCCGGTAGGGGTGTCCTACGGCTCCGACCTGCAGCTGGTGGAAGAACTGCTCTACAAGGCGGTGGACGAAACCCCCCGCATCCTCACTTTCCCCAAGCCGCGCGTGAACATCATGGGCTTTGGCGACAGCTCGGTGGACCTCGAAGTGCGCTTCTGGATCCAGGACCCGGAGGAGGGCATGAGCAACATCCGGTCCGACGTCTACAAGCGCATCTGGCAGCTGTTCGCCGAGAACGGCGTGGAGATCCCCTTCCCGCAACGCGACATCAACTTGCGCAACAACGATCAATTCGGGCAGCTCGTCGCAGCAATCAGTCAGCGAATGGGTAACGATTCCACGAAAAGCTGACCCTGTCCGACAAGGTCATTTCGCGGAGCGTGCACCGCGTGGTAACCCCTATGGGCAATAGGGGAGCGCATGTCGCACTATCTCGGGATAGTCACCGCCTACGCGGCGGCCGCAGTGCTGGTATGGCTGGCAGCCTTGTTGCATCCCGAATCCATCCCCGCCGCGCGTGAATATAACCCCGGGAAACGGGTCATGCAGCTGGGACTGTTCCTGCTTGCCGTGGTCGGCGCGGCAGTGCTGCAATTGCTGGAGGGTCGGCGGTGGCTGCTGCCGAATGAAGACCCGCTGACAGCTCCGCTCAACCAACTGATCATCTTCCTGCCGCTGGTGATCTACTTGGTCGCCCAGCGCCGCCCTGCTGCTGCCTTGGTGCCAGTCCGGGGGCTGCTGCGCTCAGTGGCGGGCGGCACGGCGCTGGCGCTCATCAGCCTTGCGGCTTACCTCTCCGCGCGGGGGAACTGGGATCAGCTGCCCGAACTCGCCGCCGGGATCTTCTCTGCCGACAAGGCTGACCGCTTCACCCAGATGCTCCTGCTCGACCTTGGTCTCGGCACCCTGATAGCCCTCCTGATCGGCGGCTGGTCGCGCAAGGTTGCCCTGGTCACGCTCGCGGGACTGGTCCTGCTGATCCACATCGGCGCTGCCAGTATGGCTGGCTTCGGGCCTGAAGGGGCGGGCGGCGTTCTGCTGGGCTCTGCGGTAGCTTTCGGCCTGCTTTCGGCCATCGTCCATACACGCAACATTGCCTGGTTCTGGCCGGTCCACGCCATGCTCGGCATGTTGCTGATTGTCGGCAGTTAGGGCGGCGTCCAAGCGCAGCCAGTGCGGCGGGTAAAGCTGACCTAGGCCCCTGACAAACCATTCTCGCTGGCGATCATCCTGTTCGGCAGGCATTTTCGCTGCATGAAAACTGGCACCATATACCTTGTCGGCGCAGGCCCGGGCGATCCGGACTTGCTGACCCTGCGCGCCGCGCGGCTGATCGAGAGCGCGCGCCTGATCGTGCACGACGGGCTGGTCGACCCCGCCATCCTTGCCATGGCGCACCGCGATGCACGGCTGGTTTCGGTGGCCAAGAGCCGTTCCAAGCACACCTTGCCGCAAGACCAGATCAACGCCCTGCTGGTGCGCGAAGCGCTCGCCGGACACGATGTCGTGCGCCTGAAGGGCGGCGATCCTTTCATCTTCGGGCGTGGCGGTGAGGAAATGGAAGCAGCCCAGGCTGCAGGTCTCGCTTGTGAGGTCGTGCCCGGTATCAGCGCCGCGAACGGTGCCGCCGCCGCCAGCGGCATTGCCCTGACCCACCGCGAGGACGCCAGCATTGTCAGCTTCGTGGCTGGCCAGTGCAAGGGATTGGCAGATCAGGATTGGGCCGGGCTCGCCGGCAAAGGCCGTACGCTGGTGATCTACATGGGCGTGAAGACTGCGCCGCAGATCGCCGAGAAGCTGATGGCGGACGGGCTTGCCCCCGACATGCCGCTGGCAGTGGTCGAAAATGCCTGCCGCCCCGAAATGCGCGTGCTGCGCGGACCGCTGGCGGGCCTGCCTGAGATGGTCGAACGGCACGCGGTGAAGAGCCCTGCCCTGATCATCATCGGCACTGTAACCGCGCGCGCCGACGCCGCGCTTGCCCGCGTGCTTGAGGAGACAGTCTCGTGAGAATCCTTACCGGCAACGACCTGCGCAGCGGCGCGGTGCTGTGGTGGAGCGGCGATGGCTGGTCGATCCACATCGCTGACGCCGTCGATGCAGGTGATGAGGCCGAATCCATCATCGCCACCGAAAGCGCCGCGCGCCGGGTGAACGATGCCTACGCCATCGACGCCGAAGAAACGCCGGACGGCCCGCGTCCGGCCCACATCAAGGACCGCGTGCGCGCTCTCGGGCCCACCGTGCGTCCCGACCTTGCCGTACCTGCAGCCGACAAGGTCGGCTGGGACTGGGTGATCTGACATGTACCAATACGACCAATACGACCAGGCCATGGTCGACGCCCGCGTGGAGCAGTTCCGCGACCAGGTGCAGCGCCGTCTCGACGGCAAGATGACCGAGGACCAATTCAAGCCGCTGCGCCTGCAGAACGGCCTGTACCAGCAGCTGCACGCCTACATGCTGCGCGTGGCCGTGCCTTATGGCACTCTGTCCAGCCGCCAGATGCACGCCCTGGCTGACATCGCCGACAAGTACGATCGCGGTTACGGCCACTTCACCACACGGCAGAACATCCAGTACAACTGGATCAAGCTGGAAGAGACGCCGGACCTGCTGGCCGACCTTGCCAAGGTGGAGATGCATGCCATCCAGACCAGCGGCAACTGCATCCGCAACATCAGTTCGGACCAGTACGCCGGTGCCGCCGCGGACGAAGTGGTGGACCCCCGCCCCTATGCCGAGCTGCTGCGCCAGTGGTCGACATTCCACCCCGAGTTCGCCTTCCTGCCGCGCAAGTTCAAGATCGCCGTGATCGCTTCGGAGCGTGACCGCGCGGCCATGCGCTTGCACGATATCGGCATCAACATCGTGGTGGACGACGAGGGACAGCTGGGCGCTGCCTTCTATGTCGGTGGCGGCATGGGCCGCACCCCGATGATCGCGCCGTGCATCCGCGACTTCGTGCCGCTGGATCAGCTGGTGACCTACGCCGAGGCCATCTTGCGCGTCTACAACCGCCATGGGCGGCGCGACAACAAGTACAAGGCGCGGATCAAGATCCTCGTCCACGAAACCGGCGCGGAGGAGTTCACCCGCCAGGTGGAAGAAGAATTCGCGCACCTGCTCGAGCAGGGCGTGGAACCGCCATTGGCCGAGCTGGACCGTATCCGCAGCTTCTTCCAGCAGCCGGAGTTCGCCACCGGCCTGACCGAAAAGGCTGACCGTTCGGACCCCGATTTCGCGCTGTGGATCGATCGCAACTGCCTGCCCCACAAGGTGCCGGGCTATGTCTCCGCCGCCATCAGCCTGAAGCCGGTAGGCGGTATTCCGGGCGATGCCACCTCGGCGCAGATGCACGTTATGGCGGACCTCGCGAAGGAGTATTCCTTCGACGAGTGCCGCGTCACCCACGCGCAGAACGTGATCCTGCCGCATGTCGAAATCGGCAAGCTCTACGAGGTCTGGCAGAAGCTGGTGGCTGCGGGCCTCGGCACTGCCAACCTCGACCAGGTGGGCGACATCATCGCCTGCCCCGGCCTCGACTATTGCAGCCTTGCCAATGCCCGCTCGATCCCCGTCGCGCAGAAGATTTCGCAGCGCTTCGACCAGACCGGCAAGGGTGAAGTGCTGGGCGAGCTCAAGCTGAAGATTTCCGGCTGCATCAACGCCTGTGGGCATCACCACGCCGGCCATATCGGCATCCTCGGCGTCGACCGCAAAGGCACCGAAAACTACCAGCTGCTGCTGGGAGGCAGCGAGGCCGAGGACGTGTCGCTAGCCAAGATCACCGGCCCCGGCTTCGACGAGTCCGGTATTGTCGACGCCGTCGAGACCGTGACCAACCTTTACCTCGAACGGCGTGAGGATGGCGAACGCTTCCTCGATACCTACCGCCGCATCGGCATGGATCCGTTCAAGGAGGCGCTTTATGGCTGATTTCGACCCCAAGGTGACGGATTTGGGCACCGGCCGCGACGACGTGCAGTTCCGTTTCCGCGACGATGAGCAGGCCGACGTGGCAGCCGTGACAGTGGACTCCTTCCTCGACCAAGCAGACGCCGATGCCGTGCGTATCGAGCCGGGTGACGACGCGCGCGACCTTTTGCCGCACCTCGATCGCTTGCGCCTCGTCGAGGTCAACTTCCCGGCCTATACCGACGGACGCGGCTATTCCGCCGCCCGCCTGCTGCGCGAACACGGTTACACGGGCGAACTGCGCGCCGTGGGAGACGTGCTTGTGGACCAGTTGGCCTACATGCGTCGCTGCGGCATTGATTCCTTCGCTCCGGAGCGTCCGCTCAACGAGGAAGCTGCCCGCAAGGCATTGGAAGTCCTGCCGCAAGCCTACCAGGCAGCTGCCGACGCCAGCAAGCCGATCTGGAGCCTGCGGCATGGCTGACGCCGCCCGCAAGATAGATCGGATCGACACCGGGCCTGCCTTCACCCAGGCCGATGCCGACGCGCTCAACGCGCGCTTTGCGGGCGTGCCCTCGCCTGAAATGCTGCGCGAACTGCTGGCCGAAGGCACCCTTGGCCGCGTCGGCGTGGTGTCCAGCTTCGGCACCGAGGCCGTGGTGCTGCTGCACCTGATCGCCGAGGCTGACAAGAGCGTGCCGGTCATCTTCGTCGATACGCTGAAAATGTTCGACGAGACGCTGGCCTACCGTGAGCAGGTGATCGAACTACTCGGCTTCACCAATGCCAGCGTGGTCCAGCCCGATCCCGCCGTGCTTGCTGCCAAGGACGAGACCGGCATGCGTTGGTCGTATGACCCGGACGGTTGCTGCGAAATCCGCAAGGTGGAGCCCATGCGCCGCGCCAAGGCGGGTCTCGATTGCTGGATATCGGGCCGCAAGGCCTTCCAGTCGCACACCCGCCAGAACCTGCCGCGGTTCGAGATCGAGGACGGGCGGATGAAGATCAACCCGCTGGGCGACTGGACCAAAGCTGACCTGGAGGCCTGGTTCGAGAAGCACGACCTGCCGCGCCACCCGCTGGAGGCTCGCGGCTATCCATCGATCGGCTGCTCCCCCTGCACCAGCACCGTGCTGCCCGGCGAAGACCCGCGTGCGGGCCGCTGGCGCGGTTGGGACAAGACCGAGTGCGGCATCCATTCGCCCAACAATCCGGACAGCAAGGACGGCGACCTGCCTCCCGGCTACGAACCCGTTTTCTGATTTTGCGCGAATCGTGATAGCCTCGCGCAATGAGAACGGGGCTCATCGCAATCATCGCCGCAGCTTGGCTGCCCGCCACCGCAACCGCGCAGGACTGGGATGCCATCAGCATGCCCCAACCGGCGCCCGAGGAATGGGCGGCCATTGCCGAATTGCCAGACCTTTCTGGCACGTGGAGTCCTGACATCCGCGACCAGTTCGCGCAGATGGATACCAATCCGCCCAACTGGCTGCCGCATGTGCAGGAACAGGTCGACTACCTCTACGCCGAAGAGGAAGCGGGACGGCCGAAGGGCCTGTTCATCGACTGCCTGCCGCACGGCAGCCCCAGCCTGATGGCGGTGACACATAATGCCATCGAATTCCTCGTAACGCCCGGTCGGGTCACCGTGCTGGGCGAAAGCGACGGCAACCGCATCCGCCGCATCTGGACCGACGGCCGCGACATGCCCGAGGACCCGGACCCCAGCTTTGACGGCTATTCGGTCGGCCACTGGCACGACGGCGCGCTGGTGGTCGAAACAACCGCCATCCTGCCGCAGGTCTACCTCGCCATCAGCGAGGCCGTGGGCATTCCCAACAACGGCGGGATGACCGTAAGCGAGCGCATCCACTTGCTGGAGCCGGACCTGCTGGCCGTCGACATGGTGATCGACGCGCCTGAAATCCTCGCCGAACCCTACGAGACCCGCCGCCTGTTCCACCGCCGCCGCCAGCGCAGCCACGAGATCGAGCAAGGCGTCTGCCGCCGCGGTGATTTCATCGAGACCGAAGACGAATGGGGCAATGCCGCCTGGGCCCCCGCTACCCACGACGGCATGGGCAACCTGCTGCCAGACGACCTGCTGGAACTGCTTGGAGACGAAGAATGACCCGCCGGATTGCACTCGGATTGATCGCCGCCGCCTCCTGCCTGACGCTGCCCGCCTCGGCACACCATAGCTTCGCCATGTTCGACAGCACGCAAGTCCGCACGATCACCGGGCAGGTTGTGCAGTTCCGCTGGAGCAACCCGCACGTGGCGCTGTTCGTGCAGGAGGATGGCACCTCGGGCCGCGCGGGCGTCTGGGCAATCGAGCTCACCAGTCCCGGAAACCTGCGCCGTCTCGGCTGGAGCCGCACGACGCTGGAACCGCGTGACCGTGTCCAAGTGGAGATGAACCCCATGCGCGACGGCCGCCAGGGTGGCGGATTCCGCGAGGTAACGCTGCTTGAAACCGGTGAGACCTACTCGGCCCGGCTGATCGACATCGAACGTAACAACTGACGCCGCCTCGCAGGCTGGCGCGTCAGTCCCGCACCAGCAGTCCGTAGGCGACCAGCGAACCGACGATATCGTCGAGTTCCTCGGTGTCTGATACCTTGAAGTCCGACTTGGCGACCGATCCGGCAGCGATGCGTTCCTGCAGCTGTGCGGCCAGTTCGTCCGACAGTGGCATGGAGGCGCCCAGCAGGACGATCTGCTTGCCTTCCGCGCCGTCCTCGGTCGAATCCTCGAACGAGTACAGGATGTGGTCGCGCACCCGGAAGCGGTCATCCGGACCGATCGGCTTGCACAGTGCCATCAGGCTGCCGCGCACGCGCCCGCCCTGCTGGCGAACGAAGTTGCCGGAGAATGCTGTCAACGTGGCATCGAAGCTGGCCTTGTCGGCGATCTCCTGCGCGAGCCGCTGGAACATCGCCTTGTGCTCCTCACCGTTGCCCCGGTCGAAGAACAGGTCGCGTGGTAGCGAATGACGCATTTCGGGAATGCGCAGCGACGCCTCGGCCACGGCCTCCAGCATGAAATCGGCCCAGGTCTGGGTGAGCACGCCGACGGTGATGTGCAGGCTCGGCTCGTCACCGTGGGTCAATGCCCGGTGTGCCGTGCCGCGCGGGACGTAGAGGCATTGTCCCTCTTCGAGCACGAATTGCGCCTGCAGTTCGCCGGTATCGTCGCGGTCCTTGTTGAAGCCCTCGCCCCGGAACGGCAGCGTCTCGCGGTCGCCGTAGATCTCCCAGTCCTTGGCACCGGCCACCTGCAGCACGAAGACGTCGTGATCATCGAAGTGGATACCGAAGCCGTGTTCGCCCGGCGGGGTCATGTAGATGTTCGTCTGGGTACGCGACCCGAAAGCCTGCTCCAGCGACAGGCAGAATTCGTAGAGCTTGCCGTCAGCAAAGTGCAGTTGCGGCAGGATGATAGTCGAACCGTCACGGAAGTTGTCCAGCACGGCACCGCGATCGACGATACCATCGGGAAATGTGTACTCTGCCGGGTCGATCGAGCGGCCCGACTTGGCCATGCTGATTGCGGTCGCCGGAAGCTCGCTGTCAGCGATGATCTCGTCGATGCGGTCGATGGAGAGCAGGTCCCCCATTCTCGGGTGCTTCTGCGTCGAGTGGAAGTACTTGCGCTCGTAATAGTCGCGGAAGAATTCTTCGGGGGAAAGCGGCGCGATGAGCAGATCAAGCGCGTCGTCGGACGAAATGGAACCGGTCTGGAATTGCATCGTGTCTCACACAGGCAAAAGAAAACGCGCGACCGGCACTGTCACCGGTCGCGCGCTGGAAAACGGGTAAATCGATAGGAGCGCCTTAAGCGCAGCTGCCCCGGCCACGACCACGGCCAGACTGGTCGCGGATGTTGCCGTTGTCGGCATCGGTGATGCCGCTGCGGCCATAGCCACCACGATCGTTGGGGTCACTGTCCGAATAGCCGGTGCTCGTGCCACGGCCGGAACCGGCACAGTCGCGGTTGGCACCCGAGTCGGAGTCGGTCACGCCGGTGCTGCGACGGCCGCCACCGCGGCCGTAGCTGGCCCGGTCGTTGGCGTCGGAATCGGTGATGCCGGTGCGGCCGTAGCCAGCCCGATCGTTCGGGTCGCTGTCCGAATAGCCGGTGCGGCCATAGCCGACCGAGTCGTTCGGATCACTGTCGGTACGGCCGGTGCGCTGTGCCGCAGCCGGCGAGGCAATCATGCCTGCAGCCAAACCACCGCTGACCAGTGCGACAAACGAACGCCGCGATACGGGCTTAACCCTACGTGCCATTGTAAATCCCCCACAGAACCCCCGACCCCTCGGAGGCAATCAGTAACGATGCGAAGACACTACCGATCTTGCGGTTAATGGCAAGTGTATCGGGGTAACCATGAAGGAAAATTTCACAGCCAACCGGCGTCGCGATACCATTTTGCGGTCTGCGCCATACCCTCCGAAAACGGCACCTGTGGCTGCCAGATATTTGGCGGGACGGCCTTTTCCGGATCGCTGACCCAGTCGGGGTGACACATGTAACTGGCACGATCGGGGGTAAGCTTGGCCTTGGCCCCGCGCAGTAACCGGTCGCCCCTTGCCGCCGCCATCAACACGCCGCGCGGCACATTGGGGGCCCACACACGCTTGCCCATGGCAGCCCCGATGGCTTCGGCCAGCTGGCTGTGGGTAAGGCCCTCGGGCGTTCCGTCGTCAGGCTCATAGACCTTGCCGAAGGTCTCCCAGCCCTGTCCGCCAAGGTCAAGCAGCAGCCGGGCAAGGTCATCCACGTGGATCACCGATGATCGTCCCTGCGGCGGCACCGGAACGAAACCGAAGCGGGCGGCCTTGAACAGTTCGAACACTTCGGTGTCGCGCGGGCCGTAGACCGCTGGCGGACGCACCATGGTCCAGTCCAGGCTGCTGGCGCGCACCGCCTCTTCGGCCTGCTGCTTGGACTTGCCGTAGTCGGACAGTGCCGGCTCGCGCGCCGCAAGCGACGAGACATGGATGAAGCGCTTCGCAGCGGCATTTTCCGCAGCAGCCAGCACTGCCTCGGTCCCTGCCACGTTGCCTGCGCGGAATCCGGCCATGTCCTGTGCATTCACCACGCCCGCTATATGAAGGACGGCGTCTGCCTCATGCACCAGCTCGGCCAGCGCATCATGCGAGGCAAGATCGCCAGAGATCCAGCTGAGGCCGGGGCGTGTGGGCTGGGTCCGGCGAGTCAGCGCACGCACGGCAATCCCGCGCTGCAGGGCTTCATCGAGCACGGCCTGCCCGACAAAGCCCGTAGCGCCGGTGACTGCGAGGATCACAACCGGCCCTCAAGCAGCCAGGCGATTGGGCGAATCACAAGAGCACCAGGTGATCCCGGTGGATCACGGCGGAGCGCGGCGAGTGGCCGAGGATTTCCTCCTGCTCGTCGCTCGAATGCCCCTTGATCGATTCCACATCGGACCAGTCGTATTCGACCAGCCCCTTGGCAATCATGCGGTTGGCGATGTCGTAGACGGGGATAATATCGCCACGTTCGAAGTCGCCTTCGACCTTGACGATGCCTGCAGCCAGCACGCTCTTGCCGTGGCGCAAGGCCTCGACACAGCCATCGTCGACCGTGATCGCGCCGTTGAACCGCATGCGCCCGCCGATCCACGCGCGCCTGCCGCTGTCGTCGCGCTTGGGCAGGAACAGGGTGCCGGTCTGCCCCGCCAGTGCACGGGCCATGGGCATGTCCAGCGTGCCTTCAATGATGGCGAGGGCGATACCCGCGCGTTCGGCAATCTCGGCGGCGAGCAGTTTTGCGGTCATGCCGCCCGAACCCATGCCCGAGCCGGAACCGCCATCGGCCATGGCGTGGATCTCTTCGGTCACGCCGCGCACTTCGGACAGCCGATTGGCATCGGGATTGTCAGGATGCTTGTCGTAGAGCCCGTCGACATCGGTCAGCAGCATGACCCCGTCCGCCTCGCAGGCCTGGGCCACGCGCGCTGCCAACCGGTCGTTGTCGCCAAAACGGATTTCGCCGGTGGCAATGGTGTCGTTCTCGTTCACCACCGGCACCACGCCCGACTTCAGCAGGCGGCGGATGGTGGCGGAGATGTTGAGATAGCGGCGGCGGTTCTCGAAGTCGTCGAGCGTCAGCAGCATCTGCGCGGCGATCAGCCGGCGTTCGGACAGCAGCATCGACCAGGTCGAAGCGAGGGTAATCTGGCCGACCGAAGCCGAGGCCTGGGCTTCCGCCAGGGTCCGCCTGCCGCCTTCGCTGAATTCCAGCTGCTTTGCACCGATGGCAATGGCGCCGGAGCTGACGACGACAACTTCCTGGCCGCGCTCCACACAGCCATGGATCTCGTTGACGATGGTGCGCAGCCACTCGGTGCGCACACCGCCGGAGCCATCAACCAGCAGGGCGCTGCCGATCTTGATGACCAGCCGCTTGCATTTTTCAGGGTCGCGAAAGTCGTTGAGTGTTTCGATAGCCATAACGCGCTGCAGATAGGGTATGCCCTGCCGCTCTGCTAGGTAAGTTTGCTATCAGATGGGGGACCACGGCTTTTCCGGGGCCTCTTCTTCGCCCTCTTCGTCGGGCAAGGCCTGCGACGGATTTTCCGTCATCGTCCGGTCCGGCAGGTAGCCCAGCACGGCGTCGAGCAATTCGTTGATGCCGTCGCCGGTCGCGCCCGAAATGGGGAAGACCTCGGTCGCCCCCGCTTCGATCAGCTCTGCGGCAAAGCCTGCCGCCAGTTCGGCATCGGCCAGGTCGATCTTGTTGAGCGCGACGAGGCGCGGCTTGTCTTCCAGCCCGGCGCCATAAGCTTCCAGTTCGCCCTCGACCACGCGCATGGCCTCGACCGGGTCTTCTCCGGATATGTCGATCAGGTGGATCAGCACGCGGCAACGCTCGATATGGCCGAGGAACCGGTCACCGATACCGGCGCCCTCGGCGGCACCCTCGATCAGGCCGGGAATGTCCGCCAGCACGAATTCGCGGCCCTTGTGGCGCACGACGCCCAGCTTGGGTATCAGCGTGGTGAAGGCATAGTCGCCCACCTTGGCCTGCGCGTTGGAGACAGCATTGATGAAGGTGGACTTGCCCGCATTGGGCAGACCGACAAGGCCCGCATCGGCCAGCAGCTTCAGCCGCAGCCAGACCCACATTTCCTCGCCCGGCATGCCCGGCTGGTGCTGGCGCGGAGCGCGGTTGGTGGCGGTCTTGTAGCTGGCATTGCCGCGGCCACCGATACCGCCTTCGAGCAGGACGACGCGCTGGCCTTCCTGGGTAAAGTCGGCAAGCACCGTCTCGCGGTCTTCGTCCAGCACCTGCGTGCCCACCGGCACTTCGATGATCAGGTCGTCTGCACCTGCGCCCGTGCGGTCCTTGCCCATGCCGTGGCCGCCGCGCTTGGCCTTGAAGTGCTGTGAATAGCGGAAGTCGATCAGGGTATTCAGGCCAGGCACAGCCACCATCACGACGTCGCCGCCCTTGCCGCCGTTGCCGCCGTCGGGCCCGCCGAACTCGATATACTTCTCGCGCCGGAAGGAGACGGCACCGGGGCCGCCCGCGCCGGATTTCAGATAGATCTTGGCCTGGTCGAGGAAATGCATGGAGCGCCCTTATGCGCTTTTGCCGCGCTGCGCCAGCATGAGGCTGGCAAGCCCTATCCGCGCTGGCGGCGACGCCAGGCGAGGAACGCGGCCAGCGACAGGACGAACAAGGCCAAGGCCCCAGCCGCAAAGCGCGGATCATCAATCGGGGCCTGCTGCGAGAATTCGAAATCTGCGGCAAGGACAGCGCGTCCTTGCGGCTCGCCAGGCAGGTAGATCACCGGCACCAGGTCGCCCACCTTGGTCTCTTGCTGGACCCGGCTGGCAGCGGGGCTGCGCAGCCAGTTGCGATATTTCTCGCCTTCGGGTTCAGGCCGGTGGCTTACAACCAGGGTATCTCCGCGCACACGCTGCGAACTGGAAGGCACCACCTCGACTAGCCGCGCCGACACCTGAACCCCGCGCTCGCGATAGGCAGGCAGGACAAACAGGTTCCAAGACAGGCTGAAGGGGACGAGGATTGCAGCTGCAAGACCGGTCAGCAGGACAGCGAGCCGGAGCGCGTTACCCATGACCTTCTCCCCCGATGCAGCAGTGGCAGGAAACTGGTGGAGCCGAGCGGGATCGAACCGCTGACCTCGTCATTGCGAACGACGCGCTCTCCCAACTGAGCTACGGCCCCGTTCCAGTATCGCTGCAGTTACCGCAACCGTTTACCGGTAACCGCGAAGGCAGGCCATTTAGCCGCTGTTGGCCGGCCTTGGAAGGGCAATTTCGCGCAGCGGATCAGTCCGTGGTGTCGTTGGGCAGAGGCTGGACGACAGGATTGCTCGTGGTCGTTTCGTCCACCGGGATCACCGGGATCAGGACGCCTTCGCTGTCCGGAACGGCGACAGGGTCTTCCGGGATCAGCGAAGTGACCGCCACACCCATCGCCTGCTGCTGCGAGCGGGTGCCATAGATGGCTACCCAGCCCGGCTGCGATTCCCCGTACCGCGCGCCGTAGCGAGTGTCCCAGTCGCTGGAGGCCGCTTCGTACTGCTCGTAAGCGGTAAAGAATTGCTCGAAAGCCATTTCGTAGCGCGCCAGCCCGCTCATGGCGAACATGGTGAAATCTTCCGGCGGACTGGCAAGGTATTCGTTGGCCACGGCCAGTGCTGCGGCACAGAAGTTGCGACGTGCGGGCGGCGAGGCAAAGTAGTTGTAGATACCCGTGGAATGGGCCTCGCGGTCGAGCAGTGCCGCCCGGCGCACTTCTGTGCGACCGGTAGACAGTCCGCTGGCAGCGCGTTCCGCGCGCACTTCGGCCTGGAATTGCGCTTCGACGGCATTGTTGGCAGCCGCCAGCACCTGCGATTCCGCGCGCAGCATCTGGCTATAAGCCTCGAGGATCGGCGCGTGCTCCTCACGCAGGCAGTTGAGCGCAGCCACGTTCCAGCCGGACCGGAAATGCCAGGTCGTCTCGTCGGTGTTCAAGCCGGTGTTGATCGTCTGGCGCACGCCGAATGCATCACGCCGCGGAATGTCCAGCTGGTAGGCGGCCTGGGCCGGCGGCACCGGGCGATAGGGGATCGTTTCGACCACCACCGGCGGAGGCGGCGGGGGTGGCGGCGGAGGCGGCGGAGGCGGCGGCGGGGTAACGCAGGCCGCCAACATGGCCGATCCGACCGCAGCCGTGATCACGCGAATATTGAGAGGTGGTTTTGTCATCTGCCCCGTTATGTCCTTGTCGCCCCTGAACCAGTGCTGAGCATTGGTTAACGGTACTGACGTCTAGACCTTGGGAATGACAAAGAAAATGCCCGGAGTGCGGCTATGCACTCCGGGCATCGTGTGTTCGATTCGTTCCGTCGCTATTCGCGGGCAGCGCCCATGAACCGCAGCAGGAACAGGAACATGTTGATGAAATCGAGGTAGAGGCTGAGCGCCCCCATGATCACCAGCTTGCCCATCGGGAAGGCCGCAGCCACTGAGGGATTGGTCATCTTGATCTGCTGGATCGCCAGGTATTCCTGCTTCAGGCGCTGGGTATCCCAGGCTGTCAGGCCGGCGAAGATCAGCACGCCGAGGAAGCTCACGGCCCACATCAGCGCTTCCGACTGCAGGAAGATGTTGATGACGCTGGCGATGATCAGGCCGATCAGGCCCATCACCAGGAAGCTGCCGAAGCCCGACAGGTCCTTCTGCGTGGTGTAACCAAACAGGCTGAGACCGGCAAAGGCACCAGCCGTGGCGAAGAAGGTCGCGGCGATCGAGGCACCGGTGTAGATCAGGAAGATATACGACAGCGACAGGCCCATCAGGACGCAGAAACCCCAGAACATCGCCTGCAGCGTCGCGGTCGAGAAGCGGTCACGCCCGAAGCTCATCGCAAAGACAATGGCGAGCGGGGACAGCTGGATGATCCAGTTCAGGATGCCGCCCGAGGTAGCCATCTGCCACGCCATCGACTGCTCACCACCGCGCGAGAACAGCATCGCGACGACGCCCGTCAGCAACACGCCCGAAGCCATGTAGTTGTAGATCGAGAGCATGTGCTTGCGCAGCCCGGCGTCGAAGGTCGTGCCCGCAAGATCGCCCGTCTGGCCCGGCGACGTACCGAAACCCTGCCGGGTCTGCTGGTTGTCGTTCCAATTTGCCATGGTATCCAAAACTCCGTTGTCCGGCCTCACAAAGCGGGCCGGGCTGACATCAATATCGGCATATTGCGAGCGATTTTCAAGGAAAACCGGACACTGTCACCGGCGTCTGTGGTTAACCCTGAAATCGGCTCAATCGCGCGCTTCGCGGGACATTTCCACGCTGCGATCGCGGGCAGCGCGCAAGCATTTGGTCATCAGCTGGGTCAGCGCCTCGTCCTCGTCGAGCACGTCCATGCCCTTGCGCGTCACCCCGCCGGGAGAGGCGACCATGTCGGCCAACTTGCCCGGCGAATGTTCGGACGCCTGCGCCAACGCAGCAGCACCTTCGGTCATGGCGACCGCCAGCGACCGCGCCTGTTCTTCCGGCAGACCAAGCCGCACGGCCGCCGTGCCCAGCGCATCGATGAAGCGGTAGACAAAGGCAGGACCACTGCCGGCGAGCGCCGTTACGAGGTCGTATCGATCCTCGCCCACCCACTCGGGGGTGCCGAGCCTGGCCATGAGATCGAACAGTTCATCGCGCGCCGCCTCATCGAGGCCCTGTTCGGCCAATGCGACGGGCGACTTGCCCATGGCGCAGGCAAGGTTGGGCATGACGCGCACCACGGCACCGGCCTGCGGAAAATGCTTCTGAAGTGTTTCCAGCTGGACCCCAGCCAGAACCGACAGCACGGCCGTCGCCTCGCCGCAGACGTCCTGCAAGGTGGGCGCAATGTCTGCCAGCATGTAGGGCTTGAAGCCCAGGAGCACGGCATCGAAATGCCGCCCTTCGGGTACTTCGCGCAGCAGCTCGACGTCGCCAGGCACACTTTCGCGGCTGGGGGTGACGACGGTGAAACGCTCGCGCGGCAAGCCAGCAGCCAGCCATCCTTCAAGCATGGCTCCGGTCATGTTGCCGCAGCCGACGATCAGCAGTTTTTCAAATGTCATGGAGCGATGACTTGGCACGCGTGGCCGCGAAATCAAGCTTCTCCGGCAGCATCCACCAGTGCCGCGTCCAGAGCCTGGCGCGGGTTCTTGTCGCCCCAGAGTACGAACTGGAAGGCAGGATAGAACCGGTCGCACTCGGAAACCGCGGATTCGATGGCCATCTGCGCCATCTCCAGGCTCAGCATTCCGTCATCACCGAGCATCAGCCCGTGCCGGTAGAGCATGACATTGCCCTGCGACCAGAGGTCGAAATGGCCCAGCCAAAGCTGTTCGTTGACCATGGCCATCAGTTCGTAGGCGTCGCGCTTCTTGCTGTCGGGCACGCGGATTTCGGGCAGGCAAAGCAGTTGCAGCACCTTGTCCTCTATCCGCCAGATGCCGCGCACCTGATAGGTCGTCCAGCTGCCGGGAACCTCGCCGCAGACCTCTTCCTCGCTGACATGTTCGAAGGTCCAGCCATTGGCTTCGAACAGGGCGGCCAGCATCTCGACCGGCGCGGCGTCGGCGCCTTCCTCGATAGTGTCGCGGGCAGTGTTCATAGGGTGCAGGCCAGTGCAGTGCTCATGCAATGCTTAATGCTTCGCTAGGCATTTGCCCGCAATCGGGCGGCGC
This sequence comes from Alphaproteobacteria bacterium, assembly GCA_030431875.1. Taxonomy (GTDB): domain Bacteria; phylum Pseudomonadota; class Alphaproteobacteria; order Sphingomonadales; family Sphingomonadaceae; genus Alteraurantiacibacter. The sequence goes on from JAUIIG010000010.1 coordinate 43,482, forward strand.
AATTTGGCGGGGCAAAACGCGTCTGGCTTGTTGGCAAGATGTGCACAATCTTCAGGGGATATCGCGCTGCCGGATATTGGTTCCGAGGGCGCGGAGCCCTTTTCGGAATGCTCAGAGCGGCGAGACTTCCTCGCCCTCGCGGCTGGTATAGCGGAAGGTGCTGACCCCCGCCCCGGCCAGCGCGCTGACCATGTCCTGCGCCTCGCGCGCACTGTCGAAGGGGCCCGCAAGCAGACGATTGGTCTGGCCCCACGGCGCCACGTGGACTTCGACATTGTCGAGCAATCCGCCCGCCTCGCGCCGGATGCGTCGCCAGTCGAAGCGGAAGGCGTCGGTGTTCTGCCCGGTCGCAACCTGCACCCACTGCCGTGACGGATGGGCAGGCGGTGGCGGCGGCGGCGGTGCCTCGCGCCGGGGTTCGATTGCGGTAATGTCCACTGCGCCTGCGCTGGGACGGACAGCTTCGACCGGTCGCGAGAAATCGGCGAAGGCTTCGGCCAGCTCGACCGGTTTCCCTTCTTCTTCGGGAGCGCTGGCGGCAGGTTCTTCGACGATCTCGCCAATGTCGGCGAGCGAGAAGCCCGGCTGGACTTCGGCCCTTGCAACAGGTTGTGACTGCGGCACCGGTTCCGGCACGGGCTGCGCGAGCGCGGTGTCGATCGCTTCCTCGACAGCTTCCGCAGGCGGTTCCTCGGCCAGGTCGGCGACGGCCTCGGCGAGTTCCGCCACGCGGGCGGGTTCCGGTTGCGTTTGCGGGGTCCCGAGGGGGGCGCCGCGTGGTCGCAACCGCGCAGCACCGCTCGGCGGGCGACCGGCGGGCGCAGCGCGTCCTTCGGCGAGCGCCGCAATCTCCGGCGAGTCCACGCCCACCTCGTTGGCGTCTGGGAAACGGCCGAGGTTGGCAGCTGCAGCCTGCTGCGCCGGGGTGAGTTGGTTCATGTAGCGAAAATAGGGTGCCAGGCGCTGCGACAGACGGGGCGGCAGCATGGTTTCGGCAATGGCGATGGCCTCGGTCGACCGGCCCTGGATCGCCAGGGCAAAAGCACGGGTGCGATAGGCTCCGCGATCCTGCCTTTGCAGCAGCGGCAACAGGATGGCTTCGGATGCTTCCGCGTCGCCGGTGATGGCATGGCTCAGCGCGAGGCGGCGCAGGACTTCCGGGTTCTCCCGCCGCGACAACGATTGCCGGTAGAGCCGCTGCGCCCGGTCGTTGCGGCCCACGAGGTCGAAGGCGAGGCCACGGTCCGCCGCATGGGGTTCGAGGTTCTCACCCGCTGCCTCTGCCTGTTCGAACAGCTCCAGCGCTTCGATAGGCTGGCCGCGCCGGACAGCGACCAGCGCCAGCCCGGCCAGGACCCGGCCATCGTTGGGCGAGACATTGCGCGCGCGGACGAAGAAGGCTTGCGCGGCACTCAGGTCGTCGAGGTCAAGCGAAGCGCGGCCTGCGGCAAGCAAGGCCGGGACACTCTCCGGATTGCGCGACAGGCGGCGCAGCGCGTCGTTAAGGGTCTCCGTTGCCGGATCCGGCAGTTGCTGAACGACCTCGCGCCCCTGCGCCTGCGCCTGCGGCGCGGCAACAATCGTTACAGCGACAAGCGCGGTACAGGAAAGCAGGCGAATTGCGGTAACGGGCACGCGGATCATCGTCGGCGCACTATACATGTCTCGCTGAACGGTGCGAGAACGCTTTACCGCAACTACTGGTTGTTCTGCCGCCCGAGGAAGCGCGGGATGCGCATCGAGCTGCCGCCATCGCCGTCATCATCGTCGTCGTCATCGCCATCGTCAGCACTGGGCGCCTGGCGTGAGAGGTTGGCCATGCGTTCGAACAGCGTGCTGCCGCCGCTAGGGGCACCGCCCCCGCCGCCACCGGCACCACCGCCGCCAGCATCGCCTGACGCCGCGGCACCTTCTCCACCACCGGAGCCACCATCACCTTCGGCAGCACCGGCGCCGCCAAGCATGCGTGCCCGGCGGCCACCCTGCGGCTGCACCGGCTCGTCGGCTTCGGCCAGGCGGCTGGCATCAAGCAGCAGCTCGTCCTGCCCGTCGCCCGACGGCTCTTCCTCTTCGATTTCCTCGAACTCGGCCTCGTCGCCCAAGTCGAGCGGTTGCTCTCCTCCGGGATCTTCGGCGGTCGGCTCGTAGGCTTCAGGTTCGGCATAACCGTCGCCCTCGTCGCTGCCGTAGGCCGTATCGTCGGCCGGTTCGGGGACGGACTCCTCAGCTTCCTCCGCTACCTCGCCATAGGGCTCGGGGATGGCCGGAGTGGCGGGAGCTTCCTCCTCCACCGGTGCTTCCAGTTCCAGCGTATCGTCGTCCACCGGATCTTCTTCCTGCGGGATCGACAGTGCCGGCGTGCGCGGACCGCGCGAGGCCGACAGGTCGAGCGGCCGCGAGGTTTCCTGCGTCAGCTGGCCGGTCTGTTCGATACCCGTGGCGACCACGCTGACGCGGATCTTGCCGTCGAGTTCGGGGTTGAAGGCCGAGCCCCAGATGATGTTCGCCTCGGGATCGACCAGCTCGCGAATGTGGTTCGCGGCTTCGTCGACTTCCAGCAGCTTCATGTCTTCGCCGCCGATGATCGAGATGATCACGCCCTTGGCGCCCTGCATCGACACGCCGTCGAGCAGCGGATTGGCAATGGCATGTTCGGCAGCTTCGAGCGCGCGATTGTCGCCCTCGCCTTCACCGGTGCCCATCATGGCCTTGCCCATCTCGCCCATCACCGAACGCACGTCAGCGAAGTCGAGGTTGATGAGGCCCGGCATCACCATCAGGTCGGTAATCGAGCGGACGCCCTGCTGCAGCACTTCGTCTGCCAGCATGAAGGCTTCCTTGAAGGTCGTCTCCGCCTTGGCCACCAGGAACAGGTTCTGGTTGGGAATGACGATCAGCGTATCGACGTGCTTCTGCAGCTCCTCGATACCGCTTTCGGCAGCGCGCATGCGGCGCGTGCCTTCGAACAGGAACGGCTTGGTCACCACACCGACGGTGAGGATGCCCTTGTCGCGCGCGATCTGAGCGATGACCGGCGCTGCGCCGGTGCCGGTGCCACCGCCCATGCCGGCAGCGATGAAGACCATGTTCACGCCTTCCAGCGCGCGGGTGATCTCCTCGACCGTTTCTTCGGCAGCAGCACGGCCGACTTCGGGGCGCGAACCGGCACCAAGGCCCTGGGTGATATCCGGCCCCAGCTGGATGCGGTGTTCCGCTGCGGAAGTGTTGAGCGCCTGCGCATCGGTATTGGCGACGATGAAATCGACACCTTCGATTTCCGCCTCGATCATGTTGGCAATCGCATTGCCGCCAGCGCCGCCGACGCCGATCACCGTGATCCGCGGGCGCAGCTCTTCCACCGAAGGCGGGCCAATATTGATGCTCATCTCGTCTTCTCCTCGGCAGGCCTAGGATTTCTGCCGTTCTCTTCCTTGCCACAAAGGCAGGCGGTTAAGGATAAGTGGCTCAGCACTATCCACAACTTGGCTGCCCCTCAGAAATACTCCCGCATGGCGGTCCAGATACGAACGAGCGTGGTTAGCGGTCCGTAAGATGTCGTGCGGGTGAAGCGCGATCCGATCGCGCGGATGTCTATCGGGTCTTCCGCGGCGTAGAGCACCAGGCCCGCCAGCGTGGCGAAACCGGGCGACGTATGGGCTTCGGGAAGGCCGCGCAGGGCCACCGGCTTGCCGATCCGTGCGGGGACGCCAAGCACGCCCTGGGCATAGTCGGCCAACCCCGCCAGCTCTGCCCCGCCGCCGGTGATCACCACCTGGCGGGCGCTGGAACCGGGCGCGGACCCGGTAAAACCCATGGCATCCAATGCCTTGGCGACGTCACTCATCAGCATGTCGAGCTCGCCGGTGATCACACCGATCAGTTCGGCACGGGGGATTTCCTGCGGCGCATCGCGCTTGCGGGCGACCGGCGCAGCATTGTCGTCACCCGGCGTCACGACGGCAATCATCTCGCGGTGGTCCGTCGGGCTGGCGATGGCAGAACCGGACACGCACTTCAGTCGTTCGGCCTGGAACCGGCGCACCGAGAAGGCCGAAGCGATGGCATCGGTGATGTCGGCAGAACCGCGCGGAATGGCGGTGAGGCCCACCAGCATGCCGCCAGCGTAAACCGAAACATTGGTCACTTCGCCGCCCATTTCGACCATGGCGACACCAAGGTCGCGTTCCTCGGCGGTCAGGCAGGCATATCCGGTCGCCAATGGTGAAGCTACGACACCTTCGACTTCGAGGTGCGCATTCTGCACCGCTTCGGTGAGGTTCCGCACGGGCGCGCCATCAGCCAGCATGACGTGGACATCGACGCCGAGGCGTTCTGCATGCAGGCCCTTGGGGTTGGAGACGCCGTGCGCCCCGTCGAGGAAATAGCACGCTGGTTGGGCATGGAGCACGGTGCGGCCGTCGGGCTCAAGGCTCTCGCGCGCAGTCACCAGCAGCGCCTCGATGTCCTCTTCCTCCACGCGCCTGCCGCCGATGCCGATCTCCACCGGACGGATCTCGCTGGCGAGGCCCGCGCCCGAACAGCCGATCCAGACAGAGTCGACACTGGTCCCGGCGAGTTTCTCGGCCCGCTCCAGCGCGTCGCGCACGGCATAGGTGGCGGCCGCCATGTCGACGACATAGCCGCGCTTGATGCCCTGCGAGGCGCGGTGGCCGCTGCCCAGTACCTGCATTTCGCCACCTTCGGTCAGGCCCGCGATGATCGCCGACACTTGGAAGGAGCCGATGTTCACCGCGCCAAAAACGCGTGCCAGCCGCTGCTGCGGAGCTACCATCAGCTGTCCTCCTGTTCCTGCAAGTCAAGTTCCTGCTGCTCGGCCCGGCCGGGCACGCGCATGTACATGCGCGGCGGGTTACGCATGTCGAACGCCACCACCTCGCCGCCGATCAGGCGGTGGACGCCATCGGCCTGGGCGAAACTTATCAAGGCCGCCGCAGCGCGCTCCTCGCCATCGGGCAGGGCGAGCTGCTGCTCGGTCTCGAAAATGATGTTCCAGCGCCGGTTGCCGACCCATTCCGCGCCGATCACCCGGTTCTTGAGCGCGGGCGCCGCGTCGAGCAGCTGGTCCAGCGCTTCGACCTGCGACTGCGCGCCGGGGCCTTTGATCAGCAGGTATTCGGCCGCGTCCGCCTCGCTGATCGGCTCCAGTTCGACGCCCGTGGGGTCGATCAGCATCAGCCGGTCGGCGCGGCGCAGGACGGCGTGCGGTTCACGCTCGATGATATCGACCACCAGCCCATCGGGCAGCTGGCGCGAAACGCGCGCGTCGCGCACCCAAGGCAGGGTCATCAGGTCATCGCGCAGGCCCTCGGTATCGACGCGGGTCATGGCCAGGTCGCGCTGGCCGAAGGCACGCTCGTAGATGGCATTATCGTTCATGCGGTCGGTGCCCAGCACCTTGATCCGCGTCAGCTTGAAGCCGGCGTTGCTGGCCATGTGGGCGAACCGGTCCGAAGCGACTGCCGTCGCGCCGGATACTTGCGCCAGCCAGGCAAGCCCCACCAGCGCGCCGCCAAGGATCAGCACGGTAAAGGCCTTCTGCAACTGCTCGGTCGTGAACGGCAAGAGCGCCAGCGCGCGGCCGAAGATCGACTGTCCGGTCGTTCGCGCGGTCCGCACCTTGCGACTGGTGCCAGCCTTACGCGCCTGCCGGCGGACGCCTTGCGTCTTGCGGGTATTCGTCCGCGCCATCAGAGCTTGCCCGCGCGCCGCAACGCGTCCTCGACTATCATCTCGCACAGTTCGGGATATTCAATGCCGCAGTAGCGCGCCTGTTCGGGCACCAGGCTGAGCGGCGTCATGCCCGGCTGGGTATTGGTCTCCAGCAGGAACAGCCCCGCCTCACCGCGCTCGTCGTCCCAGCGATAGTCGGAACGCGAGACGCCGTGGCAACCCAACCGCTGGTGCGCCTGCATGGCGAATTCGAGGCACAGCCGCTCGATCTCAGGCGGCAGGTCAGCCGGGAAGATGTGCTGCGTGCGACCTTCGGTGTACTTGTTTTCGTAATCGTAGAACCCGCTGGCGACGATCAATTCTGTCACACCCAGCGCACGCGGGCCTTCGGGCGTGTCGATCACCGCCGTGGTGAGTTCCCGGCCCCGGATGAAGGGTTCGGCAAGCAAGGTCTTAAAGTCCTGCCACGGCCCCTTGGCATCGCGGCTGATCGGATTGCCGCAATTGCTGTCATCGGTGACGATGGCGACCCCGACCGAAGAGCCTTCGTTGACAGGCTTGAGCACATAGGGTCGCGCAATCGGGTCACCGGCGTAGAGTTCCTCCGACTGCACCACGCGGCCACCCGGCATGGGGATGCCGTGCGGCACCAGTGCGTGCTTGGTCAGTTCCTTGTCGATGGCAATCACCGAGGTGGCCAGCCCTGCGTGGGTGTAGGGAATGCCCATCAGGTCGAGCATGCCCTGCACCGTGCCGTCTTCACCCGGCGCACCGTGCAGCGCGTTGAACACCACGTCGGGCGCGGCTTCGCGCACCTTGGCGGCAACATCGCGGTCCATGTCGAGCCGGGTGACCTTGTGGCCCACACTTTCCAGCGCATCAGCCACGCCCTTGCCGCTCATCAACGAGACTTCGCGCTCGTTGGCCCAGCCGCCCATCAGGACGAGCACGTGGAGGGGGGAGAGCCGAGCCACTACCAACGTCCCACCCGCTTGATTTCCCATTCCAGCGTCACGCCGGTCTTCTCCGCCACGCGGCGGCGGACTTCCTCGCCCAGCCCTTCGATGTCCGCGCTGGTGGCTTCACCCGTGTTGATCAGGAAATTGGCGTGTTTTTCGCTCACCTGTGCACCGCCCAAGGTCAATCCGCGACATCCTGCCTCATCGACCAACTGCCAGGCCTTGGCAGCATTTGCATCGCTGGACGGGTTCTTGAAAGTCGATCCGCCGGTCTTGGTTCGCAGCGGCTGTGATTGCTCGCGTGCTGCGCCGATCCGGTCCATCTCTGCGCCGATCTCTGCCGGATCGCCCGGGACACCCTTGAACCGGGCGGCCACGACGATGGCACCGTCTGGCAAGCGCGAGTGACGATAGGTATAGCCGAGGTCTTCCACCGGCAGTGTGACCAGCGTGCCGTCGGGCAGCACCACGTCGCAATCGACGAGGATATCGGCCACCTCGCGGCCATAGGCACCGCCGTTCATGCGCACGAAACCGCCGACCGTGCCGGGAATGCCGCGCAGGAACTCGAGGCCGGCAATCCCGGCATCGCGCGCTTGGCTGGCAACGAGGATACCCGGCGCACCGCCGCCGCATTCGATCACGCAGTCGCGCTTTACCTCCACACTGGCGAAGGGCTTGCCCAGCCGCACCACGACGCCGGGCACACCGCCATCGCGGATGATGAGGTTGGAGCCGAGACCGAGCGCCATCACCGGCGTACCGGGCGCAAGGCGTGACATGAAGGTGGTCAGGTCCTCGGTATCGGCAGGTTCGAACAGCCAGTCGGCCTTGCCGCCGCTCTTGAACCAGACGAGCTTGGCCAGCGGCGCATCGGCCTTCAGAGCGCCGCGCACGTCGGTAGGGATGGTGCCGCCCACGGCGGGAGCTTCGTCAGCCTGGCGCATACCGCTCATGCCGCGCCCCCTGCCCGCAAGCCGTTCACAGCGCCAGCGAGGCCAGCTGCCCACTTGGTGATATCCCCGGCGCCAAGGCAAACGACGATATCGCCGGGCTGCACTTCGCCGGCCAGTTGCGCGGCAAGGTCGTCAGCACCGGTAACAGGCACGGCATGGCGATGACCGCGCGCCTTGAGGCCAGCGACCAGCGCGTGTTCGTCAACGCCATCAATCGGGTCCTCGCCCGCCGGATAGACCGGTGCGGCATAGACAAGGTCAGCGTCGCTGAAGGCGCCCTGGAACTCGCTCAGCAAGTCCCGCAGGCGGGTGTAGCGGTGCGGCTGGGCCACGGCGATCACGCGGCCTTTCGCAGCGTCGCGGGAAGCGGAGAGCACGGCGCGTATTTCCACCGGGTGGTGGGCATAGTCGTCGATCACGCGCACGTCGGGCTCAATCGTGCCGACGTGGGTAAAGCGCCGCCGCACCCCGCCAAAGCGCGAGAAGCCGGAGCGGATGGTGTCGTGCTCGCAGCCCATTTCCAGCGCCACGGCAATGGCCGCGCAGGCGTTCTGCACGTTGTGGCGGCCCGGCATGGGCAGCACGATATTGTCCACCCGCCGCTCGGTGCCGTCACGCTCGCGCTGGACCGCGTCAAAACGGGTCGAACCACCTTCGGCCACGATATTCTCCGCCCGCACGTCGGCGTGGGGGCTGAAGCCGTAGGTAATCACCCGCCGGTCACGCACCTTGGCAATGACGTTTTGCACCTCCGGGTGATCGACGCAGAGCACTGCCGCGCCGTAGAAGGGCACGTTCTCGATGAACTGGACGAAAGCATCCTTCACCGCGTCGAAGGAGCCGTAGTGGTCGAGGTGTTCGGGATCGATGTTGGTGACCACCGCGATCGTGCCGTCGAGCCGCAGGAAGGAACCGTCGCTCTCGTCGGCCTCCACCACCATCCACTCGCTGTCGCCCAGCCGCGCGTTGGAGCCGTAGCTTTCGATAATGCCGCCGTTGATCACGGTCGGATCCACCCCGCCTGCATCGAGCAGGGCTGCCACCATCGAGGTTGTCGTGGTCTTTCCGTGCGTGCCGGCGACGGCAACCGTGCTCTTCAACCGCATCAGCTCGGCGAGCATTTCCGCACGCCGCACCACGGGGATGCGGGCTTCCAGCGCGGCGGCGACTTCGGGATTGGTGCGCTTCACCGCAGTCGAGGTCACGACCACGGCAGCATCACCAAGATTGGCAGCGTCATGACCAATGTGCACGGCAATCCCGCGATCGCGCAGGCGCTGCACGCTCGCACCTTCGGACAGGTCGCTGCCCTGCACCTTGTAGCCAAGGTTATCCATGACCTCGGCAATGCCCGACATGCCGATACCGCCGATGCCGACGAAATGGATCGTACCAATATCGGTGGGGACGCCTTTCACTCGGCAGTCTCCCGCGTCGCGGCCTGGGTTACCTGTTCGGCAGAGCGTTTCTCACCGCTGCCGACGCGGATCACGTCCATCATGTCCGCCCCGCCGAAGCTCTCGACGAGGTCGGCAAGGTCCTTCGCTGCATCCGGACGCCCACAATTCCATGCGCCATGTGCGGCATTGGCGAGCGTTTCGGGGCGCTGCGCCATGGCGTTGATCTGCTTGGCCAGTTCCTTGGCGGTGAAATTGTGCTGGCGGATCGAGCGCGCCCCGCCCGCCTTCACCACTTCGCGCACATTGGCGGCCTGGTGGTCGTCAGTGGCAATGGGCAACGGCACCAGTATCGCCGGTCGACCCACTGCCGTCAGCTCGGCTATGGTCGAGGCTCCCGCACGCCCGATGAACAGGTGCGCATCGGCAAGACGTGCGGCCATGTCTTCGAAATAGCTTCCGAGCTCGGCCGGAATGTCGTGCCCGGCATAGCGCGCCCGCACGGCTTCGAGGTCTTCGGGGCGGCACTGCTGCGTCACCTGCAACCGCTCGCGCAGCGCCGGGGCCAGCATCGACAGGCCATCGGGAACGACTTCGGACAGCACGCGGGCACCCTGGCTGCCGCCTGTCACCAGCACGCGAAACAGGCCGTCTTCGGTAAAGGCTGGGAACGGTTCGTCGCGCAGGGCGAGCACGCCCGGTCGCACCGGATTGCCGACCAGCACGGTCTTGTCTTCGAACTTGGGCTTGAGCCGGTCGACCTCGGGATAGGAAAGCGCGATGGCATCGACGCGGCCTGCCATAAGGCGGTTCACGCGGCCGAGCACGGCATTCTGTTCGTGCACCACGGTCGGGATGCCCATCGACTGTGCGCCAAGCAGTGCCGGGAGGGCAGGATAGCCGCCAAAGCCGATCACCGCGCTGGGGTTGAAATTCTGGTAGACCCGCTTGGCCATCGAGCGGCCCTTGAGCACGGCCATGATCCCGCCGAACCACTTGAGTGGGTTCTTGCCGAACCGGCCTGCGGGCAGGACGTGAGTGGTAAGGAAATCGGGCTTGCCGGGAATGGCCGCCCCGCGCTCGTCAGTGATCAGCGCGACATGGTGGCCGCGCCGTTCCAGCTCGTGCGCCAGTGCGAATGCGGGCGTCAGGTGCCCGCCAGTGCCGCCCGCAGCGAGCACGAAATGCCGTGACGAGGCCGTCATTGCCCGTCCTCCTTGTCCAGAGCGTCTTTCAGGTCGAAAGGCTCCGGTGCGAGATAGGGATTGCGCCGCGTCACCGCCAGCAGCAGCCCGATGGTGAAACACTGCGCTATCGTCGACGAACCTCCGTAACTCACCAGCGGCAGGGTCATGCCCTTGCTGGGGAATAGCTGCAGGTTGACGAGGATGTTGATGAAGGCCTGCCCGCCGAACAGCGCGACGAGGCCGCTTGCGGCAAGGATGATGAACAGCCGGTCTTCGTCCACCAGCCGGATCAGCACGCGCAGGATGATGGCGAGGTAGAGCAGCACAACGATGGCGCAGACCAGCAGGCCCAGTTCCTCGCCGATGACAGAGAAGATGTAGTCGGTGTGCGCTTCGGGCAGGCGCATCTTGTTCTCACCCAGCCAGAACCCGCTACCGGTCCAGCCGCCGCCGGTCAGCGTGCGGTTGGCAAGGTCGACGTGGTCGTAGGCCGAAGGGCCGCCGAAGAAGGCGTCTATGCGGTGGCGGGCATTGTCGTAGAACATGTAGGCCGCCAGCATCCCGGCGACGCCCGCGCCCATCAGGATACCAAGGCGCTGCAAGGGCAAGCCTGCCAGCAGGACCATTACCCCCCAAGCGCCAACGAACAGGATCGCCGCGCCAAGATTGGGCTGCGCCATCAGCAGGACGGTGATCACCCCCACCAGCGCGCCGGAAATGGCGATCACGGGCAACTTGGGGTCGCGAAGCTTCCACGACAGGATCCAGGCGACAACGATGGCGAAGGCGGGCTTCAGGAACTCGCTCGGCTGCACGCCCAGGCCAAAGCGTATCCAGCGCTTGGCACCGTTCACCTCGTACCCGACGAAGGGTACCAGCAGCAGCAGGAACAGCATTGCCGCCGCGAACAGGATGGTGCCCCGCCGCAGCAGGTTGCGAGGCACCAGCGAGGTGCCGACCAGCACCAGCAGGCCCAATACCTGCCAGCGCACGTGTGCCCAGAAGAAATAGAGGTCCGGCAGGGTTTCGTCGGCAGTCGACAGGCGGTGCGCACTCGCGGGCGAGGCAGCTGCCACGGCCAGCGTACCGACCGCCATCAGCAGCAGCACAAAGAACAGCAGCCAGCGGTCGATTTCCTGCCACCAGATGCGCAGCTCGCGCTTGCGATCTTGCGGCAGCTGGGGCCGTTTCAGTCCGTGCCCACTGCGCGGGATATAAATGTCGGTCGAGCTCATGCTGCCGACCTCGCGTCGAAGCCGCATTCGGCGGGCGTAGCGTCACACCCGATACTTGCGGCCATTTCGCGGAAGGCATCGCCGCGCGCTTCGTAGTCGCGGAACTGGTCAAAGCTGGCACAGGCGGGGCTGAACAGGATCACGTCGCCCGGCCTGGCGGCAGCGACGGCGCGGCTGACAGCCTCGGCCAGCAGCTCACAGCGCTCGACCGGCATGTGCGGTTCGAGCAGGTCAGCGAACATCGGTCCGGCCTCGCCAATGGTATAGGCGCAGGCGACATTGGCGAAGTACGGCGCGCAGTCGTCGAGGTTGTCATCCTTGGCCAGCCCGCCGCAGATCCAGTGTACTCGCGGACCGGTGTCTTCTGGCGGATAGGCTGCCAATGCGGGCGCGGTGGAAGCGGGGTTGGTGGCCTTGCTGTCGTTAACGAACAGGACACCGTGCGCCTCGCCCAGCCTCTCCATGCGGTGGGGCAGGCCGGTGAAGCTCTCAAGGCCCCGGAGCACGTCAGGGCGCGAGAGGCCAAGTTCTTGCACAAGAGCTGCGGCAATCACGGCGTTCTGCAAGTTGTGCGGTCCCTGCAGGCTTGGCCAATCCTGCTGGTGCGCCGCCAAGTTCGAAGCATCGGCGCAGACAGCCCGTCCGGGCGCGCGCCGTGCGGCTTCAGCTTTCTGCACACTGCTGGTCGGCGCATCGGCACAGCCGAAGACAGCGAATTGGCCTTCGTCCTGCATGGCAAACAGGCGTGCCTTGCTCGCGGCATAAGCAGCGAAGCCATCATAGCGGTCCAGATGATCTGGGGTCACGTTCATCAGAGCGGCCGCTTCGCAATCCAGCGAGAAGGTCAGGTCAATCTGGTAGCTTGATAGCTCGAAGACGTAGATCCCGCCGCCACCGAGCGGCTGCTGACCCAGAACCGGCAAGCCAATGTTCCCGCCAAGTCGTGCAGATACACCCGCCTGCTCCAGCAGGTGATGCACCAGCGCCGTCGTGGTCGACTTGCCGTTGGTGCCGGTAATGCCCACCACCTTGTGCGGCGGCAGTTCGGGCCGCGCCATGGCGAACAATTCGATATCGCCGATCACCGGCACACCCGCCTCGCGCGCCTTGGCGGCAATGGGGTGCGTGTTCAGCGGCACGCCCGGCGACACGACGATCCCGTCAAAGCCCGACAGGTCGATCTCCAGCGGATCAGCTATGGTGGCACGGCCTTCCAGCTCCGCGCGCGGTTCTTCGCGGCGGTCCCACGCTGTCACCTGCGCACCACTGGCCAGCAGCGCCTCGGCCGTGGCCATTCCCGACCGGGCGAGCCCGAGCACGCAGTAGTTCTTTCCGGAAAAGACCTTGGCCGTGATCACCTGAGCTTCAACGTGGCCAGCCCGATTACGGCGAGCACGATGGCGATGATCCAGAAGCGGATCACCACCTTGCTCTCGCTCCAGCCGAGCTGTTCAAAATGGTGGTGGATGGGAGCCATGCGGAAGATCCGCTTGCCCGTGCGCTTGAACCAGAAGACCTGGATGATGACCGATGCGGTCTCCATCACGAACAGGCCGCCGACAATCAGCAGGACGATCTCGTGGTGGCTGGCAACGGCAATCGCGCCCAGCGCGCCGCCAAGCGCCAGCGAGCCGGTGTCGCCCATGAACACGGCAGCAGGCGGGGCATTGTACCACAGGAAGGCGAGCCCGCCGCCCATGATCGCCGCGCACAGGATCGCCAGTTCACCCGCGCCCGGCACGTGCGGGATGCCGAGGTATTCGGAAAAGTCGACGCGGCCGGCGAGGTAGCAGATCACCAGGAAGGCGCCGGCGGCCACCACCACCGGCATGGTGGCAAGGCCGTCCAGCCCGTCGGTCAGGTTCACGGCATTGCCGAAGCCGACGATAAAGACGGCAGCGAAGACATAGTAGAACCAGCCCATCGGTATCACCTGCCCGGACAGGAAGGGCACGTAGAGGTCAGTGTTGATCTGGCTCACGATCAGGTAGCTGGCCACACCCGCCACGATGAATTCGCCCAGCAGGCGCACCTTGCCCGATACGCCCTTGTGGCTGGCCTTGGTGACCTTGTCGTAATCGTCGAGGAAGCCGATCAGGCCAAAGCCCAACGTCACCGCGAGACAGGCCCAGAGGAACGGGCTCGACAAGTCCATCCACAGCACCATCGAGATGGTCAGCGAGGTGAGTATCATCAGCCCGCCCATGGTGGGGGTGCCGACCTTCTTCTGGTGCGATTCTGGCCCGTCGGCGCGGATCGGCTGGCCCTTGCCCTGCCGCACCCGCAGCATGTTGATGAACTTCGGGCCGATCACCAGGCCGATCAGCAGGGCCGTCATCATCGCTGCACCAGCGCGGAAGGTCTGGTAGCGGATGAGGTTGAGGATACCCTCGAATTCAAGCCATTCTGCAAGGAAATAGAACATGGGTGCGCGCGTCAGCCTTCCCTGGCTGTGAAATGTTCGACCACGCGGGCAAGTCCGACCGAGTTGGAACCCTTCACCAGCACGGCATCGCCGCCCACCAGTCCGAATTCCTGCAAGGCGGCGATTGCCTCGCCCGCATTCTCGCAATGGGCAAAGGAAGGGGCATTGCCAAGCGGTCGCTGCGGCTCTTTCCCCATCTCGCGCGCGAGGGCGGCCATCTCTTCGCCCACCAGGATCGCGTGATCCACCTCTGCACCCATGATCGGTTCCAGCAACTGGGCGTGGAAGCCGGGGGCAAAATCACCCAGTTCCTTCATCGAACCGAGCACGACGATGCGGCGCGAAGCGGGCGTCTGGCCCAACTGCGCCAGCGTGGCCCGCATGGAGGCCGGATTGGCGTTGTAGCTCTCGTCGATCACCAGCGCATGGCCGCCCGTCACCTTAGCACGGAAGCGCGCACCGCGCCCCTTGAGGCCGCCCATCTCTGCCAGCGCAAGGCCCGCCGCGCCCATGTCGCCGCCAGCGGCGTGGACTGCCGCCATTACGCAAAGCGCGTTGTCGATCCAGTGTTCGCCGGGTTCGGCAACGGTGAAACACAGCCGCATGTCGCCCATGGCCGCCGTCACCAGCGATCCGCCGCTGCCATCGGGCACGGCGTCGAGCAGGCGCATGTCAGCATTGGCCGAACGACCGAAAGCGATAACCGTGGCACCCTGCTTTTCAGCGGCAGCGCGCAGACGGTCCGACCATTCGAGATCGGCGGGAATGACCGCCGTACCGCCCTTTACCAGCCCCTCGAATATCTCCGCCTTGGCGTCGGCGATGGCTTCCATCGAGCCGAGATTTTCGATGTGCGCCGGGGCGAGCGTGGTGATCACGGCCACGTGCGGCTGCACCTGTGCGGTCAGGCCGGAGATCTCGTCCGCGTGGTTCATGCCCATTTCGAACACGCCAAACCGGCTGCGCGCAGGCATGCGCGAGAGGCTGAGCGGGACGCCCACGTGGTTGTTGTAGCTGCGCACCGAACGATGCGCTGCGCCGCGTGAACTACGCTCCAGCGCGGTAAAGATCGCTTCCTTGACGCCGGTCTTGCCGACGGAGCCAGTGACACCGATCACCGTGGCGATCGCGCGTTCGCGGGCTGCCTTGGCCAGCGCGAGCAGCGCCTCGGTGGTGTCGGCAACGCGGACGTGGGGATAGTCGACTTCACGATCAACCAGCGCTGCGGCCGCACCGTTGGCAAAAGCCTTGTCGAGGAAGCGGTGGCCGTCCATCGCCTCGCCCTTGAGCGCGACGAACAGGTCGCCGCCGCGCACGTCGCGGCTGTCCATTTCGACGCCGCTAACCTGAAATTCACCATAAGCGGTCCCGCCGGTAGCGGCTGCGATCTCCGCAGCCGTCCACAGGGCAAGGCGCGGGGTAGCAGCGGAGCCGGTGGGCCAGCGCAGGGGCTTCAGGACGGCGCTCACCGGACGGCTCCGGCAAGCTCGGCGGCACATTCGCGGGCAACGGTCACGTCGTCGAACGGCAATACCTGCATATTTTCTCCCGAGCCGATGATCTGGCCCTGTTCGTGTCCCTTGCCCGCCACCAGCACGATGTCGCTGGCGCCGGCTTCGGCAATGGCGGCGGCAATGGCTTCGCGCCTACCGCCGATGTTGCGCGCTGCTTCTCCCGCACCGGCCATCACGGCCTCACGGATGGTGGCGGCGTCTTCGCCGCGCGGATTGTCGTCGGTGACAATCACGAGGTCGCTACCTGCAGCAGCAGCCTCGCCCATTGGCGCCCGCTTGCCCTTGTCGCGGTCGCCACCGGCTCCGAAGACGGTAATCAGGCGGCCTGTGACGTGCGGACGCAATGCAGCAATCGCGGCAGAGAGCGCATCCGGGGTGTGAGCGTAGTCGATATAGACCGGCGCGCCGGTCTTGGTGATGACGGCGCGTTCGAGGCGGCCACGAACCGGTTGCAGACGGGCGACGGCGTCGAAGACCTGCGCGGCAGGCATTCCGGTCGCCAGCACCAGTCCGGCAGAGACCAGCGCGTTCGCTACCTGGTAGGCACCGATTAGGGGCAAACGGATGGCATAGGCGCGGCCATCGTGGACGATCTTGAGGTCCTGGCCCAACGGGCTTGGCGTACGCGAGATCAGGTTGATGCCCTTGCCCTTGGCACCAACGGTAAGCAGCTTGAGGCCGCGCTCCTTGGCCACGGCAATGGCCCGGTCGGACCATTCGTCATCCGCCCAGATCACCGCCGAGCCACCATCGTCGACCACTTCGGTGAACAGCCGCATCTTGGCCGCGAAGTAGTCTTCCATGTCGGCATGGTAGTCGAGGTGATCGCGACTGAGGTTGGTGAAGGCACCGGCCTTCACCGGCAGGCCTTCGTTGCGATACTGCGACAGCCCGTGGCTCGACGCCTCGTAGGCGACGTGGGTCACGCCTTCACGCGCAAGACCGGTCATGTTCGACAGGAAAGTGACGATGTCGGGCGTCGTCAGCCCGGTCGAGACGCTCTCATCGGGCGTGGTGACGCCAAGTGTGCCAATTGAGGCCGCGCGCTCACCGCACATGCGCCAGATCTGGCGGGTCATCTCGACGGTGGAGGTCTTGCCGTTGGTGCCGGTAACGGCGACCACGGTGTCCGGCGTCGGACGGAAGTAGAGCGAGGCAAGCCGCGCAAAGGCCCGGCGCGGGGTATCGTCGGCAAGGTGGAGCGCACCCTCGACCTTGGCTTCAGGACGCGCGACCACGGCCACGGCTCCGCCGGCCACGGCGGCTTCGATGAAGTCTTCGCCATTCACCGCCGTGCCCTGGAAGGCACCGAAAACATTGCCGGGGGCAATCTTGCGGTGATCGATGGCGAAGCCGGTGACGCGGGAATCGCCCGCTTCCCCGGCATCGACATGCATGGCGCTGGCGAGATCGGACAGCAGCATCAGTCGACATCCCCCACCAGTGGACGCAGGTCAGTCAGGTCGATGTCGCGCTCGGCATCGGGCAGGATGCCCAGCTGCGGGCCAATGCGCGGCACCAGCCGGCCGACAATCGGGGCGGCGTTCCAGGCGGCCGTACGCTGGTACGAGCTGGCGGCAGTACCCTGCGGTTCGTCGAGCATGGCGATGACCACGTAGCGCGGGTTGTCCATCGGGAATGCAGCGGCGAAGGTGGAGACCAGCGACGACTGGCGATAGCCGCCGTTGCCGGGCTTTTCGGCAGAGCCGGTCTTGCCGCCGACGCGGAAGCCGGGGGCGTCCGCGTTACGGCCCGTGCCGTAGACGGCGATCATCCGCAGCAGCTGGTTCATGCGCGCGCTGGTGCTGGCACGGAACACGCGGCGACCGCGCGGGGCCTGTCCAGGCTCGACGCGCTGCAAGGTAGCCGGACGCCAGATTCCGCCGTTGACCATGGCAGCATAGGCGCTGGCAAGGTGCAGCGGGGTCACCGCCACGCCATGCCCATAACCCACTGTAATACCACGAATACGTGACCACTCGCCGGACTGCCAGATCGGGAAGCCACGGGCCGGGAGTTCGACATAGGGTCGCTCGTTCATGCCCAGCTCGACCATGTAGTTGCGCAAGGTGGCCGCACCCATTTCGTCAACGATGTGGCCGGTCACCACGTTGGACGAATGGATCAGCATCTCCGGCGCGTTGAGCGAGGGGCCCATGGCGTGGCTGTCCCGCACGGTGCGGCCCTGCACGATATAAGGTTCGGCGGAGTAGCGACGCGACAGGTCGGTGATCGAACCGCTGTCGATGGCAGCGGCGACGGCCAGCGGCTTGAAGGTCGAACCCAGCTCGTAGACCTGGTTGGTGACGCGGTTGAACACCGGCGCGGTAATGCCGCGGTCGTGCTGCTCCTGCGTCACACGCACGTCGGTCGACTGCACGTCGTTGGGGTCGAAATCGGGGAAGCTGGCCAGCGCCAGGATCTCGCCGGTATCGACGTCGAGCACGATGCCCGCCGCGCCCACGGCGTTCACCGCCAGCATGCCGCTGCGCAATTCGTCCTCGAGCGCGCCCTGTACGCGCATGTCGATGGACAGCGCTACCGGCTCACCGCGCGCGGCGGGATCGAGCAACTGTTCGTCGAGCACTTCTTCCATGCCCGTCCGGCCATGTCCGTCCGCGCCGACATAGCCAAGCACGTGCGCCGCCAGCGAGCCTTGCGGATAGTGGCGGTCGGTCTCGCGCGGCAGCTCGAGCGCCAGTTCACCGATGGCGATCACCTGGTTGGCCTGTTCGGGCAGGACGCGGCGGCGGATGTAGCCTGCGCGACCAGAGCGCAGCCGCTCGGTCACTTCATAGGTGTCGAGATCGGGAAAGATTGCCTGCAGTTCGGCGGCGACTTCCTCGGGCGCCTTCACCAGCGGCGGGCCGCCATCGCCGCCTTCGCTCATGGCGGCGGGGTTGAACCACAGGGCATAGGCGGGAAAGGCACGCGCCAGCGGCACGCCGTTGCGATCCGTGATCTCGCCGCGCGGGGGCAGCAAGGCGTCAGCCATCGAGTGTTCGGCAGGACCGCTCTCGACCGCGCCGATCCAGGTAATCCGCGCCAGCGCCGCGCTGGCAACCAGCACGAAGATTGCCGCGATCAGCAGAAGGCGCAGCCGCGCCACCAGCAATGCGCGGCGGCGATGATCGAAGCGCCCCGCCTGGCCGGTGATAATGGTGCGCGGGGCGGCGAAGGTGGTCACCGGACGGCAGCTCCTGCGGCAGCAACTTCGGTCACGGCGGCACCGGCAATCGGCACGCGCAAGGGTCCGGGCGCGATGGCCACGGTCAGGCGGCCACTGTCAGACGGACCGCCAGCCAGCACGGCCTCGTCCACGGGGCGACCGGTGAGCGGGGAAACCAGCTCGGGGAACTCGGGCACGTCTTCGCCGCTGGTCATCCCGGCCAGCATGATCGGTTCCGGCGCATCGCCCGTGCGCGGGCTGCCGAAGCTGGCCAGCTGTAGCGGGCTGTCGAGGAACTGTTCGGCGCGCGGCGCCTCGAAGCCGAAGTCGACCCGATTCCACGCCGATAGCTGGACCTGGTTCGAGCGGGTCAGGAATTCGGTCTCCAGCAGCATGTTCTGTTCTTCCAGCCGCACGATCTCGCGTTCGGCACGCACGACATCGGCGTGCACCGCGTTCACCTTGAGGTGCAGCAGGGTATAGAGCGCCAGGCAAACACCGAGGGCAGCGAACCATCCGATCCGGCGGATGCGGGCTTGCGGTGTCATGCGACATTCTCCCTTGCTGGTGCGGCGGTGCGGGTGGCGGCGCGCAGCGTGGACGAGCGCGCGCGCGGGTTGCGGTCGATCTCGGCCTGCGAGGGGCGGATCGCCTTGGTCAAAAGCCCGAAGCGCGCAAGCGGAAGGGCGCGCGCTTCGGGCAGGTGGCGTGACGCGCGGGGGTTTGCATTTGCCGCGTCACGCAGGAATTTCTTCACGATCCGGTCTTCGAGGGAGTGGAAGCTGACAACGGCCAGCCGTCCGCCTTCCTTCAGCAGCACTTCTGCCGCGTGCAGGCCTTCGCGCAGTTCGTCGAGCTCGCCGTTCACGTGGATACGAATGGCCTGGAAACTACGGGTGGCCGGGTCCTTCTTGTCGCCGGGACGGTGGCCCAGCGCCTTACGCACCACTTCGGCCAGTTCGCCAGTAGTGGTCAGCGGGCGCGCGGCCACGATGGCGCGGGCGACGCGGCGCGACTGGCGTTCCTCACCATATTGGTAGAGCACGTCGGCAATGTCCTTTTCCGCCGCTTCGTTGACGAAGTCGGCAGCGGTCGGGCCGGACTGGCTCATGGTCATGTCGAGCGGGCCGTTGGACGAAAATGCAAAGCCGCGCTCGGCCTGGTCCAGCTGCATCGAGGATACACCGATATCCATGGTGACGCCGTCGACTTGCGCCACTCCGACTTCGGCCATGGCGGCAACCATTTCGGAAAAGCGACGGTGGTGCAGCACAAGGCGCGGCGGCTGCTCCCGGGTTTCGGGCCACTTGCTGCCCGCCTCGATGGCGTCGGGATCGCGGTCGAAGGCAT
>JAUIIG010000011.1 GCA_030431875.1 Alphaproteobacteria bacterium
TCCGCCCGTCACCGCCATCTGGATTGCGATCGAACTGAAGTTGGCGAAGCCGCACAGCGAGAAGGTGACAATGGCCGCCGCACGCGGGGTCAGGCCCTCTTCGGTCAGGGCGCCAAGATCGATGAAGGCTACGAATTCGTTGAGCACGATCTTGGTGCCGAACAGGCCGCCTGCAGTCATTGACTGGTCCCAAGGTACGCCCAGCAGGAACATGATCGGTGCGAAGATATAGCCCAGCAGTTGCTGGAACGAGAGGTCCGGCATGCCGAACCAGCCGCCGATCCCGCCGAGGATGCCGTTGGCGAGCGCAATAAGGGCGACAAAGGTCAGCACCATGGCGCCGACGGCGACGGCAAGCTTGAGGCCGGTCTGTGCACCTTGCGCGGCGGCTTCGATGATATTCGCGGCGCGGCCACTTTCGTCGAAGTGGGCGGCAACCTCCACCTCGTGCGGAGCTTCGCCGCCTTCGGTGATGGCTGCCGGGCCTTCAGCGCTGATCCGGCTTCGGGGCAGGGTGATCTCGCCTTCGGCTTCGGGGGCAGCCTCTTCGGTATCGGGCATGATGATCTTGGCCATCAGGATGCCGCCCGGAGCAGACATGAAGGCAGCAGCCAGCAGGATCGGCAGGTATTCGGCGCCCAGCAGCCCCGCATAGGCCGCGAGGATCGTGCCCGCGACACCGGCCATGCCGACAGTCATCAGGGTGAACAGGCGGGAAGGTGAAAGCGCGGCGAGGTAAGGCCGCACCACCAGCGGGCTTTCGGACTGGCCAACGAAGATGTTGGCGGCAGCACCCAGCGATTCCACCTTGGAGATACCGGTGATCCAGCCAATCGCGCCACCAAGCCAGCGCACGATTTTCTGCATGATGCCAAGGTGGTAGAGGATCGATACCAGCGAGGCGAAAAACACGATCACCGGCAGGGCGCCAAGCGCGAAGGTGCCGGAGAGCGGGTTGTCTGCGCTCGCGCCGAACAGGAATTCAACGCCCTCATTGGCGTAGGACAACAGCGCCGATACGCCGTTCGCCATCCACTGGATCACGGCTGCACCCCAGTCCGTGCGCAGGACAAGGGCGGCAATGCCGGCTTGTAAAGCAAAGGCCGCGCCGACAATGCGCAGGCTGATCTGTTTCTTGGCGTTCGACAGCAGGAAAGCGAGCAGCAGGATGACGGCAATGCCGGCGAGCGAGATCAGTTGGGGTGGCACGGCGTCTCCGGATTTCAGGCTTTGCTTTCTTGCGAAACCACAGTCTTTGCCCATTCATGCCGCGCATTCAAACGGATTTTGCCCACAGGCCTCTTCCAATTCGTTGCACTGTTGAATAGCCACAGCCGATGGCTGCACCATCCAACACAACTTCGATGCCTCGCGCGCAATTTGTCCTGACCTTGTTATACGGTGGCATGACGGTGATCGCCGGGGTGCTCGCCTTCAAACAGTTCGCCATCGGCCCGTTGGTGGTGGAAAGCGGGATCCTTGCCTTCCTGCTGCTGGTGGTCATCTCCAGCACCACGGCTCAACTGTACGGCAAGCCAGCTGCGGACCGGCTGGTGCTATGGGGTTTCCTGCCGCTTGCCTTCTCGATCGGTCTGATCTGGCTGGTGCTGGCCCTGCCGGTTTCGCCCGATATGCCGGCAGTAAACCTCGCAGCATTCGAGCTGGTGCACGGCCAGACCCCTCGCATCATGGCGGCCGGGCCGGTCGCCTACGGTGTTTCGCTGCTGCTGAACGTCTGGATCTTCAACAAGCTGCGCGGCAAGGGCCCGGAAGGGAAGGCCGGTGGCAACCTGTGGTTGATGGCGCGTGGCGGCATTGCTTCGGCAATCAGCCAGGCGGTCGACACGCTGATCTTCATCACCCTGGCATTCTATGGCGAGTTTCCGATCGGCAACCTGCTGGTGGGCCAGGCCATTGCCAAGATTGTCCTCTCGCTGGTGCTGGTGCCCTTCCTGATTGCCGGAGCCGTTGCGCTTGCCCGCAAAATGGATGCGAAGCCCGCATGAGCGAGCCAATTCCCTTGATCGAGGCGGCCAAGGTGGCGCGCGAGCGGGCCTATGCTCCCTATTCGCAGTTCCACGTCGGCTGTGCAGTCGAGAGCGCCGACGGCAAGGTGGCGCTGGGCGCGAACATGGAGAATGCCTGCTACCGGCTTGGCGTATGCGCGGAGCAGTCGGCGCTGACGGCGGCACAACAGGCCTTCGGACTGGAGAATGTCCGTCGGCTGGTCGTGGTCGGTGGCCCCGCCAACAGCGGAGCAGAAGCTGGCGCACCGGTGACGCCCTGCGGCGGTTGTCGGCAAGCGATCGAGGAAGCGGCAGCACTGTCCGGCCACGATATCGAGATCGTCTGCTGCGACCACACGGGCGAGCAGTCGATCAGCACCACGATAAGCGAGCTATTGCCCGCCGCTTTTTCACTCGACGACTAGTGAGCCTTCGCCAGCGCGCGGGCACGATGGAGCACCGGTTCCGTATAGCCGGACGGCTGCCGGGTGCCCGTGATGATCAGCTCGCGCGCGGCATTGAGGGCAATCGAATTGCGCTCGTTACCCGCCATCGGGTGATAGTCCGGGTCACCGGCATTCTGCGCATCGACCTTGGCTGCCATGCCGTGCAGGGCCTCGTCGATCATCAGCCTGTCGATCACACCGTGCAGGAGCCAGTTGGCGATGTGCTGGCTGGAAATGCGCAAGGTCGCGCGGTCTTCCATCAGGCCGACGTCGTTGAGATCAGGCACCTTTGAGCAACCGACACCGGCATCGATCCACCGGACCATGTAGCCGAGGATGCCCTGCACATTGTTGTCGAGTTCGGCAGCGATCTCTTCGGCTGTCCAGTTCGCGTCCTCCGCCAGCGGCACGGTGAGCAGCTTTTCCACCGGCACTACCGGCTCTGCGACCCTTTCGCGCTGGCGATCGCTCACCTTGCAGCGGTGGTAGTGCGTCGCGTGCAGCGTGGCGGCGGTGGGCGAGGGGACCCAGGCCGTGCTCGCACCGCTCATGGGGTGGCCGACCTTCTGCGCCAGCATGTCATGCATGGCATCGGGTGCCGCCCACATGCCCTTGCCGATCTGCGCCTTGCCAGAAAAGCCGCAGGCAAGACCGATCTGCACGTTGCGGTCTTCATAGGCGGCGATCCATTCGGCGCACTTTATCTCTGTCTTGCGCAGCATCGGCCCGGCCAGCATCGAGGTATGTATCTCGTCGCCGGTCCGGTCGAGGAAGCCGGTGTTGATGAAGAATACGCGGTTCTTCACCGCGCGGATGCAGGCTGCAAGGTTGGCGCTGGTGCGGCGCTCTTCGTCCATCACGCCGATCTTGATCGTGTGCCGGGGCAGGCCAAGCATGTCCTCGACCGCCGCAAACAGTTCATTGGCGAAGGCGCATTCGGCCGGACCGTGCATCTTCGGTTTGACGATGTAGATCGCGCCCTCGCGGCTGTTGGACAGGCGCCCGAGGCGCTTCAGGTCATGCAGCGCGGCAAGGCTGGTGATCGCCGCATCGAGCAAGCCTTCGAACATCTCGGACCCGTCGGGAAGATGCACCGCAGGGGTTGTCATCAAGTGGCCGACATTGCGCACCAGCAGCAGGCTGCGTGTGCGCAAGGTCTTCTGCTCACCATCTGCGTCGATGTAGGTGCGGTCGGGGTTGGCCGTGCGCACGACCTTGCGATCACCCTTGGCAAAACTTGCCACCAGGTCGCCGCGAACGGCACCCAGCCAGTTGCGATAGGCAGCGACCTTGTCCTCGGCATCGACCGCCGCGACCGAATCCTCCAGGTCGACAATGGTAGAGAGCGCGGATTCGAGGCGTATGTCAGCGATGTGTGCCGGGTCCGTCCGGCCGATATCGTGCTGAGGATCGATCACCAATTCGATCTTCAGGCCATTGTTCTGCAAAAGGATGTTGCCGTCGATTGTTCCGACAAACTGATCGGGGGCGGCCAGCTGCGGGCTGCCGCCGCTCCAGTCGCGCCAGCTGCCTTCTACAAGTGGAACCGCATCGTCGAGGAAGGCCTTGGCCCAGGCGATAACCTTCGCGCCGCGATCCGGATCGTAACCGGGGCCGGTGGGCGTGGTGCCGTCGAGCGCGTCGGTGCCATAGAGGCCATCGTAAAGGCTGCCCCAGCGCGCGTTGATGGCGTTGAGCAGGAACCGGGCGTTGAGCACTGGCACGACCAGCTGAGGCCCTGCCATACGCGCGATCTCGTCGTCGACGCCCGTGGTGCCGATGGTGAATGGTTCGGGTTCAGCTTCGAGATAGCCGATGGCGCGCAGGTAGGCGGGCGGGGCCCCAGTCCCTGCATGGGGATTGCGGCGATGCCAGTCGTCGATGGCCTGTTGCAGGCTTTCACGACGCTGGAGCAAGGCGCGGTTGCGCGGGCTGAAGCGCTCGGCAAGCGATGCCAGCCCCTGCCAGAATCGGTCCGCCACGATACCCGTGCCCGGCAGGGCCTCGGTCTCGACGAAGGCGGCGAGTTCACTGGCAACTGCCAGCCCTGCGCGAAGGACAAAACCTTCGCGCAGGGGCTGGCTGGTGCCCGCGTCATTCCTGGCAGGGGCGAGGCTCGTCATCGGCCGAAGCGTCCCAGGCGGTGGTGCAGGTTCACCAGCTTGCGGGTCTCCGCATTGTCTTCGCCATTGCGGATGGCGACGGCCAGCGCGTTGCGGATGAGGCCGAAATCCTCGGTCGAGAAGACCGGACGGGCCATTGTCGGATGTGCCATTTTACTTCTCCTTCTCTTCGCTATGCGCGGACCTAGGCCGCAAACTGGTTCCCCGCAGCGTTCACGCTGCAAACTGGTTCATGGTGTTGTGTTCGCCGCCAGCCTTGAGGGCTGCTTCCCCGGCGAAGGCTTCCTTGTGGTCGTCCCCGATGTCGGAGCCGGCTATGTTCTGGTGCTTCACGCAGGCGATGCCCTGGCGGATTTCCTCGCGCTGCACCTGCTTGACATAGCCAAGCATGGCTTCCTCACCGAAGTAGCGCTTGGCGAGGTTGTCCGTGCTCAACGCGGCCGTGTGATAGGTCGGCAGGGTGATCAGGTGGTGGAAGATTCCCGCACGCTTGGCAGCATCGCGCTGGAAGGTGCGGATCTTCTCGTCAGCTTCGATCGCCAACGCGCTGTCGTCGTAATGCTGGCTCATCAGCATGTCGCGATCATAGTCGGTCAAGTCGCGGCCTTCTGCTTCCCAGGCGTCGTAGACCTGCTGGCGGAAGTTCAGCGTCCAGTTGAAGCTGGGTGAATTGTTGTAGACCAGCTTGGCCTTGGGAACGACTTCACGTATGCGGTCCACCATGCCGGCGATCTGCTCGATATGCGGCTTCTCGGTCTCGATCCACAGCAGGTCCGCACCGTTCTGCAGGCTGGTTATGCAGTCGAGTACGCAGCGATCTTCGCCGGTGCCTGGGCGGAACTGGTAGAGGTTGGAGGGCAGGCGCTTCGGGCGGAGCAGCCTGCCCTCGCGGCTGATCAGCACCTCTCCCGTACCAATGTCAGCCGCATCCACTTCCTCGCAGTCGAGGAAAGCATTGTATTGGTCGCCGAGGTCGCCCGGCTCGCGGGTGAAGGCGATCTGCTTGGTCAAACCGGCGCCAAGCGAGTCCGTGCGGGCGACGATCACGCCTTCGGGAATGCCGAGTTCGAGGAAAGCGTAGCGGATGGCGCGGATCTTCTGCAGGAAGTCCTCGTGCGGCACAGTGACCTTGCCGTCCTGGTGGCCGCACTGCTTCTCGTCCGAAACCTGGTTCTCGATCTGGATCGAGCAGGCACCGGCCTCGATCATCTTGCGGGCGAGCAGGTAGGTTGCCTCGGCATTGCCGAAACCTGCGTCGATATCGGCGATGATCGGCACGACGTGCGTCTGGTGGTTGTCGATGGCCTGCTGGGCCTTGGCCGCAGCTGCCTCGTCGCCCGCCTCGCGGGCCTTGTCGAGATCGCGGAACAGGCCGCCCAGTTCGCGGGCGTCGGCCTGGCGAAGGAAGGTGTAGAGCTCCTCGATCAGCGCCGGAACGCTGGTCTTCTCGTGCATCGACTGGTCGGGCAGGGGGCCGAACTCGCTGCGCAGGGCGGCGATCATCCAGCCCGACAGGTAGAGGTAGCGGCCCTTGGTGCTGCCGAAGTGCTTCTTGATGGAGATCATCTTCTGCTGGCCGATGAAGCCGTGCCAGCAGCCGAGCGACTGGGTGTAGGCAGCGGGATCGGCATCGTATGCCGTCATGTCCTCGCGCATGATCCTCGCCGTGTAGCGGGCGATATCGAGGCCAGTCTGGAAGCGGTTCTGCTGGCGCAGGCGTGCAGCGAACTCGGGATCGATGCCCTGCCAGTTGCCGCCCTGCTTGTGCTTGATGGCGGTCTGGCGGTGGATTTCGGCGAAGTAGGTCATGCGATTCGGTGTCCTTTGGCAGGGGTGTCGAGGTGCTTCCTGCCAACCGCGCGGACGAAAATCGTGTGTTCCGATGTAATGTTGTCAAACTTTACAAGAAATGTGTGTAAAGGTGTAAAGTTGATACCACCACGGAGGCCTGCATGGCGGGAAAGACGCTTTACCTGGGGCCGCGGCTTAAGAAGCTGCGCCGCGAGCTTGGCTTGACCCAGGCGAACATGGCTGCCGACCTCGAAATCTCCGCCAGCTATATCGCCCTGATGGAGCGCAACCAGCGCCCAGTCACCGCCGAGATGCTGCTAAAGCTGGCTACGACCTACCGCATCGACGTTGCCGATCTCGCGGACCAAGGTGCGGACGAAACTGCCGCGCGGCTGCAATCTACCCTGCGTGATCCGCTGTTTGCAGACATCGCCATAGAGCGGCTGGATATCGAGGACATCGCCACCTCCTACCCCGGCATCGCCGAGGCCTTGTTGCGCCTCTACACGGCCTTCGGGGAGGAACAGCTGGCGCTGGCGACACGTCGTGAAAATGCCAAGGGTGGCGGGGGCGAGATTGCGGCAGATCCGGTTGCAGAGGCACGGGCGTTCCTAGCTGCGCGCCGCAACTGCTTCCCGGCGCTGGATGACAGCGCCGCTGCTGCGGCTGTCAAGGGGCTGGACAGCTTCGAGGCCATGCAGCGCCATATCGCCGACAATTTCGGGCTGGATGTGCGCGTGGCGGACGATGGCCTCATGCGGGGCGGTGTGCGTTGGCACGATTATCATCGCCGCCGGATCAATATCGCCGAGCGGCTCGATCACTCGGGGCGCCGGTTCCAGCTGGCCTTGCAGATTGCCATCCTCGAGCAGGGCGAGGCGATTGAGGGGCTGCTGGCGGAAGGTCGCTTTGCCAGTGACGGAAGCCGTTCGCTCGTGCGTCGAGCGCTGCAGGGCTATTGGGCGGCAGCCTTGGTGATGCCTTACCGCTCCTTCCGCAAGGCGGCGGAGGAGTTGCGCTATGATATTGAGGCTTTGGCTGCGCGCTTTTCCGTCAGTTTCGAACAGGCCGCGCACCGGCTGACCAACCTGCAGAAGCCGGGCGAGGAAGGGGTGCCGTTCTTCTTCCTGCGCGTGGATCGCGCCGGCAACGTGTCCAAGCGGCTCGACGGCGCAGGTTTCCCGCTGGCGCAGCACGGCGGGGGGTGCCCACTGTGGAACGTCCACCAGGTTTTTGCCGCGCCCGGCCGTGTCGACGCGCAATTGATCGAAATGCCCGATGGCGAACGTTATGTCTCGATTGCCCGCGTGGTGCAGGCAGGGGGCGGAAGCTTCGGCACGCAGAGTGTCCCGCGCGCCATTGCACTTGCTTGCGCTGCCGATCACTTGGATCGACTGGTCTATGGCGAAGCCCTGGAGCAGGCCGATCCGACGCCAATCGGGGTCGCCTGCCGCCTCTGCCACCGCCCGCGCTGCATTGCCCGTTCCGCCCCGCCGCTAGGCCGCGAGCTGGTGCCCGTGCGTTTCCGCGACAGCGGCGTCCCGTTCGATTTTTCTGCCGACTAGTCCGTGGCCTAGGCCAATCTGGCGCGCACAAGCGTAGTCAGCAGCTTGTGGCATGGCGTGGCAATGCGTAGGTAATCGGCCATGTCAGGTGAATTGAGAGACAATCGTGGTCGCGGCGATGCCGAATGGGGGTTTCCCGCGATCCACCCTGAAGGCCGCAAATACGGCGTGATCGCCGGGCTTGTCGCCCTGCTGGTGATGTTCGGTTTCGACTGGGAAGTCATCGGCGCCCTGCTGCTTGTGCTGACGGCTGGTGTCTTCGCCTTCTTCCGTGATCCTGAACGCGTGGTGCCGCAGGGTGACCGACTGATCGTATCGCCTGCTGACGGGCTGGTGTCGCTGATCACCCAGGTCCCGCCGCCGCTAGAGTTGCAGCATCCTGCCGAAGACGGCGGGCGTGGCTTGGGCTCGGCGCCGCTGACACGCATTTCCATCTTCATGTCGGTGTTCGACGTGCACATCAATCGCTCGCCCATTGCGGGCACGATCAAGCGCCTTGTCTATATCCCCGGACGGTTCATGAACGCCGATCTGGACAAGGCGAGCGAAGAAAACGAGCGCCAACACATCCTGGTGGAGCGGGCTGATGGCACCTCCATCGGCTTTACGCAGATTGCTGGCCTGATCGCGCGCCGGATCATCCCGCTGGCCAAGCCTGGCGACATTGTCGCTGCCGGACAGCGCGTGGGTCTGATCCGCTTTGGCAGCCGCGTCGACATCTACCTGCCTGCCGGGACTGACGCCAAAGTGCTGCTTGGCCAGCGGGTGATCGCGGGCGAGACGGTGCTGGCAGAGATCGGCACGGGCGGCCTGCTGGAGGGGGTCAGCCAGTGAGCGCGGGTTCCGACTACGACGACGATGAGACGGCAACGCCGGGTCCGGCGTGGCTTGGTCCGAAAGCCAGCGAGCACGAGGTTGTCACCCGGTCGCGGGCAGGCAAAGGCCTGTCGATGCGCGCGCTGGTACCCAATGCCATCACTGCTGCCGCCCTGTGCTCCGGCCTGACGAGCATCCTGTTCGCCATTGCCGGGCAGTGGGACAAGGCGGTCTTCGCCATGATCTTTGCCGGTGTGCTGGATGGCATGGATGGTCGCATCGCCCGCCTGCTGAAGGCCCAGTCGCGTTTCGGGGCGGAACTCGACAGCCTCGCCGATTCCGCCAGCTTCGGCATGGCGCCTGCGCTGGTGTTGTACCTGTGGTCGCTCGTGGAGGTGCCGCGCTTCGGCTGGCTGGCTGCGCTGGCATATGCCATTTGTTGCGCGCTGCGCCTCGCACGTTTCAACGCCCAGATCGACGTTGACGACCAGCCACACAAGCTGGCCGGGTTCCTTACCGGCGTTCCTGCCCCGATGGGAGCGGGCTTTGCCTTCATGCCGATGTACCTTTGGCTGGCGACCGACGCGGAGGTGTTCCGCGAACCCTGGCTGGTTGGCCCATGGCTGGTGTTCGTCGCACTGCTGATGGTGTCGAACCTTGCCACGCCCAGCTGGAAGTCGCTGCGCCCGTCACCCAGCCTGAAGCTGTTTGTCCTCGTGCTGGCAGGCCTGATGGTGGGCGGCCTGCTGATCGAAACCTGGTGGACGCTGGTGCTGATCGGGGTGGTCTATTCCGCGCTGATCGTCTGGACCCTGTTCCGCTACGCTGCGGTCAAACGCGGTCATCGCGAGGCGAAGGTACCGGACGAAAAGCCCGAAAGTGTCACGCCGCCAGAAGGGCGAAAGCCTCTCGCGGTTGACGAGGTTGAACAGCAACTGGCGCAGGATCGCGATCCATAGCGGCCAGCTCAGCGCGGATCATGCGCCAGCGGACCAGCCCCTGGAACACCGATTCAAGGCACGACGCCAGCGACAGCGCGGCGATCAATCCGAAGAACAGCGAAATTGCGACTGCCAGTGCCATTGAGTGATTCCCTGTGCGATTGCGTTGATTCGTTCTTGTTGCGTTCCATGTTCCACTTTCGTTCCAGCGGGTCAAGAACTTTTGTTCTCACGATGTTCTCATGTGGTGAATTGGGGCTGGATTTCCCCGTACCACTCGGCTAGTGGCGCGACCGCCTGAAGGGCTGGAGCGATTCCCGTTCCTGCCGAAGAGGGCAAATCCACATGGAAGGCACTGACATACCGGTGCTGCCCGCGCGTTTCGGCGCAAGGGTCGGTTCCCCGTCTTCCAGAGGCTTAACCGGAAAGGAATTACCTATGGCGGGTCCCACCGTCACCATGCAGCAATTGATCGAGGCCGGCGCACACTTCGGCCACCAGACCCACCGCTGGAACCCGCGGATGAAGCCGTATATCTTCGGCGACCGCAACGGCGTTCACATCATCGACCTGTCGCAGACCGTGCCGCTGTTCGCACGCGCGCTGGACTTCATCTC
Organism: Alphaproteobacteria bacterium; assembly: GCA_030431875.1. Taxonomy (GTDB): domain Bacteria; phylum Pseudomonadota; class Alphaproteobacteria; order Sphingomonadales; family Sphingomonadaceae; genus Alteraurantiacibacter. The sequence continues at coordinate 10,306 of JAUIIG010000011.1, forward strand.
GTCGACCACCCGCGCCGGCGGCAAGGTGCTGTTCGTCGGCACCAAGCGCCAGGCGCAGGAACCGATTGCTCAGGCTGCCCGTTCGTGCGGCCAGCACTTCGTCAACCACCGCTGGCTGGGCGGCATGCTCACCAATTGGAAGACGATCTCGCAGTCGATCAAGGAACTGAAGACTCTCGAGGAAAAGCTGTCGGGTGATACCCACGGCCTGACCAAGAAGGAAATCCTCCAGCTGACCCGCAAGAAGGACAAGCTGGAACTGTCGCTCGGCGGTATCCGTGACATGGGCGGCGTTCCCGACGTGATGTTCGTGATCGACGCCAACAAGGAGGACCTCGCGATCAAGGAAGCCAACGTGCTTGGTATTCCGGTTGTCGCGGTTCTTGATACCAACGTCGATCCGTCGGGCATCGCTTTCCCGGTTCCGGGCAACGACGACGCCAGCCGCGCTGTGCGTCTTTACTGCGACGCTGTTGCTGCCGCTGCAAGCGCCGGCAAGGGCGAAGGCGTGGTGGACTCGGGTGCCGACATCGGCGCCATGGACGCTCCGCCCGCAGAAGCAGTTGCCGAGGAAGCTCCGGCCGAGGCCTGATCTTCATCCGATGCGCGGCCTGCGAACGCTTCGTAAGCCGCGCGTCACAATTGCACGACATGGCGCCACCGATCACGGCCATCGCTGGCCGCGATAGCCCGCAATGATAATTTCACCGGGGCAATCCGGTGCCACATTTGAAGCATCGAAGGAATTAGACATGGCTGCATTTTCTGCATCCGACGTGAAGGCCCTGCGCGAAAAGACCGGCGCGGGCATGATGGACGCCAAGAAGGCGCTCGAAGAAGCCAATGGCGACATCGAAGCCGCAGTTGACGCACTGCGCGCCAAGGGTCTCGCCACCGCCCAGAAGAAGTCCAGCCGCACCGCGGCAGAGGGCCTCGTCGGCGTGGCCGTGGAAGGCACCAAGGGCGTTGCCGTCGAAGTGAACTCGGAAACCGACTTCGTCGCCAAGAACGACAAGTTCCAGGACTTCGTCCGCAACACCACCGAAGCCGCCCTCGGCCTCGGTTCGGACGACGTCGAAGCCCTCAAGGCAGCTGCCTATCCGGGCGGCGGCACCGTGGCCGACAAGCTGACCGACAACGTCGCCACCATCGGTGAAAACCAGCAGGTACGCCGCATGAAGTCCGTCAGCGTCACCAACGGCATTGTCGTGCCCTACATGCACAATGCGCAGGCTCCGAACCTCGGCAAGATCGGCGTGCTCGTCGCTCTCGAGAGCGAAGCCGGTGCCGACGTGCTGGAACCGCTGGGCAAGCAGCTGGCCATGCACATTGCCGCTGCCTTCCCGCAGGCCCTGACCGCTGAAGACCTCGACGCCGACGTGATCGAGCGTGAGCGCAAGATCGCTGCCGAAAAGGCTGCCGAAAGCGGCAAGCCCGAAAACGTGCAGGAAAAGATGGTTGAAGGTGCCGTCAAGAAGTACGCCAAGGAGAACGCTCTCCTCAGCCAGGTCTTCGTGATGGACAACAAGACCCCGATCGCTGACGTCGTTGCCGCCGCTGGAAAGGAAGCCGGCACGTCGATCACACTGGTCGACTACGTCCGCTTCCAGCTGGGCGAAGGCATCGAAAAGGAAGAAAGCGACTTCGCCGCAGAAGTCGCAGCTGCCGTCGGCGGCTGATCGCTTCCAACCTGACGCATTTGGGGCCGTCGGACCGCAAGGTTCGGCGGCCTCTTGCTATCTGGCGGTCAGTTCCACCAGCCATATCTCCGGATGGGTGCCGAACCGCAAAGGCAGCACGCTGGTGCCGAGGCCAGCGCCGACAATCACCGTCTGTTCGTGTTCGATGGTTTCGCCGCAGGCGAAGCGGTCTCCATATCGAGACAGTGTGGTGGGTGCGCCGATAAAGGGCAGCCGAATCTGCCCGCAGTGGGTGTGACCGGCCAGAACCAACGAGACATCGCCTGGCACCTGCGGGAAGATATCCGGGCTGTGCGTCAGGATCAGCCTGCCGCCCTGCAGTTCGTCCATCGCCTCGATCACCAGCGGCAAGTCATCGCGCCGGGTGTAGGCATCGTCCACGCCGCCTACCACCAGCGGACCGATCTGCGCCGCCTCGTTCTGCAGCACGCGGATCCCGTGGCGATCGAGCTCGCTGCGCAGGCCTTCCCAGTCGAACCAGTGATCGTGATTGCCCGGTGCCACGACCACGCCGAGCGGCGCATCGAGATTGCCCAGCGGTGCAACGATCTCCTCCGGCGTATAGACGTGGGTGGAGAAGCCTTTTTCACTCACCAGGTCGCCCGCGATCAGGACGATATCGGGTTCCAGCGCGTTGATCTGTTCGACAATCCGCTCAAGCCGTTCGGGTGGCATATCCGGCCCGGCGACATGCACGTCGGAAATCAGCGCGGCGGTAATTGGCGCGGCATCTGCTGGAAAGCCATGCAGCGCGACCTGTGTGCGCAGCACTTCCGGATCGCGCATCGTATCGTACCATGCCTTGGCGCAAAGTAGCAGGCCGATCGCCAGCAAGGCGAGGGTAATGCGTTTCCAGTTCCGGAGGAGTGCGGAGAGAATGCGAGGCATGGGTTCATTGCTGGCGCAGCAATACAGGTCTCGCAAGCCAAAGAGGCAAAACCGGCGGGGAACACTTGGCACATTGCCTCGCTGTCTCTAACAGTCGCGCCAACCTGCTTTCGAGAGGAACTATCCACCCATGTTGCTGCCCGACACCAAGCGTATCCTGCTCAAGCTTTCGGGCGAGGTGCTGATGGGGGAGCAGGACTTCGGCATCGACACCGATTACGTCATGCGCCTTGCCGAAGAAGTTAAGGCGGCGAAGGACACGGGGCTGGAGATCTGCCTGGTCATCGGCGGCGGCAATATCTTCCGCGGCATGGCGGGCGCCGCGCAGGGCATGGACCGCGCGCAGGCCGACTACATGGGCATGCTGGCGACGGTCATGAATGCCCTCGCCATGCAAAGCGCGCTGGAGCAGCTGGGTGTGCACACCCGCGTGCAGAGCGCGATCCAGATGGACCAGGTGTGCGAGCCCGTCATCCGGCGCCGCGCGGAAAGGCACCTCGAAAAGGGGCGCATCGTGATCTTTGCGGCAGGTGTGGGCGCGCCCTATTTCACCACCGATTCCGGTGCCGCCCTGCGTGCTGCGGAAATGCGCTGCGACGCGCTGCTCAAGGGCACCAGCGTGGACGGGGTCTACAGTGCCGATCCCAAGCGCGATCCCGATGCCAAGCGTTTCGATACGGTCACCTATGACAAGGTGCTGGCAGATAATTTGAAGGTTATGGACGCCTCGGCCGTGGCCCTGTGCCGCGATAACGAAATCCCCATCGTGGTCTTTTCGATCCGCCAGCGGGGCAATGTCGCGCGGGTGCTGGAAGGCAAGGGCGTCCAGACGATTGTACAGAAGGACTGAGACGATGCCGAAGTATGACAAGAGCGACGTGGAACGCCGCATGGCGGGCGCAGTGGAAAGCCTGAAGGGTGACCTGTCGGGCCTGCGCACGGGTCGTGCGAATACGGCTCTGCTCGATCCCGTGGTGGTCGAGGTTTACGGATCGATGATGCCGCTCAACCAGGTGGCCACCGTCTCCGCTCCCGAACCGCGCATGCTCAGCGTGCAGGTGTGGGACAAGAGCAACGTCAATGCGGTGGAGAAGGGCATCACCAAGGCCAACCTCGGTCTCAACCCGATGAGCGATGGCCAGACCATCCGCCTGCCCATGCCCGATCTCAACGAGGAACGCCGCCGCGAACTGGCCAAGCTGGCGGGCGACTATGGCGAAAAGGCCAAGATCGCCATCCGCAACGTGCGCCGTGATGCCAACGACGCACTGAAGGAAGACGAGAAGAAGAAGGAAATCTCCGAAGACGACCGCAAGCGTCTGGAGGACGAAGTGCAGAAGCTGACCGACAAGTATGTCGCTGACGTCGATACCGCCACGTCCACCAAGGAAAAGGAAATCATGACGCAGTAGGCGTCTGAGGGTCGCGTCCCGTGGCTGAATCCAACTTCCCTCGCCATGTCGCGATCATCATGGACGGCAATGGCCGCTGGGCGAAGCGGCGTGCCCTGCCGCGGGCCATGGGTCACAAGGCGGGCGGCGATGCCGTGCGTCGGACGGTGCAGGCGGCGGAAGACCTGGGGCTGGAATGCCTGACGCTCTACGCCTTCTCCAGCGAGAACTGGAAGCGCGAGGAAAGCGAGATTTCCGACCTGATGAACCTCATGCGCAGGTTTATAGAGGCCAACCTCACCGACATGATCGAACGCAAGGTGCGACTGAAGATCATCGGCGATTACAAGGCCTTCGCGCCCGATATTGTCGAAAAGCTCGAAGACGCGCTGGAGCGCACTTCTGGCGGCACGCGCACCCTGGCGGTGGCGCTCAACTACGGCGCGCAGCAGGAAATCGCGCGGGCGGCGCGGCTGGCGGCTGAAGAGGGGTCTATCGACCCTGAAGGCATCGAGAAGCACCTCTACACTACCGACCTGCCGCCGCTCGACCTGCTGATCCGCACCAGCGGCGAAGTGCGGCTGTCGAACTTCCTGCTGTGGCAGGCGGCCTATGCCGAAATGCTGTTCCTCGACGTGCTCTGGCCCGACTTCGGCGAGGAGCACCTGCGCGCGGCCTGCGAAGAATTCGCCAAGCGGGAGCGGCGCTATGGCGGACGGTGAGGACGAGGGCCTGCGCGACCAGCTGAAAGAAGCGGCTGCGGACGCCAAGGACGCGGTGAAGGACATCGTCGAAGAGGTGCCGCTGCCGGTTCGCACCAGCGACCTGCCCAAGCGCGCGGCCTCAGCCGTGGTTATGCTGGCGGTGCTGGCGGGAATTGTCTGGGCGGGTGGTTATGTCTGGACCGGCTTTGCCGCACTCGTGGGACTGATCGTCTACGGCGAATGGTCGCGTATCGTGCTGCGCATGACCCAAAGCACCGTCAAGCGCGTGATCGGGCTGGTACTCGGCGTGATCTATATTGGCGGGGCGACCTATTTCCTTGCGGTATTCGGCAATGACGAGGCCATGGGCGTGCCCGAAGGCCAGTGGCATTGGCCGTTGATCGCCCTGGTCGCCGTGGTGATCGCCACCGATACCGGAGCATACTTTGCCGGACGCGCCATTGGCGGGTCGAAGATCGCCCCGTCGATCAGCCCCTCGAAGACCTGGGCGGGGCTGATCGGCGGCATGGTCTGCGCGGCGGCCGTGCTGGCGCTGATCGTGCAAAACACCTTTATCGAAATGCCGCTCCCGATGGCCTTGCTGTTCGGCGCCGGGGCCGCAGTCATAGCGCAGGCCGGAGACTTCCTCGAGAGCGGGATGAAGCGAAAGGCGGGCCTGAAGGACTCGGGCACGCTGATTCCAGGACACGGCGGCTTCTTCGATCGGCTCGACGGACTATTGGCCGTATCCTGGGCGGCTGGCGCATGGGTGCTCGTGGCTCTACTGTACGCACCGGAACTATGACCCGCACCATCTCCATCCTCGGAGCCACCGGCTCTATTGGCGATTCCACGCTCGACCTCTTGCGCTTGCAGCCGGGTGAGTGGCGGGTAGTGGCGCTCAGCGCCAATTGCTCTGCCGAGAAGCTGGCGCGGCTAGCCATCGAGTTTTCGGCCGAGATCGCCGTCGTCGGCGACGAGAAGTGCTTGCCCGAACTGCGCGAGCACCTGTCCGGCACCGGCATCAAGGCCGCTGGCGGCGCGCAGGCGCTGTGCGAAGCTGCCGCTCGCCCGTGCGACCTGACGGTTGCCGCCATTGTCGGCTGCGCGGGCCTTGCGCCCACCATGGCGGCCATCGAACAAGGCAAGACCGTCGCGCTCGCCAACAAGGAAGCGCTGGTTTCCGCGGGTGAGGTGATGACTGCCAAGGTTGCCAAGCACGGCACCACGCTGCTGCCGGTCGACAGCGAGCACAATGCGATCTTCCAGTGCCTGCAGGGCGGTGACATCGCCGACGTGCGCTGGATCACGCTGACGGCCAGTGGCGGCCCCTTCCGAACCAAGACCATGGCCGAACTGGAGGCCGCCACGCCCGCGCAGGCCGTAGCGCACCCCAATTGGGACATGGGCGCCAAGATCAGCGTCGACAGCGCCACGATGATGAACAAGGGACTCGAGTTTATCGAGGCCTTCCACCTGTTCCCCGTGGGGCTGGATCGCCTCAGGATCATCGTCCACCCACAGAGTGTGATCCATTCGATGGTCGAATATCGCGACGGTTCGACGCTCGCCCAGCTGGGCCCCAGCGACATGCGCGTGCCCATCGCCTCGACGCTGGCGTGGCCCGCGCGCATGGACACGCTATGCAAGCCGCTGGACCTGGCAACCATCGGGGAACTCACCTTTTTCGCACCGGACGAGGAGCGTTTCCCGTCCACGAAACTGGCACGCGAGGCGGCCCATGCCGGCGGCGGGGCACCCGCCGTGCTCAACGCCGCGAACGAGGTCGCCGTGGCGGCCTTCCTTGCCGGTCAGCTAAAATTCACCCAAATTTCGGCAATAGTGGCTAGAACCCTCGACAAGTATGCGCCGCCTGCGCCCGAAACGCTCGACGCCGTGCTGGCTGTCGATGCCGAGGCGAGGGCGCGCGCCGGAGAGATGCTGGAGCCTGTTTAAGTGAGTTTCGAGTCCGTGCCCTTCTGGGTCTACATCGTCGGCTTCTTGCTGATGCTTGGCCCACTCGTCGTCCTGCACGAGCTGGGACACTACCTGGTCGGGCGTTGGTTCGGTGTTGGGGCGGAGGCCTTCTCGGTCGGCTTCGGCAAGGAAATTGCCGGCTATACCGACAAGCGCGGCACCCGCTGGAAACTCTCCGCGCTGCCCATCGGTGGCTACGTCCAGTTCAAGGGCGACATGAACCCCGCCAGCGTGCCCGATCCCGATGCTCCGGCAGAGCCCGACTGCTTCCAGACCAAGCCGCTGTGGCAGCGCGCGCTGATTGTTGCGGCGGGCCCGGTTGCGAACGTGATCGTTGCTATCGCCATCTTCACCGCTTTCTTCATGATCTTCGGGAAGCCGGTGGCGAGCGATCCCGACGCGGAGAACTACATTGTCGCCTTTGCCGAGGAATCGCCTGCCCGCGAGGCCGGTATCCAGATCGGTGATCGCATCGTTGCGGTCGAAGGCGAGGCGATGGGCTCCTATCGCGAAGTGCAGCAGGCGATCTGGCTCTATCCCAATCGCGAGCTGGACATCACCGTCGAGCGCGACGGGCAGCGCATCACCTATCCGATCACCACCCGGTCCGAGGAAGTCCCCGACCAGTTCGGCAATGTCTCCACCATCGGCCTGATCGGGGTGGAAAGCCGCCCCACTGAGCGCAATTTCGAGGCGGTTGGACCGATTACGGCCGTGGGCCTCGCCACCGGTCAGTGCCTCGACATGTTCGACATGATGGTGACCGGCATCGGCCAGATCCTGTTCGGCGAACGCTCGGTGAAAGAGCTGGGCGGACCGCTCACGATTGCCAAGGTTTCGGGTGAACAGTTGAGCCTCGGGTGGCTGGAATTCGTCAGCTTTGCCGCGCTCATCTCGCTTAATTTGGCGTTCATTAACCTGCTGCCAATCCCTGCCCTCGACGGTGGGCACCTGGCTCTTTATGCAGTGGAAGCAGTCCGCCGCAAACCAGCCAGTCCCCGCAGTCAGGAGCTCGCGTTCCGCACCGGTATGGCCATCGTTCTGGCCCTGATGCTGTTCGTGACGATCATCGATATTGCCAAGTTGCCGATTTTCGGCAGCTAGGCAAAACTCCTCTGGTGGGGAAAGGACAGCACTTTCGACGTGATTTCGGGCATGATTGCTTGATTGCCAGTCTGGCATCGGGCAAGGGCGCACTTCGCGTTTGAAACCGGACGATGCATCCCGCTTGGGGGCGGGGGAGCGACAGACCGGGTTCGTTCGTCCCACCTGGGGCGCGGATGTCGAGACAAGTGGACGGATAATGGGTTCCAAAGCCAAGACGATCAAATCCCAGCACTATGCCGTAGCCCTGTTGGGCTGCACCATGCTTGCCGGCATGCCGATTGCGGCGCTGGCGCAAGACGCTGGCGATCTTACTCTGCCTCCTGAAGAAGCCACTGCGGCTCCGCAGGAAGAAACGCCGACGCCTGCTCCGGCTCCGCAGGAGCAGGGCGAAATCATCCGCACCATCGCCGTTGCCGGTGCCGAGCGCCTGGAGCCGGAAACGATTGTTTCCTACATCCAGCTGCGTCCGGGCATGGTCTATACCGCTGCGGCCGGTGACCAGGCCCTGCTGGACCTCGCCGAGACCGAGCTGTTTGCCGATTTCGAGCTGGCCTTCAACGACGGCAACGTCGTCATCACGGTCGAGGAAAACCCGATCATCAACCGCATCATCCTGGAGGGTAACCGCCGGATCGATGCTGACGAGATCATTCCCGAGATCAACCTGGCCCCGCGCCAGATCTTCACCCGTTCGCGTGTTCGCGCTGACGTCGCCCGCATCATCGAGCTGTACAAGCGCCAGGGCCGTTTTGCCGCGACCGTCGAACCGCAGATGGTCATGCTGGACCAGAACCGCGTCGACGTGATCTTCGAGATTTCCGAAGGCCCCAAGTCGCGCGTGCGCCAGATCAACATCATCGGCAACGAGGTGTTCTCCGACGGCCAGCTGCGTGACGAGATGGTGACGCGCGAAGCCGGCCTGTTCGCTATCTTCAGTTCGAACACCAGCTACGATCCCGATCGCCTGGCCTTCGACCAGCAGCAGCTGCGCCAATTCTACCTGACCGAAGGTTATGCCGACTTCCGCGTCGTCTCCGCCGTGGCCGAGCTGACGCCGGACAAGCGCGACTTCATCATCACCTACGTGGTGGAAGAGGGCGAGCGCTACACCTTTGGCGACGTTGAAGTGGTCAGCCAGCTGCGCGATTTCTCGTCCGAACAGCTGTCTGCCGGCCTGGTGATGGAAACCGGCGACTGGTACAACGCTGCGCAGATCGACGACACCGTCGAAGGCCTGACCGAGACCGCCGGTGCCTTTGGCTATGCCTTTGCCGACGTGCGCCCGCGCATCTCGCGCAATGCCGAAGATCGCACGATGGATGTCACCTTCACGGTGGCCGACGCACCGCGCGTTTACATCGAAGCCATCGAGATCAACGGCAACACGCTGACGCAGGACAAGGTGATCCGCCGCGAGTTCCGTATCGCGGAAGGCGACGCCTTCTCCAGCCTGCAGGTCGCCCGTTCGACTGCGCGCATCAACTCGCTGGGCTACTTCCAGGAAAACTTCGAGATCGAGCAGGTCGAAGGCTCTTCGCCCGACCGCATCATCCTGCAGGCCAACGTGCAGGAAGAACCGACCGGCGAACTGACCCTGTCGGCCGGTTTCTCCTCGCTCGAAAGCTTCATCTTCAACGGCTCGATCCGGCAGAACAACTTCCGCGGCCGCGGCCAGACCATCGGCTTCGGCATCAACTATTCGCGCTATTCGCGTTCGGCCAACATCAGCTTCACCGAACCCAAGGTGTTCGACCGCGATATCGCGCTGGGCTTCGATATTTACCGGCAGGACTTCAACAACGGCTACTTCAACCGCGACAGCGCGACCTACGAGCAGTCGACGACCGGTTTCTCGGTACGCATGGGTGTGCCGCTGAGCGAGTACATGAGCCTGCTGGGCAGCTATACGCTGAACTACCAGGACGTGACCGTCGACGAGACGCGCTTCTTCGCCGACTTCGACGGCGACGGCACCACGCAGTGCGAGCCGCTGCTGGCCGGTCGCTACCTGTGCGACGCCCTGGGCACGCGCCTGCAGTCGATCGTCGGCCTGTCGCTGACCTATTCGACGCTGGACAGCCGTATTCGTCCGACTCGCGGCATGAACGCCGTGGGTACCGTGCAGTTCGCCGGCCTTGGCGGTGAAACCCGCTACGTGCGCGTGCGCGGCGAAGTGGCGCAGTACTGGAACCTTGGCGGTGGCTTCATCGGCTCGGTCCGCCTCGAAGGCGGTTATATCAACGGCCTCGGCGACGACGTGCTGCTGACCGACCGTTTCTTCCTCGGTGAAGGGCAGATCCGCGGTTTCGACATTCGTGGCGTCGGCCCGCGCGTGGTCCGCAGCTTCTACGAAACCGACGAGGAAGGTAACCAGGTCCTCATCCCGCTGGGTGACAACCGCAACCAGGACGATGCCCTTGGCGGTACGGCCTACTACCTCGGCCGCGCCGAGATCGAGATCCCGCTGGGTTCGGGCGTGCGCGAACTGGGCCTGCGCCCGTCGCTGTTCGTCGATGTCGGCTCGGTGTTCGGGGTCGATTCGCCGCAGCTGACGCAGAGTCCGCTGCCCGATGGCCTGTTCATCCCGCAGCGCGATGGTGAGGGCAATCCGCTGTTCACCCAGCTGACGCTGGATGACACCGGCGCCGTGATCGGCGGCATCACCACCATCAACCCGGTGGCGCCTGATGGCCGCCTGAATACGCCGATTGGCCTGGACCTGCCGCCCTTTACCGAAGAATTCCTGGGCGATACCCCGTCGCCGCGTGTGACTGCCGGTCTCGGCGTCAACTGGAACTCGCCGTTCGGTCCGTTCAGGATCGATATAGCCTATGATATTCTATCTGAGCGCGGCGACGAAACCAAACTCTTCTCCTTCAATGTAGGAACGCAATTCTGATGAAAAATCTCGTCAAGACCTCGCTTGGTGCCGCACTGGCTGTTGCCGGTGCGAGCCTCGCCGTGCCCGCCGCCGCCCAGGTTAACGGCATCGGTACCGTCGATCTCAGCTACGCCGTGGCCAATTCGCAGGCCTTCCAGACTGGCTACCAGCAGATCGCCACGCAGTATCAGGCGCAGCGCACTACCATCGAACAGCGCCAGCAGCAGCGCCAGCAGCTGATCGTGACCTTCGACACCAACAGCGACGGCCAGCTGGATGCCACCGAACAGGCAGCCACGCAGGATCCCAACAACACGACGGTGCAGCAGATCCAGGCCATCGACCAGGAAATCGCCACCCTGCAGCAGCCGATCAACCTCGCGCGCGTTTACGTGGTGCAGCAGATTGCCCAGCAGTACTCGGCCGCCATGCAGCAGGTGATCAGCGACCAGAACATCCAGTTCGTGATCTCGCCCGATGCCCTGATCTACGCGCCGGAAGCTGCCGACATCACCGAAGCCGTCACCACTGCGCTCAACGCCCGCGTACCTTCGGTCGCTGTCGTGCCGCCGGCTGACTGGCAGCCCAGCGAAGCTGCGGTGAACCTGTTCCAGCAGATCCAGCAGATCCTGGTGATGGCCGCCATGCAGCAGCAGCAGGCCGCCGCCGCAGGCGAACAGCCCGCTGCCGCCACCGGCCGCTAAGACCAAGAGAAGACGGGGGCAGGGCAGTGAGCGATAGCTACGACATTCCGCGCATCCTCAAGGCCCTGCCGCACCGTTACCCGATGCTGCTGGTCGATCGCGTTGCCGAACTGGTAAAAGGCGAGCGGATCAGTGCCATCAAGGCGGTGACCTTCAACGAAGGTTTCTTCCAGGGGCACTTCCCCGGTCGTCCGATCATGCCGGGCGTGCTGCAGATCGAGGCGCTGGCGCAGGCCGCCGGCATCCTCGGTATCGAAACGCTCGATCTCGCGGACAGTGGCAAGCTGGTTTATTTCATGGCCATCGAAAACGCCAAGTTCCGCGCCCCGGTCGAGCCGGGTTGCCTGCTGCAGCTGGACGTCGCTTTCACCCAGCAGCGCAGCAAGATCTGCAAGTTTGATGGCAAGGCCAGCGTTGACGGCAAGGTGACCTGCGCCGTCAGCTTTACCGCGATGATTGCCGACCCGCCTGAATAAGGTTGCTTTTGGCGCGATACGCCGCTAGGCGCGCGCCTTTCCGAACTTCAATCCATCTGCAGGTCGGTCGGAACCGGCCAGACGCAAAGGAACAATGCCATGAAGGCCGATACGCATCCCGATTACCACATGATCACGGTCAAGATGACCGATGGTACCGAATTCCAGACCAAGAGCACCTGGGGTGCCGAGGGCGATACGATGAACCTCGAAATCGACCCGACCAGCCACCCGGCATGGACCGGCGGTCCGCAGCGCATCCAGGACGGCGGCCGCGTGGCCAAGTTTAACCAGCGTTTCGGCGGCCTGAAGCTGAAGAAGTAAGCTTTCAGCGCATTCGCGAAATCAGGGAAGGGCGGTCCGATCAGGCCGCCCTTTCTGATTCCGGGCTAGTCGTCGGGCGTGTGGTAGACGAACAGCACGGTCACCACCGATGCCATGGCAAACATGAAAGCCCCCTTCAGCGATCCGTCGCCCACCTGTGTCTGCCACATCTGGAAGAAGGCGGAGCCGATGGTCATGAACAGGCCGAACCAGGTCAACAGGGCAAATCCGGCGGCGTAGACAGCGGTACGCTTGGCAGCAGTGAAAGCTGCCGCATCGCCCTTGCGGGCCGCGAACAGGTCCCACCCGCCCTTGATGCCGAAGAATGCCGTGGCGAATTCGCCCGCCAGCACGATGGCCAGCGCGATCCAGGCCAGCGTGGGGTTGTCACTCTTGAAGAACAGCGTGTCCGGATAGGCGGTATTATCCGCCCCCGACATTACGTAACTCAACGATGCTTGCGCGGCCTCGATATTGGCCACGTTCTGCAACGCGTAGATCAGTGCATGAAAGCCGATGACGGCCACGAGTGTGGCCTTGATAAGACGAAGCATAGTCCCCCCTCAGTCTGCGACCAGGAGGAGAGGCTAGCCGCTCGCGCGTCCGGCGGCAAATCGGCTAGATCACGCCCTTGGGCCAGACCTTGCCCGGCGTTTCCTCGAAGCGCAGCCAGCCTGCCTGTGTCCGCTCGCCGCCAAAGTCGTCGACATGGCGCTGCCCGTTGAAGACTGGCACCTCAGGGAAGTCCTCGTAAGGCCGCACCCCTTCCAGCGTGGAGGCGTTGATGGCGAACTTGTCGGGATCACTCCGCGCCTGATGCATGACGTGAATGCCGCACTTGGAGCAGAAGTGGTGCTTCGCCGCCATGGTGTTGAACTGGTAGCAGGACAGGGCCTCTTCACCCTTGGTCACGGTCACGGCTTCAACCGGCACGTAAACCATTGCCGCACCCTTCATGGCGCAGATCGAGCAGTTGCATCGCGACGGTACCAGCCGTTCGTCGGGGAACTCTACCGCGTACTGCACGGCGCCGCAGTGGCAGGAACCTTTGCGCGTCACCCCCATGGCTTTTCCCGGTACCACTTGGTGATCACGTACTTCACCCCCTTGCGCACCTTCATGCCGTGGTGAAGTGTGTTGGGATTGACGCGGCCGTCAGGGCGGCGGTTGTCCCAGCACACGAGGCGTCCCGTTTCCGGCTGGAAGGTCTTGTTGATGACCTTGAACCGCGTGCCGCCGCCGGCTTCCACCTCGTTGAGGTAGATCATGAAGGTCCAGGTGCGGTTGCCGGCCACGCTGCAATAGGTGTTGTAGTCCATGCCCTGCGGCTCGAAGTAGTCGGTGTGGGGTTTGAACTCCTGCCCCTCGGCATAGCGCTGGCCCTGCACCGGCTCGCCGTGGGCGCGGTCGATGCCGTTCAGTTCGAACAGCATGTCTTCCAGGTCCTTCACCGCAGCTTCCTTGGGATCGAGGTCGCAGGTCTCGCTGGTGCGGAAGTAGTCGTCGCCATTGGTGTCGGCGATGGTGGAAGGGCGGCGGTCGCGGTCGATCAGCTCGATCAGGCCGACGCACAGGTCGTCGGGAATGAAATTGGCGCAGGTAAGCAGAGTTAGCCGCGAAGAGGGGACCTGCCGCATCCCGTCATGCTGGCCGAGGATGTCGACAGAGGTCTCGCCCGGATTCGTCATGCCGACATTGATAAACCCGGCGATGGGCCGCGCAAGCCCAAGTAATTTTCTTGCGTTTGAGCCGCTGCAAAGCACTTTTCGCTTTGCTTGCCAGCCGACTTGTGCAACAGGCCAGCCCCCGCGCCGGATGGCCCTTGACCACTCGGCGCAGACCCCTAACAGGCCGCATCTTGGCATGCGGAACCTGGCATGTGTGGCGATCGTAGCTCAGTTGGTTAGAGCGCCGGTTTGTGGTACCGGAGGTCGGGGGTTCGAGACCCCTCGATCGCCCCATTTCCCCAGTTTTCCTGCCGCGTTGAAAGCGATGAGGGGCTAGTCATGCCGGCATTCTGGAGCGAACCCGACTGGGACGAGCACGAGCGCGTCGAGGTGGTGCATGATCGCGCCTCCGGCCTCACCGCGATTATCGCCCTCCATTCCACTCATCTCGGCCCCGGCGCCGGAGGCACCCGATTCTGGCACTATGCCGATCCGGCTGGCGCCATGCGCGACGCGCTGCGCCTGTCGCGCGGGATGAGCTACAAGAACGCCATGGCCGGCCTGCCCATGGGCGGCGGCAAGGCCGTGGTCCTGCTCGACAAGGATCGCAAGAAGACCGCTGCCATGCTGCACGCTTTCGGTGATGCCGTCGAAGCCTTGGGCGGAAAGTATGTCACTGCCGAAGATGTCGGCGCGACCGTGGCCGATATGGAAATGGTGCGCGAGCGGACCGAGCACGTCTGCGGCCTGCCGGTGGCAGAGGGTGACGCAGGTGGTGATCCCGGCCCGTTCACGGCCATGGGCATCTACCACGGCATCAAGGCTGCCGTTGCGCACAAGCTGGGCAAGGAATCGATGCAGGGCGTGCGTGTCGCCGTGCAGGGTGTGGGCTCGGTCGGTGGCGGCGTCGCGCGCCTGCTGGCCAAGGACGGCGCGCGGCTGACCTTGGCCGACGTCGACGACAAGCGCGCCAAGGCCCTAGCCGACGAGCTCGACGCCGAAGCTGTCGCCGCAGACCAGATCATGTCAACAACCTGCGACGTGTTCAGCCCCAATGCGCTGGGCGCCATCCTCGACGAGGAAGGCATTGCCCGGCTCGATTGCGCCATCGTTGCAGGCGGGGCGAACAACCAGTTGGCGCGTCCCGAACACGGGGCCATGCTGCATCAGCGCGACATCCTTTATGCGCCGGACTACGTCATCAACGCGGGCGGCATCATCAATGTCAGCCTGGAATATCTCTGCCGCCGGTCTGGCGAGCCTTGCGACATCAACGAAGTGCGCAAGCGTATCGCCCAGATTCCTGGCCGCCTGAACTCGATCTGGCGGGAAACCGACGCCACCGGACGTCCGTCCAACGAGGTCGCCGACACAATGGCGCAGATCCTGATCGGGCGTGGCCAGTAGGCAGCCGCTGAAACCGCACAAAAGAGTTCCGGTTTTGCTTGTCGGACGCGGCTGCGACTGCAATAGGATGCGGCCAAAGATAGACTTTGTCCGACGATGCACGGCTTCGCCAATCCCGCCCGGTTCCTGAGAATCGCCAAGTGGCTCACGCCGCTCTGCCTTTTGGCGGGGCTAGTGATATTTGGCGCGGTAATCGTCTACGGCCTGTTCTACGCGCCGCCCGAGCGATTGCAGGGCGAAACCGCGCGAATCCTCTTTATCCATGTGCCCACTGTCTGGTTCGGCATGGCTGGCTGGACCACCATCGCGCTCGCCAGCCTCGCAGAACTCGTCTGGCGGCACCCGCTGGCAGCGCTGGCAGCCCGCGCGGCAGCCGTGCCGGGCGCAGTGTTTACGACGCTGGGACTGCTGACCGGTTCGATCTGGGGTCGTCCTGCATGGGGCACCTGGTGGGTGTGGGACGGGCGGCTGACCAGCTTCCTCGTACTGCTGTTCCTCTACCTCGGATATATCGCGCTGGCCGGCGCGCTCGACCGTGAAGGCAGCAACAGCCGCGTTGCGGCGATCTTCGGCCTTGTCGGCGCGGTGAATATCCCGATCATCCACTATTCGGTGATCTGGTGGAACTCGCTCCACCAGCCTCCTTCCATCTCCACCAGCGGCTCGGCCATGGCGCCCGAATACCTGTGGGGCATGCTCGGCGGCGCGCTCGGCATTTCATTGCTGTTCGGCGGCGTCGTGCTAGCCCGCATGCGCATGTTGCTGGCCAACGTGCAGGCCGAAGCCCGCCTGCGCCGCAAGGCCATGGGTGCAGCGGAAGGGCTTGCAAGCTGATGGCCGAGCAGCTGGATCAATGGACTTTCGTGATCGCTGCCTATGCGGTGGTGATTGTCGGCACGCTCGGTATGGTGGCGTGGAGCTGGATTGCCATGAAGCGCGCCGAGAAACGGCGTGAGGAGACGCGCAGGAAATGAGCACGGGACTGAAGCCCAAACACCAGCGGCTGGTGCTGGTCATCGTCGCGCTAGTGGTACTCCTGGGAGCGGGTGCGCTCGCCGCCTATGCCTTGCGCAACCAGGCGAGCTATTTCTACGTGCCTGCCGATATCGCCGCCAACCCGCCCGAAGTCGGGCAGGACATCCGCCTCGGCGGCATGGTGGAAATGGGTTCGATCAACACTGCGGATGACGGCGTTACCGTTCACTTCGTGGTCGGCGACGGCGCAGCGCGGGTGCCGGTCACCTACGCCGGTATTGTGCCGGACCTGTTTGTCGAGGGCTCCGGTGTGGTTGCCGAAGGTGCAATGAACGCCGAGGGCACTTTCGTCGCAAGCAACCTGCTGGCCAAGCACGACGAGAATTACATGCCGCGCGAGCTCGAAGGCATGACCATGGAAGAAGCGCGCGAAACGGTCGCAGAGACTTACGAATGATCGCTGAAATCGGCCTTGCTGCCCTGTGGCTGTCCGCGGCGCTTGCCGTGCTCCAGCTGGTTGGCGGCTTCTTCGGCGCGCGCGACGAGACCAATGAACTGCGCGCACTGGTGCGTCCGGCAGCCGTGCTCCAGGCCGTGCTCTGCGTCATCTCGTTCCTGTGCCTCGTCTGGGTGTTCTACGTCACCGACCTGTCGGTGAAGCTGGTGGCGAACAATTCGCACTCCATGAAGCCGCTGGCGTTCAAGCTCTCGGGCGCATGGGCAAACCACGAAGGGTCCATGCTGCTGTGGATCACCGTCATGGCAGCAGCCGGCGGCCTGATCGCCTTTATCGAACGCCGCCTGCCCGAACGCGCCATGATGGCCACGCTGGGCACGCAGGCTTTCGTCGGGATCGGCTTCTACCTGTTCATCCTGCTGGCCTCGAACCCGTTCGAGCGGCTTTCGCCCGTGCCCGCTGACGGCAACGGGCTGAACCCGCTGCTGCAGGACATGGGCGTGTCGTTCCATCCGCCCACGCTCTACATCGGCTATGTCGGACTGTCGGTCGCCTTCAGCTTTGCGCTGGGCGCGCTGCTGACCCGCAATGTCACGCCCGAGTTTGCGCGCGTGATGCGACCCTGGGTGCTGGGGGCATGGATTTTCCTCACCATCGGCATCGCTGCCGGTTCCTATTGGGCCTATTACGAGCTGGGCTGGGGTGGCTGGTGGTTCTGGGATCCGGTGGAGAATGCCAGTCTCATGCCGTGGCTCGCCGCAACGGCCTTGTTGCACTCGGCCAGCGTGCTGGCGGCGCGCGATGCCTTGCGGACATGGACGATCATGCTGGGCGTGGTGGCCTTCTCCATGTCGATGGTGGGCACCTTCCTGGTGCGATCGGGCATCCTGACCTCGGTGCATGCTTTTGCGGTCGATCCCGAACGCGGCAGCTTCATCCTCGCCTTGCTGGCGCTGTACATCGGCGGCGCGCTGGTGGTCTTCGCCATGCGTGCCAGCACCATTGCCGAAGGGCAGCGGTTCTCCATCACCAGCCGCGAAGGCGCGCTGGTGGTGAACAACGTCGCACTGTCGGCGATCCTCGGCATCGTCCTGCTGGGTACGCTCTATCCGTTGCTGACGGAGGCCTTCGATGTTCGCGTCTCGGTTGGTCCCCCGTACTTCAACCCGGTAAGCGCCATCTTCCTGGTGCCCATGCTGCTGGTGCTCGCGGTCGGCCCGCTGCTGCGCTGGCGCAGGGACTCGCTTGCGCGGATCAAATGGCCGGTGATCGTCATTGTCGTGGCAATCTTGGTCGTGCTGATTGCCGCCGCGTTGTTCGCGGAAATGAGCATCCTTCCGCTGCTGGGCATCGCGCTCGCGGCGGGTGTCGGCATCGCCAGCTTCATGCCCCTGCGCGGCCGCAGCCTGCGCCGCACGCCACTGGCCATCTGGGGTATGTGCATTGCCCACTTCGGTGTCGCCGTGTCCTTATTCGGCATGGCCGCTGACAGCGCCTTCCAGCAAGAACGGCTGGTGGCAGCCAATGTCGGCGACACCATCGAGATCGGCCCTTGGGAAGCCACCTTGCAGTCAATCAGTCCGGTCGCCGGCCCCAACTGGACCGCCATGCAGGCCGACATGTTCTACAGCTACGAAGGCGGGCCGCTGATGGAAGGCCACCCGCAGGCACGCAGCTTCTGGGCACCGCCGGGCGAAACCAGCGAAGTGGCGCTCATCACCCGCTGGAATGGCCAACTCTACGCCGCAGTGGGCAACATGGCCGAAGATGGACGCTGGCAGCTGCGCCTGTGGTGGAAGCCCTTCGTGACCTGGATCTGGTACGGCGGCCTGCTGATTGCCCTTGGCGGCGTAATCGCGCTCGTCGGTCGGGTCGTGAGCGACCTGCGCCGCCGCGAAGCCGAGGCGAGGGGCGAAGCGCGCCCCTATCCCGACGAGGTGGAATATGCCGACTACGATGAAGTCCGGTCGATCGCCGGACCGGAGGAGGCCAAGTCATGAACCTGACGCGCCTGCGCTATACCCTGTGGGGCATCGTCGGCCTGGCTGCCGCCTTGTTCGGCCTGTTCGCCTACCAGCTGTCGCAACCTAAGGACGAGTTCGTCCATAGCGCCATGATCGGCGAGCCGATGCCCGCCTTCGACCTGCCGCCCGCAGTGGAGAGCCGTCCCGGCTTGTCGAGCGCGGACCTTGCCGACGGTACGCCCAAGCTGCTCAATGTCTTCGCCAGCTGGTGTATTCCCTGCGCGGCCGAAGCCCCGCAGCTGGAAGCGCTGGAGCGGGCAGGGGCCAATATTGTCGCCGTTGCCATCCGCGACCGTCCGGCAGACGTGAACCGCTTCCTCGCCATCTATGGCAACCCGTTTACCCGCATCGGCCGTGACGACATCTCCGAAGTGCAGCTGTCGATCGGCTCTTCCGGTGTGCCGGAGACCTTCGTGATCGATGGCGATGGTGTCATCACCTACCAGCACATCGGCGACATTCGCGAGGAGCACGTACCGATCCTGCTGGAAGAGCTGCGGAAGGCGGGTTCGTGATGCGCTGGCTTGTCGCCCTCTTGCTGCTGGCACTGGCTGCACCCGTGACGGCGCAGGACACCATGCCGCCCGCGCCCTATGCCTACACCCAGCTGGAAGACCCAGCGCAGGAAGAGCAGGCACGAGAGCTCATGCACACGCTGCGCTGCCTCAAGTGTCAGAGCCAGTCGATTGCCGACAGCGATGCGCCCATGGCGGGCGACATGCGGCACCAGGTGCGCACGCGCATCGCGGCCGGTGAAAGCCCTGACGAAATCCGCGAATGGCTGATCTCCCGCTATGGTGACTACGTCAGCTATGAACCGCAAATCAGCTCCACCACCTGGCCGCTGTTCGTGATCCCGCTGATTGTCCTGCTGTTGGCGGGTACGGTCCTCCTCCGTCGCATGAGGCGCAAGTCATGACCTGGATCGCTGTCATCCTGCTGGCGCTGCTGGCCTTCGCCATCGCGGCTGTCGCTTTCAAGCTGGAGAAGGGGCTCTGGACCAGCCTCGCAGCGGCGCTGGGCTTTGGCCTTGCCGGCTACGCCTTGCAGGCGAACCCGGACATGCCCGCTGCGCCCAAGTCCGCCTCGGCTCGTGCAGCCGAGCTGGAATACGACGTGGTCGAAGCGCGGCGCGAGTTTGTCGCCCAGCGCGACTGGTCGCAGAACCGCTTGCTGGTAACCTCCGACGCCATGGCGCGGCTTGGGCGCTTTGAAGAGGCAGCACAGCTACTTGCTGGCAATACCGATCGTGACCCGCGTGATTTCGAGGTCTGGCTGGCACTGGGAATCGCGCTTACCGAACACGCCGACGGTGCGCTGACGCAGGCGTCGCTCTACGCTTACCAGCAGGCCGCCAACGCCAAGCCGGACAGCCTTGCGCCCGGATATTTCCTCGGCGTTTCGCTGGTTCGCCAGGGCCGCCTCATGGAAGCGCGGCAGGTGTGGAGGGAAACGCTCGAAACCGGGCCCGAAGACGCAGCAGGCCGCGCCGGCCTGGAAGATCGTCTTGCGCGACTTGACGCCATGCTGGGCGCGATGAGCCAGGGGCAGGCACCGGTTGTGCCGGAAGACAACACCGGCGAATAATGCTGCACTGCATCATGTTGCGGGACGCGGTATTCGCTGCTAACGCGCCCGCTTCGCCGCCCCGTGGGGGCCAGATGGGCTTTAAATCCATATGAGCGCAACCGGACAAGACCGGGAAACTGCCAAGTTCAAACTCGCTGCGGGTGCCATCGGCATCGTCTTCGGCGATATTGGCACGTCCCCCCTCTACGCCTTCCGCGAAACCTTTCGCGGCGCGCACGAGATGCCCATCGACAACCTGCACGTGCTAGGCGTCGTCAGCCTGATCTTCTGGTCGATGACGCTGATCGTGGCGATCCAGTACGTCACCATCCTGATGCGAGCGGACAACAACGGGCAGGGCGGTAGCCTTGCTCTCGTCGCCCTGCTGTCCCGCTCGATGGGCAAGACCAGTTACGGCTGGCTGGTGGTGCTGCTGGGGGTAGCCGCAACGGCGCTGTTCTACGGCGACTCGATGATTACGCCCGCAATCTCCGTGCTATCGGCGGTGGAGGGCCTGACCGTCGTCGATCACCGGCTGGATCGCTACGTGATTCCCATCGCGCTGGTGTTGCTGATCTGCCTGTTCATCCTGCAAAAGCGTGGGACAGCGAAGGTCGGCGCACTGTTTGCGCCGGTGATGATGCTCTACTTCACCGTGATCGCGGTGCTGGGCATCGTGCAGATCTTCAATACGCCGGAAATCCTCTGGGCTTTCAACCCCTGGTACGCGGTGCAGTTCTTCCTCGAGGAGAAGGTCTTCGCCTTCCTTGCGCTGGGTTCGGTGGTGCTGGCTGTGACCGGTGCAGAGGCGCTCTATTCCGACATGGGCCACTTTGGTCGCGGCCCGATGAAGCTGTCTTGGTTCGGCTTTGTCATGCCTTGCCTGCTGATCAACTACTTCGGCCAGGGCGCGATGATCCTGGGCCTGCCCGATGCAGCTGCGGAAGAGGCGATTGCCAGCCCGTTCTTCTTCCTCGCCGACGAAGCCTATCGCCTGCCGCTGGTGATCCTCGCCACCTGCGCCACTTTCATTGCCAGCCAGGCGGTGATCTCGGGCGCGTTCAGCATTACCCATCAGGCGATCCAGCTTGGCTTCGTGCCGCGCTTGTCGATCCGCCACACCAGCGACGAGCATTCGGGCCAGATATACATCCCGGTTATCAACTGGGCGCTGATGTGCGCAGTGATCGTGCTGGTGCTGACCTTCCAGAACTCGTCCAATCTCGCCAGCGCCTACGGGATCGCGGTTACCGGGGCGATGACCATCGATACCCTGTTGATGGCGGTATTGTTCATCGGCGTGTGGAAATGGAAGAAATGGATCGCAATACCGGTGGTGCTGGTCTTCCTGGTGGTGGACGGGGCCTATTTCGCCGCCAACCTGACCAAGGTGCCTGACGGTGGCTGGTTCCCGCTGTTGATCGGCGCGGTGGCCTTCACCGTGCTGACGACGTGGTCAAAGGGCCGCAAGCTCATGCGCGCGCGCATGACCGAGGCGGGGCTGCCGCTGGACATTTTTGCCAAGTCTGCACGGTCGAGTACAGCGCGGGTGCCGGGAACCGCGATCTTCATGAATTCCGCTTCCGCCGGCACGCCATCGGCGCTGCTGCATAATATCAAGCACAACAAGGTCCTGCACGAACGGGTCGTGGTGCTGACGGTGAAAATCCAGGATGTGCCCTATATCGGCGACGAGGATCGTTGCTCGATCGAGGAACTGGGCGATGGCTTCTTCCGCGTGGTGCTGAACTACGGGTTCATGCAGGAAACCGACGTGCCCGCGGCGCTCAAGCGGCACGAGATGTGCGGCGGGCCGTTCGACATGATGCAGACCAGCTTCTTCCTCAGCCGCCAGACCCTCCTGCCGTCGGACAAGCCCGGCATGATGGTCTGGCGCGAGAAGCTGTTCGCCTGGATGATGCGCAACGCGGCGACGCCGATGGAATTCTTCGCCCTGCCGACGAACCGCGTGGTGGAATTGGGCAGCCAGGTCGAGATCTGACCGGATGGCGATCGATCCGCATCGTGACCTTGTCGACAAGGCGGATCCATCGGTGCGGGAGCGGCTGGAGGCTATCCAGCGAGCCGTGGAGGGCGCAGTGCCCGGTGCCACGCGCATCACCAGCTACGGGATGCCAGCCTACCGCAAGGGCAAGGTGTTCCTCTATTTCGGAGCCTTCAAGAAACACATCGGCGTCTATCCGCCGGTGCTGGAACCCGCCCAACTGGTGAAGGAACTGGAACCCTGGCGCGGACCAAAGGGCAACCTGACCTTTCCGCACAGCGAACCGTTGCCGATAGAATTGATCGCTCGTGTCGCAGGGGCGCTGGCGGCGCAATACGCCGCTGACTGATCAGCCCGGCGGCGGGGTGTCGTCCGCAGGATCGTTGTCTTCCACGCTCAGCCCGTGGCGCATCAGCATGGGCACCTGGGTAAAGGTGAAGAGGAAGGTCAGCGGCATAAACAGCCACAGCTTCATCTCCAGCCAGGTTTCGAAGCTGACGAGGTAAAGCAAGGCGGTGTTGAGCACTGCCAGCACGATGAAGAACAGGCCCCAGTTGCGCGACAGCTTGAGCCAGCCTTCGTCGGTCAGGCCCTCAAATGCGGCTTCCAACAGCACTTTCAGCAGCGACTTGCCCTTGGCATAGCCCACCAGCAATACGACGGCGAAGAGCACGTAAATGATCGTCGGCTTCCACTGGATGAAACGTTCGTCCTGGAAGTAGATCGTCAGCGCGCCGAAGCCGACGATGAGTGCCGTCGACATCCACAGCATGGGACTGACCTTGCCCAGCATGAACTTGCTGACCGCCAGTGCGATCACCGAGGCAACGATGAAGGCACCGGTGCCCCAGATCACCGCGAGCGTACTCATGGCGGCGAAGGTCAGTTCGTCGGTCACGACATCGGAATCGGGCGAGTGGTATTTGTAGACGAGGAAGAATACCAGCAGCGGGCCATAGTCGACTGCGACGTTGAGCCAGCCGCTCTTCGGCTTCTTCGTTTCGGTGGCTGCGTCGGACATCAGGCCACTCCTGCAATGACTTTGGCGACCAGGTCAGGGTCGAAGGGGCGCAGGTCGTCCAGCGTTTCACCGACGCCGATGGCATGGATGGGCAGGCCATACTGCTCTGCCGCTGCCACCAGCACGCCGCCGCGCGCCGTGCCGTCCAGCTTGGTCATGATCAGGCCGGTGACGCCCGCCACTTCCTTGAAGATCTCGATCTGGCTGAGTGCATTCTGGCCGTTGGTGGCGTCGAGCACCAGCAAGACATCGTGCGGCGCCTCGGGATTGAGGCGGCCCAGAACTTTGCGGATCTTGGCGAGCTCGTCCATCAGCTCGGTCTTGTTCTGCAGGCGACCGGCGGTGTCGACGATCAGCGCATCAATGCCGGTATCGGTTGCCCGCTTCACAGCGTCGAACACGATCGAGGCCGGATCGCCGCCCTCGGGCCCCGTCACGATCGGTGCGCCGATGCGATCAGCCCAGACCTTCAGCTGGCCGATAGCTGCGGCACGGAAGGTATCGCCCGCCGCAAGCATGACGCCATAGTCTTCTTCCTGTAGCCAGTGGCCCAGCTTGGCGATGGTGGTGGTCTTGCCGCTGCCGTTGACGCCGATCACCAGGATCACCTGCGGACGCGGGAAGGCGGTGATTTCCAGCGGCTTGGCCACGGTGCGCAGGATGGCGGCAATTTCTTCTGCCACGGCTTCCTTCAACTCACGCTCGGTAATCTTCAGGCCGAAGCGCTTCTCTGCCAGCTTGGCGCGGATGCGCGCGGCGGCGCTGGGGCCAAGGTCGGACACGATCAGCGCGTCTTCCACTTCGTCCAGCGTGGCATCGTCGAGAGTTGCCGTGCGCATACTGGTGGTAACCTTGGACACGATGCCGGCAGGTTCAGGCGCGGGGTTGGCGATGTGGGCAGGCGCGGAAACCGGCTCGGGTTCGGGAGCGGGCTCCGGTTCAGGGGTAGGTTCGGGCGCCGGTTCTGGAACAGCTGCTGCTTCCGGTTCTGGCTCCGGTTCTGGCTCAGGGTCCGGGGCCGCTTCCTCTTCCGCGACCGCTTCTTCCTCGTCCACTACGGCGGAGAGGTTCTCCGACAGGCGGTCCGACGTCTTGCGGAAACCTCCGAACAGTCGTTCCGTCCAGCTCTTGCTCACAGCAGCAGACCTTCCTCGACGCGTGTCGGCGTCACAGTGACAATGGTGCCGGGAGGAGTGCCGTCCGGCACCGCAACCCTTGCGAAGTTTCCGGCATAGCCCGTGCCGTCGGTCTCGGTAAGCACCGAAAGGGGCATGCCCACAAGGCTGTCGAGCCAGGCAGCGCGCGCCTTGGCGACGGCGGCACGGACTTCGGCAGAGCGCGCCTTTATGATCGCCTTGTCCAGCTGCGGCATGCGTGCGGCCGGTGTGTTGGGGCGGGGCGAATAGGGGAAGACGTGGCCGTGGACCACGGGCAGCTCCGCGACAATGGAGCAATTGTCCGCGTGGTGCGCCTCGGTCTCGGTCGGGAAACCGGCGATCAGGTCGGCGCCGATGGCGATTTCCGGTCGCTGTTCCTTGAGTCGCTGGACGAGGTCCACGGCATCATGGCGCAGGTGGCGGCGTTTCATGCGCTTCAGGATCAGGTCGGATCCGTGCTGCAACGACAGGTGCAGGTGCGGCATGACGCGCGGTTCGTGCGCAAACAGGTCGAACAGCAGCGGATCGATCTCCACGCCGTCGAGCGAGGACATCCGCAGGCGCTGCAATTGCGGAAAGGTATCCAGCACGGCGCGCACCAGTTCGCCCAGTGGCGGCGCATCGGGCAGGTCGTGTCCCCAGCTGGTTACGTCGACCCCTGTCAGCACCACTTCGGGTGCGCCATGGTCGAGGTGCCTTTCGACTTCCTGCAGCACCTGCGCGATTGTCAGAGAGCGGCTCGACCCGCGTCCCTGCGGGATGACGCAGAAGGTACAGGCGTGATCGCAGCCGTTCTGCACCGCGATGAAGGCACGGGTGTGCCTGGGCGGCACGGGCTGGGTGACCTCGGGCACGTTCCACGCGCGGGCATCCAGCTTTGCCGTATTGGGTACGAGGCCATCAACCTCGGGCATGGCGGCAAGCTGCTCGCGTTCGATATCTGCGGCGCAACCGGTAACCAGCAGGCGGGCATCGGGCCGGGCGCGGCGCGCCTTGCGGATTGCCTGCCGGGTCTGGCGCACGGCTTCCATGGTCACGGCGCAGGAATTGACGACGATCACGTCCTCGTCCGCCACCAGCGTGCGGATGCGTTCGCTTTCGGCGATATTGAGGCGGCACCCCAGTGAAATAACTTCTGCGCCCATCAGGCGAAAGCACCCCATTCAAAGGAACCGCGAAAGCTTTCGGTGGCGGGGCCGGTCATCGTGATCCGGTTGTCATCGCCCCAGCCGATCACCAGCGGGCCGCCGGGCAGGTGGACGGTGACTTCGCGCTCGGTCAGGCCGCGCCGCATGGCGGCGACCGCCGTGGCGCAAGCGCCGGTGCCGCATGCACGAGTAAGGCCAACACCGCGCTCCCACACGCGCAGGCGGATCGTGTACCGGTCCTCCACCGTGGCGACGTTGACGTTGATGCGATCCGGGAACAGCGGGTCGTGTTCTATCTCCGGGCCGAGTTGGTCCAGCTTTATCGCGTCGTTGTCTTCCACGAAGAACACCACGTGCGGGTTGCCGACGTTGACGGCAACTGGCTGATCCAGCCCGTCCCAGCCCACCGGAAGGGACAGCGTATCCATGGCATAGGCGAGGGGGATCTGCTCCCATTCGAGCCGCGGTTCGCCCATGTCGACGGCAATCCCGCCATGGCTGGCGCGGGTTTCCAGCAGGCCGCCGCTGGTAGCGATCCGGGCATTGCCGCCAGCCAGCATGCCCACGGCGCGCGTGGCATTGCCGCAGGCTTCCACTTCGCCGCCATCGTGGTTGTAGATGCGCATGGTGAAGTCGGCGTCTTCCGCGGGTTCCAGCACGATCAGCTGGTCGCAGCCGATGCCCGTGTGCCGGTCCGCCAGGGCGGCAGCCAGTTGCGGCGTCATGACGTCAGGCAGGGGCGCCTCGCGTGCGTCGAGCACGACGAAGTCGTTTCCCAGTCCGTGCATCTTGATGAATTCGACGCGCATCAGCGCCACCTAGGGGCGCAAGGGCCGCTGCGCAATGGCGCGGTAGCCTGCCTAGCTGGCCTTGCGCTGCTCGGTCGGAGGAGTGGGCGAAGCTTCGGAGCCGTCCAGCAGCATGTTGAGGTCAGCCAGTCGGCGGCGCGTGGTCTCGGCATCTTCGGGCTTTCCGTAAAGGTAGCCCTGGCCTTTCAGCTGACCCATCTCTTGCAGGTGCTGCAATACATCGCTGCTTTCGACGCCCTCTGCCGTAATCGGCAGTGATAGACCCTTGCCCAGTGATACGATGGCTTCGACCAGGTCCTTGCCATTGGCTTCGCCCGACAGTTCCGAAACGAAGCTGCGGTCGATTTTCAGGCGGTCAAACGGCAGCGAGCGCAGTTGCGACAGGCTGGAATAGCCGGTGCCGAAGTCGTCGAGGCTTATCTTGATCCCCTGGTTCTTCAGGCTCGAGACGATCGATCGCACAGCGCCGATGTTCTCGTGCAGGCAGCTCTCGGTGATTTCGATCTCAAGTCGGGCGGGCGGGAAGCCTGCTTCCACCAAAAGCTGCATCAGCTTCTGCGCGAACCACGGATCGCGCAGCTGGATGGGCGAAATGTTCACGGACAGCGTCAGGCTGGGAGCCCATTGCTTGGCATCCTGCAGGGCCTGGCGGATCAAACCCTCGGACATGTCGCTGATAACATCGATTTCTTCGGCAATGGGAATGAAGATTTCCGGGCTGACGAGGCCAAATCGCGGGCTTTGCCAGCGAGCGAGCATTTCGAAGCCGACCAGTTCGCCAGTCTCCAGGTCGATCTGCTGTTCGTAGAAGGGAACGAATTCACCTTCCAGGATACCTTTGCGAATGCCGGCTTCCAGCTCGTTGCGGAAGCGCAGCTCGTCTTCCATTTGCGGTTCGAACCAGAAGGAGCGGTTCCGACCACGCTTCTTGGCATGGTACATGGCAATGTCGGCACGATGGATAAGCGTCTCGGCGTCTTCGCTTGTCGCCTTGCCATGCTCCGTGCCCGACTGGGCTAGGCCCACGGACACGGTCGCTTCCACTGTCATGTGATTGAATTCGATCGGCGCCGATACATGGCGGATCAAGCAGGCGACAACATCTTCCACGTGATCGCGGGTATTGAAGTCGAATGGCATGGCACAGGCAAATTCGTCGCCGCCAATGCGGGCCAGGATAGCACTTTCGGGGAGGGCTTCCTCCAGCCGCTCGGCGATGGTGGTGAGCACAACGTCGCCCATCTGGTGACCGTTCAGGTCATTGATCTGCTTGAAGTTATCGAGGTCGATCATCATTACGGCAATTTCGCGCGCAGTGCCGGAAAGCTGCTGACGCAAGGCCTCCATCGCAGGCGGGCCACTGCGACGATTGAGGCAACCTGTCAGCGGGTCGCGTTCAGCCAGGTCACGGGCGCGCTCCTCCGCTGCCCGGCGCTCGCCGATTTCGCGATTGAGGTCCCGGTAGCGACGCCAGCCGAAGATGAGCAGGGCAATGTTGAGCAGCACGGCATTGGTCAGCAAGAGGTCAGGCGAACTGCCATGGCCCAGCCAGGCGCGGACGATTTGCGGCATGATGGTGCCGCCTGTGCCGACAAACAGGATGACAGCCGCAATGGCGATGCCCAGCGCAATGACGTCGCGCTCGGCATTCCCGATCTTGCCCTTTTCGGGCGTCGGCTTGCTGTCCAACTGCTTTTTCAAAGGCCTGTGCCCCCAATTCTCATCGCGGGCTTATCCATCAACATGTTCAATATCGGGTTAATTGCCCGACTAGGCATTACCAGCTAGTGCGCAGCCCAAGCGAAAGGAGAGACAATTGCCCAATTACTGGCTGATCAAGTCCGAACCGTTCAAGTATTCCTGGGAGCAGCTGGTGGAGGATGGTGAGACCATCTGGGACGGCGTCCGCAACCACCGTGCGGCCAACAATCTGCGCACAATGGAGGTGGGCGACCAGTGCTTCTTCTACCATTCTAACAAGGGGCTGGAGATCGTCGGCATCGCCGAAGTGAGCGAGGCTGGCCTGATTGATCCCACCGATCCCGAAGGCAAGTGGCCGACGGTGAAAGTGAAGCCCGTGCGCGAGCTCGACAACTATGTCACGCTCAAGGCGATCAA
Organism: Alphaproteobacteria bacterium; assembly: GCA_030431875.1. Taxonomy (GTDB): domain Bacteria; phylum Pseudomonadota; class Alphaproteobacteria; order Sphingomonadales; family Sphingomonadaceae; genus Alteraurantiacibacter. The sequence goes on from JAUIIG010000011.1 coordinate 38,815, forward strand.
GGCGAACGCAACGCTCGAAGGCATCGAACTGGTCCGGCTTGGGCGACTGTCCGTGGCCGAAATACGGCCAAGCGAGTGGAAAGAAATCCTCGCAATGTCAAAGGCCTAATACGGAACCTTTTCACCGTTGAGGCCGTTGGTTGGGCAAAGGGCAGGCGATGATCGCGGCCCGCCAACACTGACCAACGGAGGTTCCCCATGGGTGAACTCACTGAAAAGATCAAAGGCAACGTCAACGAAGCCATCGGCGAAATGAAGCAGCATTCGAAGGATGCCGAAACGCGCGCCGAGGGCAAGAAGCAGGAAGCCAAGGGCAAGGCCCAGCAGCTGAAGGGCGAAGTCAAAGGCAAGCTCGGCGACGACATCTGACGCTGCCCAGAACGCTATACTGAAAGGCCGCTCCGCAAGGGGCGGCCTTTCTGCTTTGGGCTAGTTGCTGCGCAGTCCGCTGACAGTGGCTCCACCGGCGGAAAGCTGTTCGATATCGGTGATGCAGTGGATCAGGCGGATGCCCTTGCGACCCATGGCCTCCTCCAGCGCCGCGTCGAATTCCGTGTTGGTCGCAACGCGCCTGCCCCAGCCGCCATAGCTCTCCGCCATCCGGGCGAAATCCGGGTTGGCTAGGTGCGTGGACGCCTCGCGGCCGGGATACTCGCGTTCCTGGTGCATGCGGATCGTGCCGTAGGTGGAATTGTCGAACAGGATTACCAGCAGGTCGAGTCCGTACTGTGCGGCGGTGGCCAGTTCTTGCGCGTTCATCATGAAATCGCCGTCACCCGCAGCAGCGACCACGCAGCGATCCGGATGGCGCAGGGCAGCCGCAACGGCTGCGGGCACGCCATAACCCATGGCGCCCGCGGTCGGGGCAAGCTGCGAGGGGTAACCAGCGTAGGGCCAGTAGCGGTGCCACCAGCCGGCGAAATTACCCGCACCGTTACAGATGATCGCGTCGGCAGGCAGCAGTTGGCGGCATGTTGCCATGGCCATGGCGAGATCGAGATCATACTGCGGTTCGGTGCGCGGGGTATGCCATTCGAGCCATTCCTGCTTGGCCTGCGCGCCGCAATCGAAGTCGATCAGGTCGCCGTCGTCCCACAACGCCGCGCTCTCGGCGAATTCGGCCATGTCGGCGCACACGGGCAGGTCCGTGCGATAGACGCGGCCAAGCTCGCTGGGGTCGGGATGGACGTGGATCAGGACCTGGTCCGGATGGTCTGGCGTCACCAGCGTGTAACCATCGGTGGTTGCCTCTCCCAGCCGCGCGCCGACCACCAGCAGCAGGTCTGCCTCCTTCACCCGCTGCACCAGCTTGGGGTTGGGGCCATAGCCGAGGTTGCCGGCATAGACCGCGGACGACGGCGGAATCGAATCCTGCCGACGGAAGGCGGTTGCGACAGGAATGCCGATCCGTTCTGCAAACTCGGTGAAGTAGTGCTGCGTGCGCTCGTTCCACCCGGCACCGCCGACGATGGCGAGCGGTGCTGCCGCATCGCCGATCATCTGCATCATGGTGGCCATGACATCGGGGCAGGGGGCCTGCGCGGGTTTCACCACGGCCGGACGCACAGGAGCGGCGATGCCATCCTCGTGCAACATGTCTTCCGGCAGGGCGAGCACGACGGGGCCGGGACGGCCGGAGATCGCCGTCGACCATGCCCGCGCAATATATTCGGGAATACGGCTGGCGTCGTCGATCCGTGCGGCCCACTTGGCGATGGGCGCGAAGAAGGCGGGGAAGTCGACTTCCTGGAAGCCTTCGCGGTCGCGCATGGCGCGGTCCACGTCGCCGATGAACAGGATCATCGGCTGGCTATCCTGCATCGCGACATGCACGCCGATGCTGGCATTGGTTGCCCCGGGGCCGCGCGTAACGAAGGCGATCCCGGGTTGGCCAGTCATCGCACCGTCAGCACAAGCCATGAAGGTGACGCCGCCTTCCTGTCGGCAGGTGACAGTCTGGATCGCCTCGCAATCGCTCAGGGCGTCGAGCACGGGCAGGAAGCTTTCACCGGGCACGGTAAAGGCGCGGGTGGCGCCCTGTTCCACGAGGCAATCGACAAGCAGTCGGGCAGCGGTCTTGGTCATCTTCCAGCAGTTAGCCTTGCACCGGGGGCGCGGCAACCGGTTACGCACGATACCAACCTCGTGAGGGCGAGTTACCAACCGTCCCGATGGTGGACAGCAGGGGTGGAGGGGATCGCCAAAGGTTACCAAAAAGTTAAGATCGGTGCCCATGAGAAGAGCACTTGTCCTTACCAACGAGTCGGCCCGCCACCCTTTCCGGGCATCGCTTCCTCCGCACGTGCTGCTGCGCGCGAACGAGATTGAACCGATGGCTCCGTGGCGAAAGCGCCTTGCTCTTGGCCTGACGCGGCAGGACCTGGAAACGGTCGCGGCAACCTATGCCGCCGGTTTCATCGCCACCATCACCTTTATCGCCTGACTTCAGCCCGCCGACGCCGCCGCAGCATTTGCCTGCCGCTCGGCCTGCAGGAGCTTGCTGCCCAGCCAGGCCGAAATCAGGCACATGACCGCGCTCAGCAGCAGCTGTTCTGCCAGCGGCATGCCCGCTGCACTCAGGCCGATCGCGAACAACGATCCTGTCACCATGGCACCCGAGTTGACGATGTTGTTCGCCGCTACGGCCCGGCTGGCCTGCGAGGTGGGCACCTTGGTGGTCAGGAAGGCGTATAGCGGCACCACGAACATCCCGCCGAAAATGGCGATCAGCAGCAGACTGCCGAGGACGGCCCAGGCCAGCGGGTACGACAGGAATGTGGCCACATCCATCAGCTGGTCGTCCACCAGGCCGGCATTCCAGGCGCGGCATACGACGTAAAAGATTGCCACCATTGCGCCCATGAGCAGGACCGAGACGGGCGCGTAGCGGGCAGAGACGACGCCCTTCAGCAGCAGGTTCACTGCCACCGACCCGATGGCAACGCCGATGGAAAAGAACACCAGGAACAGGCTGGCTACCGCCGGGTCGGCCAACATGTAGTTCTTGGCCAGTGGCGGGAACTGGATGAAAAGCACGCTACCGATGGTCCAGAAGAAGCTGATCGCCATGATGGCGTAGAACAGTTCACGGTTGTGCGTGCATTCGCGGATCATCTTCCACGACGAGGTGAAGGGGTTGAAGTCGATCTTCTCCTGCTCGCCCATCGGCGGTGCGGGGGGCACGTGGCGGCTGGTGAGATAGCCGATCACGGCGAAGCCAAGGATGGCGGCAGCGGCAATCTCGACCTGTTCGGCCAGGAACCCGGCAATGATCGTGCCGCCCATGATTGCGATGTAAGTGCCGGCCTCGACCATGCCGGTGCCGGCCAGGACTTCACCCGGTTTCAGGTGCTGCGGCAGAATGGCGTACTTGATCGGCCCGAAGAAGGTGGAATGGACACCCATCGCGAACAGCGCCAGCAGCAGCAGGGGGATCGCCACTGCATCGATCGCAATGCCTTCCCAAGCGAGGAACAGCCCGATGGCACCCACCGTCATGATGCCGATTTCCGCTGCCTTGATCTTGCGGATGATGCTGGCCTTGTCGCGCAAGTCGGCCAGTTGCCCGGCAATGGCGGAAAGCAGGAAGAACGGCAGGATGAAGATCGCCGAGGTCAGTCCCGAGAAGACCGTCTCGCTCTCGGCCGAATTGTAGACGCTGTAGACGACGAACAGCACCATGGTCGTCTTGTAGAGGTTGTCGTTGAACGCATTGAGCAGCTGGGTGCAGAACAGCGGCAGGAACCGGCGTTGCTTGAGCAGGTGGGTGGAGGTGAACATGATACCTTCGCGCTGCGCCCGCCGGGCGGTTGAGCAGGGGTCTAACGGCTTTTCCGGCAATGTGCAGCCCGAACTGTGTCTTTTGCCCGCCAGCATTACCGGCTAGGACCCGTGCCGACATGTGGACCTTGCCCAACATCCTGACGCTTAGCCGTATCCTGGCGCTGCCCTTGCTGGCCTTCCTGTTGTGGTGGCCGGGGTGGGAACTGGGCTTCCTGCTGGCCTTCGGGCTCTACTGCCTGATGGGCATTACCGACTATTTCGACGGGATGCTCGCGCGCTCCAGTGGGGCTGTGAGCAAGCTGGGTATCTTCCTCGATCCCATTGCCGACAAGATCATGGTGGCGACGGTGATCCTGGTGCTGGCGGCCCAAGGCATCCTGCGCGGCCCCTATGTGGGCGATGCGCACGTGATCGCAGGCCTTATCATCCTGATCCGTGAGATTGCCGTGTCGGGTCTGCGAGAATTCCTTGGCGGCTTGCAGGTCAGCGTGCCGGTGTCGAAACTGGCCAAGTGGAAGACCACCTTCCAGCTGGTGGCGCTGGGCTCGCTGATCCTGGGGCAGGGCCTGCCGGAGTGGAACATCATTGCGGGTGAGGTGGCGCACAACGTGCCGCACACGGTGGGCCTGGTAACCCTGTGGGCAGCAGCGATCCTGACAGTGATTACCGGCTGGGACTACCTGCGGGTCGGCCTGAAGCACATGGATTGAGCCTACCATGGGCGAACTGCTGAAGATCGTCCTGTTCTCCGTCGCTGCCGCAATCATTTACGGCATCGCTCACGACATGGTCACAGCGCATGTTTGCGTCGAATATTTCTCGGTCGCCCATCCGCAAGTGATCGACAGCGAATCGCCGGTGCTGCTGGCCCTGGTTTGGGGAGTGTTGGCGACTTGGTGGATGGGACTGAGCCTCGGCCTGATGCTTGCCATCGCCGCGCGTTTCGGTTCCCGCCCGCCTGCGGACCTCGCAACCGTTCGTCGCGCAATCGTGGGGGTTATGGTGGTTTCCTTCGCCACTGCGCTGGTTTGCGGCATCGCCGGAGCTCTGCTTTTTGGCAACGGGTTGATTGATATTCCGCCATTTTGGGCCGAGATCATCGCGCCCGATCGCCATTTGCGTTTCATGACGGTCGCAGCCGCCCATCAGGGCAGCTATCTTGCCGCTTCGCTTGCCGGACTATTGATGATCGTGCGCACCTGGCGCCGCCGCGCCTAACCCGCGCGCAGTTCCTCCGCCAGCATCCGGAATTCGTCCGAACGCGGCGAATTGGTGCGCCAGACGAGCGCGATCTCGCGGCTGGTGTGGGCACCCTTCAGAGGGCGGGCGACGACATCGGTTTCGTGCAGGATGCCCGCGTCGATGGCCATTTTGGGAAGCATGGTCAGGCCCAGCCCGTTGTCGACCATCTGCACCAGCGTATGCAGGCTCGTACCAATCATCGTGGCCGAGGCGCGCAGTTCGGGGCGGTTGCATGCCGCCAGCGCATGGTCGCGCAGGCAGTGGCCGTCTTCCAGCAGCAGCAAGCGGCCTTCGTCGATCATCATCGGGGGGATTTCCGCCGGCGGATCGCGCGGATCGTCCTTGGGGAAGGCGACGAACAGGTCGTCCTCGCAGATCGTTTCCTTCTCCACTTCGCCGGTGGCGAAGGGCAGGGCCAGCAGCACGCAGTCGGCGCGTCCATGATGGAGCGATTCGATTGCGTGGTCGCTGGTCTCCTCGCGCAGGAACAGCTTGAGCTGGGGCCGTTCCTTGCGCAGGCGCGGCAGGATGCGCGGCAGCAGGAAGGGGGCGATGGTAGGGATCACGCTCATGCGCAATTCGCCCGACAGCGGCTTGCCCGCAGCCTGCACCAGTTCCGCCAGTTCCTCCGCCTCGCGCAGCACGCGGTGCGCCTTGTCGACCACCGAATTGCCCAGCGGGGTGAAGCGTACGACGCGGCGGCTGCGCTCCACCAGGGTCACCCCGAGAAGTGATTCCAGTTCTCGGATCCCCGCGGAAAGCGTTGACTGGGATACGAAACTTGCCTCTGCCGCGCGACCGAAGTGCTGGTGCTCGTGCAAGGCGACGAGGTATTGCAGCTGCTTGATCGTGGGCAGGTAAGTGCTCACTCGGCGATGGCCTCCGCATGGACCGTGGCATCGCCGTTCGTCACGTCGTCGATGTGGGTCATCTTCAGGCGGCCCTTCTCGACCGCGAAGGCCAGCTTGCCTTCGACCAGGTCCAGCGCGTCCTTGCCGAAGACTTCGTAGCGCCAGCCGTCGAGCACTTCGAGCTTGCGGACACCGGCGGCGAGGGCTTCCAGCTCGTCCGACCGGGTGAGCAGGCGCGAGGCCACGTCGATCTCGCGGGCACGGATCTTCAGCAGCAGCTTGAGCAGGTCTGCCACGAGCGCGCCTTCCTTGCCCAAGGGGGCACCGCGCTTGGGCTTTTCGGGCATTTCCTCGCTATCGAGCGGTTCCGCGTCGCGGAGCACGCGCATCAGCCGCTTGCCGATGTCGTTTTCCTTCCACGCGTTGGAGAGTCCACGCACCTTGGCGAGATCGGCCTGCTTCTTGGGCGGATGGCTGGCGAGGTCTGCCAGCGTCTCGTCACGGATGATGCGACCGCGCGGGATATTCTTGTCCTGCGCTTCGGTCTCGCGCCATGCAGCCAGCGCCTTGAGGCGGCCCAGCACCTGCGGATTGCGACCCGGCGCACGGATACGGCGCCAGGCGAGATCAAGGTCGTTGGCGTAGTTCGCCGGGTCCGCCAGTTTTTCCATTTCCGCGTTCAGCCAGTGGCCGCGATCGGTCTTGATCAGCTTTTTCAGGATCTTGGGAAAGATCTTGGCGAGGTAGGTGACGTCGCCGATGGCATATTCGATCTGCCGTTCGGTCAGCGGGCGGCGGCTCCAGTCGGTGAAGCGCGCGCCCTTGTCGATGGTCTTGTTGAGCCATGATTCGACCAGGTTGGCATAGCCGATCTGTTCGCTCTGGCTGATGGCCATCATGGCAATCTGCGTGTCGAAGATGGGGAAGGGCGTCTTGCCGGTCAGGTTGTAGACGATTTCCACGTCTTGCCCGCCGGCATGGAATACCTTCAGCACCTCGTCATTCTCGCACAGCAGGTCGAGCAGTGGCGACAGGTCGATGCCGTCCGCCAGCGGATCGATGGCAGCGGCCTCTTCCTCGTTGCCGACCTGCACCAGGCACAGCATCGGGTAATAGGTGTTTTCGCGCATGAACTCGGTGTCCACGCAAACGAATTCTCCCTCGGCAAGGCGGCTGCACAGTGCTTCGAGGTCTTTGGTCTTGGTAATCAGGGGATGGATTTGCATATCGTCTTTTCTGTCTGGCCGGTTCACCGTCCTGCGGCTCCACGGCGCCATCAAGGTGGTTCACCTTGACAAAAGGCACTGCTTCGCCTGTTAGCGCGCGCATGAATCTGGCCCGATGAATCAAGGAAGGGGCCGGTGCAACGCACGCGCGCCCTTAGCGCCATAACCCGTGAAATGAAAAGAGTCCCCATGCACGCCTATCGTACCCACAACTGCGCAGCCCTGACAAAGGCCGATGTCGGCGAGACCGTTCGCCTGTCCGGCTGGGTGCATAACAAGCGCGACCATGGCGGCGTGCTGTTTGTCGACCTGCGCGACCATTACGGCATCACCCAGGTGGTTGCGGACAGCGACAGCCCGGCACTGCCCGTGCTCGAACGGCTCAAGCTGGAATCGGTGATCACCATCGATGGCGACGTGAAGGCGCGTGCTGCCGAAGCGGTGAACCCGAACCTTCCGACCGGCGAGATCGAGGTCTTTGCCCGCGAGATCACCGTACAGAGCCGCGCCGAAGAGCTGCCGCTGATCGTGAATTCGGCAGAAGACTATCCGGAGGAAATCCGCCTCAAGTACCGCTTCGTCGACCTGCGCCGCGAGCGCGTCCACGCCAACATCATGCTGCGCAACCGCGTGATCACCAGCCTGCGCCGCCGCATGACCGAGCAGGGCTTCAGCGAGTTCCAGACGCCGATCCTTGGCGCGAGCAGCCCCGAAGGCGCGCGCGATTACCTCGTGCCCAGCCGCCTCCACCCGGGCCGATTCTACGCGCTGCCGCAGGCTCCGCAGATGTTCAAGCAGCTGCTGATGGTCGCCGGGTTTGACCGCTACTTCCAGATCGCCCCCTGTTTCCGCGACGAAGACCTGCGCGCAGACCGTTCGCCCGAATTCTACCAGCTCGACTTCGAGATGAGCTTCGTCACGCAGGAAGACGTGTTCCAGGCCATCGAGCCGGTACTGGCCGGCGTGTTCGAGGAATTCGCCGAGGGCAAGACGGTGACGCCCGCCGGTGAATTCCCGCGCATCCCCTATGCCGAAACCATGCTGAAGTACGGCACCGACAAGCCGGACCTGCGCAACCCGCTGATCATTTCGGACGTCACCTCGCACTTCGAAAAGTCGGGTTTTGGCCTGTTCGAGAAGATCGTGGGCGGCGGCGGCGTGGTGCGTGTTATCCCCGCGCCCAACACGCACGAGAAGAGCCGCAAGTTCTTCGACGACATGAACGACTGGGCGCGCCGTGAGGGCTTTGCCGGCCTTGGCTATGTCACCCGCAAGGGCGGCGAGTTTGGCGGACCGATCGCCAAGAACCACGGCCCCGAGAACATGCAGAAGGTCTACGACGAGCTGGGCCTCGGCGAGAACGACGGCCTGTTCTTTGCCGCGGGCAAGGAAAAGGACGCCGCGAAGCTGGCCGGTGCCGCACGCACCCGCTGCGCTGAGGAACTGGGCCTGATCGAGGAAGGCTGCTTCAAGTTCTGCTGGATCGTCGACTTCCCGATGTTCGAGTACGACGAAGAGCTCAAGAAGGTCGACTTCAGCCACAATCCCTTTTCGATGCCGCAGGGCGAGATGGAAGCGCTGGAGACGCAGAACCCGCTGGAGATCAAGGCCTGGCAGTACGACATCGTCTGCAACGGCTACGAGCTCTCGTCGGGCGCGATCCGGAACCACCGTCCGGACATCATGTACAAGGCTTTCGAGATCGCCGGTTACACCCGCGAAGATGTCGACGCGAACTTCTCGGGCATGATCGAAGCGTTCAAGCTCGGCGCACCGCCGCACGGCGGCTCGGCCCCGGGTATCGACCGCATCGTCATGCTGCTGGCCGACGAACCGAACATTCGCGAGGTGATCGCCTTCCCGCTCAACCAGAAGGCACAGGACCTGATGATGGGCGCACCAAGCGAAGTTTCGGCCCGCCAGCTGCGTGATGTGCACATCCGCACCGTGGAACCGCCCAAGCAGGGCTGATCCGCCACATTCGTGGGATCGCAGAGTCATTTCTGCGGGGATATCCGCCCCGCAGGAGGCATTGATGGACCAGGTGATTCCACGCGTTGACTGGCTGCTGCGGCCGCCGGGGCTCATTCGCAGCGCGGCCTGCTACTCGGGTTTCCTCATTGGCGGGCACTTGCACCTGCTGCGCACCGGCCCTGGATGGCAAAAGCTGGGCGGTGCCTATGCCATTGTCGGTAATATCGTCGTCGAACGGCAGATCGAGAAGAATCGCGCCTTCCTGCAGCAAATGCAAGGGTGGGACCTGGCGCGCGAAGTACCGCAACGGGCGGAGATCAGCTATCCCCTCGATAGTCTGGAGAGTGTCTCGGTAAAGGAATATCCCCATGCAAGTATTGCGGAAATCCGCATCAGGGCACGCGAAGGCAAGCCGCGCAAACTGAAACTGGTGGGGCAGGACATGCTCGGCGATGCGGGGCAGCGCCGCGCCTTCTTTGCCCGCATTCCGGCCCGCTAGGGCAGCAAGGCCCTTGGCGTAGCCTCAAGCGGCCCCATATTTCTCCCGCAGGCAAAACGTCGCCTGCCCCTTGCCAGCCATCGCCCCGTTCATTAGGGCGAAAGCGAGTTTCGAAACCCCTAGAGTTGAGAGGGCATACATGAGCGATATCGCTGACCGCGTTAAGAAGATCGTCGTCGAACATCTCGGCGTCGAAGAAGACAAGGTGTCCCCGGACGCCAGCTTCATCGATGACCTTGGTGCAGACAGCCTCGACATCGTCGAGCTGGTCATGGCCTTTGAGGAAGAGTTCGGCGTGGAAATCCCCGACGACGCTGCCGAGAAGATCAACACCGTCGGCGACGCCAACAAGTTCATCGAAGAGAACGCTGGCTAAGCCGTACTAGACCCGTTCGCGAAAGCACCCGCCGACGCGGACGGGGACGAAGGGCTCAGCCGTGGTGGCTGGGCCTTTCTTGATTGGAGAGATGTTTATGCGGCGCGTAGTCGTTACCGGCCTCGGTCTGGTCACCCCGCTTGGGGCCGACGTCGAAACCACCTGGAAGAACCTGCTTGCCAGTGAAAGCGGCATCGGGCCGATCACCAAGTTCGAGCCGGAGGGGCAGAAATGCACCATCGCTGGCGAGGTGAAGCCGAAGGACCATCCCTGGGGTTTCGATGCCGACAAGCGCGTGGATCACAAGATCCAGCGCCAGGTCGACCCGTTCATTGTCTATGGCATCGACGCCGCCGGACAGGCGCTGGAAGACGCCGGCCTGACCGAAATGGACGACGCCACCAAGCTGCGCGCGGGCTGCTCGATCGGTTCGGGCATCGGCGGCCTGCCGGGTATCGAGCTCGAATCGGTCAACCTGCACGAACGTGGCCCCGGTCGCGTTTCGCCGCACTTTGTCCACGGGCGCCTGATCAACCTGATCAGCGGCCAGGTCTCGATCAAGTACGGGCTGATGGGCCCGAACCACGCCGTTGTGACGGCTTGCTCGACCGGCGCGCACTCGATTGGCGATGCTGCCCGCATGATCCGTGACGACGATGCCGACATCATGCTGGCTGGCGGCGCTGAAGCAACCGTCTGCCCCATCGGCATTGCCGGTTTCGCCCAGGCGCGCGCGCTCAACTGTTCGATGAACGACCGCCCGACCGAGGCCAGCCGTCCCTATGACAAGGACCGCGACGGTTTCGTCATGGGCGAGGGCGCAGGCGTTGTGGTGCTGGAAGAATACGAGCACGCCAAGGCACGCGGTGCGAAGATCTACGCCGAAGTGGTCGGCTATGGCCTGTCGGGCGATGCCTACCACGTCACGGCTCCGCATCCGGAAGGTGCGGGCGCCGAAAACTCCATGCGCATGGCCATCCGCAAGGCCGGGCTGGAGCCGTCGGACATCGACTACGTCAACGCCCACGGCACCTCGACGATGGCGGACACCATCGAACTGGCGGCGGTGAAGCGCGTGCTGGGCGACGACCTTGGCGGTGCCTCGATGAGCTCCACCAAGAGCGCCATCGGCCACCTGTTGGGCGGTGCTGGCGCAGTCGAATCGATCTTCTGCATCCTCGCCATCCGTGACCAGGTGGTTCCGCCCACGCTCAACCTGCACAATCCGGACGAGGGCACCGAAGGTGTCGACCTGGTGCCGCTCACCGCGAAAAAGCGGGAAGTCGGCGCAGTGCTCAACAACAGCTTCGGCTTTGGCGGTACCAATGCCTCGCTGGTGATGAAGCGCGTCGAGGACTGATATGAAAAAGTTGCTGGCCGCCATCGTGGCGCTTGGCGTCCTGGCGGTCATCGCTGTGGGCGGCTGGTTGGCCATGGGTTGGTACGGCAGCGCTCAGGTGGAGGAGGAGACGGCCTTCATCGTCCCCTCCGGTTCAACGCTCACCTCGGTCGCCAACGATCTGGAGGAGCAGGGCCTAATCGGCTCTGCCGACGCATTCCTGCTGCGGGCGAAGGTGCTGGGCGGCGGCGACCCGATCAAGGCGGGCGAATTCCTGCTGCCTGCGGGCATCAGCAATTCCGGTATCCTCGATACCTTCCAGCACGGCGACGTGATCCGCCGTTTCATCACTATCCCCGAAGGCACGCCCTCGGTGATCGTGCACGACATGCTGATGGCGGAAGACCTGCTGGTAGGCGAAATCCCGGTGCCCGAGGAGGGCTCCGTCCTGCCGCAGACCTATGATTTCGAGCGCGGTGAGGAGCGTGTCGCCGTGCTCGCACGCATGCAGCGGGCGATGGACGAGGCGATTGCCGAGTTGTGGCCCAACCGCAGTTCGCGCACCGTGGCGACCACACCCGAAGAAGCGGTGATCCTTGCATCGATTGTCGAGAAAGAAACCGGCGTACCGAGCGAACGGCGCATGGTGGCGGGCCTTTACTCCAACCGCATTCGGCAGGGCATATTCCTGCAGGCTGACCCGACGATCATCTACCCGATCACGCGTGGGCGTCCGCTCGGACGGCGCATCCGCCAGTCCGAGATTGCTGATATCAACGACTACAACACCTACCAGATGGCCGGACTCCCCGCAGGGCCGATCACCAATCCGGGCCGCGAATCCATCGCTGCCGTGCTCGATCCGGCGGAAACCAACGCGCTGTTCATGGTGGCTGACGGTTCAGGTGGACACGAGTTCAACGATACTCTGCAAGGCCACAATGCTGCGGTGGAGCGCTGGTTCGCCCTGCGCCGCGAACGGGGCGAGATGTGACGGGCGGCCCGGCTCCGCTCATCATCACTGCCGAACTGCCCGAAGATATCTACAGCTGGGCGACCCAGCTGCGCACCGACCACTTCCCGCCTGAGCGCAACTACCTGAAGGCCCACGTCACGCTGTTCCACGCCCTGCCGCCCAGCAGCGAGGCCGAGGTGCGCCAGGTTCTTGCCGCCTTGGCCCGCGACCATGCGCCCGTCCCGGTCCGTCTCACCGGCCTGATGAAACTGGGGAAGGGCACGGCCCTGCGGCTGGAGAGTGAGGGCATGCTGGCGCTCTGGCACGAACTGGCAGACCGCTTCCATGGCCTGCTCACTCCGCAGGACGAGCACAAGCCGCGCCTGCACATCACCATCCAGAACAAGGTCTCCATCGAGGAAGCCAAGGCTTTGCAGGCGGAGCTCGAACCTCGCGTGCTGCCGCGCGATTTTGCTTTTCGCGGTCTCGGTTTGCATTACTATCGCGGCGGACCGTGGGAACGGATTGCCAGCTTTGCCTTCAGGAAAAGCCGGTAATCGTGTTACGAGGGCGCTGAAAGGGGATAGGCGATGGGTGAATTGTCGCGGGGGATGGCCGATTTGGGGCCTGCCTATCTTTATGTATTCCTTGGTATCCTGGTCGTGGCCATGGCCATGGGATCGCTCCGCAATATCCGCCTGCTGATGCTGTTTGCCGGTATTGCCGGCACGCTCCATTTCGCCCTGCAGGACGGACTGGGTTGGACCACCGCCCTGACAGCCTTGCTCACCGTGGTGGCGCTGGTGCAGGTCGTGCTGCAACACCAGCGGGCCAAGCGCGGCTTCACCAGCGTAGACGAACAGCGCTTGATCGAGGACGTCCTGCAGGTCAACGAACCGGCAGACCAACAGCACCTGCTCGACCTGCTCGAATGGCGCGAGCTTGAGCCCGGAGACACCTTGGTGCGGCAAGGGCAGACCGAGCCCCCGCTGGTCTATATCGCCAGCGGTCATGCCAAGGTGGACCATGACGAGCGCGAGGTGGGTACCTGCGGCCCCGGCGAATTCGTTGGCGAGATGAGCGTTGTCGCGGGCGAATGCGCCTCGGCCACGGTGACCTCGACCGAGCCCATGCGCGTAGCGCTGATCGACCGCGACGGCCTGCTGGTGCTGACCCGCGGCGTGCCTGAAATCGGCCGCGCCTTCGACCGCGCGCTCAACCGCGGGCTGTCGGCCAAGGTGCGCCGCATGAACGATGCCCTTGCGGCCAATCGCCAGCACTTCGATTAAGCGCAAATCGCCAGTTGACCCACGGCGCGACCCGACCTAAATGGCGCGCCTCGCTTCCACCCATAGGTGGCGGAAGCGCGCCGGATGGCGGAGTAGCTCAGGTGGTTAGAGCAGCGGAATCATAATCCGCGTGTCGGGGGTTCGAGTCCCTCCTCCGCTACCATTTCCTTGCATCGAGATTGTCAGCGTCGCTCCTTCTTGGGCGAGCCCTTGCCGCCCTTGCGCGCCTTGCCGCCAAGACCTGGCTTGCCTTTGGCTCCCTTGGCCTTGTCGAACTTCTTGAAGCGCGGCTTGGCCTTCACCGGCGGTGCTCCGGCGGGGCCGTGCGCCTTGCGCTGACGACGATTGCCCTTGGCTACTTCACGCGGACCGGTTTCCGACATTTCGATGGAAACGGGATCTTCGTCGCTGTCGGACTGTGCTGAACGCGCGGCGGCTTCGGCAAATTTGTCCGCGATCTGGCGCGGAATCTGGAAGAAGGTCTCGTCAGGGCCGATCCGGATCGCGCCGACTTCGTTGCGGGTGATGTGCCCGCGGCGACAAAGGAGCGGCAGGATCCAGCGCGGGTCGGCGTTCTGGCGGCGGCCAAGCGGCATGCGGAACCAGACAGTATCCTCAAAGCCCGGTCGATGGCGATCCTTCTGTGCTTCGCGCCGTGCCTCGGGCGTGTTGGCGATGAGGTCTTCGGGCTCTGGCATGGACGCGCGGTGCGCCTGCACCAGCATGGCGGCGATTTCCGTGGGAGAGCGCTCGGCCAGCAGCCGCTCGGCGAGCTCCTTGTCGCCTTCGTCGACCTCGACGGGCGCCAGCAGCTTTTCCAGCAGGCGTTCGCGGTCCTTGGCCTTGATCGCCTCGCGGTCCGGTGCGTCGGTCCACTCGGCAGCGATCTTTGCATGGCGGAGCATCGATTCGACCCGCTTGCGACGCGAAAAGGGTACGATCAGCACGGCGGTGCCCTTCTTGCCGGCACGCCCGGTGCGGCCCGAGCGATGCTGCAAGGTTTCGGCATCGCGCGGAATTTCCACGTGGATGACGAGGCTGAGCGAGGGCAGGTCGATGCCGCGAGCGGCTACGTCGGTGGCGACGCAGACGCGCGCACGGCGGTCGCGCAGGGCCTGCAGGGCCTGGTTGCGCTCCGACTGCGAATGTTCTCCCGACAGGGCGACGACGGCAAAGCCGCGCTCCTGCAAGGTGGCATGCAGGTGCCGCACCTTCTCGCGCGTGGCGCAGAACAGGATAGCGGTTTCGGCCTCGTGATAGCGCAGCAGGTTGACGACGGCGTTCTCGATTTCCGGCGGTGAGACGGTCACCGCCTGGTACGAGATGTCGCCGTGGCCGCGGCCCTCGCTGATCGTGGCAATGCGCAGGGCATCGCGCTGGTAACGCCGTGCGAGGGCTTCAATCGGGCGGGGCATGGTGGCGGAAAACAGCAGGGTACGGCGCGATTCCGGCGAAGCGTCGAGGATTTCCTCGAGCTCTTCGCGAAAGCCCATGTCGAGCATCTCGTCCGCTTCGTCGAGCACGACGGCCTTGAGGCCTGACAGGTCCAGCGCGCCGCGTTCGAGATGGTCGCGCAGGCGGCCCGGGGTGCCGACGACGATACTGGCGCCCGAGCGCAGGGCCTTGCGCTCTTGTTGCGGGTTCATGCCGCCAACGCATGTCGCCACGCGTCCACCGGCCTTGCCGTAGAGCCAGGCCAACTCACGGCTCACCTGCAGCGCGAGCTCACGCGTCGGGGCGATGATCAGGGCAAGCGGCTGGATCGAGAAGGGTATGGTGTCGCCTTCGCCCAGCAGTTCCTGTGCCATGGCCAGGCCGAAGGCGATGGTCTTGCCCGAACCGGTCTGGGCGGAGACGATCAGGTCGCGTCCGGCGGCTTCCGCCTGCAAGACTTCGGTCTGCACTTGGGTGGCCGTTGCATATTCACGTTCGGCAAGGGCAGCCTCGAGGCTGGACGGAAGCGGGGGGAAGTTCATGGTACTGGCCTGAGAAAGAGGAGGTGCACCGGCAGGCAAACAGCATCGCTGTTCGGCGAGCCAGGCGCGTTGGCGCAAAGCATATTGCGGGATTCCGTGCCCCATAGGCGAGGAATTGCCGTTTGGCTTCCAAAATCGGCAATGCGGCCTGTTTCCTGCTTGGCCGAAACGCGATGTGGCAACGGAATAAAGCGTACATTGCACTTTTGGTTTCAGGGACAGCTGGATAGGGTGGACACCAGACCGAAGCAGCAAGTGCATCAATGGCCGACACCCGACCGACCTACCAAATCGCAGCACCAGCCATTGGGCCCTACGTGCAGAATCTCTGGCCCGGCGCATTGGCCTTGCCGTTCGAGACGCGCGACGAAGAGGGGCGTCGTCTGAGCCTTGCGGACGACCATCTATCGGGACGCCACCTGCTGATCTTGTTCTTGGGCGATCCGCACAGCGATCAGGCCGTGCCGCTGTTGCGTGCGCTGTCCGATCTGGAAACTCAGTTGGAGGCTGCCAACGCCACGGTCGTCGCGATCAGTGCTCCAAGCAATGCGACCCGCAGCAAGGAACTCAAACGTGCGGCTGGCTTCCCCTGGCCGATCGCCTTCGATCCTGCGGGGGCCATCTTCGCATCTTACGGGCTGCATATGGGCGAGGACCTGGGTGCACGTTTGGTGTTGCTGACACCATTCAGGCAGATCCGCACCTGGTTCGATCTGGACAATGACGCAAGCGCAAGGCTGACGACGATTATGAACCTACTGGAAAATGCACAGGCCGCCGAAGAGCTGCGCTGGAGCCCGCCACACGCGCCGATCCTGATTGTACCCAACGTCTTGTCGCCCGAGGAGTGCGGCAGGCTCGTGGAGTCGGTCGAGACGGATACGCCATTCATGGTGCGGCAGCCGCAGCCGGGTGAAATCCCCGGCAACTACAAGATCCCGGTCTACGATCACCACCGGCAGGACCGTGTCGACCTGATCATCAAGGACAGGAACACGCTGGAGTTCCTCGACCAACGGATTTTCGGTCGGGTGACGCCGATGATCCAGAAAGCCTTCGCCTTCAACGTGACCCGCCGCGAGGACCTGCACATCGCACGCTACGAGGGCAAGCGCGAGGGCATCACCATGGGCCATCGCGACAATACCGAGCCGCCGGGAGCCCATCGACGCTTCGCGCTTTCTATGAGCCTGAACGACGAATACGAAGGCGGGGAGATTGCCTTCAAGGAGTTCAGCCCCAAGGGTTACCGGGTGCCGGCAGGCACGGCGATGGTGTTTTCCTCGTCATTGCTGCACGAGGTGCAGGAGACGACGGCAGGCGTGCGATACAACCTGATTTCGCACCTGTTCAGTTGAGCGAGGCTTAGCGCCAGCAATTCCTTGTAATGCGCCGTGCCGCCGTTAAGTCGGGCCGCGATGTCGAAACTGCCTGCACCGCCGACACTGGAAGCGCTGGATCGAAACGGACCACTGGCGCTGTTTCTCGATTTCGATGGCACCCTGGTGGATATCGCTCCGACCCCTGATGGCATCTTCGTCCCAGCGGGGCTGGCGGATGCCCTGTGCGCCTTGCGTGATCGGCTGGGCGGGCGGCTTGCCCTCGTCAGCGGGCGCGCGCTCGACGACCTGGAAGGCCACCTCGGGCCGCTCGCCATTGCTCGCGCGGGATCGCATGGCAGCGATTGCCGCGCGGCGGATGGCGCGGTGCTGGGCGATGCGCCCGCCGGGTTGCCGGAAGAGTTGCTGGCTACGATCCACCAGTTTGCAAAGCGCGAAGGCTTCGACACCGAAGACAAGCCGCATGGCGCGGCCTTGCACTATCGTTCCAACCCGTCGCTGGAAGACGCGGGGCTTGTCTTTGCCCGGGAGGTGGCGAGCGAGCACGGGTTGCAGGTCAAGCGCGGCAAGTGCGTGATTGAGCTGGTCGCCAGCGGGGCGGACAAGGCCGTCGCCGTCCGCAACATCATGCAGGCATCGCCGTTCCACGGTGCCGTGCCGGTTTTCGTTGGCGACGACGTGACCGACGAAGACGGCATGCGCGCAGCCGCTGAATTGGGCGGGTTCGGCATCGCCGTGGGCGAGAGGCCGAGTGATAACGCCAGATATTCGCTTGAAAGTCCTGCTGCAGTGCAGCATTGGTTAGGACTGTGAGCGAGAACAATAGCGATCTAGAGCTTTGGCCGATCGGCAACTGCCAGGTTTCCGGCCTTATCGACCGCCGCGGTGGCATCGTCTGGGGCTGTGTCCCACGCGTTGATGGTGACCCTGCCTTCTGCGCCTTACTCAACGGTGCTTCGCAGGATGTCGGCGTCTGGCGGTTCGAGCTGGAAGGGCAGGTCAGCACCCACCAGGAATATATTCGCAACACCCCCATCCTGCTGACACGGCTGGAAGCCGCAGACGGCAGCGCTGTGGAAGTGCTCGATTTCTGTCCGCGTTACGAGGGCAATGGCCGGATGTACCGGCCGGTGGCCTTCAGCCGGATTGTGCGGCCCATTGCGGGCAACCCGCGCATCAAGGTCGTACTGCGACCGATGAAGAATTACGGCGCCGAACAGGCCGAGACGACCAACGGCACCAACCATATCCGCTATCTCATCCACGACCAGGCGCTGCGTCTCTCGACCGATGCACCGGTGGGCTACATCCTCGAGCAGCGGACCTTCCGCATCGAGAACGACACGCATTTCTTCCTCGGCCCGGACGAGCCCTTTACTGGCAACCTGCGCGAGGAAGTGCGGCGGATGGAACAGGCCACACGCAAGTACTGGCAGCTGTGGGTGCGTAGCCTCGCAACGCCGTACGAATGGCAGCAGGAAGTCATCCGCGCTGCGATCACGCTGAAACTGTGCCAGCACGAAGAAACTGGCGCCATCGTCGCGGCGCTGACCACCTCGATCCCCGAAGCGCCACATTCGGAGCGTAACTGGGACTATCGCTACTGCTGGATTCGCGACAGCTACTACACCGTGCAGGCGCTCAACCGGCTGGGCGCGCTGGACGTGCTGGAGAAATACCTCGGCTACCTGCGCAACATCGTCGACGATGCGGCGGGCGGGCAGATCCAGCCGCTATATTCGGTCATGGGTGTGGCGGAACTCAACGAGACTACCGCCAGCTGGCTGGAAGGCTATCGCGGAATGGGCCCGGTTCGCGTCGGCAATGCTGCCTACAAGCAGGTGCAGCACGACTGCTATGGCCAGATCGTCCTGCCGACCGTGCAGGGCTTCCTCGATCGCCGCCTGCTGCGCATGGCGGATGACCGCGATTTCGAGAGTCTCGAACAGGTGGGCGAAATGGCGTGGAAGATGCACGACCAGCCCGACGCCGGCTTGTGGGAATTCCGCACGCGGCAGGAGGTGCACACCTATTCCGCCGTCATGAGCTGGGCGGCGTGCGACCGGCTGGCCAATGCTGCTGCCTACCTTGGCAAGGATGACCGTGCCGCATTCTGGCGCGAGCGGGCCGACAAGGTCGCCAAGACCATCGACGAAAAGGCGTGGAAGGAAAACGGGGAGGGCGGTCACTACGGCGCCAGCTTCGAAAGCGACTACCTCGACGCCAGCCTGCTGCAACTGCTGGAGCTGCGCTTCATCGAACCCGATGACGAACGTTTCCTGCGGACCTTCGCCATGGTCGAGCGGGACTTGCGGCGCGGGCAGCACATGTTGCGCTATGCCGCTGAAGACGACTTCGGCGCGCCCGAAACCGCCTTCAACATCTGCACCTTCTGGCTGATCGAGGCGTTGGCGCTGATGGGCCGCAAGGACGAGGCGCGCGAGCTTTTCTGCACCATGCTCGATCACCGTACCGGATCGGGCCTGTTGTCCGAAGACATGGATTTCGAAACCGGTGAGTTGTGGGGCAATTTCCCGCAGACCTATTCGCTCGTCGGCATCATCAATTGCGCGGGTCTGCTGTCCCGTAGCTGGAATACCGTCCGTTAGGAGGCTCACGTGGCCCGATTAGTCGTCATCTCCAATCGCGTTGCCGTTCCCAAGGCGCGCGGGGTGGCTGGTGCGCAGGGGGGACTGGCGGGTGCGCTCAATTCTGCCCTCAAGGCCAACGGCGGGATCTGGTTCGGCTGGTCCGGCGAGGAGACCGAGGAGTTCACCGGCTCGATCAACTACGTGAAGTCGGCTGACGGGGTGACTACGGCGACGATTGATCTCGAACACCAGGACCTCGAAGAATACTACAACGGCTATGCCAATTCGACGCTGTGGCCGCTGTTTCACTACCGCATCGACCTGGCCAAGTACGAACGCGAGTTCGGCAAGGGCTACGAGCGGGTGAACGACCTGTTTGCCGATAGCGTGCTGCCGCTGATCGATGCGGGCGACAATGTCTGGGTGCACGATTACCACCTGATGCCGCTGGGCGATTGCCTGCGCAAACGCGGCATCAAGAACCGCATCGGCTTCTTCCTGCACACACCCTGGCCGCCAACCAACCTGTTCGTATCGCTGCCCTATCACGAACGGCTCGTGCGCACGTTGCTGCAGTACGACCTGCTCGGCTTCCAGTGCGACGCCTGGCTCGACAGCTTCCTGCACTATTGCTGGAAGGAACTGGGTGCGGAAGTCGATCACGACACGGGCGAGATCACGCTCGACGGACGCACCACCATCGCGCGCGCCTACCCGATCGGCATCGATTTCGACTTCTTCTCCGAGAAGGGCGACACCGAGGCCGCGCGTCACGCCCAGGAGCGGCTGGTCAGCTCGACGCGGGATCGGACGGCCATGATCGGTGTCGACCGGCTCGACTATTCGAAGGGCTTGCCGGAACGGCTCGACGGCATCAGTCGGTTCTTCGATCGCCATCCAGACCGGGTGCGTGACCTCGTCTTCATCCAGATCGCTCCGCCAAGCCGTGAGGATATCGGCAGCTACCAGGACATTCGCGAGACGCTCGAACAGAAAGCCGGGCAGATCAACGGCGCACGATCGGAAGTCGACCTCGTGCCGGTCCGATACGTGAACAAGGGTTACAACCAGGAAGAGCTTTACGGCTTCTACCGGGCGTCGAAGATCGGCCTCGTCACCCCGTTGCGCGACGGGATGAACCTTGTCGCCAAGGAATATGTCGCGGCGCAAGACCCGGAAGACCCCGGCGTGCTGATCCTCTCGCGCTTTGCCGGGGCCGCGCAGCAGCTCGACTGCGGCGGGGAGGGCGCGCTGCTGATCAATCCACACAGCGCGGACGATATCGCGCACAACATCCGCCTGGCGCTCGACATGCCGCTGGAAGAGCGCAAGGCGCGCTACCAGAAGATGATCGTCACCGTGCGCGACGAAAACGTGCAGCGTTGGACCGAGAACTTCATCGCGGACCTTGCCAAGGTGGCAAGCTGATCAGAACGCGGCGAGTGCCGCTAGCACGATCAGGGCGAGCAGCACTACTTGCGACAGGTTGAACAGCAGGAATCGCGGCACGATCTGGTTGACCGTCGCCTGCAACAGCGAATGCACAATGCGGATGCCGACGTAGACCCAGGCCAGCAGCAAGGCGAGGCCTTGCCCCGCTTCCAGCAGAGCCAGCGCCAGCGCCACGGCGTAGAACACCGTGGGTGCTTCGTGCAGGTGGTTGTAGTTCTTTGCCTTCCACTGCACCTGTACCGGCAGGAGGGTGTCGAGCGAGGCACCCGGTGTATCTGCCAGGGTTTGTGGATTTATCCTGGCCTTTTGCATTGCCGGAACGCGCGTGGCGTACATCCACGCCCACATCACCATGGTCCAGGCTGCCAGAACGACGACCGGCTGCAGGATCGTCATGCGCCCAGCGTCGCCATTAGGGCGCGGACGGCCAGGACGGTCAGCACGATGCTGGAGATCGTGAACAGTGTCAGGCGAACCGGGATGGTGTTGACCAGCGCCTGCCACAGCGAGTGGACTACGCGGATGCCGACGTAGGCCCAGGCGAGGTAGATATCGAGCTGCGTCCCGCCGACCAGCGCGAGGATGATTACGACCGGATAGAATGCCGTAGGTTGTTCCATCAAGTGATTGTAATTGTGTGATTTCCACTGGATGGCATCGGGAAGGACACCGTCAAGGTCGGACCCGCGTCCGCCGCGGCTCTTTTCCGGATCGAGGCCCATCTTGGCGAGGGCCGGAAGGCGCGTGCTCGCCATCCACACCAGCATGATCATCGACCAGACGGCCAGCGCGGCCGCCGGTGCGAGCAGTTCAAGGTTTACCATTGTCTCGTCTCCCCAGTGTTTTGCGGGAGACTGCGTGAGACAATTTAGATTGTCAAATGAAACCTATTTCGCGATCACGCCTGCCAGATCACCTGCGCGAACTGCCGCGGGTCGACATTGCCGCCGGACAAGATGATCGCGGTCGTGCCGTCCAGCTTGGCCTTGCCCGTAAGGGCCGCCGCCAGGGCCACTGCGCCCCCGGGTTCCAACACCAGCCGCATCTGGGCAAAGGCGTAGCGTTGGGCATCGCGGACTTCGGCTTCGGTTACCCGCAGGCCGTATTCGCAGCGATCCTTCAACACTGCAAAATTGATCGGACTGGTCTGGAAGGTCTGCAGGGCATCGCAGGCCGTTGGCGGCGGGTTTTCGCCAATTGACTGGATCTCCCCGGTCTCGATCGAGCGGCACACGTCGTCCCAACCTTCGGGCTCGACCGGCACGATCTTGGCATCGGGGCAGGCGAGGGCGAGCCCGGCGGACAGGCCGCCACCACCACAACAGGCGAGGATGCGGGTGGGGGCAGGCTTGCCCATGGCTTCCAGCTGCTTTGCGATTTCCACGCCCGCGCTGCCCTGGCCCTCGATCACCCACGGGTCGGCAAAGGCGTGAACGTAGGTCGCGCCCTTTTCGCTCGCGAGGCCCTGCGCGATTTCTTCGCGGTTCTCGGTCATGCGGTTGTAGGTGACTACATCCGCCCCGAGTTCCTTGGTGCGGGACAGCTTAATCGGTGGCGCGTCTTCCGGCATGACAATCGTTGCGGCAATGCCGAGCCGCTTGGCGGCCCAGGCCACGCCTTGTGCGTGATTGCCGCTGGAGACGGCCACCACGCCCCTGGCGCGCTCATCTTCGCTCATGTCGCTGAGACGGTGCCAGCCGCCGCGAATCTTGAAGGCACCGATAGGTTGCAGGCACTCGGCCTTGGCGTAGGCGGTGTGTCCGTCGATCTCGATCGGCAGCAGCGGCGTTGCGGGCAAAATCTCGGCAATCTTGCGCGCTGCATCGAGCACGCCTGCCTGCGTTGGTTCCCGTGTCTGGACTGAATTCCCCATTGGCGCGATATACCGCTTTACGAGAGGCTGACTAGCACCTAATGGCGCGCGCCTTTACATACGGAACGACAGGCCATGTCTGCCGTTATACCGGCCATACGGACAGGAGTATTCGATGACCGAATCCAAGATCAATGACACGCGCAAGGCAGAGCTGCTGAGCACCAAGGTCGAACATATCGACATCACCAGTTTCGACGCGCGCCCGATCATCGATTCGATGAAGAAGATGAGCTTCACCAGCCGTGACCTGGCCAATGCCACGGGCATTTACAACCAGATGCTGGCCGACAAGGATTGCACCATCTTCCTCGTCATCGCCGGTTCGACCAGCGCAGGCGGCTGCATGGACCTCTATGCCGAGCTGATCCGTTCCAACATGGTGGACTGTGTAGTGGCGACGGGCGCCACCATCG
>JAUIIG010000077.1 GCA_030431875.1 Alphaproteobacteria bacterium
CAATCTTGGCCACCAAACGCAGGTGCGAGGTGACCAGCTGCGCGGCAGCGTCAGGGTCGTCATGTTCCCGGTAGCGCACGGCGAGCATGTATTCCTGCTCCGGCGTCAGCACGGGGAACTTCTTGATTTCCGACAGGTAGCGGTTGAGGCCTTGCTCACCGCCCAGCGCCGGTACTGTAGGTCGATTGTTGCTCACTTTAGTCCCAGACCTTTCTCTAGCGTCGACCACTCGATGCGGGCCCCTGCTGGGCACCCGCTTTTGGCGGCCACATTGGGTGCTTGTGTTCTTATAACGCACCACCAACCAATATAGGGTGCATTTCATCGATTGGAATGACCGGTTTGGTCGATAAGTTCCCGCATATCGGCAGGTAATTCGCTGTCGAACGCCAGGAAGTTACCCGTGACCGGGTGTACGAATCCGATTCGCGCGGCGTGCAGCGCTTGCCGATGGAATTCCAACTGCTTGAGAAGCGGTCGGAGAGGGGCGGGATCGCGTCCATATACTGGGTCTCCCAATAGCGAATGACCGATTGACGCAAGGTGAACCCGCACCTGGTGCGTTCTCCCGGTTTCCAGGCGGCATTCCACCAGGGTGCAGTGGTCCAGCCGCTCTATCGTCTTGTAGTGCGTGACCGCGTGTTTGCCGCGCGAGGAATCCTTGGGCAGCACCGCCATTTTCTTTCTGTCGCGGTCGGACCGGCCAATCCGCTCGTCGATCGTACCCGCAGGCGGGTTGGGATGGCCGCCGCAAATGGCGAGGTAGGCGCGTTCCAGCGAGTGGTCCGCGAACTGCTTTGCCAACCCCTCGTGCGCCACGTCGCTCTTGGCGACGACCAGCAGGCCCGAAGTGTCCTTGTCGATCCGGTGGACAATTCCGGGCCGAGCTACGCCGCCGATACCGGAAAGCTGCCCCTTGCAGTGGTGCAGCAGGGCGTTGACCAGCGTCCCGTCAGGATTTCCGGCAGCGGGATGCACCACCATCCCGGCGGGCTTGTCGACCACGATCAGGTGCTCGTCCTCGTAGGCGACCGTGATGGGGATATCTTGTGGACAAGCCTGTGGATCGCTTGGGGGTGGCAAGTGGATGGCAAAGGGCGCCCCCGCTTCCACCTTGGCCGAGCCGCTGGTGGCCGCGCTGCCGGAGACTTCCACCCGCCCCTCTGCGATCAGGGCCTTCACCCGCTCACGCGAAAGCTCGGTCACCTCGGCCAGCGCCTTGTCGAGGCGCGCGGCACTGGCGAGCGTTCCGGTGAGGGTTTCTGCCGTTTCCATGCTAGGGCAATGGGCAATGCAAGTGCTGGTGACAAGTGACCTGATTGATCAGCTGCTGCGCGAGACGACGCAGGCCCACCCGCAGGAATGTTGCGGGATCCTGCTCGGCGAGGGCACGCGCATCGCCGCGATCAGTCCCGCACGCAACGTCCACCCAGCCCCGCAAACGCATTTCGAGATCGACCCGCAAGCCCTTGTCGATGCCCATCGCGCCACGCGCGCAGGCGGGCCGCATGTCGTCGGCTATTACCACTCGCACCCTCACGGCCCTGCCGAACCTTCCGCCACGGACCGCGCCGAGGCCGCGCATGACGGGGCGATCTGGGCGATCGTGACGGGCGCAGGTGACGTAACGTTCTGGCGCGACGACGAAAGCGGTTTCGTCGCGCTTCCCTACAGCCGCGATGATGGCTAAGAACGGCAACACGAGGCAGGAAGAAATCCGCGATCAGGCGCGCCCGGTGTCAACTTTGTACTCTGCGCGCAAAATTCTGAATTTCCGCTGTTTTCCTGCCTTTTCGAGGATGACGCACTGTCAACTTCGTCAACATCGCTGTTAATCTGGATTGGCTGATAGCTGAATGACTTCCGAACTCGACCTCGCTGCCCTGCTCTGTTCCCGCCTGTGCCACGACATGCTCAGCCCCGTTGGCGCGCTCAACAACGGGCTGGAGCTGATGGCGGACGAGAAGGACCCGGCCATGCGCCAGCGCTGCCTGGAGCTGATGGAGCAGTCGGCACGGGTCTCTGCCAACAAGCTGAAGTTCTTCCGCCTCGCCTATGGCGCTGCGGGTGGCTTTGGCGAGCAGGTGCCGGTAGAGGAACCGCGCGAACTGCTCACCGCGCTCACCGAGGCGGACGAGCGGCTGTCGTTCGAATGGGCTGTGGGACCGGCCAGCCTGTCCAAGCCTGCGGTGAAGGTGCTGCTCAACCTCGCCGCCATGGGTCTCGATTCCCTCGTGCGCGGCGGCACGCTGGCGGTTGGAGCAGAACGTGCCGACGGCAAGACGGAAATCGCCATTCGCGCCTCCGGCCCGCGCGTCGCTTTCGATGCCAATGTCGGCAAGGCGCTCGACGGCAGCCTGGCGCCGGAAGACCTGTCCGGCCGTACGGCACCGGCGCACATGATCCGCCTGCTGACAGAACGCGACGGCGGTTCGGTACAGTACCACCACGGGGAAGACGCGCTGGTGCTCGGCGCGGTCCTGCCCGATGCCGAGGGCCTGATCGGCTGACCGGCATGGACGAGCTGGTCCACCGGGAGGTCTTGTCGCCCAACTTCAACGAACGGCAGCTGCCAATTTCCATGGTGGTCATCCATTATACCGAGATGAAGCCGGTCGAGACCGCGATCGCGCGGATGTGCGATCCGGAGGCGCAGGTTTCCGCCCATTACTGCATCACCGAGGAAGGCGAGGTGATCCGCCTTGTCCCCGAGGACAAGCGCGCCTGGCACGCAGGCTTGTCCTACTGGCGCGGACACAAGGACGTGAATTCCGCCTCCATCGGGATCGAGCTGGACCACCCCGGCCACGCGCTCGGTTATCGCGATTTCACCGATGCCCAGTTCGAGGCCCTGCTGCCCTTGCTGGCGCGAATCGTGAAGACTTACGACATCCCCCGCGCCAACGTGGTGGGCCATTCGGACATTGCCCCGGCCCGCAAGATCGACCCGGGCGAGCTGTTCCCCTGGGCGCGACTGGCCGAATATGGCCTCTGCCTGCCCCGCCCCACCAAGCTGGAGCGCGGCGATCCCTTCGACAACGACGCCGCCTTCTACCTCGCCCTGGAACGGTTCGGTTACGACATCACCGATGGCTTCAAGGCCGTGGAGGCCTTCCAGCGCCGCTGGCGACCCGAGCTGATCAATGGCGAAATCGACGGAGAGGTCCGCGCAATCCTGTTCCAATTGCTATTGGATCGCGACCGCGGTGTGACGCGTTAGCGGTTATTCACAGCGCGATTCGCCTAAATCTCTGCAGAGGAGTAGTTTGCCCGCGTCGTTGCTGACGACGTGGAGGGGAGTACAAGCAATGGTACAGAAAATGTCGGCCGAATTCTTCGGCACATTCTGGTTGGTCTTTGGCGGTTGTGGTTCGGCAGTCCTGGCAGCAGCATTTCCCGAACTGGGAATTGGCTTTGCCGGCGTTTCACTGGCTTTCGGCCTGACCGTCCTGACCATGGCCTATGCCGTAGGCGGCATTTCCGGAGGACACTTCAACCCAGCGGTATCGCTCGGCCTCGCGGTCGGCGGACGGTTTTCGTGGAGCGAACTACCGCTCTACTGGGTCGCGCAGCTGCTCGGCGCCTTTTGTGCTGCGGGTACGTTATTCCTGATTGCTTCGGGTATGGATGGCTGGAGCCCAGGCGGCTTTGCTTCCAACGGCTATGGCGACCTGTCGCCGGGCGGCTATTCGATGCAGGCGGCCTTGCTGATCGAGATCGTGCTGACAGCCGGCTTCCTTGTGGTGATTCTCGGTTCGACTTCGAAGAAGGTGCCGGGCGGCTTTGCGCCGATTTCCATCGGCCTGGCGCTGACGCTGATCCACCTGATCTCGATCCCGGTCACCAACACTTCGGTCAATCCGGCGCGCTCGACGGGGGTGGCATTCTACGCCGAAACTGCTGCCGTGTCGCAGCTGTGGTTGTTCTGGGTCGCGCCGCTGATCGGCGCGGCGATCGGGGCGGCCGTGTGGCGCTACCTGCTGTCGCCGGACGAATCGCTCGACAACATCGGTGGCGAGTCCGCCGAATAGGGACCATGCAGGATGGCTTTGCGAAAGCGGGCCATCCGCCCTATATCTCCTTGGCCGGGGAGCCGGGCAGCCGCGAGCATTTCGGTGTTCGAGGAAAGTCCGGGCTCCGCGAAACAAGGGTGGCGGGTAACGCCCGCCGTGGGCAACCACAGGGAAAGTGCCACAGAGAGTATACCGCCGATGGAGCCTAAAGCTCACAGGCAAGGGTGAAAGGGTGCGGTAAAAGCGCACCGGGGCTCTGGTAACAGCGCCCGCATGGCAAACCCCACCCGGAGCAAGACCGCATAGGGGTCTCGCGCTGAAAGGCAGGAGCGTTTCGCTCCGAGAGGCCCGGGTTGGTTGCTGGAGCGGCGGAGCAATCCGTCGCCTAGATGAATGGCTGCCACTGCCGATACGGTCCCGCATGGGATACCGTCGGTGGTACAGAACCCGGCTTACAGGCTCCCCGGCACCTTAAGCGGTAAGCTGTCCTACAGGAAATCAGTGCCCCATCTGCTCGGAAGCAGTGGTGATATTGCCTTCACCATCGTCGACGGCGGTAATGTAGCGGCGGCTTTCCCCCTCCAGCACCAGCGCGGTCAGCTGGCCGGAGGCATAGGCGCCGGTATCGATCCCGATGCGGTTGCCCTGGTCTACCGGAGTGTCGGTGATCGTGTGGCCGTGGATCACCACAACTCCATAGGGTTCTGCATGGCTGAGGAAGGGTTCGCGAATCCAGCGCAGGCGTCCCGGATGCTGCTCTTGCAGGGAAACGCTCGGATCGATGCCCGCATGGACGAAGAGGTAATCGCCGATAGTGATCATGTCCTCGAACCGCGACATAAAATCGATATCGGCGCGCGGGACCTTGGCGATCATCAATTGCTGCACCTCTTCGATCGAGGCCTTGGAATATTGCCGCTTGTCGACACCGTAGGAGAGCAGTGTCTCCCGCCCACCGTGGCGCAGGAAGTGGCGCATCGTCTCGAGGCTGTCGAAGCTCTTGAGGAACATCTCCTCGTGGTTGCCGGCAAGGATGCGGACATTGCGGAATTTCTGCCATTCGCGCGCCAGGGCGATTACGTTCACGCTGTCGGGCCCACGGTCGACGAGGTCGCCCAGCAGGATCACCGTCGTCTGCGCCGGACCGCGATCGCGGTTGTCGTGCTCGATCGCCTCGATCAGCGAAATGAACAGGTCGCTGCGGCCATGGATATCGCCCACGGCATAGACGCGCTCGCCATCAGGGATCGTCGCGGCGATCTGGTGGTGCTCTGGAGCACGCTTGCGAGGGCGAAAGAAGTTCAACATGGTCAATCGATGAGGTCCACATAGTATCAACGCACGCGGACGCAATTGGTTGACATCAAGACCCGGAATATCGCCACGAAATCCTGACCTGCCAATGAATGTGATGCCAAAACCACACACTTTTTGCGACGCAGCGTGACATGGGGTAATTTCTCTTGTGCAGCGCACAATGGCTGTGCATGATAATTACGCAATCACGGAGATCAGGCACATAAACGATGCCAGACACGTGATAAGCGCAGGTGGGACGAAGCATAGTTCACCATAGCAATTGAGGAAATTGCCCATGCTTACGTCCGTCCGCAGCCTTACAGCTGCTTCTGTTTTTGCTCTCTCGGCTGCCTTTGCAGCTCCTGCCATGGCGCAGGACGATGAAGGTATCGGCGTCGAGGTTTCGGCCAACGTCGCTCTCGTCAGCGAATACCGCTTCCGCGGTGTTGACCTGTCCGGTGGCGATATCGCCGTCCAGGGTGGCGTCGATGTCGGCCTGCCCGCCGGTTTCTACATCGGCACCTGGGCTTCGTCGATCGACGAAACCACCGTTGGTTACGGCCACACCGAACTCGACATCTACGGCGGTTGGGCCGGCGAATTCGGCAACGTGTCCACCGACGTCGGTGTGATCATGTACATCTACCCGAACGCCGGTGCCGGTGACTTCGACTACGTCGAATTCTATGGCTCGCTGGGTGTTGGCCTCGGCCCGGCCGAACTGACCGCCGGTATCGCTTATGCGCCTGACCAGGATTCGCTGGCGGGTACCGACAACCTGTACCTCTACCTCGACGCAGGCGTCGGCATCCCCGATACGCCGATCAGCATTTCGGGCCACCTCGGCTACACCGACGGTTTCCTGACCTTCACCACCGACGGCGAAGCCCTCGACTGGTCGCTGGGTGCCGAAGCTGCCATTCCCGGCACGCCGGTTTCGCTCGGCATCGCCTACGTTGGCGTCGAAGGCGACGGCCTGATCGATCCGGGTGGGGTCTTCACCGACGATGCGGTCGTGTTCACGGTAGCCGCAAGCTTCTAATCATCGCATAAAGCGAGGAACGGGAGGGCCCGTACCGGCAACGGTGCGGGCCCTTTCGTATGCGCGATCCTGCACAGCGGATGCGAGCGATCACTCGAGCATGAAGTCGATGGTGGTCACCACGCGCACCTTCTTGAACGGCGAATCGGCAGCACCCCAGCCGTCGTCATCGCCATCGCGGGCCGTGATCGAGAAATAGCCTTGCGTCGCGCTGCGAATCGGGCCGACGTCAGAGCCGGAATCCTCGGCAAACTGTTCGGCTGCAGCGCGGGCATCGCGCGTGGCTTCTGCCACCATCTCCGGCTTGATTTCGTTGAGACCAGTGAAGGTGAAGCTCATGTTGGAGCTCTGCAGCAGCACTCCGCGGCGGACCAGTTCGTATTCGCGCCGCACCGCCTCTTGGGCCAGTTCGACGTCGTCGGTGCGCAAGCTCATCCGCTGGTTGACAGTGAAGCGGGTGATGCCGTCGTCCGGCGTATAGCTGCTGGCGTTGACGGAAACCGGTTGCAGCGCATCGGCGGGAAAGCCCTGCGCCTCGAAGAATTCGCGGATCTGCTGCGTGTCGCGGTCAACGCTGGCCTGTGCCGCCGCCAGATTTCCTGCCGTGGCCGAATAGGACAGCGTCCAGGTTGCCAGGTCAGCCACGACGTCGCGTTCTGCCAGGCCGCGGACAGTGACGGTGCGATCCGCCATCTTGGCACGCACCAGTCCGTCGCCGGTCATGAACCCACCGACACCCAGCCCCACGGCGAGGATCGCCGAAGCGAGCACCAGTGGGCGTTTCCAGAAAGCGGTGGCTTGCGGGGTGGTCTCTTCTGTATGGTCGGTCATGGCTGCTCTCCGGGTCGGTTCGTGTGATGATGTCACCTAACTTTCCCGCGATGAACCGTGTTTGAATAGCGATGAACGGAGTTTTCGCTCGATGATCCAGTACCTCCACACCATGATCCGCGTGACCGACCTCGATGCCACGCTCGATTTCTTCAAGCTGCTCGGACTGGAGGAGGTGCGCCGCAAGGACGTGCCGCCGGGTCGCTTCACCCTCGTCTTCCTCGCCGCCCCCGGACAGCAGGACGTGGCAGAGCTGGAACTGACCTACAATTGGCCACCCGAAGACGGCAGCGCGCCCGAAGAATATACTGGCGGGCGCAACTTCGGCCATGTCGCCTATGCCGTGGATGACATCTACGAGACCTGCCAGCGCCTGATGGACGGCGGCGTGACCATCAACCGCCCGCCGCGCGACGGACACATGGCCTTCATCCGTTCGCCCGACGGCATCAGTGTCGAACTGCTGCAGAAGGACGGCGCGCTGGAGCCACAGGAACCCTGGGCGAGCATGGAGAACATCGGCAGCTGGTAGGTCGCGAACGATCGTCGATCCGCGCACGTGGCGACGATCATGACAAGGATGTCCCTTCTAGACGCCACCGCCATGCTATCGATGGCCAGGCTCGCCTAGGTCGAGGGCGGTGCATGAGCGGTGCCGTTCAGGCGTCGGGACTTTCTTTCTTACTCTCCAGCCTGCGATCGCGCGCCTTGCGCTCAACGAAGCGCAAGATCGTCAGCATGAACAGCGCGACGCCGGTCGCGAGCACCACCAGCGGCCATTGAGCGGCACCGCAGGCGATCCCGATCACAGCAGTCAACCACAGGTTGGCAGCCGTGGTGAGGTTGTGGACCCGTCCCTTGCTGAAGACGATCAGGCCCGCTCCGATAATTCCAACGAAGGCTCCGGCTGCTTCGTACAGCCGCAAGGGATCGCCGCGCGCCGGTTCCATGCCGTTGAAAAGGGCGATTGCTGACAACGTCATCACCGCAGCGGCAAGGCAGACCAGCCCGTGCGTGCGCATGCCCGCGGCATGTCCGCGATACTCGCGGTCCAGCCCCAGCAGCAGGCCGATCACGGCAGCGGCTCCCAACCTGATTGCCAGGTCGAGATCGATGGATGCGACGGCGACGGGCGCGTTAAGCTCCATTGCCGCGAACTAGCCGACGTGGTCCGGCTTGCCCTCGCGCTTTGTGCTGGCCATCTCTTCCAGCTCTTCCTCGCTCATCGATTCGTACATCGATTTCGAAGCGCCTTGCAGTTCGCTCTTGTCGGTTTCGCCGCGCTTGGCGGACAAGGCTGCCCCGGCAGCCTTCTGTTGCGCCTTGGACTTTGCAGGCATGGAATTGCTCCTTTGCTTTGCTCACCATCCTTCCCCTCTTCATGCAACATGCGGGTATAGCCAAGGTTCCGTTCTCGCGCTTCGATGTGACCTATCGCTTGCCTTTCGATCGTATAGACGCCACCTGCGCCCGATGAAGCTCCGCAAGCTCCCCCAGGTGGTCATTATTGGCCGCCCCAATGTCGGCAAGTCGACCTTGTTCAACCGCCTGGTTGGCAAGCGCCTGGCCTTGGTCGACGACCAGCCCGGCGTCACGCGTGACCGCCGCATGGGCGAGGCGGGCTTGCTGGGGCTGGAGTTCGAAGCCGTCGATACCGCCGGCTGGGAAGACGAGGACGCCGCCACCCTCCCTGGCCGCATGCGCGCGCAGACGCAGGTCTCGCTGAAGGGCGCCGATGCCGCGCTGTTCGTCTATGACAGCCGCGCGGGCCTGACCCCGCTTGACGAGGAGATAGCCCGCTGGTTGCGCGAACAGGAAGTTCCCGTCGTGCTGGTGGCAAACAAGTCCGAGGGGAGCGCGGGCGAAAGCGGCATCCTTGAAGGCTATTCGCTTGGTCTGGGAGAGCCGATCCCGATCAGCGCCGAACACGGCGAAGGCGTAGCCGATCTCTATTCCGCCCTGATCCCGCTGATCGGCGACAAGGCCGAGCAGTTGGAACTGGAAGCCGAGCAGGCCGCTGCCATCGCCGCGGACGAAGCGGCAAAGCGCGCTGCCGAGGCGGCCGAGGCGGGCGAGGAACTGGAAGAGGTAGACCCCACTGCCCCGCTCAGCCTGGCGATCGTCGGACGGCCCAATGCGGGCAAGTCCACGCTGATCAACCGGCTGCTGGGCGAAGACCGGCTGCTGACCGGCCCCGAGGCCGGCATCACCCGCGATTCGATCTCGGTCGACTGGCAATGGACCGATCCCGCCAGCGGCGAAGAACGCACCATCCGCCTGATCGACACCGCCGGAATGCGCAAGCGCGCCAAGGTCGTCGACAAGCTGGAGAAGCTTTCGGTCTCCGACGGCTTGCGCGCAGTGGACTATGCCGAGGTGGTCGTGCTGCTGCTCGATGCCACACGCGGGCTGGAAGTGCAGGACCTGAAGATCGCCAGCCGCGTGCTCGAAGAAGGCCGCGCGCTAATGATCGCGATCAACAAGTGGGACGTGGCCGAAGACCCGTCCTCGCTGTTCAACGGCGTGCGCGCGGCGCTGGAGGAAGGCCTGTCGCAACTGCGCGGGGTGCCGCTGTTCGCAGTCTCCGCCATGACCGGCAAAGGCCTCGACACCATGCTGGCCGCAGCTTTCAAGCTGCGCGAGGACTGGAGCCGCCGCGTGCCGACTGCCGCGCTGAACCGCTGGTTCGACGATGCCCTGGCGGCCAACCCGCCGCCCGCACCCGGCGGCCGCCGCATCAAG
>JAUIIG010000078.1 GCA_030431875.1 Alphaproteobacteria bacterium
GTGCTTGATCAGCGGGTAGCCGGCGAGAGCGCCGATCACGAACACGCCGGGCTTGGTCGATTCGAAGCTGGGCGTGAGTGCAGGGAAAGCGTCGCGTTCCTCGCTGGTGAACTCGACACCGACACCTTCGACAAAGCCGCGCGGCGGCTTGGAGCCGGTACGCGCGATGATGCGGTCGCACTTGATGGTTTCCTGCCCGTCGCGCGTTTCCAGCACCAGCTCGCCGCCGTGCTCGCCCATGCGGACCTCGGCGGGGCTGGTCTCGCGCCGAACGATCAGCCGGCCATCAGCCTCGGCTTCTTCCAGCAGCTTGACGTTGGCACCCTTGGCGCGGGCGAAGTCGGCACTGCGGTTGAGGATGGTGACCACGTTGGCCTGCGCCGCATCCTGCCCCAGGCCCAGTGCGTTCTCGATCCCCGCGTCGCCCGAACCGATCACGGTGATGTGTTCGTCGTAGTACTCGCCCGGATCGTCCAGCTGGTACTGGATCAACGGCAGGTCGGCGCCGGGAATCCGCAGCAGGTTCGGATTGCCCTGGGTGCCGATGGCGAGGATCACCGCTTCTGCCGTGATCGGCCCGCCGTTCTGGCACTCGATGGTGAAATTGCCCTGGTCACCCGTGATCGCGGTGACTTCGGCGTTGTAGAGGACATTGACCTTGCCCTCCTCGATCTGGCGATCCCAGGTGTCGAGAATCGTCTCGCGCTTGCCCGCGTCGAAATCGAGGTCGGACCGCAGCACCAGGTTGTTGGGCGTCGCCATGACGTGCTTGCCCTTCTGGTACTTGAAAATCGTGTCGCTGAGGTGATCGGTCTTCTCGATCAGGACGTGAGTCATCCCCTTGGCCGCCGCATGCGCAGCAGCACTCAGGCCCGCTGGACCTGAACCCACAATCGCAACTTGAACCTGCTGTGGTCCCTGAGCCATGCTAATCCCCCCGGATGGGCCGACTATGCCCAAAACAGGGCCAGTTGCAAACAGCCGATCCCGGTTGCCGCGACATTTTCTTACGCTATTCTCGATTTTTCCGGCCAAGGGGGCCAGCACGGGAAGTGGGTATGAAGGGAATGAGACGCGGCAACATAGCTGCAGTGGCAGCACTGGCAGCGCTGGCGGGCGTTGTCGGCTGGCGGGTCATGGCCAATGGTAACGAGCCTGGCGCCGACGGCGAAGTCGCCGACAGCGGCATGTCGACCCCGCTCACGCTGGAGCAGATGGCCGAAGCGGCAGAGGCCGACCCGGACAATCCGGTGGCATGGCAGGAACTGGGCCTTGCCTATTTCTACGACAACCGCTTTCCCGAGGCCGCAGCGGCCTACGAACGGGCCGTCGAAGCCGACCCGGACAGCGCCGTGTTGTGGTCTTCGCTGGGCGAAGCGCGGGTCATGGCCAGCCAGGACGAGCCGCTGCCCGCGCCCGCGCTGGAAGCCTTCCGGCGGGCGCTGTCGCTGGACGGGACCGACCCCCGGGCACGCTATTTCCTCGCCGTGGAGAAAGACCTCGCCGACGACCACGAAGGTGCCATCCGCGACTGGCTGGCGCTGCTGGCCGACACGCCGCCGGGCGCTCCGTGGGAGATGAACGTGATCAACACCATCCGGCAGGTTGGGGCGATCAACGGCATCGACGTCGAAGACCGGATCGCCAGCGCGGCCTCCACCCGGGACCTGCTGCCCGCGAACTCCTTGCCCGCCACGCGCGGCCCGACAGAGGAACAGATGGCCGCCGCAGCCAGTCTTGCGCCGGACCAGCAGCAGGCCATGGCCCAGGGCATGGTCCAGCAGCTTGCCAGCCGCATCGAAGCGGAGGGCGGCAGCGTGGACGAATGGATCATGCTGATGCGCAGTTACCAGAACATGGGCAGGCTGGGCGAAGCTCGCCGGACGTTCGAGCGCGCGCTGGCCGCCCATCCCGATTCTGTGACACAGATCACCGACGCGGCATCCCAACTGGGCGTAAGTGGAGCCAATTGAGAAAAGTTCGCAACGTCGTGGACTTGCTGTCGTAATATCGGCATAGTTTCGTGAAATATCGCGTCGAACCGTTCCGGGGGGTTGAAGGGAAGCGACCGCATGATGGAAGTCACGCCAGCACTGGCGATCAACAAATCACGGCTATGCGCCCTTGCACTGGCAACCAGCAGCCTCGGCTGCCTGGCACCGGCGGCCATGGCCCAGGATACGAGCCCGCCGACTCGCGGCGAACTCACGGCACCGCAAGCACGTCCCGATGCTCGCCAGGGCATCTCGCTGACCGTCGACGGCCAGATGGAACGGCGCGCCTGCGCGCTCGACAATCCGGACTACGATGACCTGACCTTTACCCTTGCCGACGTGGTCTACACCGGCGCCGAAATGGCGCCCAATGTCGACCTTTCGCGGGCCCACGAGACCTATTTGGGGCAGGAACTGCCGGTCCGATCGCTGTGCGACATCCGTGACCGTGCGGCTGCCGTTCTGGCCGACGCCGGCTACCTCGCGGCTGTCGAGATCCCGCCGCAAAGCCTGGGCGACGGCGTTGCCGAAATGCGCGTGGTGCTGGGCCGACTGGTGGCGATCCGGGCGCGCGGCGAAGTCGAAGGCGTAGAAGCCCTGCTGTCGAACTACCTCGACAAGCTGGTCGACCAGCCGGTGTTCAACGTCAACGAGGCCGAGCGCTACCTGCTGCTGGCGAACGATGTCCCGGGCATGGAACTGCGCCTCTCGCTGCGCCCCGCCGAAGGCGGCCAGCCAGGGGAACTGGTGGGCGAAGTCGCCGTGCTGCGGCAGACCTTCGTGGTCGATGCCAATACCCAGAACTGGGGCAGTCGCGCGCTGGGCCGCTACGCCGGGCTGGTGCGCGCAGAAGCCTATGGCCTCACCGGCATGGGCGACCGGACCTCGATCTCCTTCTTCTCCACGCTGGACCTAGAAGAACAACAGACCTTGCAGCTGTCGCACGACATGCGGATTGGCGGCGAAGGACTGACGCTGGGCGGATCGCTGACACTCGGCTGGACCGAGCCCAATGCCTTGCCCGGTTTCGAGATCGAATCCGAAACCGTGCTGGCCAATATCGAGACGAGCTATCCCTTCCTGCGCACGCAGGAAGCCTCGATCTGGGGTGCCGCCGGTTTCGACTTCGTCGACCAGGACGTGACCTTTGCCGGGCTGGACTTGACCCGTGACCGGCTGCGCACCGCCTATGTCCGCGGCAACTTCCTGCTGATCGACGGGGATTCGATCGCCCGCCGCGGCGGCTACACGCCGTTCGAACCGCAGAGCCAGCTGGCTGGCATGGTGGAATTCCGGCAGGGTCTGGACGTCTTCAGCGCCACCGGCGACTGCCGCCCGGACCTGACGGCCTGCCTGGCCGGCGGCGCGGTGCCGCCTGCCCGGATCGAGCAGGACCCGACGCCGACCCTGCTGCGCGGACAGATTTCCGGCGAATATCGCCCCGTGCCGCTGCTCAGCATTTCCTACGATCTCTCGGCCCAGGTCAGCGACGATCCGCTACCCGCCTTCGAGGAATTCGCGGGCGGCCAATATACCGTCGGCCGCGGCTACGATCCCGGCGCGATCATCGGCGATTCGGGTGTCGGCCTGTCGGTGCAGGTCGGCTACGGCTCGCTGGTTCCCACCAGCCTGACCGATATCGTCGCCCAGCCTTACGTCTTCTTCGACCATGCCAAGGTGTGGAACAACGATCCCAGCTTCGCGCTCGACGACAGCGACGAGCTGACCTCGGTCGGTATCGGCGTCCGCGTGGTGCGCGGGGCCAACCTGCAAGGCGACTTCGCTGTCGCCTTCCCGCTGCGCACGCTGGATTTCCAGACCGAGCGCGGCCCCGCCCGCTTCCTGTTCAATATCACCGCCCGGCTGCATCCGTGGAGGCCGTCATGACCAAACCCCGCTCCCTTACACGTGCTTTCCTGCTGCAGGGCTGCGCCCCCATGGCGCTGTCGATCACGGCCATTGCCTTGCCGATCACGGCCAATGCCCAGGGCGTGCAGGCCACGCCGACCGTTGCGCAGGGCACTGTCACCATCGACCGCGGGACTACGGGCATCGACCGGCTGCGCGTCACCGGCAACAATGCCATTGTCGACTGGGCACCGGATACCGACGTGAACGGCGCGCCACTGACCTTCCTGCCGGTTGGCAACTCGCTGATCTTCGAAGGCAATCCCGGCGCCACCAATTTCGCCATTCTCAACCGTGTCCTGCCGACAGCAGTGACCTCTCCCACCGAGTTCGCCGGGACGGTGCAGTCGTTCCTGACCGACGCGCTGGGCAACCAGGCCGGCCCTGGCGGCTTCGTCGCCTTCTATTCGCCGACCGGCATCCTCGTTAGCGGCACCGCGGTGTTCGAAGTGCCGCAGCTGTTGCTCACCACCAATGCGGTGGACGTGGCCAGCTTCACCGATTTCGCCAACGGCACCGGGCCCATTCTGCTGTCGGGTGACAACCAGCCTATCCAGATCGCTCCGGGCGCCAGCCTGACCGGCACTCCGGAAGGCAGCTTCTTCATCGTATCCTCGTCCAACATCGACATGGCGGGCGACGCCTATTTCAACGGCTCGACCGCCTATGTCGGCGGCATCGAGATGTCGCTGGCGCACAATTCCGGCCTGTTCGACATTGTCGTGACGACCGGCAGCGAAGGGCTGGCGGTACGCCATACCGGCAGCACCGGCGGCCCCGCATCCACGGGCACCGGCGACAACCACATGATCTACGGCGTCACCCACGGCATCGACGGATCGACCGCGGGCGTCGGGATGCTGTTCAGCGGCAACCTCGGCTTTGACCCGGCTGGTGTGGCGACCGAATCGAACGGCGATATCATCCTGTCTGCGAACTACGACGTTTCCGGCCGTGACGTGGACGGGGGCACTGTTGCAGACGGTGCGTTCCAGAGCAATTTCGACGGGCGCTCGCAAACCGTCAACGCCCTGGCAGATATCTTGATTACCGGCCTTACGGCGACCGACGACCTGCTGGCCATTTCCTCCGACCAACTGGTTGTCCAGGAATTTGGTGGCACCACCAGCTTTGGCGGCACTGCCCAGCTGATCGGACGCCAGCAGGCAATTGTCTCGGCGGACCAGGGCGGCACGATCGCCTTTGGCGAGGACCTGTTCCTGTCAGCCACCGGCTATGGCGCAATCGAAGCCAGCCCGACGGCGGCCATCAATGCCTTTGGTGGCTTCGCATCGTTGCGCGCCGGTCCCGATTCCACCATCACCATCGAAGGACGCAGCAAGATCGACGCCTCGGCCTATGCAGGCGGCGACCTTGCGGGGACGCTGCTCGGCGATGCCACGGCAGGCCAGGCGCAAGTCCTGTCCGAAGGCGGCACCATCTCCGTCAGCGATCTCGGGAACGGCCAGATGCTCGTATGGGCCATTGCCCGCGACAACGATCCGAACGGTGCAAGCAACAATTACGATTCCGCTGGCACCTACACTGGCGGTACGGTCGAGTTTTATGCCACCGACGGCGGTTCGATCACGACACTTGGCAACGTCCTGATGAACGCCAATGTCGTCAGCACCCCCCTTGGCGGCACCAGTGCCGGAGCAACGGGTGACGGCTTTGGCGGCAACGCCTTCTTCGGCACCGGGACCGGCGGCGGCACCATCGATATCGGTGGCCAATTGGACATTAGTGTCGAAGGGGCTGGCGGAAGCGGCGGAAGCGCGGATCCGACAGGTGCTGCCGGCATCGGCGGTTCGATACTGGTCGACGTACAGACGGGCAGCACCGTTTCCATAGCCGACCAGATGTTCCTCGCAGCAGGCGGTTTCGGCGGCAGCATGCAAGGTACGTCCGACGGTGGCTTTGGCCAGGGCGGCACGATCAACATCCAGGCCTTCGCTCCGTTCCAGGTCGGCAGCTTCATCAGCATCGACGCTTCGGCAGCGGGCGGGGACGGCGAAAATGGCGGCGACAGTGCCGCCGGGTTCATCGACATCCTCGTCGACGGCACGACCTTTACCGGCGGCGAATATCTTGAAGTCTATGCCTTCGGCGAAGGCGGCAATGCAACCGGCTTCGGCAATGGTGGCCGGGGCGGTGGTGGTGGCTTCTTCCTCACCGCGGCAAATGGCGCAACCATTAATCTGGGAACCAACTTTAGCGGCGGACTGGAGGCCTATCTCACCACCTTCGGCGGTTCCGCACAGGCCACTGGCGGCGATGCAGACGGCAGCGACACCCTCATCATTATCGACGTGGCAGCCGGCAACGCCCTGAACACGACCAGCGACATCCTGCTCTTCGCCGATGCGATGGGCGGCACGGGTGCCGACGGTGGACAGGCGTTGGCAGGCTCGGTGCAGGTCGGCATCGGCGGCCAGCTGCAGCTGACATCGGGCGGTCTTTCGCTCAACGCCAACGCCGACGGCGGCGAAGGCAACGAGGGCAATAGCGGCGGCGGTTTCGGCGGCTTTGCCGCGCTCGACGTGATCGGCGGC
The DNA here is from genome assembly GCA_030431875.1 of Alphaproteobacteria bacterium. Classification (GTDB taxonomy): domain Bacteria; phylum Pseudomonadota; class Alphaproteobacteria; order Sphingomonadales; family Sphingomonadaceae; genus Alteraurantiacibacter. The sequence continues at coordinate 6,458 of JAUIIG010000078.1, forward strand.
AACGTTGACGTCAACACCTCCGGCATCACGCTGTCGGCCAATGGTACCAGCGGCCCCGTAACCGGCACCGTCGGCGATAGCGGCGCTGGTAACGGCGGCGTAACCGCCATCCAGATCGCGGGCGGCCAACTCGGCGGTGGCCAGTTGACCGGCGGCAGCATTTCGATGAGTTCCGCGGGCCGCAGCGGCGACCTTGCCACTGTGGGTAACGTCGGCACGGGCACTGGCGGCAGCGCCTCGCTGTCAGTCTTCGGTACCGGGAGCCTGCTCGACATCAGCGGGCTCGTGAACCTCTTTGCACCGGGCATCGGCGGCTCGATCGCCTCTGGCGGGACAGGTGGCAGCGGCCAAGGCGGCAGTGCTGACATCCTGGTGAGCGATTCGGCAACCGCCCAGGCCGGCGGACTGTTCGCTTCTGCCAACGGCCTTGGCGGTACCGCAGATACGGGCGGAGACGGCACCGGCGGCAGCGCCACCTTGAGCAACCAGTTCGGCGGCAACATCGCGGTCGGCAGTATCTCGGTCGTGGCGAGAGGCACGGGCGGGCTCGGTAACAACGGTTCGGGCGGCGCAGGCCTGGGCGGCAACGCGGGCTTCGGCAACAGCGATGCAGACGTAACCACTACGGACAGTCTGATCGTCGAAGCACTGGGCACCGGCGGCAACGGAACCAGCGGTGGCGATGGCACGGGCGGTCAATCGCAAGCCCTGATCACCGGGGCATCAACCGTCGCAGTCGGCACCGACTTTATCCAGGACGCCAGCGCGCTTGGCGGCACGCCGACCACGGGCGTTGGCGGCAGCGCACTGGGCGGCATTGCCGCACTCGAACTGAGCAATACCCCGACACCAACTCCGACCCCAACTCCGACACCCACACCCACACCGACACCAGGACCAACGCCTCCCACGCTGACCGTCGGCCGCAACCTCGAGCTGTCCACGCTCGCGCTGTCGCGCACCGGCGGCGCAGCCACCGGCGGCTCCAGCAGCGGACTGATCACCGACGGCGCGGACATCCAGGTAACGGGCCTGACCACCCTCACCAGCAACGCCGATGCCGATGACGGCGCAGATGGCGTGATTGGCGGCCTGGGCCAGGGCGGCACGAACCTGCTGACGGTCCTCGGGGCCAGCGGCACCTTCACCGGCGACCTGATACTTGATGCGGAAGCTGTTGGCGGTGACGGCACGACCTCGGGCGACGGCCTTGGCGGAACCAGCAACTTTGTGGTCGATTCATCGGTCGTCACCCTCGGCGGAAATTACGATCTCCTCGCGCTGGGTTCAGGAGGTTTCGACGCCAGCGGCACCGGTTCGGGCGGAGCCGGTATCGGCGGTCAGGCGAACCTGATCATCACCGATTCCACCTTCAGCGCTCCAACGGGAACATCGTTCAACGTGCTCGACGCCGAAGGCATCGGGACCGGCTCACAGTTCGGTTCGGGTGGAGACGGAATCGGCGGCAGCACCTCCGTTACCATCACCAATTCCACCGCCAACCTCGGACCGGAGCTGAACCTGTTCACGCTCGGCATCAGCGGTGGCTCGACCGCCGGCGATGGCGGCGTCGCGGCCGGCGGCACCAACACGCTGACCGCCACGAACAGCGATATCACCGTCGGCGACGTGATCTGGGAAAACACGGCAACCGGCAACGGACAGTCGCCGGGCGGCAATGCCACCAACGGCCTGCAGAGCATCATCCTCGACGGATCCAGCTTCGATGCAGCGCGGCTGTTCCTGTTCGGCGGCGCGATCACTCGCGCGGTCAACGGCACCGCCACCTCGGGCGACATCCTGATCCGGCTGAGCAACGGTTCGACCGCCAACTTCACCGATGTCTATGTCGAGACCTATGCCCTTTCGACGCGCGGTTCGGGGGACATCACGGCGGGCAACATTACCTTCGAGACGATCGACGGCCCCGATCCGTCGTCCCTGACCATGGGAACCACCGAGTTCTACATCGAAGGCAGCGGCGGCACGACCAACACCGCCGGATCGTTCAACGTCATCGCCGGAGGCGGCGACATCACCTTCAACTCGCTCGAGATTTTCAACCAGGGCGACATTGCCTCGACCACCCAGTCGAGCCTGTTCGCTGACGGCGGCACGATCAACATTCCTTCCGCGCTGTTGATCGACATGCGCGGCGACCTGTTGATGGGCTATGCCAATGGCGGTTCGATCGTCGGCGGAACGTCGCTGAGCACGCTGACCGCGGTCTGGGTCGCGGATGTCCTTGGCACGTTGTTCGTCCAGGGTGACAGCACTGCCCAGCGCAGCATTGCCGCCGATTTCGCCGTGCTGAGCGCGCTCGACATGGAGATTGGCCCGAACACCAATTTCGGCGCGAACGACCTGCGGCTGGCATCGCTCGATACGGATCACCGCAACATCATCGGCGGCACCACCGCGGGCAGTGGTTTCACCCTGACCGACGCCGAAATCGCCAATGTGACGGCCGATTTCCTGTCGCTCGGGACGCCAGATACCGTCGACCCCGATATCGACGTCGAAGTGCGCGATCTCAACCTGGTCGGCTCGCAAGCGGGCGGCGAACAGTCGATCAACATCTCGTCGCAGGGCGTGATGCAGATCCTCGGACGGGTGCGTTATACCTCGGCCGCGCAGACCGACGGGCTGAACTTCAATGCCGGCCCAAGCCTGCAAATGCTGTTGCCCACAGGTGACGTGTCAGCCTTCGACAATACCGGCGCGCTTTCGGCGTCGCTGCTGTTCTCCGCTGACAACCTGATCTTCGCCACGGATACCACGACCGCAGTCATCCTTGCCGATCCGGCTGACCTTGCCATTCCCGGACTGCTGGCCGACTTCAACAATTCCGGCCTCACCGGCTCCTACAACTACGTCAGCGGCCATTCCGTGCAGCTTAGCGGCACGAACTACATCTACGGCCAGAACAGCGGTGACGCGCTGCATCTTGGCGGGGTGGAAATCTCGCTGCTGGGCGGCACCCTGACGATCAGCCAGATCGATCCGCAGCCCAGCGACCCGCCGTTGGTCACCATTGCCTATGGCATGGCCTCCGACGCGGCGAACGACGCCTACGTCTACGACAACGACTTCTTCTTCGATCGCGTCACGGACCTCACTCTCGATGGGCCGTTCACCAACGAATCAACGCTGAACAACTGCCTTATCAACGCGCAGTCGTGCGGCACGCCGACACCGACACCGACGCCAACCCCTACTCCGACACCCACGCCTACGCCGACGCCGACGCCTACTCCGACGCCGACACCGACGCCGACGCCGACTCCGACGCCGACGCCGACACCGACGCCGACGCCGACGCCTACTCCGACTCCGACTCCGACGCCCACTCCAACACCCACGCCAACCCCGACACCCACTCCAACGCCCACGCCGACGCCT
>JAUIIG010000079.1 GCA_030431875.1 Alphaproteobacteria bacterium
GGCGAGTGCCATGTTCTGCCACCAGTAGTTGTCGACGCCGACGCCTTCGGGCGCGAACAGGCCCATGGCGACATTCGATACGCCGACCAGCAGCAGCGGCGTGTACGACAGCAGGATCCAGCGGATCGCCACGCTACCCATGCGCAGGGCGTGGGTCAGGATATAAGCCAAGGCTGCCAGGTACACAACGTAGCCGGTGTAATAGACCAGCACCGTTGCATCCCCGAACATCGGCAAGGCGAATACGACAAACATGCTCAGTGTCACGCAGAGGCCCGCCATGGCGTAGAGCAGCTTGCGCTGCCAGGCGCGGAACACGCCTTTCTCGACGAAGCTGACGATGAACAGCGTGCCCGCTGCCACCATGCAATCGAACGAGAGTATCGCGAGCGCCCGTTGGGATGCCATCGAGAGATCGGTGAGCAGCAGCAGCAGGCCCGAAAAGGTCGCGGTCTGCAGGACGGCCAGGACGCAGAAGGCGCCGTGATAGAGCGGGAAGGCCTTTTTCAGCGTGCGGTAGAAGCCAAGGTCGAAGAAGAATGGGGCCAGCAGCAGTCCGCACAGCAGCGCGGCGAGCAGGTGCTCGTAGCCCGCGATCGGCTGCAGCGGAGCGCCTGTGACGGGCTGCGCATGCACCAGGAAGGCGGCGGAAGGCGCCCCTTCCACGACGAGGGCAATGGCAACCGGGGCTGCGTCCGTCTGCGGCAGGGCAACGGCGGCCTCCCGCAGGTTGTCGCCGGGAAGCAGGTCATCGCGTGGGAGGGTCCTGCTCGCGGTGGTGCCGTCGGCGGCAATGGTGATGGCCTGCATTGTCTCGAAGTGCAGGCGGGTCATCCGCAGGTGATCCGGCACCGGCGCTCCCTCGGCGCGGTTGCGCAAGTCGAAGCGCAAGGCGACACGGTCGACGGAGGCGGGACTTGTGCCGTCGCAGCGCCATGCGGAAGCGTCGCGCGCAAGGTCGGCATACGTCACCGATCCTGGTGCTTCGGCGATGCAGACAGAGCCCGGCGCGAAACCCGCTTGCCCTTCCTGCGCGCGCAGCGGCTGCGCGACGAACAGCGTCGCGAGCATGGCCATAAAGGCCACCAGGTACTTGGCAGGGGTCCCATCCATTCGGCCGATCTAGCCGAATGGCACCTGCAATTAGGTTAAGGGCGGGTAGTGATTTTGCACGAGTGCAAAAAAGTCACCGATCAGGCGAGAACCTCTGCAATTTCAAGCAGGTCGTAGCCAAGCTCGCTTGCGACGGCAGGATAGGTCACGCGACCGGCGTGGACATTGAGGCCCTGAGCGAGGTGCGGATCCTGCCGCATGGCTTCCTTCCAGCCAAGGTTGGCGATGCGGATGGCGTGCGGCAGGGTCACGTTGTTGAGCGCGTATGTGGAGGTGCGGCTGACCGCGCCCGGCATGTTGGCGACGCAGTAGTGCACGATGTCGTCGACCACGTAGGTCGGCTCGTCATGCGTGGTCGGCCTGCTGGTTTCGAAACAGCCGCCCTGGTCGATGGCGACGTCGACCAGCACCGCGCCGGGCTTCATGGTCTTCAACATGGCGCGGCTCACCAGCTTGGGGGCAGCGGCACCAGGCACGAGCACCGCTCCGACCACCATGTCCGCTTCGGCCACGGCCTCTTCGAGGTTGGCCTTGCTGGCAAAACGCGTGCTTGCGCGCGCTTCGAAATGGGTGCCGACCTTCTCCAGCACGTCAGGGTTGAGATCCATGATCACCGTGTCAGCGCCGAGGCCGGCAGCCATTTGTGCGGCGTTGAAGCCGACCACGCCGCCGCCAATCACCACGACCTTGCCCGGCATAACGCCCGGCACGCCGCCCAGCAGCACGCCGCGGCCCCCGTGGGCCTTCTCTAGCGCGGTGGCACCGGCCTGGATCGACATGCGGCCAGCTACCTGGCTCATCGGCTTGAGCAGCGGCAAGCCGCCGCGCGGGCCGGTGACGGTCTCGTAAGCGATGCAGGTGGCACCGGACTTGATCAGCCCTTCGGTCTGCTCCGGGTCGGGGGCAAGGTGGAGGTAGGTGTAAAGCACCTGGCCTTCGCGCAGGCGGGCGATCTCCTCCGGCTGCGGTTCCTTGACCTTCACGATCATGTCGGCGGTGGCGAAGACTTCTTCCGCCGTGTCGACGACCGTGGCCCCGCGATCGACATATTCGCTGTCGAAAGCACCGATGCCTGCACCGGCGCCGGTTTCCATCACCACTTCGTGGCCATTGGCGACGAGTTCGCCCGCACTTTCCGGCGTCAGGCCGACACGGTATTCGCGGTTCTTGATTTCCTTGGGGCAGCCGATGCGCATGTTCGAGTCTCCTTGAGAGCGATCTCGTTACATGTGAAACGAAATTACTTCAACCGGATTGAATCGTTCAAGCCCTCCCGGTTCACTCCGGGGCGAACAGCGACAGGTCTATGCTTTCGCCCACGGCGCGCAGGCCTTCGTCCGAGCCGTGGAGGAAGTCGCCCATGTGATAGCCTTCGCGCATGGCGGCGGGGTCTTCCGGATCGGCAAAAGCGAGGTCCAGCCGGGTGACGCCGTCGAATTCGCCGCTGTTGACGATCCAGTCGTTGATTTCCTGCCGTGCGGCTTCGCCTTCCTCGCTCCAGTACATGGCACCCTTGTAGGGGCCGATCGGCGCGCCGATTACCTCGATGCCTTCCGCATGGGCGCGGGCGATCAGCTGGCGGTATCCGGCGATCATCTGCGCCACGTCGATTTCCGGCTGGTCCAGCGTCAGGCCGGGGAAGCCGGGACGCTGCGGACCATAGCGGTTGCCGATATCGTTGACGCCGATGAACACGATCAGGTGGGTAACGTTCGGCAGGCTGAGCACGTCTTCGTCGAAGCGGGCGGGTGCGGCCTCGCCCATGCCGGGGCTGAGCAGGCGGTTGCCGCTGATCCCGGCATTGGCGACAGCATATTCCATGCCGGCCTCTTCCAGCCGTTCGGCCAGCACGTCGGGCCAGCGGCGGTTCTCGCCGGGGGTGGAGCCGACCCCGTCGGTGATGGAATCGCCGAAGGTGACGATCGTGCCCACGGCATCGTCGGAGTTGACCTCGATCGCCGAGAGGAAGGCGCGGTGCTGCGCGGTCGAAACCGGATCCCACTGGCCCCAGACATGGTCGCCTTCAGGCGATACCGACAAGGTGTCCAACCCGGTCAGGTGACAGGTGCAGGGGCCGGTGTCTTCGGGCAGGTAGAGCACGACGACCAGGCGGTCGAAATCCTCGGTCCGCAGGTCGACCACGTCGCTGACGAAGGGAGAACCGCGCGGAATGACCGCGCCTTCTTCGCCGCCGAAGGTCAGCTGCCGGCCGCTGGCGCGGATTTCCCGGCCATCGTCGTAGATGCGGTAGACGCGGGCCTTGCCGATCACCAGCGGGCGGTCGCCATAGCGGTTGGTGAGCCGCACGCGCAGTTCGCTGCCGCCTTCGGTGATGCGCACGACCTGGCTGATCGTCACATTCTCATAGCTGGCGGCGGCAAAGGGCCCCTCGGTGCCGAGCGGGGCATGCGGCGAAGCGGTCCAGCTGGCGACCCAGTTGTCCTCGGCGGCGGCGGGCGCGGCCAGCAGCAGCGCGGCGGCGGCAAGGGCGAGCTTGTTGATGAAATACATGCTGGTGGCCTCTCTTGCTGGATCTCCGGCTCTTGCGCGACCGGTCTTGCGAGTCGGCAACCTAACCCGCGATTAGAGCGGGGCAAGCGGCATGTAGGAAAGCCCTCAGACCATGACCTGTTCGATACCCGGCACGGTAATCGTGCGCTCGCCGCCGAAATCCTCGTGCACGGCGATCAGGCCGGTCTTTTCGAGATGTTCCAGCAGGCGGCGGATGCGCCCCGGTGAGGCGGTGCCGTAAACCCGCGCGAGGTGATCCTCGTCCGGCGTGCCGTGGCCGCGCGCGGCGGCGACGACGATGGCGAGGTAGGGCGCGAGGACATCGTCCGCCACGCCCTCCGCCATGGCCTCCACCCGCTCGCGCTGCGCGGCATCGAGCTGGTCGATGCCGGCAGAGGCGAAGGCGAACAGGCGGCGGAAGGCGGGCATGTCGATATGGGCAGAGGCCACGCCCTGCTGGCGGCAGCGGGTGGCGAAGTCGCGGAACAGGGTGCTGGCTGGGCGGAAGGTCGCGCCCTCTTCGGCAACCATGTCGCGCAGCACGGAATCGACGTCGCCAGCGGTGCTTTCGGCAGAGAGGCTTTCCTGCGGTGCACTGGCCCGCGCAGCCATGGTCTCGGTCAGTTCCTCTACTGGCGGCGGTGCGGGCGGCGGGGGCGGTGGCGGCTGGTGCACCTTCTCGGCCGCTTCCTCGGCCAGGTCGGCGTGGAGCAGTTCGCCCATGGCGGCGGCATCGGCCTGCGGCAGCGGGGTGAGCGCGCTGGCAGAGTGCTTGCCACCCGATTTCACAGACCCGATGTGCACGGCGACGGGACGGCGGCTGACGGCAGGGCCAAGGCCGAGGAAATGGCCGCGCTGCAAGTCGCGGATGCGTTCGGCCTGCTTGCGGTCCATGCCCAGCAGGTCTGCCGCGCGCTGCATGTCGATATCGAGGAAAGTGCGGCCCATCAGGAAGTTCGAGGCTTCGGCGGCGACGTTCTTGGCCAGCTTGGCGAGGCGCTGCGTGGCGACGATCCCGGCGAGGCCACGCTTGCGCCCGCGGCACATCAGGTTGGTCATGGCCGACAGCGTCATGCGGCGCGTATCCTCGGCCATTTCGCCAGCGGCGGAGGGCGCGAACATCTGCGCCTCGTCCACCACCACCAGTGCCGGAAACCAGTGCTCGCGCGGGACATCGAACAGCGCGGTAAGGAACTGCGCGGCGCAGCGGATCTGCTGCTCCACCTCAAGATCTTCCAGCGCCAGCACCACCGAGGCGCGGTGCTGCCGGATGCGGCCTGCCAGCGCCTCGATCTCGCGCGGGGAATAGCTCGCGCCTTCCACCACCACGTGGTCGAAATGGTCTGCCAGGCTGACGAAATCGCCTTCGGGATCGATGACGATCTGCTGCACCAGTCCGGCGCTCTGTTCCAGCACGCGGCGCAGCAGGTGCGACTTGCCACTGCCCGAATTGCCCTGCACCAGCAGGCGCGTGGCGAGCAGCTCCTCCACGTCCACCAGCACCGGCGTGCCGTGCGCGTCCTTTCCGATTTCGATGTTCGCTTTCACCGGGCCGAGGTTAGGGGCGGGGTTTGATTCGGCCTAGGTGCGGCTGGCGGTTTATCCAGCGATTGTTGTGGGCTAGACGCTGATTGAAACGAGAGAGGGAAGGTTTGCATGGGGATTTGTCGTAGGGCCGCACTGCTGGTGCTCGCCGGAAGCACCGCCTTGGTTCCGATCGGGCTTGGCGCACAGGAGGCGGGCTCCCCGCCCGGGGTCGTGTTCATGGACTACGCCGGTCCTCCCGCCTCGTGCGAGGCCTTCAGCGAGAGCATTTCGTTGAGCGGCCTGGTGACCATTTCGTCTGCCGAGACCGTGCCTGAGGGTCCCGCGCCCGTAAGGCCCGGAGAGGTGGCGCCCCCGCTGCCCGAACACTGCCTTGTCGAAGGCACGATCAACCCGCGCACCGGTTTCGGCGGGGTCGCCTATGGCATCGGTTTCGAGATCCGCCTGCCGACCGACTGGAACGGGCGGTTCCTGCTGCAGGGCGGCGGCGGCCTCAACGGCAGCGTGCGTCCCGCGCTCGGGCCGGTTGCTGCGGGCAGCACCCCGGCACTGGCGCGCGGGTTCGCGGTGATTAGCCACGACAGCGGCCACCAGGGCGCGGGCTTCGACGCCAGCTTCCATGCCGACCAGCGCGCCTCGCTCGACTTCGCTGAATCCTCGGTGCCGACCGTAGCGACGACCGGAAAGATGCTGACCCAGCTCTATTACGGCGAGGAACCGCACCACTCCTACATGACCGGCTGTTCCACCGGCGGGCGCGAGGGGATGCTGGCGAGCCAGCGCTATCCCGAACTGTTCGACGGCATCATCATCGGTGCGCCCGCCATGCGGCCGGGCTATTCCAACCTGGGTATCGAATGGGCGCAGACCCGGCTCAACCGTACCCTGCCTGCAGGCGAGACCGGCCCGGCGGGTTTCAGCGCGGACGAGCGGGCGACCGTGCTCGCCTCGGTGCTCCGGCAATGCGATGCGCTCGATGGCATCAACGATGGCATGATCGCCGATGTCGGGGCCTGCAACGCGCAGTTCGATCCCTATGCCATGCAGTGCCAGCCTGGCAGTGACGGCGAAGGGTGCCTCGCGCCCGAGCGGGTGAACGCGCTGCGCCAGCTGATGGCGGGGCCGCGCGATGCGTCCGGGCGGCCGATCTACGTGCCCATCCCGTGGGACACGGGCATTGTCTATGACGGCCCCGGCCTGCCGGGTTACCTGCCCGTAGGCCAGCCTAGCCCCTTTGGCCCGGCGACCACGGCGCGCGACATGGATATCGACGCCCGCGTGCACGACATCCGCTGGGACGCGGCGGGCAGGCTCACCGACACGCCGTACTGGACCAACCTTTCCACCTACCTCGGCCACGAGGGCAAGCTGATGTATTTCCACGGCGTGTCCGACCCGTGGTTCAGCGCCTTCGACACGCTCGACTATTTCAACCGCGCCCGCGCCGCCAATGGCCCTGAAGCATGGGATGATGCCGCGCGCTTCTACATGGTGCCGGGCATGATGCACTGCTCGGGCGGCAATGCCTACGACAGCTTCGACATGCTCGGCCCGCTGGTCGAATGGGTGGAGAACGAAGAGGCGCCCGCGGGGATCAGCGCCACCCGCCGCGCGGACGCAGCGCAGATGCCGCTGTGCCCCTGGCCCAGCTATACCCACTATACCGGCGGCGATGCCGGAGTGGCGGGCAGCTACGAGTGCCGTACATCGGCAAGCTGACGCAGGGGCTGCGGGCCTATTCGGCGAGGAATTCGATAGCGATCCGGAAGGGCTCGCCCTGGCTCTCGAGATGGTGCGGGACTTCGGGCGGGACGTCGATGGTGTCATTGGCCTCGAGGACAGTGACTTCGCCCTCGCTTTTGCCATCGTCCCAGGCAAAGCCGATCCGTCCCGAAAGCACGGTCAGCAGACCCCAGGTGCCCTGCTTGAGCCGGTGCTCGCGCAGCAGTCCGGCGGGGAGGCTCGCAGCGTCGAACGGGCCGATGCTGCGGTAGGCCCGCGCGGCTTCGGGGGCGGTAAAGCGCTGTCCGGCGGAGTCCGTGTTCAACCCATCCCCCCGCGCAGCACGATAATGGCCGCCACGGTCACGCCGAATAGCGCGACGGCTGCCGGGACGACGAGGATCTGGCCGTAGACGGCCTTGCGGTCCATCGCCCCGAAATGGGTCATCAGGAAACCGTGGCGATCGAGCGGGGAAGCCGCGCGGCCCGGGTGCTGTGCCACCATGATCCGGCCAACGGCAAAGAACACCGTGACCGCGATCGAGAGCAGGGCCTTGCCGCTCGAGCCGAGCGCCGCGACCATGCTGGCGAGGAACAGGCCGTAACAGCCGATCATGGCCAGCCACACCCGTGCGGGCAGTTCGAACCCGCGGGCTTCGGGCTGGACAGCCTCGGTATTGCGGGGGACCACTTCGCTTTCCGGCAGCAGGTCAGCGAGCGGCGCGGCCAGCTCGATCTCGTGGCGTTCGGTCTGGTAGTCAAACATGGGGCAGGTTCCTTCCTTCCTTGGCTCCGCCAATACCTTCGCGGTTGATGGCAATGCCGGTGAGCAGGCTGTCGGCGATCATGCGTGCCCGATCCCCCACCAGCTGCACGGCGGGAGGATGTGCCGAGAGCTGGCGGAGGTTGGCGTAGAACAACTCCAGCCAGCGGCTGAAGTGCGCTTCGGTAAGGCCCGGGATGGCAATGTGTTTCACCATCGGGTTGCCCGAGAATTCGCCGCTGTTGTGCAGCACCGAACGCCAGAACTGCTTCATCCGGGCAAGGTGCGAGGGCCAGTCGGCAATGCGTTCTGCGAAGATCGGGCCGAGCACGTCGTCTGCGCGGATGGCGGCGTAGAACCGCTCGACCATGGTGGAAATGAACGCCTCGTCGATCCCGATCGCCTCGGCCGCGGCGCGCTTGGCAAGGCGGGCACTGGCGGCGTGTTCGTGCGGCGGACTGGAATTGTGCGGGGCAGGCATGGCGACGACTCGTATATCGGTATTTATGATACCTAATTAGACGTGTTGCCGATAAAATCAATAACCTGTATGCATATTTTATGCAGTTGAGCCTGAAGACCGATTATGCCCTGCGCATGTTGATGGCGCTGGCCTCCACCGACGGGATCCTCTCGGTCGAATGGATGGCCGAGCACTACGGCATTTCGCGCAACCACCTCGCCAAGGTGGCACAGCAGCTCAACGCCGCCGGGCTGGTGCAGACGACGCGCGGGCGCAGTGGGGGCATGCAGCTTGCCCGCCCGCCGGAGCAGGTCAACGTCGGGGCAGTGGTGCGCGAGTTCGAACGCTTCGAGGGCTTCGTCGCCTGCATGGGCGGCGAGGCTCCCTGCACGATCGACGGTGCCTGCGGGCTGAAACCGGCGCTGGGCGGCGCGCTGGAGGCCTTCCTTGCCCACCTCGACCGGTTCACCCTGGCGGATATTGCCCGCCAGCCCGACGCGATCAGGGAACGGCTGCTGGCGGCGACCGGCTGACGGTCCGACCCTGCCTCAGGGCCGGTAGACCCAGTACTCCGGACCCCAGCGTTCTTCGAGGTCGGCAAGACATTCCTTGTGGATCTCGCGGACGCGTTCGGGCGTCATGTAGTCGGCGGGGTCGATCTCGCGGATCGTCAGCGTGGACTTGTCTTCGTAGAGGTGCTCCCCCTTGAGCAGGGCGTTCTCGTCGTAGGGCCAGATGAATGCCTGCAGGCTGTCGACGAGGTAGAGGCCGTCGTCCTTGTCCACCTTGTGGCCCAGCTTCTTCAGTTCCGCCCCGGTCGACATCTGGTGGAACCACATCTCGTCGGCGATGCCCCAGTCGGCCACGGCCACCTTGTCGCCCGAGTTCCACAGCACGATGTCGCCGATGCCGGAGTAGAATTCGTGGACGCCCTGGCGGCCCTTTACCTGGAACGGGTTGTCGCCCCAGGTGATGTGGTAGACCGGGTCGTCCGCCATCATGTCGGGCGCGGTGATCTCGTCGAACATGGCCGCGCCCTCCAGGTGCACGTGGCGGCAGTAGTTCTTCAGGATTGCGCGGTGATGCGGGTTCTCGGTCTTCTCGAGCAGCTCGAGCGTCGGGTTCATGCAGTCGTAGACTTCTCGTTCGTACTTGCTGGCCATGGGCGGGGTCCTCTCCTTTGGCGAAGAGGATGCCACGCCGGGAGGGCAAGTCAAACGCTCAGGCGACCTGCCGGGCTTCGATATCGCGGATCGTTTCCACGCCGTCCTCGGCATGGATCTTCAGCTTCGCCAGCGAATTGTTGCAGGCCATGGCGATCATCGCGACTTCGCCGTGGTAGTGTTTCAGCTTCATCGGAGCGAAGTGGGCGAAGGTGGTGGCGGTCACCTTGCAGCGATCCGGACCAAGCGGTTCGATGTCGCAGCGCTCGACGGTCTTCTGCAGGCGTCCGACGCCTTCGGGCAGGACCGATTCAATCGTGTAGGAGCGATGCGGAACGGCTTCCAGCTCGACAATCGGGAAGGTCAGGTCGGGCAGCATGTCGAGCACCATGTCGAAGCTGTTCGGACCGGTGCGGGTGATCGTGCCGACGGCGGCCTTGTGGTTCCGCGGGTCGCCGAAGTCGACCATGGCGTAGACGTCTTCTGCCGCGCGCTCGATCTCCATTTCCATCTCGATCTCGACCGGG
>JAUIIG010000012.1 GCA_030431875.1 Alphaproteobacteria bacterium
ATGCGCTGGTCGGGCGCGGTCGAAAGGCCGAGCAGGTCGGTAAAGTGGATTGTCCCGCTGGCACCGCGCACCGGGCCGAACGGCGGGGCGAAATTGACCCCGCCATCGGTGCTGGAAACGGTGGCCGTGCTGGTGATGGTTTCGCCATTCCAGTCGATCCGCCCGCTGCCCGTGATGGTTCCTTCAACGTCGCTCGCCACGCCCAGCGCAAGGCAGGAAAGGCCTGTCTGGGGCACCCGCGCCGCCAGGTCCTCGCGCAGGCAGTGCGACGCGGGCGGTGCGGGCTGCAGGTCCGGTCCGAAGGTCACGCCATCGACGAAGAGGTTGGCGTAACCGGTACTTGTGGTGAGGTTGTGGGCGATTTCCACCCGGCTCAGCACCTTGTCGCTGTAGGGATGTCGCAGCAAGGCATTGGCCGTCACCACGCTATCGGCCAGCGCCAGCGTTGCGCCGCGCGCGGTCAGGGGTTCGAAGCGGTTGACGGGCTGGCGGTCGACGAGGTCGAAGGTGGCATCGGCGATTTGCAGGCGCTCGTCGGCGTAGGACCAGCTACCGGCGGCATCGCGCAGGTCGAGCGGCATGGCGGCGAGGAATATGTCCGCACCGGCGAAATCACCACCTACTGAATCCGCAGACAGGTCGGCGCGCAGGTTGCTGACGGCAAAGCGCTGCGCCGCATCGCCCTCGCCCAGCATCACGTCGAGATCGCGCACGGCCATGGTGCCGGGCCAGGCCACGCCGACCGGCCCGCTGGCGAGCGTGATCGGCGTTTCCGCCAGTTCGCCGGTGAGGTTGAGCGATTCGGTCGCCGCCGCAAAGCGCAGGCCGGCGCTGCCATATTGCAGGATCGGATTACCCTCACGCGGACAGAGTGTCAGCGACTGGCGTTCCAACATGAGGTTTGCCGCAGCAAGCCGGTCGAACCGCAGTTCGCGGCAACCGCGCCACATGGCGACACTGCCGTCGGAGGCAATCGAAGCATCGATCGGCACTTGCAGCCCGCTTACAGAACCGCCCGGCAGCGGTCCGCTAGCCGTCGCGCGGCCGTCCAGCGCCAACCGTCCGCCGCTGCCTTGGACGAGGTTCAGCTCCGGCAGGGCCAGCCGTGCATCCCCCGCCGCATACTCGCGCATGGCAAGCCGCATCTGCAGTGCGCCGTTCTCGGCCTGCTCCATGCGCCCGCTCATCTGCGGCAGGCCTTCGCCTGCGGTCACAAAGTTGCCCGAGAAACGCGGCAGGCCCGCCTCACCCATCACCACCTGCGCCCGCGAAAGGGAGACGAGCGTGGCCCCGTTGCCGCCACGCAGGCTGGCTTGCGGGATGACCAAGCTGGAGCGCTCACCCAGCTGGCGCGCGGTGAAGCTTGCCTCAAGCGTACTGCCGTGCAGCTGCGGGCCGAGGTTCTGGCGCAGTTTGGCCACCAGCGGCTCGACCAGGGTGCCCTGCCCACCCAGTTCGGCTTCGGCCAGCAGCGAATCGACCTCCGGTCCCAAGAGCAACTGGTCGCCAGAGAGATCCCCTTCGAGTTCGACCCGCTCGCCGCCTTCGAGCGCGCGCAAGCGGCCGTTGACGCCAAGTTCGCCCAGCATTGCATAAGGCGTCTGCGCGTCGTTGGCGGCCACGTCGAACAGCAGGTTGAGGTCGTTGTCGTGCCAGGTGAACTGCCCTTCGCCGGCGAGAGCAGCCTGTACCTCTCCCAGGATCACGCGTTCAGTCGCGAAGTCGATGTCACCTTCGTATTCGGCGAGGTTGCGTTCCGCCTGCAAATCCAGCGCCACGCCCGCATCGCGCACGAACAAGCCGTTGGCGCAATCAAGCGAGGCGAAGCGCAGGGGGCCGTGGAACTCTGGGCGTTCGGCGTCGATCGACACATCGCCGTAAAGCGTCACCCGCTCGCCGAGGCAGCTTCCCACCTCCAGTTGCGGCGCGACCACCGCCAGCTCCCCGGCAAAGCCGCCGCGGAGGTGGCCGCTGCCCGAAAGCTTGGCTCCCACGTCGCCGTGGTCGGTCTGCAGCAGGGCGCGACCGTCGTCGATGGTCAACACCATGGCGGGAAATTCGAACGGAGCGTCGGATTCGGTAAACAATACTGGATCGAGCGTGCCGAAGCTCAGCTCGCCATTCCGCCAAGTGCCGAACAGGCGCGGCTGCACCAGCCGCACGGCGGTGACATCGGGCATGCCGAAACGCGGAGTGATCGAAACCTCGACCCGCTCGATCGTCAGGTCAGGTCGGTCGGGATCGCCGACCACGACGTCGGTAAGGACCTGCTGGCGCGGGCCGATAGTGTCGATCTGGTAGGTAGCTGGTACGCCGAGATTGGCCAGCGTGCTTTCGATCAGGTCGTCTGCCAGCTGCTCCCGCTGGAACCAGGCCAGCGCCAGTGCCGCCAGCAGCAGCACCACGACTACGCGTAAGCCATTGCGCAACAAGCGGCGCTTGCGCCCCTTGGGGCGGGTAGAGATATCCTCGTCGGCTGGCTGCGCCATTGCACGGCGACACTTGCGCGACTGCGGGCACAAAGGCAATGCACCTGTTTGATGTCGCAAGGCGAATTCGAAGGTATCGGCGGCGAACCGAGCAAGCCAGACAAGAGCGGGGCAGCTGGCCACCGTGCCCGCCTGCGCGAACGGCTGCTGGGCGGCGGGGCGGAAGCGCTGGCGGACTACGAAGTGCTGGAATACCTGCTGTTCGGCGCCCTCGCCCGCGGCGACACCAAGCCGCAGGCCAAGGCCTTGCTGGCGCGGTTCGGCACGCTGGCAGGCGTGCTCAATGCCGATCCCTCGGCGCTGAAACAGGTAAAAGGCGTGTCCGATGCCAGCGTCGGCCAGATCAAGATCGCCGCGCTCGTCGCCCGCCGTATGGCGCGCAGCGAGGTGCAGGCCAAGCCCGTGCTGGGCAGCTGGCAGTCACTGCTAGATTACCTCGCCATCGACATGGCCCACCTCCACCACGAGCGCGTGCGCGTGCTCTACCTCGATACCAAGAACCGGCTGGTACGCGATCACCTCTTTGGTGACGGCACGATCGACGAAGCTGCGATCCACCCGCGTGAGGTCATCAAGCAGGGGCTCGACCTTGGCGCATCTGCGCTGATCCTGGTGCACAACCACCCTAGCGGCAGCCCCGAACCCAGCCGCGCGGATATCGACATCACGCGGCGGATCGCCGAGGCTGGACGCCCGCTCGGTATCGCCGTCCACGATCACGTGATCGTGGGCCGCGAGGGGCACGTGTCGCTGCGCGCGAAAGGGCTGCTCTAGCTTCCCCCTTATTCCGGGGTCAGGCCCCAATTGGCATATTGCCGGTCAATCGTTGGCGCGATGCGGCGGGCCTGCTCGAGATCCACCCGACCGCCCTCGTCGCCCTGCTCCAGCCGGATAAGGCCGCGCAGGTAGAGGCTGGCCGCCAGTCCCGGAGACTGGCGTAGTGCCGCTTCGAGGTCGGCCAGCGCGGCTTCGGAATTGCCCGCGCGGTAGTGCACCAGCGCCCGGCTATCGAGCACGCCTGCCGAGTAGTTGAGCGCGGTCACCGCCTCGTCACAAACATCGCCAGCAACATCGAGGTTGGTCTGCCAGGTGCCGGCCAACCAGCACTGCGAGTTGAGCAGGACGCCATCACCCGGACGATCGAGCAAGGCATCGGCAAGCCGGTCCCAGGCCTCGTCCTGACGGCCGACGTGTCCGGAGATATCTGCCCATGCCGCCGCCACGGTGCCTGCTTCCGGACCAGACAGCCCGAGCGAATCGAGCAGGTCCAGGGCCTCCTCGGCCCGGCCTTGTTCCGAAAGGGCACCGGCCAGCAGTGACGCCGTTTCAAGATCGCCCTGCAGGTCATGCGCGCGTTCGGCCGATTCGAGCGCCTCGTCGTAGCGACCCAGCTGGGTCAGCGCATTCGTGCGCAGGGTATAGGCTCCGGGCGATTCCTCCAGCTCCAGCGCCTGGTCGAACAGTTCCAGCGAACGCTCGTAATCGCGGGCGTAGAGCCACATGATGCCGGCCATCAACGGATAGCCCGGATTGTCCGGATCGATCTCCAGCATAGTTTCCAGCGGCTCCTCGAAGCGCGCCATGCGTGCAGCCAGCTCTTCGTCGTCCAGCTCCCAGCTGCGGCCGGGATCGGTAATCTGGATCTGCGGATCGCCGCTGGCCAGCTGCCGCAAGGCCCTGCGCTCGTCGGGGATGTCCTCCGCCGGGATTTCCCGCGGGATATAGCTGTAATCGTCTTCCACCAGGACACGTTCGCCCTCGACGGTGATTTCGCGGCGATAGCGGGTGCCGCCGGTCACCTCGTTGACGGAGCGCGTGCCGTTGATCTCCACGACCTCGCCATCATCATCCGGCAGGATGTAGGTGCTTTCGTAGGCAATCGTCAGCGGGCCGCCCACGGCATAGGGGATTTCGCGCCAGGCGCGGCGGGCACGGTCCGGGTTGAAGCTCCAGTTGGTCGTGGCCGAACTGATCTGGTGGGTGGCGGTGTCACGGTCGAGCGCGAACATGTCCAGCCGGAAGCCGCGGCCGTGCAGGCGGCCCACACCGCTTGCCTCGTCGTAGGAGTAGTCCGCGTCGACCAGCACGCCGTCGACAATCTCGCTGAGATAGGCGTTGGCATTGCCGAGAATGGCCAGCCGGTTGGTCTCGGCAGCCTGTTCCCGCAATCGCGCTCCGTAGACGCCGCGTGCCTCAACCTCGATGTCGTAGAGCACTGGCAGGTCCACGCCGCCGCTCATGTCGTAGGTGACGCGCACGATCTGGTCCGGAGCGATGGGCCAGCGCTGCTCGACCCGCTCAAGGTCTGCCCCGCCTTCGACCAGCGGCAGATAGTAGATGTAGTTCGGCACCTCGTACATCGTGTCCACGCGCGTCCCCGCGCTGGTGCCGTCAAGGTAGTAAGGCGTGCCGTCGATCACCGCGCGCACGATCATGTGGTTGAAGGCACCGGGCAGCGGCTGGACGACCGATGCCGAATCCGAGTTGGCCGTGTCGACCAGGATCGCGGTGGCATCGATATCCAGCTCGCGCAGGATGGCCAGCAGCAGCATCGACTTGGCCTTGCAGTCGCCATAACGCAGCTGCCAGGTCTCTTCCGGCATTTGCGGCAGGTAATTGCCGCCGTCGAGGCCGTTGAGCAGGTAATTGATCTCGTCCTGCACCAGTTGCAGCGCCAGCGCGGCCTGCTGCACCTTGTCGTTGCTGGCACCGCGAATCCGGTCGATTTCCTCGGTGATGGGGCCTTCGGGATCGATCGAGCCAACCGTTTCAAAGTGCGGTGCCATCACCCGGCTGACGTCGCGCCAGGTCTCGAAAGTGCCGACCTGGATGCCAGGGTTGAGGTGATAACGGCCCGGCGCGTCTTCCGGCATTTCGTCCGGCTCGGCGATGGGCAGCATGACCTCGATCATGTCGTAGCCGTCGCGGGTAACAACCTCGTGTTCCCCCGCCTGCCCGACTGCGCGCCAGTAGACGTTCTCGTCCTCGGGCCAGGAAAATACCACGCGGCCGAAACCAATCTCCGCCGGTTCGGCGGTCAGCCGCGCTTGTGCCTGCATTTCGCGGTCCAGGGCCTGGTCGGACAGCGTCGTGCTGATCGAATAGCGCAGCACGTCGCCCACTTGCAGGCCGGGAATCGGGATGGCCGCCGTCAGCGCACCGTCGAGCGACTGGCGCTCCAGCTGGCGCTCGCGGCGCAGGATCTGTGGCTCCGCCCCGTTCGCGATCACGTCGATCACCTCGCCATCACGGATAATGTGCAGGCGGTGGATGATGAGGTCACCCTTGTCGGGCAGCCAGCCGAGCTGGAGCGTGCCGAAGCGGCGCAGCGATTCGGTGGAGCGCATTTCGTAGGCAACGTCGGAATATTGCGTCACCACCCCGTCTTCGAGGCGGTAGTGCCGGTCGAACAGGACGATTTCCTCGCCGGTATCGAGGGCAGCTTCGAAATCTACCGGTTCGACGAAGTCCGGGGCGTCGGCGTAAAGCGGTTCTTCCCCCGCGAGGACAGGCGCGCTCCAGGCAATGGCAACGAGCGGCAGGACGGCAATAGACTTGTACATGAAGCTCCCCTTGGGGTCGCCATGCAGGCGACCGTGTGCAAGAGGCACTTCATCACGAAGTGACTGTGAAAGCAACGGCCTGCACCGTGCACCTTGCCAATTGCCGGAACAGGTCCTAGCCGCGCCGCAAACCTACCTACCGGAGTGAACAATGGTCCCCCGCTATGCCCGCCCAGCCATGACCGCGATCTGGGAGCCGGAAACGAAGTATGAAATCTGGTTCCTGATCGAAGCCCACGCGACGCAGAAGCTGGCGGAACTGGGCGTGGTGCCCGAAAGCGGCGCCAAGGCGCTGTGGGACTGGTGGGCAACGAGCCCGAAGATCGACGTTGCCGCGATCGACGCCAAGGAAGCCGTGCTGAAGCACGACGTGATCGCCTTCCTCGACTGGGTGGCTGACGAAGTGGGTCCAGAGGCACGCTTCATGCACCAGGGCATGACCAGCTCCGACGTGCTCGACACCACCTTGGCGGTGCAGCTGGTGCGCGCGACTGACTTGCTGCTGGAAGACATGGACGCCCTGCTCGCCGCGCTGAAGCGCCGCGCCGAAGAGCACAAGTACACCGCCACCATCGGCCGCAGCCACGGCATTCATGCCGAGCCGACCACCTTCGGCCTCAAGCTGGCGCAGGCCTATGCCGAGTTCGACCGCTGCCGCGACCGCCTCGTCGCCGCGCGCGCCGAGATCGCCACCTGCGCCATCTCCGGCGCGGTCGGCACTTTCGCCAATATCGACCCGTCGGTAGAGGAATATGTCGCCGAAAAGCTGGGCCTCGCAGTCGAGCCGGTATCGACGCAGGTGATCCCGCGCGATCGCCATGCTGCCTATTTCGCCACGCTGGCCGTTATCGCCTCTTCCATGGAGCGCCTTGCGGTCGAAATCCGCCACCTGCAGCGCACCGAGGTGCTGGAGGCAGAGGAATACTTCTCGCCTGGCCAGAAGGGTTCGTCGGCCATGCCGCACAAGCGCAACCCGATCCTGACCGAGAACCTGACCGGCCAGGCGCGCATGATCCGGAGCTACGCCCTGCCCGCGATGGAAAACGTCGCCCTGTGGCACGAGCGCGACATCTCGCACTCCAGCGTCGAACGCTTCATCGGCCCCGACGCAACGATCACGCTCGACTTCGCCCTCGCCCGCATGACCGGCGTGGTCGACAAGCTGCTGGTCTATCCGGAGCGCATGCAGAAGAACCTCGACAAGATGGGCGGCCTTGTCCACTCGCAACGCGTCCTGCTGGCGCTGACCCAGGCCGGTATCACCCGCGACAACGCCTATCGGCTGGTCCAGCGCAACGCCATGAAGGTGTGGGAATCGGACGGCCAGCTGTCGCTGCTCGACCTGCTCAAGGCCGACGAGGAAGTGCGCGCCGCGATGAGCGAGGCGGAGCTCGAAGAGAAGTTCAACCTCGACTACCACTTCAAGCACGTCGACACGATTTTCGCGCGCGTCTTCGGCAGCTAGGCCGCGTGGACAAGGCCCGTCTATGCGCCTAGCGTGGCGGGCAAGCGAGGCAGAGAGGATCAAGAGCCGATGCAGATCATTCGCACGATAATCTGGGTACTGCTGCTGGTGGCACTGCTGCTGTTCTCGGCAGTCAACTGGGACGATGTGAAGGTGGTGCTGTGGCCCAATTCGGACCCGGCGCAGACCATCGTCGCCGATACCAAGATCCCCGTGCTGGTGCTGCTGTCGTTCCTGATCGGCTTCCTGCCCATGTGGCTCTACCACCGCGCCAGCAAGTGGAGCATGACGCGCAAGATCGCCAACCTCGAGAACGCCGCGCGCACGGCGGCGACCACGCCGGTTGCGCCTGCGCCGACGCAGGAGCCGCCGGTCGAAGTGGCTCCGCCACCTCCGCCGCCCCCTCCAACCCCGGCCCCCGAACCGGCCGCCGAAGAGCAAAGCGAGCTGGGGCCGCTTTCGCCTCCGGACGAGGACGGCAGCAAGGCATGAGCAACCCGGTCTACCTGGCGCTGGACATACCGCAGCTCGACGCTGGCAAGGCGCTGGTCGAGAAGGTGCGCGGCCATATCGGCGGCGTGAAGCTGGGGCTGGAATTCTTCTGCGCCCACGGCACACACGGCGTGCACGAAATCGCCCACCTCGGCCTGCCAATCTTCCTAGACCTGAAGCTGCACGACATTCCCAATACCGTGGCCGGCGCCATGCAGGCGCTGCACGTCTTGGAACCGTCAATCATGACCGTCCACGCCAGCGGTGGCCGGGCGATGATGGAAGACGCCAAGGCCGCTGCGGGCGAGAACACCAAGGTTGTCGCCGTCACCATGCTCACCAGTCTCGACGAGAATGATCTCAAGCGCACCGGTGTTACCGGCACCCCGCACGATCATGTCATGCGGCTGGCCGAACTGGCCGAGGCCGCTGGCCTCGACGGAATTGTCTGTTCCGGTCAGGAAGTCAAAGCGGTCCACGACCAGTGGAAGAAGGGCTTCTTCGTCGTCCCCGGCCTGCGTCCGGGCGGCAAGGCCACCGGCGACCAGAAGCGCGTCGTCACTCCGCGCCAGGCGCGCGACGACGGTGCATCCGTGCTGGTAATCGGCCGCCCGATCAGCCGCGCCGAAGACCCGCTGCAGGCCGCCCGCGACATCGAGGCGACGCTCTAGGCAACGTCAATTGGCTGACCACGCCACCCCCAACCTGCCCAGCCGCGACTTCCTGAAGACCGAGCGCTGGTATGCGAAGCTTGGTTTTGCCGCTTCCTACCGCTCTGGCCATTGGCTGATCCTGCAGCGCGGCAGCGTGCAGCTGGAGTTCTTCCCCTGGCCCGATCTCGATCCGGCGCAGAACAGTCATTCGTGCTGCCTGCGGCTTGCCGATCTCGATGCCATGGTCGCGCAATGCAGCGATGCTGGTGTGCCTGAAGCGCGCGAAGGCATTCCGCGCATCGTCCCGCCACAGCGGGACATCAGCGGACTGACAATAGCCTACCTGATTGACCCTGACGGATCGCTGCTGCGGCTGGTGCAGAACCCCTAGAGCTTCTCGCCTGCCGTTCCGGGAGCTTGCTCGGGCGCTTCCGGTTCAGCCCAAGGTGCCGTGGAATCGATGTTCCAGTTGAGCAGCGCCATGTCGTCGCCGGTGCCGATAAAGGTGAAAACCTCGTCCGCCGTACCGTTCTCGTAGGTCGTGTCGAGCGTGATCTCGGTCAGCGTCGTGCCGTTGTTGGTGTTGATGTTGAAACCCACCTGGCTGCCGTCCTGGTACTCGCCCACGCTGGCGCGCATGCGGGTCATGAACTGCTGGAATTCCTCGCGCGTCAGCGAATCGCGGAAGTCCTGCGACGCGCCGTTCCAGATCGCGTCGAAGTCACTTTCGTTGAAATCGGCATGAAATTCCTCGATCAGCGTGTCGGCGCCGTCCATCTGTTCCATCGGGTTGCAGGCCGCCAGCAGGGCGACAGCCGCCAAAGCTACAAATTTCCGCATCTGCTCGTTCCCCCAAAGCAAATTGTTAATCGAGTTTGCCGCACTTTCGCTCATCTGTCGAATCACCTATTCCAGAGCGAAATGGCTGACCAACTCATCAAGATTTGCGGTCTCACGACCGAGGAAACCGTTGACGCCGCTGTAGAAGCCGGCGCGACTCACATTGGACTCGTCCATTTCGAAAAGTCGCCGCGCCACTTGTCGATTGCCGATGCTGCCAAGCTGCGCGCGCGCATTCCCGACAGCGTGAACGCTGTGTTGCTGACGGTGAACATGGAACCCAAGCCCACGGCAGAGGCGCTACAGGAAGTGCAGCCCGACGTGCTGCAACTGCACGGCAAGGAAACGCCCGAGTGGCTGAGCCTCATCAAGGACAATTCCAAGCTGGAAGTGTGGAAGGCGGTCGGCATCAAGGATCGCGCCGCGCTGGAACGGGCTGAGAAGTTCAAGGATTCCGCGCACCGGCTGCTTTACGATGCGGCGGCCGGTGCCCTGCCCGGCGGCAATGGCCTGGCGCTCGACTGGCGGCTGCTGCTCAACCATCGCCATGTCATGCCCTGGGGGCTGGCTGGCGGGCTTGGGCCGCACAATGTCGCGGACGCCATCCGCTACACCGGCGCGCCGCTGGTCGATGCTTCTTCCGGCCTCGAAAGCGAGCCGGGCAAGAAGGACGTGGCGAAGATCCATGCCTTCTGCGAGGCCGCCCGCGCAGCGCGCAAGGCGGCAGCCTAGCCCTTCGACTCGCTGGACAGCCTGCGTCGCCTCTGCCAATCGGCGCGAGCGATGACCGAGAACAAGCCCAATAGCTTCATGAACCAGCCCGACGAGCGCGGGCACTTTGGCCAGTTTGGCGGACGTTACGTTGCCGAAACGCTGATGCCGCTGATCCTTGACCTCGAGCAGGAGTACAACAAGGCCAAGGCCGATCCTGCCTTCAAGGAAGAGTTCGAGGACCTGCTGGAGCATTACGTCGGCCGCCCCAGCCCGCTCTATTTCGCCCCGCGCCTGACCGAAGAACTGGGCGGTGCGCAGGTATGGTTCAAGCGCGACGAGCTCAACCACACGGGCGCGCACAAGATCAACAACTGCGTCGGGCAGATCCTGCTCGCCATGCGCATGGGCAAGACCCGCATCATCGCCGAAACCGGCGCGGGCCAGCACGGCGTGGCCACGGCCACGGTCTGCGCGCGCTTTGGCCTTCCCTGCACCATCTTCATGGGCAAGACCGATGTCGAGCGGCAGGCGCCCAACGTGTTCCGCATGAAGCTGCTGGGCGCCGAAGTGGTGCCCGTTACTTCGGGCGCGGCAACGCTGAAGGACGCCATGAACGAGGCGCTGCGTCACTGGGTCGCGAACGTCCACGACACTTTCTACATCATCGGCACCGCCGCCGGCCCGCACCCCTATCCGGAGCTCGTTCGCGACTTCCAGAGCGTGATCGGCCGCGAAACGCGCGAGCAGATGCTGAAGCGCACCGGCAAGCTGCCTGACCTGCTGATCGCCGCCATTGGCGGCGGCTCCAACGCGATCGGGCTGTTCCACCCCTTCCTCGACGATCCCGACGTGAAGATGCTGGGTGTCGAAGCGGCAGGTCACGGGCTCGACAAGCAGCACGCAGCCAGCCTTGCGGGCGGCTTCCCCGGCGTGCTCCACGGCAACAAGACCTACCTGCTGCAGGACGAGGACGGCCAGATTGCCGAGGCGCACTCGATCTCGGCGGGCCTCGACTATCCCGGCATCGGGCCGGAGCACGCCTGGCTGAAGGAGACGGGCCGCGTCGACTACACCAGCGTTACCGATGACGAAGCGCTGGAAGCCTTCCAGCTGCTCTGCCGCACCGAAGGCATCATCCCCGCGCTGGAGCCCAGCCACGCACTGGCCGCCGTCACCAAGGTCGCCCCGACCATGGGCAAGGACGAGACCATCGTGATGAATCTCTGCGGCCGCGGCGACAAGGATATCTTCACCGTGGCCGAGGCGCTCGGGGTGGAGATGTGACGAGAACCCGGCTGTTTTGGGCTGCCACCTCTGCAATTTCGGCAGGCGTGGCGGTCTTGGCCGGTCATCTGACAACTGCGCGCTGGGCTCTGGAATACGTCGAATTCACATCTGATGATGGAGAGACTTCCGGCTTCTGGTGCCAGTATGATTGCAGCCTCACTGCCATCCAGATTGCCCTGTATGGAATCAGCATCGTCGCACTCTTGTTTGCAGCCGTGGCTTTTCTGATCTGTTTGCGAGCGCCTTGGAAAGCATCGTCAAAATGAGCCAGCCCACCAACTCCCTCGCCCGCGCAGGCGTGTTCTTCCTGATCGGCCTGCCGATCGGTTTCATTCTCTCGGCGCTCGGCTTTGTCGTGTCCGGCCAAGCGATTAGCGCGCCGGACATCGCGCCTTTCGCCCTTGCCATTGCGGCGATCGTCGGGCTTGTTGCGGGGGTATGGAAGCCCAAGACCTGACGCGGCCCCTCGCATGAGCGAAGCTTATCGCCAGAAGCTGCTCAACTGGCTCATTAGCATGATGATCCTGTGCCTCTGCGTGGCTCTCTCGCTGGCAGCCTACTGGTTCTTCAACAGGCCGGACCTGATGGTGCGACCCGCTGGGGTGCCCTTCCCCGACGACTACGAATTGGTCGACTACGCCGGGGCGATGGGAGAGATCGTCGCACTCTTCGTAGTCGGCTTCGTACCTGTCGCCTTGTGGCACATGGCTGACCTGTTCGACCGCAAGACGGCAAGATCACGGCTAACCCGCTGGCTATCTCATGCGGCGCCATACCAACTTGCGCTGCTGATACTCGGACTGCTGTTTGCGATGCATGCATCAGGCGAATTTTCCTACGTTGCGCCGTGCGGGGGGCCAATGCTGGTACTGTCGCAAGACTGCTACTACACCGTTCCTATCCTGCGTATTCCCTCGACAGTTGCCTTCTGGGCTGTGATCAGCCTGACGATCCTCAAGGTCTTGATAGTCGCCACCACCCGCGTCCGGCGCCGTTATGACTGACGGGCACCGCCAGAAGCTGCTGCGCTGGTTCATGAGCATGCTCGCCTTGCTGCTCATGACGGCGCTGGCTGCGGCGAGCTTCTGGTTCCTGCGCGCGCCAGAGATTGTAGCCGACGATCCGCCCAACCTCATGGCGAACATTGCGGGACCCTTCGGTGAGAGCTTCACAGGCTTCATAATCAGTTTCTTCTATCGTAGCTTCGCGGCCCTCATGGGGATTTCGTACTTCGGGTCCGTGCTGGCCGCTTCGGCCCGGTTCAACAAGACCTATTGTCCCGACTGGCAGTTGTATTGCTACGACGCACCAGCGGAATGGCTGTACTTTTTGTGGCTAGCCCCCTTGCTCCTTGCCTGCGCCCTCGCCATGGCGAAATTGCTACGCATGATCTTCATTCGCTTTATCTGGGACTGACACGGTTCGATGACCCGCCTCGCCAATACCTTTGCCAAGCCCCACCCCGCGCTCGTCTGCTTCATCACGGCGGGCGACGGTGACACTGCGGCCAACCTTGATGCCCTTGTCGAGGGCGGCGCGGACGTGATCGAGCTAGGCATGCCCTTTACCGACCCGATGGCCGACGGCCCGGCGATCCAGGAAGCCAACATCCGTTCGCTCTCTGCGGGCACCACGACGGCGGACGTCCTGAAGCTGGCCACCGATTTCCGTGCCCGTCATCCCGAGGTGCCGCTGATCCTGATGGGCTACGCCAACCCCATGGTGCGGCTCGGGCCGGAATGGTTTGCCGATGCGGCCGAGGCCGCCGGTGTCGACGGCGTCATCAGCGTCGACCTTGCGCCCGAAGAGGACGAGGACCTTGGCCCGGCCCTGCGCGCCAAGGGCATTTCGCTGATCCGTCTCGCCACACCAACCACCGACGACAAGCGCCTGCCCAAGGTTCTCGAAGGCTCGTCCGGCTTCCTCTACTACGTTGCCGTGGCCGGGATCACCGGGATGCAGCAGGCCGCGATCGAATCGATCGAAGCAAACGTACGCCGCATCAAGTCGCACACGGATATCCCCATCGCGGTTGGATTCGGCGTGAGGACTCCCGAACAAGCCACTGAAATCGCCCGCGTTGCCGATGGCGTGGTGGTCGGCTCGGCACTGGTGGACCTGGTCAAGCAGCACGGCAAGGATGCCCCGCAGCACCTGCGTGAGCTTACCGAAAGGCTTGCCAAGGCCGTGCATTCTGCCCGATAGGCGCTGCCCATGAGCTGGCTTACCCGTGTCCGTGAACGCTTGCCGTTCGTCAACAAGCGCGAAACGCCCGACAACCTGTGGATCAAGTGTTCCCGGTGTCAGGAGATGGTGTTCCGCACCGAGTACGAGCAGAACATGTCGGTCTGCCCGCGCTGCGAGCATCATGGCCGTATCGGTGCCGACGCGCGGCTGGACCAGATCCTCGACGATGGCGCCATGGAGCTACTGCCCGCGCCCGAGGTCACCGAAGACCCGCTGAAGTTCAAGGACAGCAAGCGCTATACCGACCGGCTCAAGGCCGCCCGCGCCAGCAACCCGCACAAGGATGCTTTCACCGCTGCCTATGGCACGATCGAAGGCAAGCCTGCGGTTGTCGGCGTGCAGGACTTCACCTTCATGGGCGGCTCGATGGGCATGGCCGTGGGCGATGCCTTCTGCGCCGCGGCCCAGCGCGCGCTGGACGAGAAGTGCGGCTTCATCTGTGTGACTGCCGCTGGCGGTGCACGCATGCAGGAAGGCATCCTCAGCCTGATGCAGATGCCGCGCGCCACAGTGATGACGCGCCGCCTGAAAGAGGCCGGCCTGCCCTACATCGTCGTGCTCGCAGACCCTACCACCGGCGGCGTCACCGCCAGCTACGCCATGCTGGGCGACGTGCACATCGCCGAACCCGGTGCCCTGATCGGCTTTGCCGGCCAGCGCGTGATCCAGGAGACCATCCGCGAGAAGCTGCCCGAAGGCTTCCAGCGGGCGGAATACCTGCACAAGCACGGCATGGTGGACATGGTGGTGCACCGCAAGGACCTGCGCTCGACGCTGGCCCAGCTGCTCGACTACCTGACGCCCGCCAAGGCTGCCTGACGCTCCTTCCCGGCGATGAAAGACTTCGCGATTTCCGACAACGAGGCGGTCCAGCGCCAGCTGGACCGGCTGGGCGCCCTGTCGCTGCCGCAAGGCCGCATCGGGCTGGAGGTAATCCACCAGCTGCTAGCGCGGCTTGGCAACCCGGAGCGCAGCCTGCCGCCGGTGTTCCACGTTGCAGGCACCAACGGCAAAGGCTCCACCTGCGCCTTCCTGCGCGCCATGCTGGAAGCCCAGGGCCTGACGCTGCACGTCGCCACCAAGCCGCACCTGGTCCGCTATAACGAGCGCATCCGCGTCAGTGGCTCGCTAATCAGCGATGACATGCTCGCCAGCCTGCTGGCCGAAGTGCTGGATACGGCGGAAGACCTTTCGCCCAGCTTCTTCGAAGTCACCACGGCAGCCACTTTCCTCGCCTTCGCGCGCGAACCGGCGGACGCCTGCGTGATCGAAGTCGGGCTTGGCGGCCGTTTCGATGCCACCAATGTCATGGTGCGCCCGGCCGCCTGCGGCATTGCCTCTCTGGGTGTCGACCACGAACAGTTCCTACTCAACGAAGACCCGCTGGCGCCCGATCCCAAGGTCGATCCGCTGGTGCGCATTGCCTTCGAGAAGGCGGGCATCGCCCGCGCGCTGTCGCCGCTGGTGACACAGGACTATCCGCCCGCCGTCGAAGCGCAGATCGAGAAGATCGCCGCCCTCGCCGGCGCGCCGCTGCACATGCGCGGCAAGCGGTGGCGGGCTGACACCAAGGCGGACGGCATCGCTTACCGTGACGAGTTCGGGCGGCTGGACCTGCCGCTGCCGACAATGCCCGGCGCGCACCAGGCCGATAACGCCGCGCTGGCGGTTGCCATGCTGCGGCATCAGCAGGTGGTGCCCGTGTCCGAAGAGGCCATGGCCGAGGGTATCCGCACGGCCCACTGGCCCGCGCGCTTGCAGGTACTGGCAGAGGGCCCCGTGCGCGAATTTGCTCCGCAGCGGCAGTTCCTGCTCGACGGGGGGCACAATCCGGATGCCGCCAATGCGCTCGCTCGCTATCTCGAAGGCGTAGAACAGCCGGTCGATGCCTTGATCGGGATGATGGCCGCAAAGGACGCGCGCCGCTTCCTCGCGATCCTCGCCCCGCACCTTGCCAGCGTCACCGCCGTGCCGATCGAAGGCAACGACCATGTGCCAGTGGACAAATTGGCAGACATGGCGCGCGAAGCGGGTGTGGCGGAAGTCACGACCGCCGACAGCCTCAAGGCCGGACTGCAAGACTTGCCGCAGCGCGATGGCGGCACCGTGCTGCTGGCAGGATCGCTCTACCTTGCGGGCAAGGTGCTGGCGGCGAACCGCGAGTATCCGGACTAGGCTATTCGGCCGGTAGCGCGTGCGGGTCTGGCGCAACGACGCCCGAGTTCGCGCCCTTGCGGGTGACGCGGATCCATTCGAGAATGCACAGCACCACAGCCACGCCGCCGATCAGCGTCGTCAGGATGAAGACGTCGAAATAGCCACGATCCTCGATCATCTCGCCCAGCGCACCGCGTCCTAACGTCCCCACCAGCAGGGTGAGCGATGACAGCAGCGCATATTGCACGGCGGAATATTTCTTCGACACAATCGAACTGAGCCAGGCGACATAGGCAGCACCGGCGATGCCGATGGCGAGGTTTTCCCACATGATGGTGAAGGTCAGCCGCGGCAGGGCATCGGACCCGAACGGCGCGATGGTGCTGATGAACCAGGAGAAGCCGATGGCGTCGCTGGCCGCCTGCATGTTGGCCCCGCCAACTGCCATGTCCGCATAGAGCAAGTTGGTGAGCGCGGCGATCAGCGCGCCGAAAGTCAGCGTCGCCATGCGCCCGAACTTGGTGATCAGGTAACCGCCCAGCGCCAGTCCGGCGATGATCGCGCCCACGCCGAAGAACTTGGAGGCGAAGGCCACCTCGTCATTGGTGTATTCCAGCTCGCCCAGGTAGAACGGGTAGGCGAAGGTGCCCCAGATGGCGTCGCAGATGCGGTAGGTCAGCACCAGTGACAGGATCAGCACCAGCGACCAGCCCATGCGGCCGACGAATTCCACCAGCGGCATGACAAGCGCACGGTAGAGGTGGTCGAGCGGGGACACTGCCACCTGCACCGGAAGGTCTTCGGTCAGCACGTTCTCGCCCTTGGCCTTCTGCGAGGCGAGCCAGCCGGCGATGAAGGCCGGGATCACCACTGTCGCGACGATGATCCACGGGCCGTAGGTGACCGTGAACTCGGTCGGATTGGGCCGCTCTTCGGGAGCATAGGCCAGCGACATATACATGAAGGTGAGCACGGTGCCGATCGCCACGGCCCACAGCAGGCCGACCGCGGCCAGCGCCTTGGTGCGCACCGCTGGCTGCAATTCGCCCTTCTTGCTCAGGCTGACCAGCAGTTCGTCAGTGACAGTACCATCGACGTTTTCGCCCGCCTTGCTGTCCGGCGCGAACAGGCCCGCAATGCCGATCACCAGCAGGATCGCGCCCATCATCAGGTAGGTCTGCGGCCAGCCGATGCGCGCCGCGATGATCAGGCCCAGCGCGCCGCCGACCAATGCCGCGAGGCGGTAGCCCATCTGGTAGACGGTGGAGAGGATATCCAGCGTTGCCTCTTCGTCTGCCACGTCGATGCGCCAGGCATTGATCGCGATGTCCTGCGTCGCGCTGGCCAGCGCGCCGATGCCCGCCAGCAGGCTGAACCAGCCGATGGCTTCGTTGGTGGGGTTGGACAGGCTCAGCGCGATCAGGATCACGCCGAGCAGGATCTGCGATGGCACGATCCATTGCTTGCGCCGCCCCAGCTTGCTGAACCCGGGGATGGTAACCTTGTCGATCAGCGGCGACCACAGGAACTGGAAGGCATAAGCGAGACCGATGAGCGAGAAGACGCCCATGGTCTCCAGCTCGACCTCTGCCTCGCTGAGCCAGGCGTAGAGCGTGCCCAGGAACAGCGCGAACGGCAGGCCGCTGGCAAAGCCGAACAGCGCCATGTAGCCGCTCTTGGGATTGCGCAGCGAGCGCAGCAGCGTGCCCCAGCCGGGCTTCGTCTTCTTGGTCTCGGCGACGGCGTCAGCCATGCAGGTAATCTCCGCTCCTGTGCCCCTGTTATCCGTCTAGCTGTAATCCATGGCATTGGAAGGCTGGATGAACGGGCTTTACACGCCTATGGCGCGAGCCATGTCGAACGAACCGCGCCCCGAGGGCGACCGCATTGCCAAATTGCTCGCCCGCGCGGGCGTTGCCAGCCGCCGAGAGATCGAGCGGATGATCGAGGACCGGCGCATCAAGATCGACGACCAGTTCGTCACCACCCCGGCCACTTTCCTTACCAGCCTGAAGGGCGTGACGGTGGACGGCAAGCCGGTCGCCAAGCCCGAACGCACACGCCTGTTCGCCTTCCACAAGCCCACCGGCCTGCTGACAGCAGAACGCGATTTCTCCGGCCGTCCGACGATCTACACCGCCCTGCGTAATGCCTTGCCCAAGGATACCCCGCGTCTAATGCCGGTCGGGCGGCTCGACATGAATACCGAAGGCCTGCTGCTGCTGACCAACGACGGCGAGTTCAAACGGCAGATGGAGCTGCCCTCCTCCGAAATCCCGCGCACCTACCGCGCGCGCACCTTTGGCGAGATTACGCAGGAACAGCTCGAAACGCTGGTCGAGGGGATCGAGATCGAGGGCATGCGGTATGACCGCATCGACGCCAACCTCGAACGCAGCGCCGGTGCCAACAAGTGGATCGAGCTGACGCTGACCGAAGGCAAGAACCGCGAAGTGCGACGGGTGCTGGAACACTTCGGGCTGGAGGTCAGCCGCCTGATCCGGACAGCCTACGGCCCCTTCCACCTGGCGGACCTGCCGCGCGGCGCTGCGCAGGAAATCCGCAAGGAAGACATCGAACGCTTCCGCTCCTCGCTGAAGGCGAGCGGCAAATGAGGATCATCGCCGGCGAATGGAAACGCCGCCAGCTGCGCGCCCCAGCGGGCGATGCCACACGTCCCACGGCAGACCGTACCCGCGAAACGCTGTTCTCCATGCTGGTGAGCCGCCTCGGCGACTTCGAAGGGCTGAGCGTGGCGGACATGTTTGCAGGGTCAGGCGCGCTTGGCCTTGAAGCCCTGTCGCGCGGTGCAGCCACCTGCCTGTTCGTCGAACAGGACGCCGCCGCAATCCGCTGCCTCCGGCAGAACATCGCCGCCTTGCGCGCGCAACAGCAGTGCGACGTGATTGCCGGATCGGTGATGTCCCTGACGAAGGCAGCCGAGCCCAAGGACCTGATCCTGCTCGATCCGCCCTACGGCACCAATATCGGCGCTGTCGCCATCGACCGGCTTGCACGGCTCGGCTGGATCGGCCCGGCCACCTGGGTGGCACTGGAAGTCGGCGCCAAGGACGACGTGCACCTGAAGGCGCTCGAAATCGAAACAGAGCGCAAGACCGGTCCGGCCAAGCTGGTGCTGGCAAGGATGCCGCAGGCCTAGATCAACCCTCTTCGGGTTCGTCTGCAGGGCGTTCGGGCGGCAGGCCTCCCTCAATGTCGCTTGCCTCCTGCCCCGGCCAGTAGTCGATCGGCACGCCGCCAAAATCCAGCCCCGCTTCGCGCGGGTTGATGCAGCCGTCCTGCCGCCCTTCCCGGCAGACGTCATATTCGAACTCGCCCACCCGGATACGCGTGGCACGCCCTTCCTCATCGCGCTTGAGCACCACGGCGACGGGGTTCTCCTCTTCGGCTTGTTGCTGGGAGGAGTCCTGCGCCAAGGCGGGCACGGTTACCAAAGCGAGGCCGGAGACAGCGATATAGGCAAGGGATTTCATCGGACTGGTCCTCTCCTTCCGGGAGTCGGGCAATGAACGGACAAAAGCCGTGCAGGTTCCTTGCACGGATCGCCTGCGTTCCCTAACTGTTCACCTGTGACCGACGCCCCCGAAACCCGCGATTCCCTGCCTGCAATGGCTGCGCCCGAGTGGCTCGCCCACCTGAACGAGCCGCAGCGCGAGGCGGTGCTGACCACCGAAGGTCCGGTGCTGATGCTGGCGGGCGCCGGGACTGGCAAGACCGCCGCCCTCACCCACCGCCTGGCACACATCGTGCGCGAGCGGATGGCTTGGCCGAGCGAGATCCTCTGCGTCACCTTCACCAACAAGGCCGCGCGCGAAATGCGCGAACGCGTATCCAAGCTGACCAATGGCGCGCTGGAGGGGATGCCGTGGCTCGGCACCTTCCACTCGATCTGCGCCAAGATGCTACGCCGCCATGCCGAACTGGTGGGGCTGGAAAGCAACTTCACCATCATCGACACCGACGACCAGCTGCGCCTGCTCAAGACGATGATCCGCGAGGCGGACCTCGACGAAAAACGCTGGCCGCCGCGCCAGCTGGCAGGCCTGATCGACAGCTGGAAGAACCGTGGCCTCAACCCGGATGACCTGACCGCCGTCGACAACGAGAGTTATGCCAACGGCAAGGGGCAGGAGATGTACCGCCTCTACCAGGAGCGGCTGAAAAGCCTCAACGCCTGCGATTTCGGCGACCTGCTGCTGCACGTGCTCAACATTTTCCGCCGCCACCGCGACGTGCTGGAAAGCTACCAGCAGCGCTTCAGATACGTGCTGGTCGACGAATACCAAGACACCAACGCCGTGCAGTACCTGTGGCTGCGGCTGCTGGCGCAGGAGCGCAAGAACATCTGCGTGGTGGGGGATGATGACCAGTCGATCTACTCGTGGCGCGGGGCCGAAGTCGCCAACATCCTGCGCTTCGACAAGGACTTCCCCAAGGCCAAGGTCGTGCGGCTGGAGCAGAATTACCGCTCGACCCCGCAGATCCTTGCCGCCGCCTCCGGCCTGATCGAAGCCAACAGCCAGCGCCTCGGCAAGACGCTGTGGACCGAATTGCCGCCGGGCGAGAAGGTGCGCGTGGTTGGCGTGTGGGACGCACCGGAGGAAGCGCGCCGCGTGGGCGAGGAACTGGAACGGCTCGAACGCGAAGGCCTCAGCCTCGAACAGGCGGCCATATTGGTGCGCGCGCAATACCAGACGCGCGAATTTGAAGACCGCTTCATCCAGATCGGCCTTTCTTACCGCATCATCGGCGGCTTCCGCTTCTACGAACGCGCCGAAGTGCGCGATGCCCTCGCCTACCTGCGGGTGATCGCCCAACCGGCGGACGACCTCGCTTTCGAACGCATCTACAACCAGCCCAAGCGCGGGCTTGGCGCAAAGACACTGGAAAAGATGTACCAGCACGCGCGCAGCACGGGCCAGCCGCTGGCCGCCGCTGCGCTGGAACTGGCCGATAGCGACGAACTGCCGCCGCGCGCGCGGAATACCATTGCCGCGCTGATGGGCGACTTCCTGCGCTGGCGCGAAATGGCCGAGGCGGTGACGCCGGCCGACCTGATGCGCGCCGTGCTGGAGGAATCGGGTTACGACGCCATGCTCAAGGCCGATCGCTCCGCCGAAAGCGCCGGTCGCGCGGACAACCTCGTCGAACTCGCCCGCGCGATGGAGGAATACGAGACGCTGGGCGACTTCCTCGAACACGTCAGCCTGGTGATGGACAACGACGCCAGCGACGACGAGGAAAAAGTCACCATCATGACCATGCACGCCGCCAAGGGGCTAGAGTTCGACCACGTTTTCCTGCCCGGCTGGGAAGAGGGCGTGTTCCCCTCGCAGCGGTCACTCGACGAGGGCGGGCTGGCGAGCCTCGAGGAAGAGCGTCGCCTCGCCTATGTCGCGATCACCCGTGCGCGGCGGAAGTGCACCATCCTGCATGCCGCCAACAGGCGTATCTACGGCCAGTGGACCAGTTCCATCCCTTCGCGTTTTATCGAGGAGTTGCCGGACGAGCACATCGACGCCGAGACCAGCATGACCGGTGGCAAGTCGCTGTGGCAGGCCAACTGGAGCGAGCAGGAAGACCCCTTCGCCCATGTCGCCACCAGCCACCCCGAGCGCTCGCAACAACGCGGCCCCGGCTGGCAGCGCGCGCTGTCGACCGGCTACGATACCAAGCCCGCCCGCGTCCGCGAAAGCACCCGCAGCGCCGCCAGCTTCGCCGCCAAGCCGCGCACCGACGTGGAAATCGGCGCGCGCGTGTTCCACGAGAAATTCGGCTACGGCGAGGTCGTGGGGCAGGAAGGCAACAAGCTGGAGATCGAGTTCGACAAGGCGGGGACGAAGAAAGTGATCGACAGTTTTGTGAGTTTGGCTTGAGGCAGCTACCGTACGCAAGGTTGGCCACGCTGGCGGCGACCATGGTGCTGTGGGGTTGCACAGTGCCCCACTCTGCGGCCCCGGCAGTGGGCTCTACGGTTAGCACCGTTACCGAATGTCCAATTCCCGAAGGCTGGGCCGCAGTTGCCGGACAGGGTGCCGATTTCGTCGTCTTCGGCGAGACCCACGGCAGCAGCGAGGCACCTGCCTTAGTCGCGGACCTTGTCTGCGCGCTCGCCATGCGCGGTGAACCGGTGCTGCTGGCCGTCGAACATTCCTCTATTTTTGATGACGCTTTCCAGGCTGCCTGGGAGGGGCCGGCAGAGGCGCTTCCGGTCGCCCTCGCCGCTGCCGGGTGGACAGGCCGGGAAGACGGAGTTGCGAGCGAAGCCATGCTGCAACTGGTTCAGCGTGCACACAGGCTCAAGCTGGCCGGTTACCCGGTGTCGATCGTCGCTTTCAACGGCGTTCGCGACGATGCCCAGCGTGACAGATTTGCCAATCTGCCCGCCCAGGGTCCGCACGAAGCCGCGCAGGCCGAGAACATCGCACAAGCGGCATCAAGGGGTACTTACGAGCATGTGATAGTATTGGTGGGCAGCTTGCACGCGCAAAAGGTGCCAGCCGAAATGAACGGCCAGGCATTTGAGCCGATGGCCATGCATCTGGCGCAATATGGACAGGTCACCAGCCTGGTGATGCGAAGTGGGCCGGGCGAGACGTGGAACTGCCAGTTGCGCGCCGACTACGAGCTTGTGCTGGGAGAGCCGATTACCGACGATGCCATCGCCTGCGGGGCCTATGCGCACCGCGGCAACGGCGAGCTTGATCGAGACCGTTTCATGGCACTCGGCGACTTTGCAGGTGTCCCGCTTGGCGCCAGCTATGATGGCTATTTCTGGGTCGGTAACACCACAGCATCGCCGCCTGCATTCCCGAACTGACAATAGACGCCGGCATGTAAAAAGGCGGGGCAGGACCAAGGCCCCACCCCGCGCTGCTTATCCGGCTCTGACGAGCCTGTTGTCTAGATACCTTCGACAGCCTTGCTGACGAGGATATTCACCGCCACGCGGCGGTTCTGCGCGCGGCCAGCTTCGGTGGTGTTGTCCGCCGTCGGGTCAGCCTCGGCCATGCCCGTCGGGGTCAGCATGCGCCAGGGAGCCCAGCCGCAGTCCTGCTGCAACACGTTGACGACGCGGCCAGCACGGCGTTCGCTCAGTTCCTGGTTGTAGTCGTAATCACCCACATCGTCGGTGTAGCCGACCACCAGCAACAGGGCGTTGTCGGTATTTTCGGCTTCCTCGGCAATGCGGCACAGCTCGGCACGGTCACGGGCAGACACGTTGTGCCGACCGGTGTCGAAGTAGACATTGGTCGAGGCGCGGATGATGTAGTTGTCGATGTCAGCGACACGGCCACGCAGGGCCTCAGTCGCAGCAGCGTTCTCTTCGATCGCGGTTTCGGCCGAGACGAAGCGCTGGTTGGTGCCGCCGTGGATCATGGCAGCGATTTCCTGGTCGTCGTTCGAGAACCGCACTTCACTGGCAACCAGGCTGCTGCCCCACTGCACGGTCTGGACCGTCACCGGCAGGCCGTTCAACAGCGCATCGGCACCACGTTCGCTACGGCCAAGGCCGAGAAAGCCGCCGCGCGCCTTGATATCGGTGGCGGACGAAATCCGCACCGTGGAGGTGGTGCCATCGGCAGCGGTGACCATCAGGGTGTTGCCGCGACGCTGGGAGATCATGCCTTCGATTTCCGGTCCGGCCATCATGCCGGAAAGGTCGGACGGGACGTCGCCATAGACGTTGATGTCGGTAGAAGCCTGGGTCGGCTCCAGTTCCTGGGCGGAAAGGCTGGTCGTTGCGGGCACGGCGAGCGCGGCAAACAGTCCCAGAGCAATCGGCTTGCTCGAAATGATACGCATCATGTTACTCCTTCAAACTCTCTCTTCGCTGGCTGACCGGTGGCCGACCAACCATCAGGCGTCCGTTCCTCCCGCCGGAACGTTACTGGGACGATATTGTCTCAGCACCCCAGACATCCTGATTGAACGGCCTAACCAGCCCGTCACTGAACGGTTCCGGGGTACCGACCACAATTTCGGTTAATATGAGCCTACCACGCGATGAACGGATTGGCGGGCAGATCCCCGCGCCGGCGCAGGATCAATCGAAGCCGACACCCAAAAAGCCCGGCTTGGGACCATTCCACTCGCCCGCTGGAACTGGTTCGTCGTCCTCGTTGCGGCGACCTCTATGGCGCGGCTCTTCGTCGCGCGGTTCACGCTTTTCCCGGCGCGGTTTGTTATCGGGCTTGCGCTCATCCTGCTGAGGGTCGTCGCGCTTTGCCCGCGAACGCTTCGGCTTTTCCTGCGGTGCCTCGTCCTGTTCGTCCTCCGCACGATCTTCCTGCTTGGGCTTTTCTCGCTTCGGTTTCGGTTCGGTCTTGGGCAGTTCGATGCGGACGTCTTTCTTGCCGAATACCGGCACCACCGCGCCGGTCAGTTTCTCGACGTTCTCGATAGCTTCGGCATCTTCAGGCGCAACGAAAGTGAAGGCGCGACCCTTGGCTCCGGCACGGCCGGTGCGGCCGATCCGGTGGACATAGTCGTCCGGGTGCCACGGGGTGTCGAAGTTGAACACGTGGCTGACGCCCTTGATGTCCAGCCCGCGCGCAGCGACGTCCGAAGCGACGAGGATGTTGATCTCGCCGTCCTTGAAACGCTGCAGTTCCTTGTTGCGCTGGGCCTGGTCGATATCGCCGTGGATCTCTCCCGAAGCGAAGCCGTGGCTCTGCAGGCTCTTGTTCAGTTCGCGCACGGTGGTCTTGCGATTGCAGAAAATGATCGCCGTCTCGACGAGGTCGTTGCGCAGCAGCCAGCGCAGCGTCTCGCGCTTCTCGCGGGTCTTCACCGGGATCTTGAAGGCGGTGATGTTCTCGTTGGTCGAGGCCGCGCGGCTCACTTCGATGCGCTTGGGGTTCGACAGGAACTTCTTGCCCAGCTTTTCGATCGGCGGCGGCATGGTGGCGCTGAACAGCAGAGTCTGGCGCTGTTCGGGCAGCTTGTCGCAGATGAATTCGATGTCGGGGATGAAGCCCATGTCGAGCATCCGGTCGGCTTCGTCGATCACCACCAGTTCGCACGCCGAAAGCATGATCTTGCCGCGCTCGAACAGGTCCATCAGGCGGCCGGGCGTGGCGATCAGCACGTCAACGCCTTCGTTGAGCGCTTTCACCTGGTCACCCATCTGCACACCGCCGATGAGCAGCGCCATCTTCAGGTCGTGATTGACGCCGTACTTCTCGAAGTTCTCGGCCACCTGGGCCGCCAACTCGCGGGTCGGCTCGAGGATCAGCGACCGCGGCATCAGCGCACGGCGGCGACCGCTCGCGAGCACGTCGATCATTGGCAGCACGAAGCTGGCGGTCTTGCCGGTGCCGGTCTGGGCAATACCGATGAGGTCCTTCATCATCAGCACTGCCGGAATGGCTTCCGCCTGGATCGGAGTCGGCTCGGTGTAGCCAGCCGCTTCCACGGCTTGGAGCAATTCAGGCGAGAGGCCGAGATCGGCGAAAGTGGTCAATGCGTCAGGTCCGGAAATGAGGAAGGCGCGCAACGTGCGCCGACAATGCTGCGCGCCCTAGGCAGTCGAAGGGCGCAAAGTCAAGATTTACGGGTAAATCCGCCTACTGGCTGACAGCCACCAAACGGGTAAATTCCGCTACCTGGCAGCTGGCACCTGCGCGCGACTGCAACTGGTCACGCGCAACGCAGAGTCGCCCGTCATCGCTGCGTTCGACATAGAAGCCGGAATAGAAGGCCTGCGCGACGCAGGATTCGCCCAGCGTCGCCGCGAGCACGGTGTTACCGCTGGTGAAAAACAGCAGGCGATTGTCGTTGGTTGGCTGGATGCCGACAATGTCGGCGACGTCGATGCAGTCACCATGCTCCACTTCCTGGAAGCTGCGCGGCATGGGGCGGCGAGGCAGGTCTGCCATCATCTGGGTACGAGCCCGCGGTGGTGCAGGCGAGACGCGCACGATTACCCGCTGTTCGATGCGCACCTGGTTTTGTGTGGCCGGCCGACGGGCGTCATCGAGCAGTTCGAAGGGCGAATCCGGGTTCTGGTCGAAACCCAGCGGCAGGACCGACTGCGGCCCCGTCCGGCTGCCGGCATCCTGCGCCGACA
Organism: Alphaproteobacteria bacterium; assembly: GCA_030431875.1. GTDB lineage: Bacteria > Pseudomonadota > Alphaproteobacteria > Sphingomonadales > Sphingomonadaceae > Alteraurantiacibacter. The sequence continues at coordinate 26,001 of JAUIIG010000012.1, forward strand.
CCGGTGCCGGTAGCTGGAGCGCGAACAGCGGCACCAGCAGGGCAAAGAGTGTCAGCAAGGCGATAATGCGTTTCATGCCGGGGCTTTTCGAATGATGGCGCTGCGAACCTTTGGCGCCATCTTGTCGCGGCTCTCCCTATCAACCGGGCTTGAATGCTGGCTTAACCTGTCATTCGACCTTTGCAAGCGCGCGGGCTTGCTGGCATCAGGCGCGCCATGAGCGACACAAGCCTCTTCCTGACCGCCGCAGCAGACTTGCTGGGCGAACGCGGCTTCACGACTGACACCGACCTCGTGACCCCCTGGCTCACCGATTGGCGCGGCCGTTTCACGGGTAAAGCCCTGGGCCTCGCTTCTCCGGCTAACACGGCAGAGGTCTCCGCGCTGGTGAAACTCTGCGCGCAGCACCGCGTGCCGATCGTGCCACAGGGCGGCAACTCCGGCATGTCGGGCGGCGCGACGCCGGACGAAAGCGGGGAGGCGATCATCCTGTCGTTGCGCCGGATGGACAAGGTGCGCGGCTTCGATGTCGACGCGCGGCAGATCACCGCCGAAGCGGGCCTGATCCTGCAGACGCTGCATGAAACCGTAGAGCCAAAGGGCCTGCGCTTCCCGCTGACTCTGGGCGGCAAGGGTTCGGCCACCGTAGGCGGCTTGATCTCCACCAATGCTGGCGGAACGCAGGTGCTGCGGCATGGTTCGATGCGCGCACAGGCGCTGGGCATCGAGGCGGTAATGGCTGACGGCACCGTGTTCGACAGCCTGCAGCCACTTAAAAAGGACAATCGCGGGTTCGACCTCAAGCAGCTGCTGATCGGTTCCGAAGGCACGCTCGGGATTGTCACCGCTGCCACCTTGAGGCTGTTGCCTGCGCTGGCAGATCGCGCCGTGTTGTGGGCGGGCCTTGGCGACATCCGCGACGCGCGCAAACTGCTGCTGCATGCAGAGAAAGTCGCAGGGGATGCGCTGGAAGGCTTCGAGGTCATGCCGCGCCATTCGCTGGAGGCCGTGCTGGCCCACAGCCCCCGCGCCCGCGACCCGCTAGCCGAACGTCACGAATGGAACGCCCTGATCGAACTTGGCGCCGATGCCTCCGACGTCGACGCCCTGCCCGACCTTGCCCAAGGCCTGCTGGAAAGCGCCTTCGAGGCGGGCCTCGTCGCTGACGCCACCATTGCCGCCAACGAAGCGCAGGCTGAAGAATTCTGGGCTCTGCGCGACGAGATAGCTCCGGCCGAACGCGCCATCGGCCCTGCCATGCAGCACGACATCTCGGTGCCCGTGCCGACGATGGCAGACTTCGTTGCCGCCACCGTGCCCAAGGTCGAAACCGCGTTTCCCGGCACCCGTGCAGTCGCCTTCGGTCACCTCGGCGACGGCAACGTCCACTTCCATGTCCTCGCGCCCAAGGGTGCCGTTCCCGGTGAATGGGAACTGGGGCAAGGCAGGGCCATCAGCGCCTTCGTGCATGACGAGGTGACAGCCTGGCACGGCTCGATCAGTGCCGAGCACGGCATCGGCCAGCTGAAGCGCGACGAACTGGGGCGGCTGGGCGATCCGGCACAACTGGCGATCATGCGGCAAGTGAAACAGGCGCTTGACCCCCTTGGCCTGCTCAACCCCGGGAAACTTGTCCCGCTTGAAACCATTGGCGAGTCGCTTTAAGGCCGCGCCCGAACTAGACGGTATCCGTTCCGGGCCAGGAAGGTTCGCATAACCCGGATACCGCAATCCAGATCGATCGGAGAGTAAGATGGCCAGCGCGCCGAAAGCCAATTTGCCCGTGTTCTACAAGGACCTCATTCCCCTCAACAGCAACGAGCACGGCGACTATAGCGCCCGTACCGTTGACAAGGCTGCATGGGTTGCCAACCAGCACGCCGTGCCGCTGACTGTGGAAGAATTCCCCGCTGCACAGCGCAACTACCCGATCGTTTTCTCGTCGGGCGACAATGCGGTGCCGCTGGCACTGATGGGCCTGAATGAAGGCGTGAACGTCTTCTTCGATGACGAAGGCTCGCCGGTAGATACGCCCGCGCCGTACATCCCCGCCTATATCCGCCGCTATCCCTTCCTGCTGGCCAAGCTGGACCAGAATTCGGAAAACCTGTCGCTGTGCTTCGACCCGACGACCGACCTTGTCGGCAAGTTCGACGACGGGGCAGCCCTGTTCACCGACGACAAGCAGCCGAGCGAACACACCCAGGGCCTGCTGCAGTTCTGCGAGAAGTTCGAGCAGGCCGGTGCCCGCACCCAGGCCTTCATGAAGGAACTGAAGGACGCGGGTCTGCTGATGGACGGCGAAGTTGCCATCCAGCGCGCCGACGCACCGAACGACCCGTTCACCTACCGTGGTTTCCAGATGGTCAACCAGGACAAGCTGCGCGAACTGCGCGGCGACCAGCTGCGCAAGTGGAACGAAAGCGGCCTGCTGCCGCTTATCTTCGCCCACCTGTTCTCGCTGGACCTGATGCGCATCATCTTCGCCCGCCAGGTCGAGCAGGGCAAAGGCCCGATCGTTGCCGCCAACGGTGCTGCACCGGCCGCTCCGGCCGCAGACAAGCCGAAGGGCAAGAAGTAAGCATCACCAGCGCATCGCTGCGCTGACACGACATTTTCATGCGGCGGACGGCAAGGGTCGTCCGCCGTATGTTACTTTATAACCTTGAAACGCGTGCGATCCGGACTATCTTGGAGTTGTCCGATCGGCGCTCCCCTCATGGCCTGATCGGATAGGTGCACTGATGTGCGCCTCCTCCCTGAACCTTGGCCGCCTCGTGCTTCTTGCACGAGGCGGTTTTTTCATCGGAAAGCAGCGCCTTACTCGGCGGCTTGGGCGAACCCCCGAGCTCCGCCGGAGAGCTCGTCCGCCAGCCGCCGGACTAGCCCGGCCACCACGTCGGCTACGGCATCCAGCCCTTCCCCCGGTTCGCGCAGGTGCGAGTCGAGATAGGTCGCGCGGCAGACTTCCAACTGCATCGCCGAAAGGCCCCGCGCCGGTGCACCGTGCCGGTCGAGCACATAGCCGCCCGCATAGGGACGATTGTGCGTAGCCAGCCTGCCCTGCACCTCGAGATAATCCAGCGCGGCACTGACCAGGTTGCCGCTGCACGAGGCTCCGAAGCGGTCCCCCACGACGAAATCGGCGGCGGCCCCGACACCGGTCTTGGGTCCGAGCGGCGGCATCGAATGCATGTCCAGCAGCAGGGCTGCGCCCCAGCGATCACGCAGCGCTTCGAGCGTGTGCGACAGCGTAGCGTGGTAAGGTGTATGGACCTGCTCGATCCGTTCCGACAATTCTGCCGGACGCAGTTTCTGCCGCCACAACTCGCCCAGCCCGGGCAGGCGGCGCGGCACCAGTCCCAGCCCGCTGCGCGAGCGGCGCCCGGCTGCCAACCGCGCCCGTACGATCGCAGAGCGCGGTCCCGAGACCATTTCCCAGTCGACATCATCAGGCGAACGGTTGAGGTCGATCAGGGCGCGCGGGGCATTGGCCACCAGCAGGCTGGCGCCGGTTGCCTTGGCCACGCGCTGGGCCACCAGGTCGATGTAGCGGTCTTCCAGCCGCGGGGCTGCCTCTGCCGGATGGCGCATCCGGGCAAGCAGGCTGGCAGGATAGTCACGCCCCGCATGGGGTACGGCGATCAGCACCGGGATCGCTGGCTGGCGCGGCTTGCGCAGGGCGAAGGCCGGCTGCACGTCGGCACCCGGGATCGCTCCACCTGTGTGCAATTGCGAATCGCCGGACGGCGAATCGCCGGGGCCGGATTGGTCGCGGTTCATCCCTGCCATTGCTGGCCGTGAACTTATCCCGTGTCAAAGCATGGGCTGTGCCAAAGCAGGTCAGGTGCGATGGCGAGGCAGATTTTTAACGCGGATGTGCTTAAGGCCCGTCTCCACACGAAACATCAGGGAAGAGACCAGGGCATGATCCGTATCCTGCTGGCCGAAGACGACACGGCGATGCGCACTTATCTGAAGCGAGCGCTCGAACAGGCTGGCTATTCGGTCATGGCGGTTTCCTGCGGCACCGAGGCGTTGCCGCTGATCGAGACCGAGATCTACGACCTGCTGCTTTCCGACATCGTCATGCCTGAAATGGACGGCATCGAACTAGCCCAGCGCTGCAACGAGCTGAGCCCGTCGACGAAGGTGATGTTCATCACCGGATTCGCCGCTGTCTCGCTGAAGGCGAACCGCGAATCCACCAATGCCAAGATGCTGTCGAAGCCGTTCCACTTGAAGGACCTGGTCATGGAAGTGGAACGCATGTTCGAAGACAGCGCGGCAGTCTCGCTCTGAGCTCGCAATAGGGCCTTGCGCTAGTCCAAAGGCAGCGCTAGATGGCCCGCCTGCCGCTGACCCCAGCGGCACATACCGAATGGTGTGGGCGTATAGCTCAGTGGTAGAGCACTATGTTGACATCGTAGGGGTCCCAAGTTCGAACCTTGGTACGCCCACCATTCGCTTCCAGCACTGATAAATCGGGAAATTGGGCCCCTCAGGCGCGACCTTCGTGCGCCTTGAGATGGCGTTTTGACAGGGCTTCGATACCCTCCAGTTCGGTAATCGTCTGGTCGATGGCCTCGCGCTGTTCGCGCAGTTCGACCAGCCGCTTCTGTGTCGCTTCGATCACCCGGCGGGCTTGCACGACCTGGTCCGGATCGAGATCATAGAGGCTCAGGAATTCGCCGATTTCGCGAATTGAAAAACCCAGTTGCTTGCCGCGCAAGATCAGCTGCATCCGTGCCATCTCGCGCCGCGAGTAGACCCGCATGGAACCCACGCGCTTGGGCTGGATCAGCCCCTTGTCTTCGTAGAACCGCAAGGTGCGCTGGGTGACGCCGAGAGCCTCGGACGCTTCGGCAATGCTCTTGAGATCGTTCTTCCCCATGCCCTCGAAGCCGGGGGTATGGTCGATCTTCTCGCGGGCGGCGTCGGTCATGGCTTGTCCCCTGCTGCGGCTGCCCGCTTGGCCTTCTCCTCAGCCACCAGTTGCTTCTTTTCCAGCTTGCCGACCAGTGTCTTGGGCAGCTCGTCGCGGAACTCGTAGGAATCGGGCATCTCGATGGGGTTGAGCCGCATCTTGAGGAAGGCGTCGAGCGTGCCCGCGTCCAGTTCCTCGCCCTCGTGCAGCGCGATGAACAGCTTAGGCGCCTCGCCGCGATAGTCATCGGGCACGCCGATCGCGATTGCCTCTTTCACCGCCGGATGTTCGTAGGCCGCGTCCTCGATCACGCGCGGGTAGACGTTGTAGCCCGAACACAGGATCAGGTCCTTGATGCGGTCGACGATGAACAGGTAGCCGTCCTTGTCGAGATAGCCGATGTCGCCCGTTCGCAGGGCACCGTCGACGAAGGTCTTTTCGGTTTCCTCCGGACGGTTCCAGTAGCCCTTCATCACCTGAGGGCCGCGCGCACAGATTTCGCCGCGATCGCCCGTGCCCTTGCAACACTCGCCCGTTTCAGGGTCGCGAATCTCGATGATCGTGTGCGGGAAAGCAGGGCCGGCGGAATTGTCTTTCACCGGCGCACGGCCCAGCAAGGGATTGCTGGTGATGATCGGGCTCGCCTCGGTCAGGCCATATCCTTCCGCCACCGGCGAATGGGTGCGCTCCTCGTACATCTTGCGTACGTCGAGCGGCAGCGGCGCGCCGCCAGAGATGGATGTGCGCACGGCGGACAGATCCGGCACCTTGCTGTCCGGCAGCGATCCCAGCGCATTGTAGATGGTCGGAACGCCAAACATTTGCGTCGGCGGCTTGCGCTTGATGGTCTTGAGCACCTCGTCCATTTCGAAACGCGGCAGCAGCACCAGTTCGGCGGCTGTCTCCACCCCGTAATTCAGCACGCAGGTCAGCGCGAAGACGTGGAACAGCGGCAGGACTCCCAGTGTGCGCTCCTGGATATTGCGCTCCTCCCCAACGTGCAGCAGCATCTGCGCGGAATTGGCCGCGAGATTTGCGTGGGTGAGCATGGCACCCTTTGGCCGCCCGGTCGTTCCCCCCGTATACTGCAGGACGGCGACATCGTGCGGGTCCTGCTCCACCGGAGTGAGGTTGGCAGCATGGGCAGCGAGATCGCGATAGTCAGTGTAGGTGACGCCAGCGCGCTTCTTCGCCAGTTCGGAGCGCTTGAGCGTGCGCAGGCCGAGGCCTGTCCAGAAAGGCAGCACATCCGCCATCGGGCACAGTACCACGCGCTCCATCGTGCCCTGCCCGAAAGCCCCGGCAACCTTGCTGTGCAGCCGTTCCAGGTCCGGCACGGCCACCATCTTCGCGCCCGAATCGACGATGAGGAATTCCACCTCGTCATCGGTGTAGAGCGGGTTGAGGTTCACCACGATGCCGCCCGCGCGCAGCACGGCGTAGTAGAGGATCACGGAATAGGGTGTGTTGGGCAGGCACAGGCCGAAGCGGTCGCCCTTGCCCAGCCCCAGTTCCTGCAGGCCCGTGGCAACGCGTTCGACGATCTCGCCCAGCTCACCATAGGTCCATTCGCGGCCGAGGAAGTCGATAGCCACCCTGTCCGCAAACTGGGTGATTGCACGGTCGAAGGCTTCGGTCAGCAAGCGCGGACGCAGGTTTCCGTCCGCATCGAGGATCCGCGACGGATCCAGCGGATAGGAAATCGGCGCTGCCTCTGTCATGCCACAAGCCTTCCATATCGTTCGCAGAAACAGGAGAAACTGCGTCTTGATTCCACGTTGCTTAACGTATAGGTCAAGCAACAGACTTTATCGTAATCATTCGACGCCAAAGGTCAATCGGCCAGTTGATACTGGCCCTAAGACCGGGTGAATCGACAAGGAAAGGCAGAACGAACCATGAGTGATGTCGTCATTGCGGGCTATGTCCGGTCCCCCTTCCACCTCGCGCACAAGGGTGCTCTTGCGAAGGTTCGCCCTGATGATCTTGCAGCTAACACCATCCTTGGACTGGTCGAGAAGACCGGCGTGAAGGCGGAAGACATCGAAGATATCGTGATGGGCTGCGCCTTCCCCGAAGCCGAACAGGGCTTCAACATCGCCCGCCTCGTCGGCCTGCTGGCAGACCTGCCGCTATCGGTTGGCGGGATGACCGTGAACCGCTTCTGCGGCTCCTCGATGAGCTCCATCCACTATGCCGCTGGCCAGATCGCCATGGGTGCAGGCGAAGTGTTCATCTGCGCCGGCATCGAATCGATGAGCCGCGTGCCGATGACCGGTTTCAACCCCATGCCCAACCCCGCCCTGATGGCGAAGAGCGCTGCCTACCTCGGCATGGGCGACACGGCAGAAAACGTCGCCAAGAAGTACGGCCTCAGCCGCGAGGAGCAGGAAGCCTTCGCGGTGAAGAGCCAGGAAAAGGCCGCTGCCGCTATCGAAGCTGGCAAGTACAAGGACGAGATCGTCCCCTACACCCTGCCCGATGGCACGGTGGTCGACACTGACGGCACCCCCCGCCCCGGCACCACCGCCGAAGCGCTGGCTGGCCTCAAGCTGGCCTTCGACGAAAACGGCACCGTTACCGCCGGTACCTCTTCCCCGCTCACCGATGGCGCCACCGCCGTGCTGGTCTGCAGTGCTGACTATGCCAAGGCCAACGGGCTGACGGTGATGGCCAAGATCAAGTCGATGGCGATTTCAGGCTGCGCGCCCGAAATCATGGGCATCGGCCCGGTCGGCGCCAGCCAGAAGGCGCTCGAGCGCGCTGGCCTGACCATCGACGACATCGACATTGTCGAGCTGAACGAAGCCTTCGCCAGCCAGTCGATCGCCACTGTGCGCGACCTCGGCATCAGCGAAGACAAGCTGAACATCGATGGCGGCGCGATTGCCATCGGCCACCCGCTGGGTGCCACCGGCGCGCGTATCGTCGGCAAGGCGGCCCAGCTGCTGCAGCGCGAAGGCAAGAAGTACTCGCTCAGCACCCAGTGCATCGGCGGCGGTCAGGGCATCGCGACGATCCTGGAGGTCGCATAATGGCTAACACCATCAACAAGGTCTGCGTCATCGGCGCCGGCACGATGGGTGCCGGAATTGCTGCACAGGTGGCCAATGCCGGTGTTCCGGTGCTGCTGCTCGACATCGTTCCCAAGGACGGTGAGAACCGCAACGCGATTGCCGAAGGTGCGGTCGCCAAGATGCTCAAGACCCAGCCCGCCCCCTTCATGTCGAAGCGTGCGGCCAAGCTGGTCGAAACCGGCAATATCGACGATCACCTCGACAAGGTCGCCGAGTGCGACTGGGTGGTCGAAGCGATCATCGAACGGCTCGATATCAAGCAGTCGCTCTATGAAAAGCTGGAAGCGGTTCGCAAGCCCGGCACGGCGGTGTCGTCCAACACTTCCACCATCCCGCTGGCGCAGCTGACCGACGGTCGCAGCGACCAGTTCAAGCAGGACTTCCTGATCACCCACTTCTTCAATCCGCCGCGCTACATGCGGCTGATCGAGATCGTAGCGGGTCCGCAAAGCAATGCCGACACGGTGGCCATGGTCAGCGACTTCGTTGACCGCAAGCTGGGCAAGAGCGTGGTCGATGCCGAGGACAGCCCCGGCTTCATCGCCAACCGCGTGGGCACCTTCTGGATCCAGCAGGCGGTCAATTCCGCCTTCGAACAGGGCATCACCGTTGAAGAGGCCGACGAGATCGGCGGGCGGCCCATGGGCGTGCCCAAGACCGGCATCTTCGGCCTGATCGACCTGATCGGCATCGACCTGATGCCGCACCTGATGAAGTCGCTCACCAGCACCCTGCCCAAGGACGATCCCTACCAGGCCATCGCCCGCAGCGAGCCGCTGATCGAGAAGATGATCGAGGAAGGGTACACCGGCCGCAAGGGCAAGGGTGGCTTCTACATGCTCGAAAAGGGTGCCGATGGTTCGCGCACCAAGATGGCCAAGAACCTCCAGACCGGGGAATATGCCCCGGCGCGCGGCTCCCGCCTCGTGCACGGGTCGGCTGCCAGGGGCGACCTCGGCAAGCTGATCTCTGCAAAAGGCAAGGTTGGCGACTACGCCTGGGCCGTGCTCGGCCCGACACTCTCCTATGCCGCGATGATCGTTCCCGAAGCGACGAAGACCGTGGTCGGCGTCGATGACGCGATGAAGCTGGGCTACAACTGGAAGTTCGGCCCCTTCGAGATGATCGACAAGATCGGCGTCACCACGCTGATCGAACGGCTGGAGGCCGACGGCCTGCCGGTGCCGGAAATGCTGAGAATCGCCGACGGACGCCCGTTCTACCGGGTCGAAGGCGGTAAGCGCCAGTACCTCGGCACTGACGGCGAATACCACGACATTGTCCGCGCCGAAGGCGTGCTCAAGCTGGAAGACATCAAGCTGTCGTCCGAACCGTTGCTGGCCAACGGTTCTGCCGCGCTGTGGGACGTGGGTGACGGCGTTGTCGCGCTGGAATTCACCGGCAAGATGAACGCACTGGACGAGCAGGTGATGAAGATCATCAAGAAGGCCGTCCCGCTGGTGCAGAAGGACTACAAGGCCCTCGTCGTTTACAACGAGGGCTCCAACTTCTCTGCCGGTGCCAACCTCGGCCTCGCCATGTTCGCGTTGAACATCGCAGCGTGGAGCGAGGTCGAGAAGAGCGTGAAAGGCGGCCAGGACGCCTACAAGGCACTCAAGTATGCTCCCTTCCCCGTCGTGTCGGCTCCCTTCGGCATGGCGCTGGGAGGGGGCTGCGAAATCTGCCTCAACTCCGATGCCACCCAGGCCCATGCTGAAACCTACATCGGGCTCGTCGAGACTGGCGTGGGCATCATCCCCGGCTGGGGTGGCTGCGGCGAAATGCTCAGCCGCTGGATCAACAACCCGAAGTATCCCAAGGGCCCGATGCCGGCCGTATCCAAGGTGTTCGAGATCGTATCGACCGCCACGGTGGCCAAGTCCGCGGCCGAGGCCAAGGAACTGGGTTTCCTGCGCCACGATGACGGCATCACCATGAACCGCGACCGCCTGCTGTTTGACGCCAAGCAGCGCGCGCTCGCCATGGTGGACGGCTACCAGGCTCCGGAAAAACCCGAGTATCGCCTGCCTGGCCCGTCCGGTGCGGCGGCACTCAAGCTGGCGGTCGATAGCTTCCACCAGCAGGGCAAGGCGACGGACCACGATGTGACTGTGGCCGGTGAACTGGCCCGCGTGCTGACCGGCGGCGACACCGATCCCACTGAGATCACCACCGAGGCGGACCTGCTGAAGCTGGAAGTCGAAGGCTTCATGCGCCTCGCCCGCAACCCGAAATCGCAGGCCCGGGTCGAGCACATGCTCGAAACCGGCAAGCCGCTGCGCAACTGATAGAGAGGACCTGTACGATGCAAGTCTATGACGCTCCCATCCGTGACATGCGCTTCGTGCTCGAAGAGCTGCACAACGACGACGGGTTCGGCGATCTCGAAGGGTTCGAGGATTTCGACGGTGACATGATCGCCGCCATCCTCGAGGAAGCCAACAAGCTGTGCAAGGAAGTGCTCCTGCCCCTGAACTGGCCTGGTGACCAGGAAGGCTGCCACATCGAAAACGGCGTTGTCCGCACGCCCAAGGGTTTCCAGGAAGCCTACAAGGCCTTCTGCGAAGGTGGCTGGGCCGGCCTTGGCGTCGACCCCAAGTGGGGCGGCCAGGGCGCTCCGCACGCGCTGGGCAAGATGGTGGAAGAGATGACCTGTTCCACCAACCTCAGCTTCGGCCTCTATCCGGGCCTGACCGGCGGCGCCATGGTGGCGCTGGAAGCCCACGGCAGCGACGAGCTGAAGAACTTCTACATGCCGAGAATGGCCAGCGGCGAATGGTCGGGCACCATGTGCCTTACCGAACCGCACTGCGGCACGGATCTGGGCATGCTGCGCACCAAGGCGGTGCCGCAGGACGACGGCGGCTTCCTCGTCACCGGCAACAAGATCTTCATCTCCGCCGGTGACCATGACCTGACCGACAACATTGTCCACCTGGTGCTGGCCCGCCTGCCCGATGCGCCTCCCGGCGTGAAAGGCATCAGCCTGTTCCTGGTGCCCAAGTACCTACCGAACGAAGACGGTTCGCTCGGCAACCGCAACGGTGCCGGTCCGACCGCCATCGAGCACAAGATGGGCCTCAAGGCCTCGGCTACCTGCCAGATGACCTTCGAGGATTCGAAGGGCTGGCTGATCGGTGAGCCGAACAAGGGCCTTGCTGCCATGTTCACCATGATGAACACCGAACGTGTCGCCGTGGGTATCCAGGGCCTCGGCATAGGCGAAATCGCCTACCAGTCGGCTGTCTGGTACGCGAAGGACCGCCTCCAGGGCCGCTCGCTGTCGGGCGTGAAGAACCCGGATGGCCCCGCCGATCCGATCATCGTCCATCCCGACGTGCGCCGCATGCTGATGACCATGCGCGCCTACAACGAAGGCTCCCGCGCGGTCTCCGCATGGGTCAGCCGCGCGCTCGATGCCGAACATGCCGCGAAGGAACCCGAAGCCCGCGAACGCGCGAAGGACTTCGTCGCCCTGATGACGCCGGTGGTGAAGTCCCTCTTCACCGATCTCGGCCACGAAAGCGCACACCTGGCGGTGCAGGTCTACGGCGGACATGGCTACATCCAGGAAAGCGGTGTCGAACAGTTCGCCCGCGACGCCCGCATCGCGCAGATCTACGAAGGCACCAACGGCATCCAGGCGCTGGACCTCGTGGGCCGCAAGCTGCCTGATCGCATGGGCCGTAACTTGCGCTCCTTCTTCCACCCGGTCTCGCAGTTCATCGAGGACAATGCCGCAGACCCCGCTATCGGCAAGATGGTGGGTGGCCTGCAGCAGGCCTTCGGCGCGCTGCAACTGTCGACCGGTCACATCGCCCAGAAGGGCCTGAAGGACCCCGAAGAGGCGGCTGCCGCTGCAACCGACTACCTCAAGCTACTGGGCTATGTCGCCATGGGCTACTGCTTTGCCAAGGCGGCGAAGATCTCGGCAGCTGCGCTGGAAGCCGGCACCGATGACAAGGCCTTCTACGAAGCCAAGATCATCACCGCCCGCTTTTTCTTCGACCGCCTGCTGCCGCCGGTCATGGCACAGATGATGGCGATCACCAGCGGCAAGGCGAGCATGATGGACATGCCGGAGGACGCGTTTTGACGGTCGAGGATTTTGCGGGTCGACTTCGCGTCCCCGCCATCGTCGCGCCGATGTTCCTCGTGTCGGGACCAGACCTGGTGGTGGAGACCTGCAAGGCCGGGCTTTGCGGGACATTCCCGGCGCTTAACCAGCGCACCAGTGAAGGTTTCGAGGAATGGCTGGTGGAGATCAAGGGCCGGCTCGGTCCTGACGATGCGCCCTTCGGCGTCAACCTGATCGTCCACCCGAGCAATCCGCGCGTCATGGCGGACCTGCAACTGTGCGTGAAGCACGAAGTGCCGCTCATAATCACGTCGCTGGGCGCCGTGCCGGACCTGGTAAAGGCCGTGCACGGTTATGGCGGGCTGGTGTTCCACGACGTGATCAAGCGTCGCCACGCGGAAAAGGCTGCCGAGGCCGGTGTCGACGGCATCATTGCCGTGGCCGCAGGCGCAGGCGGCCATGCCGGCACTTTCAGCCCCTTCGCCCTTACCAGCGAAATCCGCGAGTTCTGGGACGGCGCGTTGATCCTGTCAGGCTCGATGAGTCACGGCGGTCACATCGCTGCAGCCCAGATGATGGGAGCGGACTTCGGCTATTTCGGCAGCCACTTCATCGCCGCCGAGGAAAGCATGGCACCGCAAGGCCAGAAGGACATGATGATCGAGGCCAGCGCCAAGGACATCACCTACACCGACAAGGTGACCGGTGTGGGCGCAAACTTCCTCACCCCGAGCCTTGAAGCGGCGACCCTGCATGATGCACCGGGCGAGATGTCGATCAACGAGGAAGCCAAGGCGTGGAAGACCATCTGGTCTGCCGGCCATGGCACCGGATCGGTGAAGGACGTGCGCCCGACTCGCGAGCTATGCGAGCAACTGATCGCCGAATACGACGAGGCAAAGGCAAAATTCTGCGGCTGACCGGCACTAATCCTTGCGCGTTTCGTTGAGAAACCGGAGAAGGAGTGCCGTGCAGCCCCGCATCACCGCCATCGGAACCGCCACGCCGCCTTGCGACGTGCATGCCGCCTATTCGGGCTGGGCACGCAGTCGCTTGTCCGAACCGCGCGAAGTCGCCGTTCTCGAACGGATGATCGCACGTGGCGGGATCGACCATCGCCACTCGGTGCTTGCCGATGTCGAGGCGGCCATCGGGCCTGACGGATTCTACGGCAACGGCCATGCTCCCGGCACGGCTGAACGCATGCGCCGCTATGCCGAGGCCGCACCCGAGCTGGCGCTGGCCGCGATCGAGCAACTGCCATCGCTGGACGGCGTCACCCACCTCGTCGTCGCCTCCTGCACCGGTTTCATGGCCCCTGGCCTCGACCAGGTGATTGCCCGCCGCCTGGGCCTGCCGCACGACGTGCAAAGACTCTCGATCGGCTTCATGGGCTGCTATGCCGGGATCACCCTGCTGCGCACCGCTGGCCAGATCGTGCGCGCCGAGCCGGGCGCGAAAGTGCTGGCCGTGGCTGTAGAGCTGTGCACCTTGCACATGCAGGACACCGACGACCTTGAGGCATTGCTCGCCATGGGCCAGTTCGCTGACGGGGCGGCTGCCGCGCTGGTCAGCGACGAGGGCGAAGGGCTGGCCCTTGGCGAGGCGATTTCCGCCACGCTTGACGACAGCGCGGAGCTGATCACCTGGACCATTTCCGACACCGGCTTCGTCATGCACCTTTCAGGTGCCGTGCCGGGACGATTGGCAGACGCCTTCGCTGCCAGCGACCTGCGCGAGACGCTGCGGCTGGGCGATCCGCCACCCAGCTTCGCCGTGCATCCTGGCGGCAAGTCGATCCTCGATGCGGTGGAGCGCGGGTTGGATTTGCCATCTGACGCACTGGATTGCTCGCGCGATGTCTTGTCCCGCTTCGGCAACATGTCCTCCGCCACGGTCATTTTCGTGTTGCAGGAACTGATGCGGGAGCGGCCCGACAACGGCCTCGCGCTCGCCTTCGGGCCGGGTCTCGCCATGGAGGGGCTGCGCTTCGGCTGGACCGGCGACAATGCTTGAGCAGCGCCTCGAGGCCGACGAGCTGATGGACGATCCGGCTCTCCCCGAAGCGACCTACCGAGAAGTGCTGACAGACCTCGCAAGGGTCAACCGGGTGACCATGGCCTATCGCGCCACCCTGGCCTTCCTTGACCGGGCATTGAAAGGACAAGACAGCTTCAAGCTGCTCGACGTCGGCTTCGGCAACGGCGACATGCTGCGCGAAATCGCCAAATGGGCGGCGAAGGTCGGCAAGCGAGCGCATCTCGTGGGAGTAGACCTCAACCCGCGCAGCGAAGCCGCCGCCCGCGCCGCAACGCCCGAGGGCATGACGATCACCTATCGCACGGGAGATTACGCTGATCTTTCGGGGCAGGACTGGGACTTTATCGTCTCCAGTCTCGTCGCCCATCACATGAGCCGCGCCGAACTGGTCGCCTTCCTCCGCTTCATGGAGGCGGAGGGTCGCGGGGGCTGGTTCGTCAATGACCTTCACCGCAAGGCCTTCGCCTACCACGGCTATCCGATACTGGCTGCGCTGGCGGGCTGGCATCGCATCGTCCGGCTCGACGGCCAGACCTCCATCGCCCGCGCGTTCCGCCGCGATGACTGGCAGGGCCTGCTGGCCGAAGCCGATATCACCGAAGCGCGCATCGAACCCCGCTTCCCCTTTCGCCTGTGCGTAGCGCGGACCCGCTGATTGTCGGCGCCGGTCCCGCCGGTTGCGCGGCGGCGATTGCCCTGGCGCGTGCCGGCGCGAGGCCCCTGCTGCTTGATCGCTCTGCCGAGGTCGGCGACCCGCTTTGCGGTGGCTTCATGAGCTGGCGCACTCTGGCGCAACTTGAAGGGCTCGGCGTGCGGCTGGCCGATCTTGGCGGCCACCGCGTCGACCAGTTGCGCCTTTTTGCCAAAGGGCGCGAAGCCCGCGTACCCTTGCCGCAGCCCGCCCTTGGCCTGTCGCGGCACGCACTCGACAGCCGCATGCGCGAGACGGCACTGGCAACAGGCGCACGGCTGGAAGTGGACACGATCCGCACGCTCGCGCCCGGAATGGCGAAAGGCCAACGCCAGGACTGGCAGGCGGAAAGCCTCTTCCTCGCCACCGGCAAGCACGATGTGCGCGGCCAGTCCCGCCCGCGGGCAAGCGCCAAACCCGCGCTGGGCCTGCGCCTGCGCCTGCCTTCCGAGCCGACCCGCGAAGCCCTGCTCGACGGCGCCATTGAACTGCACCTTTTTGATGGCGGCTATGTCGGGATCGTGTTGCAGGAGGGCGGCTCCGCGAACATCTGCATGGCCGTGCGCAAGTCGGCATTGGCGGCCAGCAACGGCGACCCGGCGGCGCTGGTCGAGCGACTTGGTGAGGACAACCCCAGCCTTGCCGCCCGCCTGGGCAGCGACTGGCGCGACGCACGGATCGAGAGCATCGGCGCCGTGCCCTACGGCCATATCGCCCGCCAGACCGAGGCCGGAATTTTCCGTCTCGGAGACCAGGCCGCGGTCATCCCCTCACTTGCCGGAGAAGGCATGGCCATTGCCGTGGCCAGCGGAGCGCTCGCCGCGCGCCATTGGCTAGACGGTGGGGCTGCGGCTGCACCCGTGTTCCAGCGCGAATTCGCGTCCCGGGCGAGCCGCCCGATCCGGCTTGCCAGTATCGGTTGGCGCCTCGTCGAGAGCCACCTCGGCAGCCGCGCAGCATTGGCTTTGGCAGGCATCGCGCCCGGAATCGTGCGCCAATTTGCCGAAATGGCCCGGATTCCCCCTCCTGCCTCCCTTGCGCGCCGGTAAGGCTCTGCTAGGACGCGGGCAAAATACCACATTGCAAGACAAGAGACAGGGAACCCCATGGCGAAAATTCAGGTCAAGAACCCGGTCGTCGAGATCGACGGCGACGAAATGACGAAGATCATCTGGCAGTGGATCCGCGAACGGCTGATCCTGCCCTACCTCGACATCGACCTGAAGTACTACGACCTCTCGGTCGAGAAGCGCGACGAGACGGACGACCAGATCACCATCGATTCCGCCAATGCCATCAAGAAGTACGGCGTGGGCGTAAAGTGCGCCACCATCACCCCGGACGAAGCCCGCGTGGAAGAGTTTGGCCTCAAGCAGATGTGGCGCTCGCCCAACGGCACGATCCGCAACATCCTCGGCGGCACGATTTTCCGCGAACCCATCGTGATCGACAACGTGCCCCGCCTCGTCCCCGGCTGGACCGATCCGATCGTCGTGGGTCGTCACGCTTTCGGTGACCAGTACCGCGCCACCGACACGCTGATCCCCGGCGCGGGCAAGCTGCGCATGGTGTTCGAAGGCGACAACGGCGAGAACATCGACCTCGTGGTCCACACCTTCGACCAGCCGGGCGTGGCCATGACCATGTACAACCACGACGAATCGATCCGCGACTTTGCGCGTGCCAGCTTCAACTACGGCCTCGACCGTGGCTGGCCGGTCTACTTGTCGACCAAGAACACCATCATGAAAAAGTACGATGGTCGCTTCAAGGACCTGTTCCAGGAAGTGTTCGACACCGAAGGCTTCAAGGAGAAGTTCGAAGAAGCCGGTATCACCTACGAACACCGCCTGATCGACGACATGGTCGCCGCCGCGCTGAAGTGGAACGGCAAGTTCGTCTGGGCCTGCAAGAACTACGACGGTGACGTGCAGTCGGACGTCGTGGCGCAGGGCTTCGGCTCGCTCGGCCTGATGACCTCGGTGCTGATGACACCCGACGGCAAGACCGTGGAAGCCGAAGCGGCCCACGGCACCGTCACCCGCCACTATCGCCAGCACCAGCAGGGCAAGGCGACCTCGACCAACCCGATCGCCTCGATCTTCGCCTGGACGCGCGGCCTGATGTATCGCGGCCGCTTCGACGGCACACCCGATGTGGTGAAGTTCGCAGAGACGCTGGAACGCGTCTGCATCAAGTGCGTCGAAGACGGCAAGATGACCAAGGACCTCGCGCTGCTGATCGGGCCGGACCAGGCCTGGATGACCACCGAGCAGTTCTTCGAAGCCATCGTCGAAGGCCTCGAAGCCGAAATGGCCGCTCAGGGCCTCGGCTGATCCGCTGACAACATAGTATTGGAAACGAAACCCCCGTTGCGTCATTGATCTGGCGTACCGGGGGTTTTTCTTTGCAATGACGAAAGCACGTCTCGACATCCGCCAGGCCGAAGTGGGCGACATCCGCCGCATCGCGGCGCTGGCCAAGCGCGTCTATGAAGACTTTGCGCCCTATACCCAGAGCGAAATCCGCGGACAGTTGAACAACTATCCCGAAGGGTGCTTCGTCGCCCTGCTGGATGACAAGCTGATCGGCTATTGCGCCTCGATGCGGATCGGCGGCGACAAGGCGCTGCGCCCGCATGGATGGGACGAGATTACCGGCAACGGTTATGGCAGCCGCCACGATCCCAAGGGAGACTGGCTCTATGGTTACGAGCTGTGCGTCGATCCCAAGACGCGTGGCACCCGTATCGGTCGCCGCCTCTACGAAGAACGGCGCAAGCTGGCCGAACGGCTCGAGCTGAAGGGTATCGTCTTCGGCGGGCGGATGCCCAATCTTTCGAAGAGCTGGCGCCGGGTCGATGGCCCGGAAGACTACGTCGAAAAAGTGATCGGCGGGAAGATCCACGATCCGGTCCTGCGCTTCCAGCTGGCCAACGGCTTCGAGCCGATCGGAATACTCAAGAACTACCTGCCCGAAGACAAGCGCAGTCGGGCCTTCGCCACGCACATGGTATGGCGCAATCCCTTCGTCGACCAAGAAGCGAGCCCCAAGGCCCGCGTGCCGCGCGGGGTGGAAAATGTCCGCGTCGCCACCTGCCAGATGCAGGCGCGCGCCGTTTGCGACTTCGACGAATTCATGCGACAAGTGCGCTATTTCGTCGACGTTGCAAGCGATTACGAAGCAGACTTCATTCTATTTCCCGAACTCTTCACGCTCATGCTGCTGAGCGCGGAGGAAGAGGAACTTTCGCCGCTGGAGAGCATCGAGCTGCTGTCTGAATACACGCCGCGCATCCGCGAGGCGCTCAGCGAGATGGCGCTGAAGTACAACATCAACATCATCGGCGGCTCCCACCCAACGCGCATGGACGATGGCGACATCCATAACGTCGCCATGGTGTGCCTGCGTGACGGCTCGATCCACGAGCAGGAAAAGATCCACCCCACGCCGAACGAGGCCTATTGGTGGAACATCCGTGGCGGCGATGCTGTAGACGTGATCCAGACCGACTGCGGTCCGGTCGGCGTGTTGATCTGTTACGATTCCGAGTTCCCCGAGCTCGCCCGGCGCCTTGCCGACGAGGGCGCGCGGATCATCTTCGTGCCGTTCTGCACGGACTCGCGCCAAGGCTACATGCGCGTGCGTTATTGCGCCCAGGCACGGGCCATCGAGAACCAGTGCTACGTCGTGCTCAGCGGCAATGTCGGCAACCTGCCCAATGTCGCCAACATGGACATCCAGTACGCCCAAAGCTGTATCCTGACGCCCTGCGACTTCCCCTTCGCCCGCGACGGTATCGCGGCAGAAGCGAGCGAGAACGTGGAAACGCTGACGATCAGCGACGTGAACCTGGCAGACCTGGCATGGGCCCGCGCCGAAGGCACGGTCCGCAACCTGGCAGACCGTCGCTTCGATCTCTACCGTATCGAGTGGGAGCAGTCCGGTTCCGGCGGAGACACCAGCGAAACACCGCATGGTCCTCCACCAATGCAGCAGCATGGGCCGGGTGGGGGCTAGCCCTCGCTTGTCTTCGGCCCCTTCGCCGTAGCCAAGCTTACCAGCCAGATCGCGAGCCATGCGGCCACAAAGCCCGGGATGATCTCGTAGACGCCGGTGCTGTCGTTCAGACCCGTGGCAATCCACGCCATTACCGTAGCAGCGCCGACCACGAGGCCAGCAACAGCCCCCATGCCGGTCATCTTCTTCCAGGTCAGCGAGAGGATGATCAGCGGGCCGAAGGCTGCGCCGAAACCCGCCCAGGCATTGGACACCAGCGACAGGACCTTGCTGTCCGGGTCGCTGGCAAGGATGATGGCCGCCACGGCCACCAGCGCGGTGCTGATACGGCCAACGCGCACGGCCTCTGTCTCGGTCGCGTCCTTCTTCAGGAACAGGCGGTAGAAGTCCTCGGTCAGTGAGCTGGAGCTGACCAGCAACTGCGAACTGATGGTCGACATGATCGCTGCCAACAGCGCTGCCAGCAGGAAGCCCGTCACAAAAGGATGGAACAGCGTGTTGGCAAGCAGGATGAAGATCGTCTCCGGGTCTTCCAGCACGATGCCGGGGTTGCGCTCGACATAGGCGCGGCCGGCAAGGCCGATGCCCACGGCGCCGATCAGCGCGACGCCCATCCAGCTCATGCCGATGTTGCGCGCAGCTCTTACCCCGCCGTCACGAACCGCCATGAATCGCACGATGATATGCGGCTGGCCGAAATAGCCGAGGCCCCAGGTCACGGCGGAGAGGAAGCCGATGAAAGTCAGTCCGCCGAACAGGCTGAGGAAACCAGGATCGAGCGTGTCGAGCGTCTCGGTCATCTGCGACAGTCCGCCGCCGCCACCGCCGTAGAGGATCACCAGCGGCATCACGATCAGTGCCACCACCATGATGCAGCCCTGCACGAAGTCGGTCAGGCTGACGGCGAGGAAGCCGCCAACCATGGTATAGGCGAGCACCACCAGCGCGGTGAGCAGGACGCCTGCCATGTAGGGGCTGAATCCCATCACCTGCGAGTCGATGAAGGTCGTCTCGAAAAGCTTGCCGCCGCCCACGAGACCCGCCGCCGAATAGACTGCAAAGAACACCACGATGATGATCGCAGACACCACGCGCAACGCCACGGCCTTGTCGGGAAAACGGTTGGCGAGGAATTCGGGGATCGTCAGCGAGTTGCCATAGTCGACCGTCTGCTGGCGCAGCCGCGGCGCGACCACCCACCAGTTGACCAGGGCACCGACAAACAGGCCAATACCGATCCACGCCTCTACAAGACCGCTAACGTACAAGGCGCCGGGCAAGCCCAGCAGCAGCCAGCCGGACATGTCACTGGCTCCGGCGGAGAGCGCCGCCACGGCCGGATGCAGGTTGCGGCCACCCAGCAGGTAGCCTTCGCTATCGGCGGTCGAACGCTTCCAGGCGAACAGCCCGATGGCGAGCATGAGGATGAAATAGAGGGCGAGTGCAATCAGTGTCGGTGTCTGCATGGGCTGCATGCATAACGGCCTGCGCCAGCAAGTCACCCGCTGCAGCCAAGTTAGCAGGGGTATTGCGTCGCAGTGGGTCGCTACGCAGGATTGTTGCGCCCACGTGGGTGCAAGATTGCCTCGGCCTCGATCTCGACCCGGTCAAGGCCCAGTCCGATCACGCGGCCGGGGATGCGGCGCAGCACGGGGAAGCGATTGGCCAGTCGCACCGGCCAGAACGGCTTCTTGATCGGTTCAGTGCGATTGAGCAGGGGTTCAACCACGCGGTCCTGCGCGAAACGCTGGAACGCCTGCATCCGCGTGACCGCACGCCAACGGCTCTGCTGCACCTTGCCCAGCAACGGGTCCGGGTCGGCACCCGCCAGCAAGGCATCGACGAGGATGTTGGCCGCAGCCACGGCATCCTGCACCGCGACATTGATGCCGACGCCGCCAATCGGGCTCATCGCGTGGGCAGCATCGCCGATCGCCAGCAGGCCTGGCTTGTGCCAGCAGGTAAGTCGGTCGAGCGCCACATCGAGCAACTTTACCTGGTCCCAGTCTGCCAGTTCGTGGATTACCTCGCGCAGTTCGGGCGCAAGCCCGCACAGGATCTCGCGGAAGGCATCCAACCCGCGCTCGCGCACCGCCGCAGCATCGCCCTTGCGCAGGATATAGGCACACTGGAAGTAGTCGCGTCGGTCGATGAAGATCAGGAACTTGCCCGCCTGCATGGTGCCAAAGGTCTCGCCGCCAAGCGCGGCAGGCTTGGACAGGCGAAACCAGAACACGTCCATCGGTGCGCCCAGAACCTCCAGCGGCAGTTCGGCTGCATCGCGCAGGACGGAGCGGCGTCCATCCGCAGCAATCACCAGGCGCGATGGCAAGACCTCGCCCGATGCCAGGCGGACGCCGGCAATGCGACCTTGCGCATCCGTATCCACGCCAGTCGCTTGGGTGGACATGCGCAGGGTGAAGCCCGCGCATTCCCTGCCCTTGCGGGCGAGGAAATCGAGCAGGTCCCACTGCGGCATCATGGCGATGAACGGCGCGGCAACCGGCAGTTTGCGGAAGCTGGCGATCTTGCAGTCACGCCCCGCGATCTTGAGGCCGATCTCGTCGACCTGACTGTGCGGCAGCTCCAGCAACTCCTCCAGCCAGCCCAGCTGGTGGAACAGTTGCAAGGTGGAGGGGTGGACGGTGTCGCCACGAAAATCGCGCAGGAAATCGGCGTGTTTTTCCAGCACCGTCACCGGCACACCGGCCCGCGCCAGCAGCACGCCCGCCATCATGCCGGCGGGGCCGCCGCCAACTATTGTTACGTCAGGGCAATTGTTCGTTGCCTGTGCCATCGGCAGTGCCTTACACCAATTGCCATGCACGGTGCAGAAGCCATTTCGCCAGTCATGTCAGATGCCTTGGTCATCCTCGGTGCCGCCGGGATCGTGATCCCGCTGTTCGCGCGCTTCCGGGTGACGCCGATCATCGGGTTCATCCTCGTCGGCCTGCTGGTCGGCCCCTACGGCCTTGGCCGCATGGTGATGGAGTACGAATGGCTGACCCACGTCACCATCAGCGAGCCGGAGGGGCTGGAGCCTTTCGCCGAATTCGGCATCATCCTGCTGCTGTTCGCCATCGGGCTGGAGCTGAGCTTCAACCGCCTGTGGCAGTTGCGCAAACTGGTGTTCGGCCTCGGCGCGCTGGAACTGCTGGTGATCGGGACGCTGCTGGCCGCCTTCCTGTCGATGATGGGCCAGTACTGGACCGGGGCCATGGCGCTCGGCCTCGCCCTCGCCTTCTCCTCCACCGCACTGGTGCTGCCGATTTCGGGCACCAATACGCCCGTGGGCCGCGCGGCGCTGTCGATGTTGCTGTTCGAAGACATCATGATCGTGCCGGTCATCTTCCTGCTGGGTGCCCTAGCCCCCTTCGCGGCGGAAGAAGGCCTGACCGGGCTGTTCGACACCCTGTGGCACGGCCTGATCGTGGTGGTAGTGATGATGGTCGCCGGCCGCCTGCTGCTACCCCGCCTGTTCGCGCAAGCCGCCCGCACCAAGAGCCCCGAGCTGTTCCTCGCCGCCAGCCTGCTGGTGGTGATCGGTGCCAGCCTCGCGACTGCCTTCGTGGGCCTATCGCCCATCGTCGGCGCGCTGATCGCAGGCCTGCTGATCGCCGAAACCGAATATCACACCGAAGTCGAAGGGATCATGGAGCCGTTCAAGGGGCTCGCCCTCGGCATCTTCCTGATCACGGTCGGCATGGGGATCGACCTCGCCGTGATCTGGGAACACCTGTGGCTGATCCTCGGCGCCGTCGTCGGTGTGCTGGTGCTGAAGGCCTTGGTCACCGGTATCCTGCTGCGCCTGATGGGCGCACGGCGCAGTACGGCAATCGAGACCGGCATCCTGATGGCCAGCCCTTCGGAGACGACGCTGATCGTGCTTGCCGCGGCGACAAGCGCCCTGCTAATCCAACCCGGCACGGCGCAATTCTGGCAGATCGTCACCGCCATCGGCCTGACGATCACGCCGCTGCTGGCACTGTTGGGCCGCTCTGTCGCCCGGCGGATCGAGCCGGCACCCAGCATCGAGATGGGGGACAACCCCGATGATCCGCACGTCGTCATCGTCGGCTTCGGACGTGTCGGGAAACTGGTGGCGCAGATGCTCGACAAGCACGGCAAGGCCTATGTCGGCATTGATGCCGATGTTGGACTGATCGACGAAGCGCGACGCGACGGCTACAACGTGCGCTTCGGCAACGCCATGCGGGCTGACGTGCTGGAAAAGCTGGGTATTGCCAATGCCCCGGCAGTGATCCTGACGATGGACGAACACATCTCTGCCCAACGGCTGGTCCGCAAATTGCGCGACAGCCATCCCGACTTGCCGATTATCGCCCGTGCGCGTGACAGCGTGCACGCGGCAGAGCTTTACCGCGCAGGTGCCAGCACGGCGGTGCCTGAAACGCTGGAGAGCTCACTGCAACTCAGCGAGGCGGCCTTGGTCGACCTTGGCGTCGCCATGGGGCCGGTAATTGCCTCGATCCACGAAAAGCGCGACGAGTTCCGCGACCAGATCAAGGAACATGGCGCGCTGGAGCACAAGCCCAAGCTGCGCACCTCGACCGCCGAAGGCTGACTGCCTACTCGAATTGTTCGAGATAGGGTTGCAACAGCCGCGTTCCCGCATCCTGCCCGGGATAGGTGAAGTCGAACCACGTATCGACAGCAATGGCTGCCACGAAAATGGCCGCCACCAGCGCCAGGAAGGCCCACGGCACGTGCCGGGCCCGGGCTTGCAGCTCCAATTGCTTCTTCACCGGCTTGGGCACCAGCCACCAGGCAAAGGCGAGCAGCGCCGGGATCAGGACGAGTTCCGCTCCGAGCGCGAGGAAGGGATTGATACCCGGTATCCATTCGATAGGCGCCACACCGGTCAGCGCGGCGACGACGCCCAGCAGCTTTGGCACGATGCCGACTTCGCGTGAGCGCAGCGCCAGCCAGCTGACGTTCAAGGCCGTGCGAAATCCTCGCCAGGTCTTTTGCGCGAAACGCCGCAGGACAATCCTTGACCGGCGCCGCTTGCGCGGCATCAGGAGGCGATGACCTCTCGCACGGCCACGAGCGCAGCATCAGCCTTGTCACCATCGGGACCGCCGCCCTGGGCCATGTCTGGACGGCCGCCGCCGCCCTTGCCGCCCAACGCCTCGACGCCGGCGCGCACGAGGTCAACCGCGCTCAGGCGATCGGTCAGGTCGTCGGTAACGGCAACCGCGAAGGCTGCCTTGCCATCGTTGACCGCACAGATTGCGGCAACGCCGGAGCCCATGCGTGCCTTGGCTTCGTCCAGCAGACCGCGCAGCTCCTTGGGGTTCATGCCCTGCAGCACCTGGCCGGAGAACTTGACGCCTGCCACCTCTTCGTCGGCCTGCGGCGCAGCACCGCCTCCGCCGCCAAGCGCCAGCGCCTTCTTCGCCTCGGCCAGTTCGCGTTCGAGCGCCTTGCGCTCATCGACGAGAGCGGCAACGCGGGCTTCGACTTCGTCGGGCACGGTCTTGAGCGTGGCAGCGACGGACTTGAGCGCTTCCTCGCGGCCTACCATCCATTCGCGCGCAGCTTCGCCGGTCAGCGCCTCGATGCGACGAACGCCGGACGACACCGCGCTCTCGCTGACGATGCGGAACAGGCCGATTTCGCCGGTCGCCTTGACGTGGGTGCCGCCGCACAGCTCAACCGAGTAGTTGCGACCGCCCTCGCCCTTGCGGCCCATCGACAGCACGCGCACTTCCTCGCCATACTTCTCGCCGAACAGCGCCAGCGCGCCGGCCTCGACGGCATCGTCGGGGCTCATAAGGCGGGTGACCGCCGGTTCGTTGGCGCGGATTTCAGCATTCACTTCGGCTTCGATCGCTGCGATCTCGTCAGGCGTCAGCGGCTTGGGATGCGAGAAGTCGAAGCGGAAACGGTCTTCCGCCACCAGCGAGCCCTTCTGCGTCACGTGCTCGCCCAGCTGGCCGCGCAGGGCGGCATGGACTAGATGCGTGGCGGAGTGGTTGGCGCGGATACGGTCGCGGCGTTCGGCGTCAACCTTGAGGCGGACCGTATCGCCGACCGTAATCGTGCCTGCCTGGACCTTGCCGCTATGCGCATGCAGGCGACCAAGCGGCTTGGAGGTCTCGCTCACCGAGATGGCCAGCCCTGCATCGGTGCTGATCGTGCCGGCATCGCCGGTCTGGCCACCGCTCTCACCGTAAAACGGGGTCTGGTTGGTCAGGACGGTTACCTCCTGCCCGGCATTGGCTGACTGGGCTTCCTTGCCATCGACGACGAGCGCCACCACGCGGCCTTCGCCTTCCGTCGAGGTGTAGCCGGTGAACTCGGTCGCGCCTTCGCGTTCGGCGATGTCGAACCAGATCTCGCTGTCAGCCGACGCGCCGGAGCCCTTCCAGGCGGCACGTGCTGCAGCCTTCTGCTGCGCCATGGCAGCATCGAAGCCGTCCTTGTCCACGCCTATGCCGCGGCTACGCAGCGCGTCTTCGGTGAGATCGTAGGGGAAGCCGTAGGTGTCGTAGAGCTTGAAGGCGGTTTCGCCGGGCAAGCTGTCGCCTTCGCCGAGCGAACCGGCCTCCTCGTCGAGCAGGCGCAGGCCTTTTTCCAGCGTCTGGCGGAAGCGGGTTTCCTCGCGCTCCAGCACTTCGGTGATCAGCGGCTGGGCGCGGCCAAGGTCCGGATAGGCCTGCCCCATCTCGCTCACCAGCGTGGGGACGAGGCGGTGCATCAGTGGCTGGTCGGCACCCAGCAGGTGCGCATGGCGCATGGCGCGGCGCATGATCCGGCGCAGGACGTAACCGCGACCCTCGTTCGACGGCAGCACGCCATCGGCGATCAGGAAGCTGGTGGAGCGCAGGTGGTCGGCTATCACGCGGTGGCTGGCCAGTGCGTCTCCCTCGGCCTTGGCGCTCGCCAGTTCCTCGCTGGCAGCGATAATCGTGCGGAAGGTGTCCGTGTCGAAGACGTTGTGCACGCCCTGCATGACCGTGGAGATGCGCTCCAGCCCCATACCGGTGTCGATCGACGGGCGCGGCAGGTCGCCGGTGATCTCGTCGGCCGCCTGCACGTGCTGCATGAACACGAGGTTCCAGATCTCTACGAATCGGTCGCCGTCCTCCTCCGGCGATCCGGGAGGGCCACCTGCGATCTCGGGGCCATGGTCCCAGAAAATCTCCGAGCACGGGCCGCAGGGACCATCCGAGCCCATGGCCCAGAAATTGTCCTTGGTGGCGATGCGGAAGATGCGATCTTCAGGCAGGCCGGCAATCTTCTTCCACAGGTCGAAGGCTTCGTCGTCGGTGTGGTAGACTGTGACCGAGAGACGATCCTTGTCGAGACCGAGATCGCGCGTGACCAGCGTCCAGGCCTGTTCGATCGCGCGTTCCTTGAAATAGTCGCCAAAGCTGAAGTTGCCGAGCATTTCGAAGAAGGTCAGGTGGCGCGCAGTATAGCCGACATTGTCGAGGTCGTTGTGCTTGCCCCCGGCGCGCACGCACTTCTGGCTGCTCACCGCGCGCGGCGCCGGGGCAGTCTCGACGCCGATGAAGACGTTCTTGAAGGGCACCATGCCCGCATTGACGAACATCAGCGTCGGATCGTTGTACGGCACCAGCGGGGCGGAGGGCACCACGAGGTGATCGTTGGCCGCGAAGAAATCGAGGAAGGCGCGGCGGATATCGTTGGTCGAAGTCATGGCAGGCGAATTAGGGTGCCTTGGTCTATCCGGCAAGCCGCCTTGCGCGGCTATGCCACCTTGGTCGCAGAAACGATCCATGCGGCTGCCGGAAGTGAGACGATTCCTTCGTGGCAATTGCGCGATGCAAGTTCGCGAATCCGGTCGAAGAAGCGGCCGCGGGCGCCCTCGTCCATTTCCGCCGCCACGCGGGCGGCCGGCCCGATAACCGAGAAGTAGCTGAGCGCTTCCTCGACAGGATCGTCACCCGCTCCAGCAATCATGGGGAAGTCGAAGCTTTCGAAACGGATGTTCTCCCACCCCCCGGCGCGCAGGATGGGAATGACGCGGTCTTGGTCGGCAAAGGCGAACGGACCCGGTGCGTCAGGATCAGCCGGAGGCGGCACTGCGGGCAACAGGCGCATGACCTCGGTAAAGAAGGGATTTTCCGGCACCGCGCGGAAACACGAGAACAGCAGGCTGGCAGGCGAGGCTGCCTGCTCGGACAAGTTGGCGAAGGCTGCGGGCGGATCATCGAAGAACATCACCCCGTGGCGCGAGACGAGTAGGTCTGCCCGATTCCCGTCGGTGGCCTTCCATTGCGCGGCATCGGCCAGTTCAAACGACAGGTTCGCAAGGTGCGCGCCGCGCTCGCGCGCAGCCTCGACCAGTTGCGGCGATACATCGACGCCGGTGACGGTGATCTCGGGCCGACCACGAGCGAGTGCGAGTGACAGTTCGCCTGCGCCGCAGCCGATATCGAGGACCTTGCCGAACGAGAAGTCGCGGGTGCGCTGGAGCAGGCGTTCGGTCAGGTGCGAGAAGCTGCGGTCCGTGCGACGCCATTCGGCGGCCCAGGTTTCCCCGCTCTTGCCCTGCCATTCGCTCTTGTCGACCATGCATCGTTCTCCTTGCGCGGCGCTTATCGCGAGCTTTTGCATTAGACAATTGGCCAAATGCGAAGAAGCCGGCGGTGGCGGTCGCTTCCTGACCGCCGTCGCCGGCTCCGGTTTCGCAAGGTGTTACAGGTGTGACAGTGTCCTGGAGGGAAATGTCACGCCCTGCACCTTCTTGAGGATCAGTCTTCCGGTTCCGCGTCCGGGCCGGTCATCATCTCCTCGGCGACTTCGTCGGTTTTGCCGCGGATCGCAGCCTCCAACTTGTCGCAAACTTCGGGGTTTTCCTTCAGGAACTGCTTGGCGTTCTCGCGACCCTGGCCGATGCGGATGGAGTCGTAGCTGAACCACGATCCGCTCTTCTCGACCACGCCGGCCTTCACGCCGAGATCGAGGATCTCGCCGATCTTGGAAATGCCTTCGCCATACATGATGTCGAATTCGACCTGCTTGAACGGCGGGGCGACCTTGTTCTTCACCACCTTCACGCGGGTGGAGTTGCCGATCACCTCGTCACGATCCTTGATCTGGCCGGTGCGACGAATGTCGAGGCGGACCGAAGCGTAGAACTTGAGCGCGTTGCCGCCCGTGGTCGTCTCCGGATTGCCGTACATCACGCCGATCTTCATGCGCAGCTGGTTGATGAAGATCACCATGCACTTCGAACGGTTGATCGAGCCGGTGAGCTTGCGCAGCGACTGCGACATCAGGCGCGCCTGCAGGCCGACGTGGCTGTCGCCCATCTCGCCTTCGATTTCGGCACGCGGCACCAGGGCAGCGACCGAGTCCACCACCAGCACGTCAATCGCGTTGGACCGCACCAGGGTATCGGTGATCTCGAGCGCCTGCTCGCCGGTATCCGGCTGCGAGATAATCAGTTCGTCGATGTCGACGCCCAGCTTCTTGGCATAGACCGGATCGAGCGCGTGTTCGGCGTCGATGAAGGCAACCGTTCCGCCGGCCTTCTGCGCTTCTGCCAGCACGTGCAGCGCCAGCGTGGTCTTGCCCGAGCTTTCCGGACCGTAGACTTCGATGACGCGGCCTTTCGGCAGGCCGCCAATGCCGAGCGCGATATCGAGGCCGAGCGAACCGGTGGAAATCGATTCCACGTTCATCGCTTCCTTCGAGCCCAGCTTCATCGCCGAGCCCTTGCCGAATGCGCGATCAATCTGCGCGAGGGCTGCATCGAGCGCCTTCTGACGGTCCACGTTGGATTCCTTTTCAACCAATTTCAGATTTGCACCTGCCATGACATGGCCTCCGTCAGTTCGCTAGGGTTGGTTTCAACTCTTCAACGACTGCGGTTGTACCCACTTTGTTCCGCGAGAACAAGAGTGGAACGGAATTTTGTGTCGGATTGGCAGTTTTCCGCGGTTCTGCGCGACCTAACTGCCTGTTCCAAGGTGCTATTCGGAAGCTGGACGAACGCGCCAGGTGAGTTCGCGACTGCCGTTCCCGGGCACTTCGACCTCGATGATTCGCTGGCCGTCCTTGATCCGTTCACGCACGCCGCGGAAGCGCCACTGGGAGGGATAGCCCATGTTCAGCCGCACCGTGACCGGTGCCGGATTGGCGTTGGTGATCTCTGCGGTCATCTCGCGCCAGCGCTCCCCTGGAGGATCGTCCAGCCGGTTGGCCTCATATCGGCAGTTCGCGAAAACCTGGCTGCTCTCGCCCAGCTCCAGCTCGACATCCTGCCCGCTGGCATAGTCGCGCAGGTTCCGTTCGGCGATCAGCAGTTCGCCGGCAGGGCCCCGTTCGAACACCGAGACCGAACCGGAGGGCAAGGCAACGCCCAGCCCGTGCTCTTCGTCATTGACCGTTTCCAGCCGCATTTGCGTGGGTCGGAAGCCGCCATCGCTGTTCCACGGCGTGCATTCGGCCTGGTACATCAACACGCCCTCGACCCCTTCCTCGCGCAGGAAGGCGACCTGCTTCAGGCCTTGCGCGTTGACGTCCACCGGCACTGGCACGCGGTAGAGCTTGAGATCGCCCAACTGCTCCTCGCCTGCCATGACCATCACCGGTGCCGCCGCATCCATCATGGCCTCCTGCCTGCGCGCTCCGGTCACCACGATCATGGCTTCTTCCGCATAGCCCGGAGCCGGCGGCGGTGGTGGCGGCGGCGGCACATTGCGCGGCACCGGCGATCCGCGCGCGGTGCTGCCGATGGGATAGCAGGTGAGCCGCAAGGGCCGCGCTTCGGGCGGGTCGGACAGGCCTTCGAAATCGCTTTCGATATTGAGCGTGCCCGCCACGGCCATCAGCTCGGCGTTCTCGAAGCTCTGGCCGTTGTCATTCAGGATCGTCAGCCAGCTGGTGAGGTCGAAGCGCACGTCGTCGCTGTCACGCCCCTCGTGCAGGGTAGCGACATAGCTCGCCTCCCAGTCGAAGCCCCAGGCGAGGTAGGATAGCGTTACCGTATAGGTGCCGCCACTTTCGTCGCGGGTGTCGATGGAGAAGACCGGCTCCGACGACAGGCCATCGGGGATCGAGTCGAAGGTCAGGCCTTCAGGCAGCCCCGAACAGCGCACCGCCTCGTAACCCGCCTCGGTCTGCAGCACGAGCCCGCCATCGGCGCGGGTGCGGACGATGGCGCTTTCGCTCGCCGCTTCGCCCGTGGCGGGATTGGTGCGGGTAATGCGTACGCGGTTGCCGAGCGATCCGTCGACGAGGGCCGCGGGGCTGAGCAGGTCGGCATTGCGGTTCTTCTCGATCGTGCCGCCGGGCAGACCGGTGACGATGGCGGAGACCGCCACCATGCCTTCGGCGACGCCTTCAAAGCGGATGCGCGATTCGCCGGGCGGCAAGGTGACCGTGCGGGTCTCGCTGATCATGGCAAAGCCCTGCGGCCACTCAGGCTCGAGCCGCTGCCACTGTCCGCGATTGGGATCGCGATAGACGGTCACGGCGAGGTCCGCCGGCTCGGATGCATCCACCACGGCGCGGTCCTGCCCAGCGGCAGGCATCGCGAGCGCCAGCAGCGGAACGCCAAGGAGGAAGGCCGGACGGGCCATGGCGCCGCCCCTAGAACCGCGTCTCGTAGGTCACGCGCACCACGCGCTCGCCATTGGCAGGCACGGTCACGCGGTAGAGGCGGTTGTCGGCATTGAGCTGTTCGCCTTCGACGTCTTCCGAGATGACGCGAAAGTCGCGGCCCCACCAATAACGGTCGAGGCCCGACTGGGTGAGCTCAACGACCACGTCTTCGGGCTTCGCATTGGTGAAGGTGTAGCGCATGGTGGTGCGGTAGTAGTCGACCGCGCGGTCGATCTCGACTTCGCGCACGACCTGGCCATCCTCGATCACGCGGTAACGTGCGCTGCGCTCGTATTCAGCAGCCGTGATCCGTTCGCGGTTCTCGACTTCGGCCTGCATGTAGACATCGAAGGCATCGCCGGTGCGCAGCGACAGGGTGGAACCCATCGGCGTATGGCCGATACCGTTTTCGCCGATGAACTGCGGGCTGCCCTGCTGGTCGCGCTGGTAAAAACGCACGGTGCCGGCCGGCAGGGCATCACCCAGCCCGCCATCGCTGCTGGAGCTGAAGCTGATAGCGGTCGAGGCGGCGCGGAAATCGCTGTCCGAAGCCAACCAGCCTGCGCCGATCGAATAAACCCGGCGCGCGGGCACGCCCTGCACGTCGAGGAAGCTGACCTGCTTGGTCTGGGCATTGGCAATCGTGGTGCGCTCGTCGAGCGGGTAGAGGTAGAAATCGCCCAGCCGTTCCCGGTTTGCGGTTTCGGTGCCGGGGCGCACCAGGTCGCCGCGCGGCGGGGTATAGCCACCGCGCGACGGGTTGCCCGCCACCAGTAGCGTGTCAGCCGCATGGAAGGTGGTGCCGGTGGTGTTGGTCAGCGTGACCCAGCCCTGCATGTCCACCGTGCCGCGCGCCTCGTCGAACAGTGCGACATAGTCGGCGGTCCAGCCGAGGCCGGGCGTCAGGTAGCGGATCGAGGCCGGTCGCGTGCCGCCGCGCGCGCTGTTGAGAGTTACCGACAGGGTCGGACGGGCGCGGAGGTTGGGCGGGACTTCGTCGAAGACCACGCGTACGGGCAAGCCGTCGTCGCGCAGCACCTCGATCCGGTCGCCGATGCGCACCACCACGCCGCCAACAGTGGAGAGCACTTCTGCCCGTTCGCGGGTTTCCGCGCCGGTGGCAGGATTGGTGCGAATGAGGGTGACGGTCTGGCCGACCGCTTTTTCCATCAGCTTCTGCGGGGTCAGCAGGTCGAAGTCGAAATTCTGTTCGACAATCGCCGTATCGGCCGCGCTGAAGCTGAGCGTCTGCGGGCGAATCTGCGCCGACACGTCGGGAAACTCGATCCGGGTGGTGCCGCGCGGGATATCCAACTGGCGAATGTC
The DNA here is from genome assembly GCA_030431875.1 of Alphaproteobacteria bacterium. Lineage (GTDB taxonomy): Bacteria > Pseudomonadota > Alphaproteobacteria > Sphingomonadales > Sphingomonadaceae > Alteraurantiacibacter. The sequence goes on from JAUIIG010000012.1 coordinate 57,764, forward strand.
CTGCACCAGCGACTGGCCGTTCTGGTAGATCGTGACCGAGACATCGCCCTGGGCGGTCTCGCCGGTCTCCTGCGCAGCGGCAGGCAGGGCCAGCGCGCTGGCGGCAAGCAGTACGGCGGCGGTAGTGCGGAATGTCATGGCAGCAGTCCTTCCCCAATGAAGCGCAGGATATAGGGTATCGCGGGCTTTATCCGCCCTGAACACCATATTCCCGGCACATGCAGTCGGAATGCTATCCGCGCTTGCGGGTTCCCGCCAGCACTTCGGCAACCTTGTCAGCGATCTGCCGCACGCTGAAGGGTTTGGCAATGAAGTGCATGGCCTCGATGTCGATCTCGTCGCGCAGCTGGCTTTCGGCATAGCCGGACATGAACAGCACCGGCAGCTGCGGGGCCAGCTGGCGGATTTCGCGGGCCATGGCCGGGCCGTCCATCGTGGGCATGACGACGTCGCTGACGACCATGTCGAACTGGTGCTGTCCGGCCTTGACCAGGTCTAGCCCCTCGTCACCGTCGCTGGCCGTTACCACGGTATATCCCTGCCGCGTCAGCGCGCGTTCGGCGACGGCGCGGACCATGTCTTCGTCCTCCACCAGCAGGATGGTGCCGCCGCCAGACCATTCGCGCGCGCGCTCGACGACTTCGGCCTTGGCCTGTTCTTCCTCGGTCACTTCGTGGACCGGCAGGTAGATGGTGAAGCGAGCGCCCTTGATCTTGCCGTCCGGGGCCTTGGCATTGCTGGCGAAGATGAAGCCGCCCGACTGCTTGATGATGCCGTAGACGGTGGACAGGCCCAGCCCCGTGCCCTTGCCCACCTCCTTCGTGGTGAAGAACGGTTCGAAGATCTTGCCCAGCACCTCTGCCGGGATGCCGCCGCCGGTGTCTTCGGCCACCAGCACGGTGTAGTCGCCTGCCGGGATGATCTCGCTGCCCATGCGGCGGATGTCCTTCGCCTCCACCCGGCGCGTGGCGAAGGTGAGCGTGCCACTGGCCCCCTCGCCCCCGCCGTGGCTCTGGATCGCGTCGCGGGCGTTCACCGCGAGGTTGATGATCACCTGCTCCAGCTGGCGAGGATCAGCACGCACGGGGCCAAGGTTGCGGTCATGCCGCACGTTCAGCGTAATCTTCG
>JAUIIG010000013.1 GCA_030431875.1 Alphaproteobacteria bacterium
CGGCAGTTCGCGGCTGACCACGAACAGGCGCTGGTTGACCGGGTCGACCGCCACGTTGCCCCAGTTCGCCCCGCCGTTGTGGCCGGGGAAGCCAATGGTGCCTTGGATGCTCGGCGGCATGAAGGGACCGCCAACGCGCCAGGTCTCGAACCGTTCGCGCAGGGCTTCCTGGTCTGCTTCGGGCAGGTAGGGGTTGATGTCGTCGACCGTGAATTCGGTCCGCATGAAGGGCTCGGGCCACGACGGGATCGGCTGGGTCGGGCTGGACACTTCACCCGGTACGTCACTCTGCGGCACGGGCGTTTCGACGATCGGCCAGATGGGGGTGCCATCGCGGCGATCGAAGACGAAAAGGTAGCCCCACTTGGTCGCCTGGATGACGATGGGAATTTCCTCGCCATCGCGGGTGATGGTCATCAGCTTCGGTGCGACGGGAAGGTCGAAATCCCACAGGTCGTGGTGGACGGTCTGGAAGTGCCAGATGCGCTCACCGGTCTCCGCGTCGAGTGCGACCAGCGAGTCGGTGAAAAGGTTGTCGCCAACGCGGTTGCCGCCGAAGAAATCGTAGCGAGCAGTGCCGGTGGGGATGAAGACGATCCCAAGCTCGGTATCGACCGTGCTTTCCGACCAGTTGTGGCCGCCGCCGACCAGTTCATGCTCGTTGGCGGGCCAGGTCTCGTATCCGTATTCGCCTTCGCGCGGGATGGTGTGGAACACCCATTTCAGCGCGCCGGTACGCACGTCGTAGGCCTGGATGTCAGCCGGCGCGCTGGCATAGTCATAGGCACCGGCGGGCAGGCTCATGATAATCGTGTCGCGATAGATGCGGCCGGGGTTGTTGGTTTGCAGCGGACCGCCGGGAGGCGTTACGTCGTCGGCCAGGGCATCGCGCAGGTCGACGCCGCCATCGGTGCCGAAGCTGGTGATCACTTCGCCGGTCGCGGCGTTGACCGCGCGCAGCATGCCGTTGTTGAGCACCATCAGGCGCTCATCGCCTGCGCCGTCGGTCCAGTAGTTGATGCCGCGCACGCCGATGCGGCCTTCGAGGCTCGATTCCCAGATCTGCTCACCCGTGGCCGGGTTCAGCGCGACCAGCTGGCCAGCACCGTTGATCACGTACATGCGTCCGCCGGCAACCACCGGGTTGAACAGCGGCGGGGCGCCATCGCCGGTAGGGAATTCCCAAGCGATCTCCAACTGGCTCACATTGCTGCGGTTGATCTGCGTCAGGCTGGAATACTGCGAGCTGTCACCGCCGCCGAGGTAGCCGTCCCAGGTCTCGTGGTCGAAGCTTGCGCCCGGAGCCGTGGAGACTGCCGCCGATACGGTGCTGCCACCGTCGGTCGTGGCGCAGGCTGCCATCGAGAGGCCCAGTGCGGTCGCCAGGGCGAGGCGCAGTACGGTGCGGTTGCGATGCGAAATGCTCAAGCGATTGCTCCCAATATCCATCGCGGCCCTGCGGGCCGTCTTTCCGGACAGGTCCTAGCCGGACTCAAGCCGAGTCAACAAGGGTGAAACCGCATCGAAATTGATAAAATCCGAAATTTTCGGACTTTCGCAATTTGCTTACTCGGCGGGTGCTTCCTCGGCGTCGCTCTGCATGGAGTGTCCGGCCACGCTCCCCTCGGGAACCTCGGCAGCACCTTCCAGCGGGCGCTCGGTTTCACCAGCGGCGCCGAAGATGGTCGAAGTGGTCATCGCGCCGCTTGCGGTCAGGGTCAAAGTGACTCTGTCCGTCGAGCGATTCTCCCAGAACCAGCCGTGAATGCCGGTGAAGGCCGGGGTGTAGGTGCCGCCCATCGCCTGGGCGTCGCCGATGGCATAGCTCTCGGTCGCCTCGACACCGCCTTCAAAGGGATGGGCGTGCATGTCGTAGTGCAGTTCCCCGGTGCCTTCCCAACGGAAGTTCATCGGCTCGCCTTCGGGCACGGTGTACTTGAACTCGATCGATTCGAACGGGCCAAGCTCGTATTCCCAGCTGTCCTGCACGCCGTCGAGCGTGGCGGGAGGCGCGTCGGACAGCGTCAGGACTTCCTGCTGCGCCATGCGTTCCTGACCGCGCTCGAACTCAACGTTCACGGGATCGGCGATCTCGGTCAGGCCAAGGGATTCCCCGACACCCGTCGGATCCCAACCCGTTTCCGCCGGCAGGATTACGAAGACAGCGAGGGCAGCACCGGCCAGGGCAACGCCAGCGGCAACGTAGGAGGTCTTGCTCATGACGCGAGGTATCCTTGTATCTGGTATGCGGTCAGCGTCACGCCGACCATGATGAGAGCCACGTTAGCGGCGAAAGCGTAGCGCTTGAAGCTGGGGTGCGGGCGCCACATGGCGAACAGCCAGACGACGATGGCGAGAACGAGCACCTGGCCAAGTTCCACACCCACGTTGAAGGCTATGAGGTTTGTCAGCAGTCCGTTCTGCGAAACTTCGAGGTCCATCACCTTGGTGGCAAGGCCGAGGCCGTGGAACAGTCCGAAGACGAAGACGGCCAGCCGCGTATCGACCTTCCAGCCGATCTTCCTGAGGCCGCCAATGTTCTCAACGCCCTTGTAGATCACCGACACGCCGATGATGGCGTCGATGATATAGGCATTGGCACCGGTCTGCAGCAGCACCCCGCCGATCAGCGTTATGGAGTGGCCCAGCGCGAACATCGAGGCGTAGATCACCACGTCGCGCAGGCGGCTGAGGAAGAAGACCACACCGACCAGGAAGGCGATGTGATCGTAGCCCGTCACCATGTGCTTGGCGCCGAGGTACATGAAGGGGATGATCGACGGGCCGTCGATCGACTGGACGAAGGCCTTGTCGCCTTCGGCCACGTCGTGGGCATAGGCCGCCAGCGGCGTCAGCAGCAGCAGTCCGGCCAGCGCCAGCGCGCCGAACGTGGATGCTGGCAAGGGCCGCGCGGCCATCCGGTTACTCGCCGGCGTCGGGAGCGGTCAGCTCGTCACCCGGACGCATCTGCTGGATATCGTCGACGCTCACGCCTTCGGGCAGTTCAGCGGGCGGGTACATGCGGTGGCAGGCGCTGCAAACGCTGTAGATCGTGCCGCCGACTTCAAACACGGCTTCGGGGTCCTGCGCGATGGCGGCGTCCTGCGCTTGTACCGAGACGTCAACCAAGCCCTGCGCATAGGCCATCCAGTCATCGCCGCGCCCTTCGGCATAGGCAGGGGTTTGCAGCATCTCGCCCAGTTCGCCGAGATGTTCGGCAGCGGCGCGCACCTCTTCCCATTCGGCATCGTTCTCTGGCGCCCATTCGCGGAACACCGGTTCGCCATCGATCAGTTCGCTGGCGGCGCCGACAGAATCCCAGTAGATTTCGGCAGTCGGCTGCATTTCCTGCGCCATCATCTGCTGCGCGGTGCCGAGCGGGGGCGTTTCGGGTTCGTCATTGCAGCCAGCGATTGCCAGCACGGCAAGAGTGCCTGCGATGATGCGAATTTGGGTTTTCATGCTCGATCCTCTTCCGACATTGCGGCGGCTCATAACCCGTCTTGCTGTCGTCAAACTGACATGCTAGTGGACCGCCTTGTTGACAATGTCCAGTTTTTTACAGGGCCAGGTCCCGCGATAAATCTGCGGTAAAGCTTGACTCTGTTAGACCCCTTATTGACTAGGGCCAACTCTTCGGGCGGCCCGCCCACGAATTTTCAAGAGGTTTTATACAGATGGCTGTGAAGGCAAACACTTTCGGCAAGGTCGCGCTGGCGGCACTCGCCGCTTCGACGCTGGCCATGGGTGTTTCGGGCGCTTCGGCAACCGATGCCGAAGCTACCGATGCAGGCGAGGAAGCGCCGCTGACCGAAGACCAGGTAGCCGCGAGTCGTGCCCTGTTCAGCCAGTACGGCTGCAGCGCCTGCCACCTGTTCTCCGATGGCGGCGGCACCGGCCACATTGGCCCGGCGCTGGATGGCAATTCCGGCCTTTCGGTCGATTATGTCGAGCAGATCGTCAGCAACGGCCAGGGTGCCATGCCCAGCTTCGGCGGCATGGTGAGCGAGGAAGAGCTGCACACGCTGTCGCGCTACATCGTCGAGAAGAAGCAGTAAGCTTCGTCTGACAGACCGAATTGAAAAGGGGGCTTGGCGGCCCCCTTTTTCGTTTCAGTTCTCGCCGCGTGCGGTGCGGCTGTTCGGTCCGACCTGCGCGAAGTAGTTGGTCACGCCGTCGGGATCGTTGAGCCAGACGGTGGTGAGATCGAAACCGGCGAGCCGGTTCAGCGGGTTCTCGATGGTGATGTCGCGATGCTCCCCGCGAGCAGCGGCCAAGGCGGCATCGCTAACGACATACTGGATGCCCGAGCTGCCCGTGTCGGCGGGCAGGCCTTCGCCGACTTCGTAGAGCATCAGGATCGTTTCGCCGTGGCGGTAAGGGTAGAAGATCAGGCCCATCACCGGAGCGGGTACGGGGTCGAGTTCCTCCAGCCCCACGAAGTCGCGGTAGAACTCGCGGCTTGCTTCCAGGTTCGACACGCCGATGCCGACGCCGACGCCGTCATCAGAGTGGTCCTGCGCGCCGCTGGCGACGAGGATCACGATGTCGAGGCCAGCCGGGTCCTGCAATAGCGCCTGCTGCAAGCCGTCATCGCGGCGGACGAATTCGGGCGCGGCGAAACCGGCTTCGGTAAAGCGCTGGGTGACCAGGTCCGCGTCGGGATAGCGGAACAGCAGGAAGCGGATGCCCGTCCCGCCGCGATAGCCGCCTTCGAGATTGTACAGGCGGTCGCCCTGCTGGCCTGCCGAAAGCTTGACCTGTCCGGTGCCGACGCCCGTCAGGATCATCTGCTGGGTGCTGGTCAGCTGGATCGGGTTGAGCGACCGCAGCGCCAACGCATTGACGTAGAAATTGACCATCTCTTCCGTCAGTTCGCGCGGGAAGCGGCGGAAGACGTTTGCCGAATCCTGTCGGAAAATATCGGCATTGCTGGCTTCCAGCTGCGCCTCGGTCAGCTCGCCGGGGGCGTAGTGCAGGTCCGGGCTGGTCTCCAGGATGGCGCCCTCGGGTGTGCGGACGACGCCCGCTTCCTGGGCCGATGCGGTGCAGGCAGCGAGGGCCGAAGCGGCGATGGTGGTGAGCAGGATGCGCATTGTGTTCATTCCTCCGGGAGTGCCCAGGTGATCAGCGATTCATTGTTGAGCGGGCCGTTGGGCCCCATGACCGGGGCACCGAACCCCGATCCGGCGGCCACCACGGCGATGTATTGCCGGCCATCCGCCCCGCGATAGCTCATCGGCACGGTCATGGCGGCGTATTGCAGTTCTTCCTCCCACACGATTTCGCCGGTAGCGGCATCGAAGGCGCGGAAGACGTTGTCGGCGGTGGCGCCGATGAAGACAAGACCGCCGGCGGTTACCATCGGACCGCCAAAGGTGTTGTTGGATCCCGTCTCGGCCTTGTCCTCGCCCAGTTCGGGCGTGGAGCCCAGCGGCGTTGCCCAGGCGATATCGCCGCTGTTGGCATCAACCGCGATCAGCCGTCCCCACGGCGGACGGATGCAGGGCAGGGTTACCGGGCGGCCATCATCGCCGGTGAAGCTGGCTGAGAAGCTGGAATAGGCCCCCGGACCCGACAGCGAGCCGCGATCGTAGAGCTGGTTGCTGGCAGCAGTGCCGCGACCATAGTCGCCATCGGGATCGCGCGCCTCGATCCAGCCGATCGAGCCGCTCTCGCTGGTGTTGACGTAGATATAACCTGTGTTGGGATCGACCGCGCTGCCACCCCAGTTGGACCCGCCGTTGTGCGGCAGGTTGATCGAAGCGCGCGGTTCGTCCCCTTCCTCGTGCAGGAAGAAGGGCGTGAAGGGGCCGGAGTTGAAGAAGCTGCCGCCGTAGCTGTCGAGCAGCGCATGGCAGGCGGCGACGTGTTCGGCGTTGGTGTCCTCCTCCGTCACTACGTCATCGGGCGTCCACCACATGCGCGAAAGCGGCTCCGGCGCGACCGGGATCGGCTGGGTCGGTGAATACCATTCCCCCGGCACGTCCGCACTGGCGACCAGCATCTCGTTGACGCCGTGCACCGGCTCTCCCGTGCGGCGGTCGAGGATGTACATCAGGCCCGGCTTGCCGGTCTCGGCCAGGGCCGGGATGGTTTCGCCATCGACCTCGACATCGACCAGCACCGGCGGGGCGGGAAGGTCCCAGTCCCACAGGTCGTGATGGATGGTCTGGAAGTGCCAGCGGTATTCGCCCGTGCGCGCGTCTACCGCAAGGATCGAGTTGCCGAACAGGTTGTTGCCCGGGCGATCGCCGCCGTAATAGTTCGGGGCAGGGCTGCCGAGCGTCATGTAGATCATCCCGGTCTCGATATCGCCGGTCATGTACCAGACCCACATGTTGTTGCCGGGCCGGTCGCGCCAGCCATCATCCAGCCAGCTCTCGTTGCCGATCTCGCCCGGCTGTGGCACGGTGTTGAATTCCCACAACATTTCGCCGGTGCGCGCGTCGTAGGCCTTGGAATTGCCGAGTGGCCCGCTGGGCAATTCGGGGGTCGAGGCGCCGATCACCAGCACGTCGCCAAAGATGCTCGGCGGGTAGGAATAGCGCACGTCGAAGGCGACGCGGCCGTTGTCGCCGAAGCTCTCCACGATCTCGCCGGTCTCGGCGCTGATGGCGACGATCTCGTTGCCGCCATTGTAGTACAGGCGCGCGCCGTTGTTCGCATCCCCGCCCCAATAGGTGACGCGGCGGCGCACGGTGGTGCCTTCTACCTGGTGCCGCCAGATCTCGCGGCCCGTATGGGCTTCCAGCGCCACCACGGCATCGCCCAGCGGCAGGTACATGATGCCGTCAACCACGCTCGGCACCGTGCCCGCCAGGATCAGGCCGCCGCCAGCGGGGCGCAGCCGGAACTCCCAGGCGCGTTCCATGGTGTCGATGTTCTCGGGCGTGATATCCGCCAGCGGGGCAAAGCGTTGCCCGGCGTGGTTGCGCGCATAGTGCGGCCAGTCGCCGTCGGCCGGTTCCTGCTGGGCCAGCGCCCCGCCAGCCAACAGTGTCGTTGCGAGAATGGTGGTGATCACCTTGCGCATCGTCATTCGTCCTCTCAGTGGATCTGTCCCTGGCGGCCGCCAATATCGATGGCGACGCGCGGGGTGGGATCAGCTTCGGCCCAGCGGCTGCCTTCGCGCAGCACGTTGCCGATGACCTTGTAGGCAAACAGCATCAGCAGCGCGCCGCTTTCGGGATTGTCGTCGAGCGCACGGATGTGCGCGAGGTCTTCCTGCCGTTTGGCCGGATCGCTTTCCTGCAGCAAGCGCTTGTTTTCGGTCGCGGCAGGGGAGACGACGTCCCAGAAGACGCGCCGCCGCTCGTCGGAGAAGCGATCGAGGATTTCCTCGTCCTCCTCGCCGCGCAGCACCGCGCCCAGCACGTCAGCCAGTACCACGCCGGTCCACACGCCCGAGGTCAGGCCCAGCCCGCCACAGGGGTTGGTGGCATGGGCGGCATCGCCCGCCAGCAGCACGCGGCCCTTGTGCAGCGTTTCGCCAGCGCGCTGGTGCAGCATGTAAGGGCTGGAGGAGACGATCTCGTAGTCCTTGCGCCCCTGCATGAACCATTCGTAGCGTTCGTGGATGCGGTCTTCGTAGCTCTCCAGAGGCAGGGCGCTGTCTTCCATGTAGGTGCAGCGCCACAGGCCGTCGCGGTCGAGCTGGGCGATGACGGCCATGTTCTCCGGGTCACAAACGAAATTGGCCTGCTCGTAGCCCAGTTCCTTGAACGGGAACTTCACGTTGGTGGCGACGAAGCGTTCGGGCCAGGTATGGCCTTCGAATTCGATCCCGGCGAGACGGCGTATCGTGCTGCGCGCGCCATCGGCACCGATCAGCCACTTGGCATTGAAGGTCTTGTCGCCCGCGACAACCGCAATGCCATCACCCTGGTCATCGATAGCCGTGACTTCGTGACCGAACAGCACCTCCACGCCCAGCGCCTGTGCGTGTTCCATGGCCACGCGGGCTACGTCGTGCTGGCCCGCGTGCAACTGGTAGTCGTAGGGGATGCCTTCGACCGGTTCGGTGACGACGACCGAATGATATCCGAATTCGGGCACGTGGGTGCCGAAATTGCGGTTGATGAAGCCGATCTCCAGCAGCTCGTCGAGCAGGCCCAGTTCCTCAAGGATGATCAGCGTCGAAGGGAAATAGACCGCCGCGCGCGGGCTGTTGATGATGTGCGCTTCCTTTTCCAGCACGCGAACGCTGGCCCCTGCCTGGGCGAGGGAGAGCGCGGTGAGCATGCCCACCGGACCCGCGCCGACGATCAGGACATCGGTTGGTTCGGCCATCAGTCGTTGTCTCCTTCTTCGGCGGCGCGCCTCGCGGCTTCGGACAGGACATAGGCACGGATGGCCTCCGACTGTTCGGCGTCAATCCACGGGGCAAAGCTGACCATGCCGTTGTCCGCCAGCGCGCCTTCCATCACCACCGAGTTCCAGGCATCGGCGTCGGTGGCATAGACGCTGCGCAGCAGGTTCGGGTTGACCGGGCCGTTGTGGCAGATGGTGCAGAAGCCGAGGTAGGCCTCCTGGCCCATGGCAATGGTCGCGGCGTCGAATACTTCGTCTGTCGCCACATAGTCCGGCAGCACTTGTTCCGGCAGCGGGGTGTAGGGCGCATCACCGTCGAGCTTGAAGACGAACAACATGCCGTTGGGCGGCGGGCGGCGCATCCAGTCGGTCTGGCTGGCCATTCCCATCGATCCGCCATAGCCCGCCATGATCGCGACATATTGCACGCCATCGACGGCATAGGAGATCGCGCCAGCCACGATCCCGCGTTCGGTCTGGAAGTTCCAAAGCGGAGTGCCGTCTTCGGCGTTGTAGGCGTTGAAGGTGCCGTCGGGCAGACCCTGGAACACCAGGTTGCCACCGGTCGCCAGCGTGCCGCCGTTCCACGGCCAATCGCGTTCGATAGACCAGCGTTCCTCCTGCGCTACCGGATCCCAGGCGATCAGCCGCCCGCGGGTGTTGGCGGTGACAAAAGCGCGGCGTGCCTCGGGTGTGTCGCCGGGCACCAGTCCTTCGGGCGGCGTGAGGAAAATGACGCCCGTGTTCCACCGACCGATGTTGCGGGTGTAATTCACGTCATCGAGATAGGCCGACGGCGTATTCATCGCGGGGATGTAGACCAGCCCCGTCTGCGGCGAATAGCTCATCGGATGATAGGCGTGGGCACCCAGCCCGCTGGGAGTGACGAGGTAAGGCGCGTTCTCGTATCGCGCTTCGGGGATCTCGACAGGTCGTCCCGTTTCGAGGTCGATGCGCTCTGCCCAGTTCTGCGGAACATATTCTTCAGCGCTGATCAGTGATCCGTCGCGGCGGTCGATAACGTAGAAGAAGGCGTTCTTGGGTGCCTGCATGACGACAGGCACATCCTCGCCGTCCACGTCCATGTGGGTAAGCGTCATCTGCTGGGTGGCAGTGTAGTCCCAGGTCTCGCCTGGATTGAGCTGGTAATGCCAGTTGTATGTGCCGGTGTCGGGGTTAAGCGACAGGATCGAGGCGAGGAAGAGGTTGTCGCCTTCCCCATTGCTGCGCGCGCGGTGGTTCCACGGGCTGCCGTTGCCGACGCCCACCAGCAGCTGGTCCAGTTCGGCATCGTAGACGACCGAATCCCACACCGTGCCGCCGCCGCCCATTTCCCAGTATTCGCCGGACCATGTGTCTGCGGCGAATTCCTCGAACACGGCATCCGAAGCGGCACCGTCGGGCCCGTCAGCCGGGTTGCCGGGCACGGTGTAGAAGCGCCAGACCAGCTCACCGCTGTCGGTATCATAGGCGGACAGGTATCCGCGGACACCCAGTTCGGCACCGGAGTTGCCGATGATCACCTTGTCGCGCACCACGCGTGGAGCCATGGTGATAGTGTAGGGCTGTTCCTGGTCGACAGTCACGATGTCCCACAGCACCTCGCCGGTGGCGGCATCGAGTGAGACCAGCCGTCCGTCGATAGTGCCGACGTAGACCTTGCCTTCCCACACCGCGACGCCGCGATTGACCACGTCGCAGCAGGTATGCGCGCCCTTGGCGCCGTCGACTTCGGGATCGTAGAACCACAACTGTTCGCCAGTGGCGGCGTCAAGCGCCATGACCTTGGACCAGGCGGTGGAGACGTACATCACCCCATCAACCACGATGGGTGTCGCTTCCTGTCCGCGCGTGGTGTCGAATTCGACAGTGTAGGCGAGGCCGAGCCGGTCGACGTTGTCGGCGTTGATCTGGTCGAGCGGGCTGAACCGGTCCTCGTTCCACGTGCGACCGTGACTCAGCCAGTTGTCAGGGTCTTCGTCGGCGGCCAGTAGGCGTTCCTGCGTGACATTGCCTGCTTCCGGCTCGCCCGCGCAGCCTGCCAAAGCCAGCACGCCCGCCAGAATCGCAAGTCCCGGAACACGTTGTAGATTCATCCAGCCTTCTCCCCGCGCGGGAGATTAGGGCGGTGCTTCACGAGAGTCTATCGGGCAAAGTCAATTTGTCGTGGCGCGCGGACGTTGGTCCGGCCCGATGGGGATCACCACGTCGGCGCGGGCGGGCATTTCGTCGAGCATGTGCCGGGTCAGCCGTTCGTAGTGCGCGCAGAACCGGGTGAGGGCAGACTGGTCCATCAGACCCGGCGCATCGGGGTTGGCGGCGCGTAACTTGTCCTCCTGCAAGGCGCGGTTGCGGGCGACGGCCTCGAAGCCGTCTACCTTCAGCATGACCAGCAGGTCGATCTGGTCGAACAGCCGGGCATAGTCCCCGGCCAGCCAGTGGTTGACGAGGCCGCGCCACAGGCCGTCGGGGTCTTCCTCGCGTTCGAGGTCGTTGACCGGTTCGGCGAGCGCCTCGGCATCTTGCGGCTTCGCACCGACGCACCAGCCTTCCAGCAGCAGCACGTCGACAGGGCCGGTGACCTGCTCGCCTTGCCCGGCGCGGTCGTCGCGGGCCTTGTCGAAGCGGGGCAAGGTGAGGGGACGTCCAGCCAGCATGTCTTCGAGGATGGCGAGGCCCATGCCGATCGCGTGGGTGCCGGGCACGCCGCGCGTGGCGAACAGCGGGTGGACCTCGTCGGCCAGTTGCTGGCGTTCGGCCTTGGTCAGGTAGAGGTCGTCGAGCGACAGGGTCACGGCACGGATCTGCCGCTTGGCGAGCAGGACCTCGAGGAACTTGCACAGGGTCGACTTGCCGGAGCCTTGCGCGCCGTTGATCCCGACCACTAGCGGCGCACGCGAGGCAGGCAGACGCGCAATACGGGTCGCCAGCGGCTTCCAATGATTTTCGACGATGTCGGTATAGTCCGCGGGCAGGCCTTCCGCCGCGATCAGGTCAGCAATCGGGTCACTCATGCAATGCGGTCTGGCAGGTCAGTCCCTGCAGCAAAAGCCTCGATATTGGCGAGCGCGCGCATGCCCATAGCCTCGCGCGTTTCGGCATTGGCGCTGCCGAGGTGCGGCAGGAGGACGACGTTTTCGAGGTCGAGCAGGGCCTCGGGCACCTGCGGTTCCTGCGGATAGACGTCGAGCCCCGCGCCCGCGAGGTGGCCGGACTTCAGGGCATCGGCCAGCGCATCATGATCCACCACCCCGCCGCGCGCGGTGTTGATGAGGTAGCTGCCCGGCTTCATCGTTGCCAGCGCCTTCGCGTCGATCAGGTTGGCGGTATCGCCGCCGCCCGGAACGTGCAGCGAAACGAAATCGGACCTGGCCAGCAGGTCGTCGAGGTTAGGGCAGAACTCGGCATCCAGCGCCTTGGCCGCTTCGCTTTCGCGGCGGGCATAGTAGGCGATTTTCATGCCGAAGCCGTAGTGCGCGCGCTCGGCTGTCGCCTGCCCGATCCGCCCGAAGCCGACCACGCCCAGCACTTTGCCCTTCAGCGCCGAACCAATGAGGTGGGTGGGGCGCCAGCCGGACCAGTTCCCCGACCGCAGTTCGCGCTCGCCTTCGCCTGCGCGGCGCGCTGCCATCAGGATCAGCGTCAGCGCGAGGTCTGCCGTGGCATCGGTCAGGACGCCGGGCGTGTTGGAAACGGCAATGCCGGCGGCCTTTGCTGCCACAAGGTCGATGTGATCGAAGCCGACGCCGTAGTTGGCGATCAGCTTCACGCGGTTGCCACCGGCAATCACCTCGGCATCGATGCGGTCCGACACGGTGGGTGCCATCACGTCGAATTCGCCCATGGCTGCGACGAGTTCGGACTGGCTCAGCGGCTTGTCGGTGTCGTTCAGCACCACCTCAAACCGCTCGCCCAGCGCGCGTTCGACGGCTTCGGGCCAGCGGCGGGTGACAAGCACGCGCAAGTTGTCAGTCTTCCTTGTTGATGAACTTGGTCTCGGCCTGGGTCGATGCCGGGCCCGTGTTGCGCTTGTTGATGCCGCCCATCACGCCTTCGGGCATGAACAGCGGCGGATCGCCTTCGCGCGGTTCCAGCCCGAAGATCGGGAACAGGCCGGGGTGCTGACCCAGCCCATCGTAAAGGGCGCAGACGCGCTCGACCCACGGCCGTAGCGGATCGTTGGCCGCAAGTGCCGGAGTCTGCGCCAGCGAGGCCAGCCACAGGAAACCGCCCATGATGCGATAGTCGGCATAATTGGGCGAGCTGCCGCCGAGGAAGGGACTCTCCTTCAGGGCAAGCCGCAGCGGTTCGAGCGCGGCGGAGATCGCGGGCAGGCGGTCTTCGCGGCCCAGCTGCAATTCTTCCAACTTGCCGCCCAGGATCACCTCGCGGGTGGAGGTGACATAGTCCTTGTCGTGCTCGTAGCAGACGTCGCGGTAGTCGCCGCAGTAGCTGCGCATCCACGGACCAACTGCCGCGCCCCAGAACCATGAATCGAGCGCCCGCGTCAGCACGGCCACGCTTTCGTGCGGGATCAGCATGGGGCGGTCCGGGTAGGTCTCGTCCAGGTATTCGACGATGCCCCAGCTATCGAGCACCCATTTGCCATCGTCGACAATGGCGGGCAGCCGCTCGGTCTTGCCGCCGGTACGGTCCATGATGCCGGTGAAGCCGCCTTCGACAATGTCGAGGTCGAAACCCTTGTGGCGCACGGCGAACTTGGTCGCCCAGACAAAGGGGCTGATCGTCGCACCGGTCGAAACCTGCAGGTCGTAAAGGGTGATCGTATTGTTCGCTGGCATTGCCGCCTCTCCTTTGGCCGGGGTGTCGCAGGCCCCTTGCCCCGAGGCTAGCTAACGCGTCATTGGGCAAAGTCAAAGTCAGTGCGCGCCAGCAAGCTATTTTCTCGTGTCGGCAAAGCTGTCATCCTGCGGTAGCCTTGCTGCTGTGGATGGTGCCGATGCGATCTCTTGCCCCGACCCTGTGCGCCCTGGTGCTGGCCTCCTGCGCCACTTTGCCGCCCGCTGAAGCCGACTGGCCGACGCTGGGTGAAGGGCCGCAGCTGGCGCCTGACACGGTCATCACCCATTTCGCTTTCGGCAGCTGCAACAGCCAGGACCACGCTCAGGCGATGTGGAGCACCATTGCCGCCAGCCATCCGCAGGCCTTCATCGCCATGGGCGACAACATTTACGGCGAGACGGGATGGGACGAAGGGCCGGTCATGCCCACGCTGGTCGAAGCGTACCGCACGCAGATGACCAGCGCGCCGTTCATGCAGCTGCGCCGGGAGGTGCCGATGCTGGTGACCTGGGACGACAACGACTACGGCCTGAACGATGGCGGCGCGTCCTTCGAGCAGCGCGAAAATTCGGAACGCCTGTTCGAACACTACTGGCACATGCCTGCCGAGGTCCGGGGTCGCGCAGGCGTCTACCAGAGCACGACGATCGGCCCGGCAGGACGGCGCGTGCAGTTCATCGTGCTCGACACCCGCTTTTTCCGTTCAGACTATGTGCGGTGGGGGCCGGAAACTCCCAGCGGACGCTACACGGTCAACACCGATCTCGCTGCGACCATGCTGGGCGCGGCGCAGTGGGACTGGCTGGAGAGCGAATTGGCCGAACCGGCAGACCTGCGCGTAGTGGTCAGCTCGGTACAGGTGCTGAGCGAGGCGCACGGCTGGGAGGCTTGGGACAAGCTGCCGCTGGAACGTGCGCGCTTGCTCGACTTGCTGGTGCGCAGGGCAGGCGGCGGGCTGGTGCTGCTTACGGGAGACCGCCACGCTGCGGCCTTCTACGAGACCGAGTGGCAGGGCGAGCGCATCACCGAATTCACTTCGAGCGCGCTCAACCGGCCCCGGCCAGGCGGCACAGAGCAGGCCACCGCACGCGAGCCGGACCCGCTGCGGCTGACGCCCTTCATCGGCGAGGCCAACTTCGGAAGCATGGTGATCGACTGGTCGCAGCGCGAGCTGGCCATGGCCATCGTTTCGGTTGACGGGACGCCGGTGGAGACGCTGGTGCGCAGCTTCTAGCCGCCCGCGATCTTGGCCTCTTCCAGTTTGACGAGGTGCCACAGCGTTTCGAGCACCGGGGCAGCGACACCGGCTTCTTTCGCTGCCGTGACGATGGCCCCGTTGATCGCATCAACTTCGGTCCGGCGACCGGCGTGCAGGTCCTGCAACATCGAGGGTTCGTGGTCGGCATGGTCGGTCATGCTGACCTCGGTCAGGTCGTAGATCGGCTGGCCGTCCACCATCACGCCATTGGCATGGGCGGCCGCGATCCCCTCGGCCACGGCTGCCTTGATCGTCGCTCGCGATTCCGGGTTTTCACCAAGGAAGCCCGGCGTTCGGCGCGTCAGCGCGCAGAGCGGGTTCATGGTGGCGTTGAAGATGGCCTTGGACCAGATCACCTCGTGGATCTTCGGGTCGAGCACGGTTTCGAGGCCGCCAGCAGTCAGCAATCCCGCGACTTGTTCGGCAAAGGCCGGGTCACCACCGAAAGCGGGGTAGAGCTTCGAATAGCCCTCGCCATGGCTGCGCACCCGTCCGGGTCCGAGCAGGTCGCTGGGCAGCATGGAGGCGCCCACCATCACCCGGTCATCGCTGACGAAGCCTGCCAGCCGTTTGTCGTTGCCAAGCCCGTTCTGCAGGCTGAGCAAGTGGGTATTTTCGCCGATTGCTGCAGCGATGCCTTCGAGCGCACCTTGGGTGTGGAACGTCTTGGTGAAGACCAGCACCAGGTCGACCGGTTCGGTGACATCGGCGGGCAGGGCAGCGCGGATCGGAAGTCGTTCAACACCGCTGCGCAGGTCCAGCTCCAGCCCGCCGGCACTGATCGCGGCAACATGTTCCGCATTGACGTCGATGAGGGTGACGTCGGCTCCGGCGCGGTGGAAGGCAGCACCGAACAGGCACCCCATGGCGCCCGATCCAAGGACAGCAACCCTCATCCGAGCAGCTTTGGACCAAGCAGCATCAGCATGCGCACGTCGATGGCGTAATCACCCGCACGGAAGTCGGCGATGAACTGTTCGATCTCGCTCAGCTTCACGCGGTGGACGGTGATGTTCTCACCTTCGACACCGCCGCCTGCGGACACCTTGGTCAGGCCGCTGGCCTTGAGCAGGGTGAAGCTTTCGGTGACCATGCCGGGGGAGGAATAGAACTCGCCCACCTCTTCCCATTTGTCGGCGATGTAGCCAGTTTCTTCTTCCAGCTCGCGCTTGGCGGCGCTCAGCGGATCGTCGTCCTCGCCGCCCGCGTCGTCACCGATCAGGCCCGCCGGCATTTCGAGGCAATTGCGGTTCAGCGGCACGCGGAACTGATCGATCAGCAATACCTCGCCGTCGTCTACCGCGAGGATCACTGCAGCGCGGACCTCGCGGGTGCGGGTGGCATATTCCCACTTGCCGCGCTTCTTGGTGGCAATCCACTTGCCTTCCCAGGTGGTTTCTTCGGGCGGGAGCGATTTCGGGTCGGACATGCCGACAGCGCTATCGGAGCCTTACAGCTCGATCAAGCGATCCGGCAGTTCGTTCTGGTCATCTTCGGCGCGCGGGAAGTGCGGCGCGAGCACCTTGCCGACGTCGCGTACGCCTGCGGCGATACCTTCGGCAATGCAGTCCTTGCGAATTTCGTCGAGCATGTCGGCCATGGCTTCGCCCCAGACTTCGGGCTCGACCAGGTCCGCGATGGCCTCGTCTGCCACGATCTCCGCGCGATGTTCGCGCATCGAGACATAGAGCAGCACGCCGGTACGGCCGTGGGTTCGGCGCTCTGCTCCGACCTTGAAATGCTTGATGGCCCGGGCCCGCACGCGCAGGCGCTTCACCGGTCCGGGCACCAGCCAGAAGCGGAGCTTGGGGATCAACAGGAACAGCCAGACGCCGACGAACTTGAGCAGCCCGAAGCCGACCACCAGGCTGGTGAACTGGCCCATGGTCCACTCGCTGTCGCCCCATCCGCCCGTAAAGAGCATGTCCCACTTGGCCATGGCGAGGTCGGGGAAGGCCACCAGCAGGCTCATCGCGGTAAAGCTGGCGACCGCCGCCCAGACCATAGCAACGTCGGAATAGCCGTCCGACATCTCGGCGATGACCGGCACGATCTCGCCGCTGGTGGTAAGTTCGGCCTCGGCCACCGCGTCGGAGACGATCTTGTGCTGCGCTTCGTTGAGTATGGGCATCCTACCAACCCCCCGAGGCGCCACCGCCTCCAGACATGCCGCCGCCGAAGCCGCCGAAACCGCCACCACCGCCGCCGGAAAAACCGCCTCCGCCGCCCCAGCTGCTGCCTCCGGAAGAGGCGCCGCGGGCAATGGCCTTGCCGGCCTCCCAAAGGATGATGTCGCCGATCACGCCGCCGGCGCCACCGCGACGATAGCGGCGCTTACTGCCGCCGGCGAACATCGGCAGGATGAAGAAGAAGAACAGGAAACCGATCCAGATGATCGTTCCGATGGGGAAACCGCCGGAACTGCGCTTGTTAGCGGCAGCCGCCTGCGCCGCTTCCTCGATCGCGATCGCATCTTCGGGAGAATTGGCGAGGTGCGCGATGATGGCGTCAACACCGGCGGTGACGCCGCCATCGAAGTCGCCGTTGCGGAAGCGGGGACGGATCGTATCGTTGATGACGCGTCCGGCCATGATGCCGCCGAAATAAGGATGGAGGCCGTAGCCGATCTCAATCCGCATCTCGCGGTCGTCACGTGCGACCAGCAACAACAGGCCCATGTCGCGCTGCTCACCGCCGATGCCCCATTCGCTGAACAGGGCGGTGGCATAGGATTCGATGGTCGCTCCGCCGAGGTTGGGAACGGTGGCGACGATGATCGCCCGCCCGGTATCGCGGTTGTAATCCCGTAGTCGCGCATCCAGGGCCGCCTCTGTCGCGGGCGAGAGCATATCCGCTGTATCGGCAATCGGCCCGTCTGGGCGCGCCGGGAAGTCGTAGTCCTGCGCAGTCGCGGGCACCGCCAGCGCTGACAGCAGGGCCGCCAGCGCCAGCAGGAAGACGCGTATCGGGTGTGTCACCGGGTCCGCCAACCTCAACCGTTGCCGGTGATGTTGTTGAACTCGACTTCAGGGTTTTCCGTCGCGCCTTCGGAGGCTTCGAAGTATTCGAGCGGCTCCGAACCGTGGATCACGTTCGCGCCGATGGACGACGGGAAGGTGCGGATCTCGGTATTATAGTCGCGCGCGAGGTCGTTGTAGCGCTGGGTCTCGGTGAAGATCATGTTGTTGGACTGTTCGATCTCCACCATCAGGTCGCCATAGCGGGCCTGGCTGGTGATTTCGGGATAGTTTTCCACCACCGTGCGCAGTTGGCCGAGCGCTTGCGTCAGCTGGTTCTGTGCCTGGTTGAAGCGCTGGAATTCTTCCGGATCGGACAGGTCATCCGTGGTGATGTTGATCGATGTTGCACGGGCGCGGGCGTCGATCACACCCTGCAGGATGTTCTGCTCAGAGATCGAGGCGGCCTCCACCACGGCGACGAGGTTGGGGATCACGTCCGAACGACGCTGCAGCGCGGCCTCGACGGTACCCCATTGTGCCTTCGCGGCCTCTTCCTTGGTAGGCACCGAGTTGATGCCGCAAGCAGCGAGCGCGAGGCTGCCGAACACCACGGTGAACAGCATGGCGATACGTTTGATCATGGCGTGATTTCCTCCGAGAGCCCCATAGGTGTGTTGCCTATATGGCACGCCTGCCCCCGGTTTCAAGATCGGCGCCAAGGACTTGTGCCGATTTCCAAGCTTTGGCAGAGCGATTTTGCAAACTGTCAACCATAAGGGAGGGGACCCCCGTATGCTTTCCGATTTCAAGGCTTTCATTGCCAAGGGCAACGTGATGGAGCTGGCCGTCGCGGTGATCATCGCCGGTGCATTCGGCACCATCGTGGCGTCGATGACCAGCGACCTGATCATGCCGCTGGTTGGTGCCGTGTTCGGCGATGTCGACTTCAGCGCCAAGTACATCGTGCTAAGCGGCGAAGTCGAACCTGGCATGACGCTGGAAGCGGCGCGCGAAGCCGGCGCCAACGTGCTGGCATGGGGCGCCTTCGTCTCCACCGTGATCAACTTCCTGATCCTGGCCTTCGTGATCTTCCTCTTGGTGCGCTACGCCAAGAAGGTGCAGGAACGCTTCGAGAAGGAAGAAGAAGCAGCGGCAGAAGAACCGGCCGGTCCGACCGAGATCGAGCTGCTCACGGAAATCCGCGACGCGCTGAAGAAGTAGGAGGCGCGCTTGGCCACTCGATCTGATCTAAAGCTTTGGGTGTTTGAGGCTCTGGAGCAAATGGGCCCATCACTTGTTCCCGACATCGCCAAGCATATTTGGGATCACCATGAAGCTGAACTTCGCGCTTCAGGCGATCTCTTTTATACTTGGCAATACGCGATGCGTTGGGAGGGCCAAAGGCTTCAGAAAGAGGGCAAGCTCACCAAGAAGGCGAAGGGGCGTCGTTGGGCGCTAACCTGACGGAAGACATTACCTCTTCTCCATACACTTCACATTAAGCGGGCGGGGCCTATATAGGTCCTGCCCGTTTCGGCGGGATATGGCGATAAATTGCGCCGTGTAATAGGTACAGCGGACCCGGGGGCAGTACCCGGCGGCTCCACCACAACGTGCTGTTATCGCAGCACTTTATGACGGGGCCGAGCCAGGATCGACGTGTGCTGAAAGACGGTGTTTTTGCTCGGGCTGAGTACCCCGTAAAACTGTTCAAAACACACAAGTGCCAACGATAACGAAGCACTCGCTCTCGCTGCGTAATCTGACGTCCTAACGGACTGATCTTACAAAGCCTAAGCGCGGTTGGACCCACCGGGCAACAGAAGCGGATTCCGGGGCCCCGGGGAGAGGCTAGCAACAGAATCTCCCCACCCTCTCATTCACTGTGACGATGCACGAAGCGCATGAAGCCGATTGCGAGAACAAAGGCGATCACCCACCCGATGTAAGAGGGGACTTTGCTGGAGACGGCATTGCTCACGAAGTTACCTAGGAAGCCGATACTGAGGATAACGAGGATCGCCCCGATCACGCAGCCAGCGCCTTCGAGCGTGACCGGCATGTAGTGAAACCCCCAAGTCCGCTCGAACAACTTGTGCCGACGCTTGCTCAAAGCTTCTCCGGGATCGCCTTCAGCGCTTCCTTCTCGGCCTTTTCGTACTTCAGGCAGTCGAGGATCTTCGCGCCGGCAAGGAACACTGCCCCGCTGCAAGCGGCCATCAGCAGGTAACCGCCCCAGCCGGGGAAGCGGTCAAGGTAGTGGTGGCCGCGATCCATCGCGCCCAGGGCGAGGGCATAGATGATCAGGTACGCTTCCCAGCGTGTCTTGATCACGAACAGTCGTTTGACCTTCTGAAGCATCCCTGGCCTTTCTTAACACTTGCAGCAGCAATTGCCGTGCCAACGGCGGAATTGCGCCATTTCCATGGTTAAGAGTCAAGCGATTGTAAGTCAGGCCGACAGGGTGGTCAGGCGAGTTCGGTGATCCCGAGTGCCTCGAGCAAGGCCGCACGCGCCTTACGCACCTGCGCAGCTAGCGCTTGATCACCGATCTGCGCCGTATCGATGCTTTCAGGCCAGTGCATGGCGACGACGTCCTCCAGCAGGCTGGCCTTGGCATCGTCGAGCATGAAGCGCGGATCGACCGTTGCCGGATCGGCCACGACGCGCAGACGCAGGCAGGCGGGGCCACCGCCATTGGCCATCGACTGGCGCACATCGACCACGTCGACATGGCGGATCGGGCCATTGCCCGCGAGCATGTCCTGTAGCCACGACCACACCGGCGCGCTCTCGCGGCATTCCTCCGGCACCACCAGCGTCATTTCGCCCGAGGGCGGTGTAAGCAGCTGGGCGTTGAACAGGTAGGACGAGATTGCGTCGGACAGCGAAACGCGGCCTGCTGGCACTTCCACCACTTGCACACCAGGACAGCGCGTTTGGATCGCCGCATAGGTGCCCTCCGGATCGGCAAAGGCGAGTTCGTGGGTGAACAGCACCTGTTCGTTCGCCACGGCCACGACGTCGTTGTGGAAGGCTCCGGCGGCAATGGCATCGGGGTTCTGCTCGACAAAGAGCACGCGGTCCGGATCGAGCCCGTGCTTGCGCGCGACGATGCGGCTGGCCTCCATGTGCTGGCGCGCCGGGAATGGGCCGCCAAATTTGCCGTAGACGAATACCTCCAGCCCCGGCTCGCCGTGGCCCGGAGCAAACCGCATGTGGTTGGCCGCGCCCTCGTCTCCGAAGCAGGGCGGCACCGGATCGTGCACCGCAAAGTGCGCGCTATCGGCAAAGGCCAGCCGCAACTGCGCCAGTGTATCGGGCCATTCATGGCTGCGATGCGACATGGTGACGAGGTTGGCGACGGTCAGGTGGCACTTGCCGTCCGCCGTATCGGGCGCGGGGCTGACCGTGGCGGCATTGGCGGTCCACATCGAGCTGGCCGACCATGCGCCTGCTACCAGAGCGGGATCGGTGCTTTCGTCTGCTGCCAGGGCTTTAAGCCAGGCAGAGTCTGGACGCGGCAAGGGCAGGAAGAATCCCTGCGCCAGCCCGCGCGCCATGTTGCGGCGCATCTTGGCAATGCCCTGCAAGGCCGCCGCGCGCGGATAGCTGGTAGCACCGGCGTTCTTCGTCGCAGCGAGGTTGCCAAGGCTGAGCCCGGCATAGTTGTGGCTGGGGCCGACGATCCCGTCGAAGTTGATTTCGCACAGGGTCACCGGGCGACGCTCCAGACCATGTCGCCCTTGCCGACCTTGAGCAACTCGGCCGCCTGCGCATCGATCGCCACGCCGCCATCGCGGAACTCGCGCGCGCCATAGCAGCAGCGGAAGTCCTTCAGTCGGCCAGCCGCAATCAGCGCCTTTTCGCCCTTCTCGAGCTCGTCATCCACGACTTCGCCGTGATGGGCCTCGGCAATGCTCTTCACCTTGTCGGTGCTCGCCAGCATGGTCGGTCCGCCGTCGAAAATGTCGACATAGCCCTGGTAGGAGAACCCCTCGTTCTCCAGCATGCGCATGGCCGCACGGCCGCTGGGGTGGGGCAGCCCGATTACCTTCTTCGCGGCTTCGTCGAGCATGGCGATATAGACCGGGTGCTTGGGCATCAGGTCGGCGATGAACTGGTTGCCATTGATGGCGTTGAATTCGTCGGCCTGCTGGAAGCTCATGCCGAAGAACTTGCCGCCGATGGCATCCCAGAACGGCGATCCGCCGCGTTCGTCGATAATGCCGCGCAATTCGGCCAGCACGCGGTCGCCAAAGCGTTCGCGGTGGGCAGCCATGAACAGGTAGCGGCTGCGTGCCAGCAGCATGCCGAGGCCGCCCGCACGTTCCCCCGGGTGGAGGAACAGGCCGCCCACTTCGCTGGTGCCGCCAAGGTCGTTGCACAGGCTCAGCAGCTCGGCAGTAACGGTGCGATCCAGTTCCTTGGAATACTGGGTCAGCGTGCCGATCCGGTAGGAATAGAACGGATATTGATGCCCCACGGCGCTGAACAGTTGGCAGGTGCCGCGCACGTCATGGGTCTGGGTATTCTCCAGCACGAGCACGAAGGTCTCGCCCACGATCTCGTCACCCTCCCGTTCGAACGCGGCCTGCGAACCTTCCAGCTTGGCCGTCAGGGAATTGCGATCGGGCGGCAGGTTGGTGAAGCCGCCACCGGTCAGCTTGGCCATTTCGTAGAGGTGCTGCAGGTCGTCCGTCGAGGCAGGGCGGATCACGAAAGTCAAAGGGCATCTCCGGTGGCGAGGCGGTGGAGGACGAGGGCGGACAGTTGCGCGCGCTCGGTCAGCGAGGAGGCGAACATGAATTCGTCGGGCGAATGGATCATGCCGCCACGCACGCCCATGGTGTCGACCACGGGCACGTGATTGGCAGCGATGTTGTTGCCGTCGCAGACCCCGCCTGTGCTCTGCCAGCCTATCGTCTGGCCCAGTTCAGCCCCTGTTGCACGTACGAGGTCGAACAGCTTCTGCGCTTTGGCGTCGACAGGCTTGGGTGGCCGCGAAATGCCGCCGTGGAGCGAAATCCGTAGGTCATGTTCGGCAGCAAGAGTCGTGATCAGGACATTGAGGTTGCGCGTGAATTCTTCCGCAGCCTCGGTGGTCTTGGGGCGGATGTTGAACCGCAGGACGGCATGGTCTGGCACCACGTTGTTTGCCGCCCCGCCTTCGATCTTGGCAGGGTTCACCGCCATGTCGGCATGTTGCATGGCCTTCAGCCTCACGGCGCAATCCGCCGCCGCGACCACGGCATTGCGTCCGTCCTGCGGATTGCGGCCGGCGTGGGCGCTCTTGCCGGAAAAGGTGAGCGTGTAGTTGCCGCTGCCGCCGCGCGCATGGGCCAGCGTGCCATCGGGCAAGGCACTGGGTTCGTAGGTGAGGGCGGCAAACTTGCCCCGTGCCAGTTCGTCGATCAGCGCCGCGGAGGAAAGCGAGCCGGTCTCTTCGTCCGAGTTGATCATGACATCGTAGCCGATGCGGCTGGTGGACTCGCTCGTCTCCAGCGCCATCAAAGCCTCCGCTATCACTGCGATGCCGCCCTTCATGTCGGCGGTGCCGGGGCCGTTGAGCGTGTCGTCATCGAGCCATTGCAGGTCCTGGAACGGATGGTCGGCCGGGAAGACCGTGTCCATGTGCCCGGTCAGCAGGAAGCGACGTTCGGCCTGCGGTCGTACGGAGAGGACGAGGTGGCGACCATGCGGCTTTTCTACCTCGCGGCCATCGGCGTCCACTACGGTGACAGGAGCCGGATCGCGCAGCGAAACCTCGCCCGGCAGTACCGAGAAAGCTTCTGCCAACCGGTCTGCCACTTGCGCCAGCCCATCAAGGTTGCCGGTGCCCGAATTGATCGCCGCCCAGTCCTGCGTACGGCGCAGCATGCGTGACTGGTCGATATGGCCGGCCAACGTTGCTTCTGTTGCTGAAAGTAGTTTCATTGCAAACCGCCTTACGCGCCGCATCGGCAGTGTCAAACCCGCGACCCGTAGGCTTTACCCTACGATAAGGGATTCCCGCTAGGCGTGCGGGATTAACCCGAGAGGCCACAGTGAACGCAGTCGCCCAGAGTTCCCGCCGTGAACAGCGTGCCAATGTCATCCTGACAGCGGCCGTGGTGGATTCGCGCGGGTCGCGTCAGGCGCGGATCTCGGACCTCTCGCCGCGCGGTTTGCTAGGCAACATGGACAGCCCCCCTCAGCGCGGCGAGTTTATCGACATCCGCTTTCCCGCTGGCGAGGTGGCTGGCCAGGTGCGGTGGGTCAACGGGCGGCAGTTCGGTGTCCGCTTGCGCGAACGGATTGACGTCGACTCCATTGTCTCGCACCGCCGCAAGAAACGCGCCGCAGCCAAGCCGCTGGACACGGGCGAAGACGAGGAAATGTCGCTGAAGGGCACACTGATCGCCTACAGCGTGTTGGGCGTGACGGCGCTTTCGACCGCTTACCTGATCGTCACCTACATCATTCTCTGACGCGGCTTCGGGCGACACCCATTGTGCGGGCTACGGCTACGAAGTCTTCCACGGTCAACGTCTCGGCGCGGCGCGTAGGGTCGATCCCGCACGCTTCGAGTGCATCGAGCGCGCCGGGCAATCCCTTCAGGCTCTGGCGCAGCATCTTGCGGCGCTGTCCGAAGGCTGCTTCGGTTAGCTTTTCCAGCGTCGCGGCCTGTACCCCTTCCGGCGCCTCGCGTGGGACGAGATGGACCATGGCGCTCATCACCTTGGGCGGCGGGGTGAAGGCGCTGCGGTGCACCTTCATCGCCAGCTTCGCCTCCGCCCGCCACTGCGCCAGCACGGCGAGGCGGCCATAGGCGCTGGTACCCGGCTTGGCGACGATGCGCTGGGCAACCTCCTGCTGGAACATCAGCGTCAGGCTGGTCCATGCCGGCGGCCACTCCTCGCCTCCCAACCAGCGCGTGAACAGCAGGGTGCCGATGTTGTAGGGCAGGTTGGCGGCGACCGCGAAGGGTTCTCCCATCAGCTCGGCATGGTCGATGGCGAGCGCATCTTCTTCGACAACACGCAGTTGGCCGGGGAAGGCCTCCTGCAATTCGGCGAGGGCGGGGATGCAGCGGCTGTCGCGTTCGATGGCGGTGACGCGTGCGCCTGCTCGCAGCAAGGCACGAGTCAGGCCGCCGGGGCCGGGGCCGATCTCCAGCACGGCCTTGCCGGACAGGTCACCCGGAATTGCGGCGATCCGGCTGAGCAATTGTTCGTCGAACAGGAAGTTCTGACCGAGCGCCTTGCTGGCCGAAAGGCCATGCGCCGCAATGACCTCGCGAAGTGGTGGAAGTGTCACGCCAGCGCCGCCCGCCGTGCAGCTATCTCGCCCGCCATGCGGATCGCGGCGATCATGGCGTCGGGGCGGGCAATGCCCTTTCCGGCAATATCGAATGCCGTGCCGTGATCAGGCGAGGTGCGCACGATCGGCAGGCCGAGCGTCACGTTCACGCCCTCGTCGAAGTCGAGCGCCTTGAGCGGCACCAGCGCCTGGTCGTGGTACATGGCCACCGCGACATCGTAGCTGCCGCGCTTGTGCGGGGCGAAGAGGGTATCGGCGGGATGCGGCCCCGTTGCGTCGATTCCCTCGGTCCGCAGCTGCACGATGGCAGGGGCGATGACCTCGATTTCCTCGCGGCCCATCCGCCCGTCCTCGCCCGCATGCGGGTTGAGACCGGCGATGGCGATGCGCGGGTGAGCTATGCCGAAATCGGATTGCAACGACCTTGCAACGATCCGGCAACGACTGGCGATCAAGTCTGTGGTCAGCTTGCCGGACACCTCGGACAGCGCACAATGCACGGTCATCGGCACGGTGCGTAGCGATGGCCCGGCCAGCATCATCACCGCATCGGTGCGCAGCACATTGCAGGCGTCAGCGCAGAATTCGGTCTGGCCGATGAAGTCCGGGTCGATCTGGGCGATCCACGACTTGGCCACCGGGCCGGTGACCACACCGCTGCACTGTCCATCGCGCACCAGTTGCAGTGCGTGTTGCAGCGCCTCGAGTGCGGCAGCGGCGGATTCCTTGCTCGGTTTGCCGGGGCGCACTGCCCCGAAGTGACCGGTCACGAGATAGGGCGGCAAGTCCAACTCGTCGCGGCGGACCGCAATCGCCCGGATGATCTCCGGGCCGACCCCCGCCGGGTCACCGATGGTGACGGCAAGCGGGAGCGGTCCGGTCATTAGATCAATTGTATTCGATCACCGCGTCGCGGCGAAGGTCGCGCAGGTAGCGCTGGGCGCGGCGGTTCACGCGTTCGTCTTCCAGCGACATCATGATCTGGTCGGGCGAGGGACCCTGGAATTCTTCCGGATCGTCCCGGCCGCAGAGCATGAGCACACGCAGGTTGCCGCCCGGCTGGAGTTCACCGAACGGCGGGGTGGTCTGGCCGACGTTGAGCTGCAGCATCAGCTGCTGGAATGCCTCGGGCAGCTGGCGCACCTGGATCTGGTCGTTGTCGACCGTGGTGGCGCCGATGGCGGCCGCGCGCAGGTTGGCATCGCCGCAGCCCTGCATGTCCTGGATCGCTTCGGCAAAGGTGGCGCCGCGTTCTTCGGCCTCTGCCTGGCTGATGTCGCCGGGCAGGTTGAGGCTGACCTGCTTCAGGCTGAGCAGGGCATCGCGCGGATCGGCCATGCCGATCTGGCGCTGGTCGATCATCAGCAGGATCGAATAGCCGCCGGGAATCTCGATCGGGCCGACCAGCTGGCCGGGAACCATGCCGCCAGCGGCAGCTTCGAGCGTGGCATTCTGCAGCTGCTCCAGCCGGATCCAGCCAAGGTCACCGCCAACGATCGCGCTGGATGCCTGCGAGAACTGGCGGGCATAAGCGACGAAACTGCCGCCCTGGCGCAGCTGTTCGATGATCTGGTTGGCATTCGCCAGTACCTGGTCCCGGTTGGAAGGGGTGGCGGCGAGGTAGATCTCGCCGAGGCGATATTCCATCGTGCCGCGTGATTCGTTCATCCGCTCCACCAGCTCGTTCACTTCGGCTTCGGACACGTTGACGAAGGGGCGGACATTGCGGCGCAGCAGGCGGTCCCAGGCCATTTCGCCCTGGATCTGGCGCTTCACCGAACGCGGGCTGGAGCCGATCGAGGCGAGGAAGGCGTCCATTTCGGCCACGGTGTAACCGCGCGCGGAGGCGGCGAAGTCACGGTAGGCGGATTCGACCTCCTCATTGGTGATGCCCATTTCCTGCGCTTCGGCTTCCTGCACCTGCAGGGTTTCGTCGATCAGGTTGCGCAGCACTTGCAGGCGCAGGCGCTGCACTTCGCTTTCGGGGATCTCGATATCCTGTGCAGCCAGGATCCATGCCACGCGATGATCGACATCGGTGCCGGTGATGATGTTGCCGTTCACACGCGCAGTTGCGCGGCGCAGGTTGGGATCGCCCGGTTCAACGACGAAGGTCACGTCTTCCGGCAGGTTGAAGGCGTCGGAGCCAGACACCGGCACGCCTTGCGCCTGAGCGCCGCCGGTCAGGCCAGTGCTAGCCATGGCAGTCGCGGCCAGGGCGGCGGCGGTAGAGAATTTCAGCAGCTTGTTTGCGATCGTGATCACACTGTTACCTTAATCTGTTTGCTGGCGCCTCTAAAGGCACCGGGTTGCAGGGTCGCGCATGGAAAGTCACGGCTTAACCCTAGCTGAGCCGGCACTCCCTAGCCAAATGTCCGTAGTCTGCCAATGCGGCTTGGGGATAGCCGTACATGGCGCCCTAGTTGAAGCCGAGATTGCGCAGCGAAAAGTAGATGCGGAAGCTGTTGCCGCTCTGGGCGTCAGCCAGCTGGATATAGTCGCGCCGCCAGGTGAACCCGAATTCAAGGCAGTCGTCGGCATAGGCGATGCCGAGACGGGTGCGCAGGGGTTCGAAGCCGTCGGACACGAAGGTCGGGTCTTCGTTGCGGTCGGTCAGGTTGATGACGGCAGAACCGAAGATCGACCAGTGGTCGGCAAAGGCCACGCGCCCCGCGACGCGCAGTTCCTCGCGATCCTGCAGGTCTTCCAGCGTGAAGTCGATGTCGCGGTTGAGCCGCAGGTAGCCCAGTTCAAGGTAGGTCCGGTCGGACCCGACCGTGGCGTCCACCTCGTTGCGGCGCACGGCGAGGTTGTCCTTGTCGAGGCGGAAGCGGTGGGTGAACTTGAGGAAGTCCTGGTAGCGTACTTCCGTCCTGCCAACCACGTCGGAGAACTGTTCGTTGAGGCCGGTACCGTCGGGAAACAGCACCTCGTCGGTCAGGCGGTAGGACTGTCCGATGGTGGAATGTATACGCCAGCCCGGGAAATTGGCCTGCCAGTCCGCGCCATAGGTAATGCGGGCGCCATCTTCGACGCGATCGTATCCCGGGAAGCGGTTGAGTGCGAAGAGGTTGGAATCCTCCAGGTCGATGGCGCGCGCATCCTCGTTGGGAATGTCGAGGTTGCGGATGCTGGGCGAGGCGACAAACTGCACCCGCGGCGTCAGGATTTGGGTGCCGCCCATGAATTCGCCGATGAATGGCCACTTTATGTCAAGGGCCGCCGTGGCCACGCCGCGCGCCTGCCAGCCGGCCTCGCCGCGATAGGCCGCAACACTGGTCAGAAGGTTGTCGCCCGAATGGTAGATGTCTCCGCGCACCAGGGCCGTCAGCGTCACTTCCTGCCCCATGGGCGTGATGCGCCGCAGGTCCCATTGGGCGCGAGCGAAGGCGCGCTGGGTGTCCTGCCCGTCCGAACGGGTGATCGCGAGTGTGTTGGCTTGCAATTGCAGCATGCCGCCGACCACCGGGTCTTCGAGGCGATAGCGCGCGTCGATCAGGGGGAGGGCCAAGGGCACCTCGCCTTGCGGGGTGCTCACCAGCAGTGCTCGTGTTGCCCAGCCTGCCAGCGAAACGAACGAATTGTCGTCCACCCGCTGCAGCTCGACTACCGAGCGGATGCGATCCTCTCGGGTGATGTCGTAACGGCGCAGGAAAGTGCGGTCGCTGGCGACGCGGATCGAGCCGTGCGCGGTCCAGTTCTCGTCCAGCTGGAAGCGGCCATTGGTCTCGAGGTAACCGCGGAAATCGACCTGTGAGGTAGGCACGGTCGAATTGAGCGGTATGCGTGATCCGTAAGTGGCATAGCCGGTGACCTGGAAGGCCCCGTTGCCGGTCAGCTCGCGGTAGTGCGCCGAAACCATCGGCGCGGCCTCGGTGAAAATGTATCCGGTGACTTCGAGGTCGCGATTGTCGGCGATGCGCCAGTAGTAGCTGTCGCTGATCTCGATACCGTTCGATGCTGTCAGGCCGATATCCGGAACGAAGAAGCCGCTATCCGCACTGCCATCTGCACGCACGGTGAGTCCAGGCAGCGGCAGGATGCGCGCGCCGAATAGCTCAAGGTAGGCATTGCGGAAGCGGATGCGCGAGCTCTCGCTGTCGTAGTAGACGCGCTCTGCTGTCACGCGCCAGCTGGGGCTGCGGTCGCAGCCGTCGGCATCCAGCACGGAGCAGGAGGAATAGACCGCGCGGGTCAGTTCGATATCGCCGTTCTCGGCGCGGGTGGCTTCCATTGCCGCCATGCGTCCGCCCTGGCGGAAGGCCAGCAGCAGGTTTGTCATCGCGCCGGCTTCCAGCTCGTCGGTTAGCACCAGCCGGTCCGTAAACAGCTGGTGGCCGTTCTCGTCCACGAGGCGAACCGAGCCTTCGGCGACGATCTCACCGGTCAAGCGGTTCCAGCTGACCGCGTCCGCGCGCACCGACTGGTCGCCCGAGCGCAGCACGACATTGCCGGAGGCGGATACGGTGTCGGTAGTCTCGTCATAGCGCAGCTCGTTGGCTTCAAAGCCGATTTCGCGCGGTACCTCGGTGTCGAGCGGATTGATCGAAGCGGGCTCGCCTTCATCCTGTGCCAGCGCCGCCTGCGGAACGACCACAAGCAACGCAGCCGCAAGCCCCACGGCGGGCAAGCGGCAACACAGGGCTTGCTTGGCGAGATGCAGGCCGGGGAGCATGGCTTGCCTATTGCACCGCGCGCACGTAATCGCAACGCCAGCTTTTGTCGCCTGCACAAAGCAGGCTGGCTGACCCGATCAAATTTGCCGGAGCCCCCATGGATATCGAATTTAACGACTCCCTTTCCGCCGATGCACCGCGCCTCGTTGCCCGCCTTGTTGAACAGGGCAAACTGCCTGACGACCTGCCGCGGGCCTCGAAGGAGGGAGCAGAAGCTTCGCGGTTTACCGGCAAGGCCGGGCAGGTGTTCGAAACTTTCGTGGAGCAGGGCGACAAGGTCCAGCGGCTGGCATTGGTCGGCATGGGCAAGAAGAAGGACCATGCTGCGCTGGAGCGGGCCGGTTCGTCGCTGACCGCCAAGTTCCTCACCAGCGGCGAGAAGGCGCTGGCCATCGATGTAGCCGCCTCCGGCCTCGACGCGGACGAGACCGCTGCCGTCCTGCTGGGTGTGCGCCTGCGCTCGTGGCGCTGGGACGAATACCGCACCAAGCTGAAGGACGAGCAGAAGCGTTCGCTCAAGACGGTCGTGGTCGCCGGTGCGCCTGATGGCACCGAAGCCAAGTGGGACGATGCGGCAGCCGTGGCAAAGGGCGTTGAGTTCACTCGTGAACTGGTCGCCGAACCAGCCAACGTGATCTACCCGCAGAGCTTCGTCGAACGCTGCCAGAAGCGTTTTGAAGGCACCGGCGTCGAGATCCAGGTGCTCGACGAAGACGAAATGCGCACGCTGGGCATGGGTGCCCTGCTGGGCGTCGGCCAGGGCTCGCGCCGCGACAGCAAGCTGCTGGTGATCAAGTGGAATGGTGGCGCGGCTTCGGCAAAGCCGACCGTCTTCGTCGGCAAGGGCGTCACCTTCGACACCGGCGGTATCTCGATCAAGCCAGCGGCCGGAATGGAAGACATGAAGTGGGACATGGGCGGCGCGGGTGCCGTTGCCGGTGCCATGCTGGCACTCGCCAGCCGCAAGGCGAAAGCCAATGTCGTGGGTGTCTGCGGTCTCGTCGAGAACATGCCCGACGGCAATGCCCAACGCCCCGGCGACGTGGTAAAGACCATGAGCGGTCAGACCGTCGAAGTCATCAACACCGATGCCGAAGGCCGCCTGGTGCTGGGCGACGCGATGACCTGGGCGCAGCGCGAGTTCAAGCCGGAAACGCTGATTGACCTCGCGACCCTGACCGGCGCGATGATCGTCGCGCTGGGCCACGAGTATGCGGGCTTGTTCTCGAACGACGACAAGCTGTCGGATAAACTGACCAAGGCCGGCACGACCAGCGGTGACAAGGTCTGGCGCATGCCGCTCGGCCCGGCTTACGATAAGCTGATCGACAGCCCGATTGCCGACATGAAGAACGTCGGTGGCCGCTGGGCCGGTTCAATCACGGCCGCGCAGTACCTGCAGCGCTTCGTCGAAAAGGGCGTGAACTGGGCGCACCTCGATATTGCCGGCATGGCCTGGGCCGACAAGCCCGGTGCCACCTGGGACAAGGGCGCCACCGGTTACGGCGTGCGCCTGCTGGACCAGTTTATCCGCGACACGGCGGAGGGGTAAGCGCGACCTTGGGCAGGATGCGCAAGAAGGCAGACTTGCCCAGCAAGATCTGTGCTTCTTGCGGCCTGCCGTTTGTCTGGCGCAAGAAATGGGAACGCGACTGGGATAGCGTGCGCTACTGTTCGGAACGGTGCCGTCGCAACAAGGGGAATAGCGGGCAATGAGAGTGGACTTCTACCAGCTCAGCCGCGATCCCGCGCCAGCTGTGGTGGCCATGCTGGCTGCCAAGGTGCGGCAGGCGGGCGAGCGGCTGCTGGTGGTGGCTGACGATCTCGACTTGCTGGAAGCAACTAGCCAGGCCTTGTGGGAAGCCTCGCCCGAGGCCTTTCTCGCCAATGGCATAGCCGGGGACGAGCACGACGCGCGGCAGCCGATCCTGCTGTCCAACGAAGTCGATCCGGCAAACGAAGCCAGGTTCCTGCTGTTGGCGGACGGTGAGTGGCGCGATCCGGGTACTCGATTTGGGCGGGTCATGATGCTGTTCAACGACGAGACCATCGGTGACGCCCGGGCAACGTGGAAAGCGCTGGGCGAGGTCGAAGGCCTGGAACGCCATTTCTGGCGGCAGGAAGGCGGCAAGTGGCGCGAGGTTGCCTAGCAGGCGGTCTGCGGGGATAATCGCGTTGGTGTACAAGAACTTGAGGGGGAACCTGGCATGAAGAAAATTGCATTGTTCGCTGGCGTGGCCTTGCTCGCATCCTGCGGCAGCCCGGACGAGGGCACGATCGAAACCGAAGACGGCGAAGTCGCCTACGACATCGACCGCGATGGCGAGAGTGTCGAAGCCACTTTCACCGGTCCGGACGGCGAAGTTGCCCGGTTCGAATCCGGCCCCAATGCCGACGCCGAACTGCCCAGCGGTTTCACGGTCTATCCGGGAGCGCAGGTGGTCATGAACCAGACCGTGACCACCAACGACGGCGGCGGGTCGATCATCGTGATGACGGCTTCCGCCAGCGCCGAGGACGTTATCGAATTCTACCGCGACCAGGCATCCCGTGCCGGGATCGAGATCGCCAGCGAGATCAATGCCAACGGCACCCGCGTGATCGGTGGGGAAGCCGAGGATGGCACCGCGCTGAGCGTCAGCGCGATCCCGTCTGGCGACGGCAGCACGCAGATCCAGTTGACCATCGGGCGCGGCGACTAGCCGCTCGGCCCGTTCGCAGTTGCCCGTTCGCAGTTGCAACGTGGCACTTGCTCCCTTGCGACGGGCGGGCTAGTGGCGCGCCCGAAATAACCGACAACAATACCTCGCAAAGGAACATCCCATGGCGGTCACCCGCACCTTCTCGATCATCAAGCCCGACGCCACCCGTCGCAACCTGACCGGCGCGGTCACCAAGATGCTTGAAGAAGCCGGCCTGCGCGTCGTTGCTTCGAAGCGCATCCAGATGACCCGTGAACAGGCCGAAGGCTTCTACGCGGTCCACAAGGAACGTCCCTTCTTCGGTGAACTGTGCGACTTCATGACCAGCGGCCCCGTTGTGGTGCAGGTGCTGGAAGGCGAAGACGCCGTGAAGCGCAACCGCGACATCATGGGCGCCACCAACCCGGCTGACGCTGCCGAGGGCACCATCCGCAAGACCTACGCCGAAGGCATCGAAGCCAACTCGGTCCACGGTTCGGACAGCGAAGAAAATGCCGCGATCGAAATCGCCTTCTTCTTCAAGCCGGAAGAAATCGTCGGCTAACCAGCCCGACTGGTCATTTCGGGGCGAAAGCCTCGTAGTCCAACGAATGCGAGCGGTGCGATGCGCCTCTCGTTTTCGTTTGTTCGGCCTGCATGGCGTTGCGGGTGGCTGGCGAGAAGTCCAGCCCCAGCGCCGCATAGACGCGCGCCATCTCGCCTTCCCAGTCGCCATCGAGCGCGGCGAATTCGACGCGCGCCAGCGGGCCTGAGAAGTTCGCCAGGGCTGCCCCCATCCGCTCTTCCCGCAATGCGATCTTGCGCGCGGCTTCCTGCTCGATCCACGCGTAGTCGACCTCGTCAGACTGGATGGCCATCTGGTTGGCGACCAGCGATGCGGCGCTGCGCACCATGTCTGCCTCGTCGCGGCGGGTCATGACTACGCGGGCATCGGGGAATTCGGCCAGCAACGCGGGCAGGTCCTCGGCGAATTGCGGCACCTTGAGTACGCGGGGCCTGGCAGCGTTGCGGTGGAAGTGCGCATCGGTGCGCAGGATGCGCCCGAATTCGCGGTAAACCGGCGCGGGGTCCCGATCCTCCGAGAATGCGGTGAAGGCAGGGATGCGCCACTGGGCCTCGTAGGCACAGTGATCGAGCGCGCAGGCCAGCCAACCCAGTTCCTCGTCCGGGCGTGTCGTCCCGAAGGGATGGATCGTGTCGAGCCACGGGTCGAGCGTACGGGCAATCGCCAGCGTCAGGGCAGACCACGCCGGGCGCGTGTCGGGGCGGCGTGGGACGGGGTGCCAGCTGTCACAGAAACGCGTGGCGGCAAGCGAGGGGTCTGAAGCCAGCAGGCGGTGAACCCGGGTGGTGCCCGATCGCATCTGGCCGACGATAATGATCGGCGGGGCGAGTTCGGTCCCCAGCACTTCAGGCCGCTCACGCCAGAGCACCCCCAGTTCCAGTCTCTGCCGGATCACCCGAACCAACTGGCCGTGCGCGATGGTGAGGCCGAGAGCGTTCAGCTGCGCCTCGGCTTGCAGCGATTCGCTCAGTACCTCCAGCCGTAAGCGGAAGTCGGCCATGTCGGCTTCACTGCGCGGGCCTCGCTCGCCCTCAGCCGGAATATCGCGCAGGGCCTTGCCCCACAGCGCGTCAGGATCGAGCGATGGCTTCTGCGACAACCCGCGCCGCCACGCCGCCTCCAGCCATCCGTTGAACCGCTCGACATGCGGCGATCGGGCCAGGGGGTGGGAGCGAGCGGGAGGGGCCATGGGTCAGAAATGGTCCGCCGCGTCGTGCAGCTTGGTTAGCCGCTTGGGAGCGACCGAGCGCCAGCTGCGTTCGAGCCATTCGGCCACGCTGTCCCAGTCCACGCCTGAGCGATTGAGGATAATTCCGACCCACCCGCTGGCACCGTAATAAGCAGGTTTGAAATAGGTTTCGGGCGCGGTTTCCACCAGGCCTGCAAGTTCGTCCGGGCCGCTGGTCTTCACCATCACGCAGATGTGTTTACTGCCGTGGTGCTGGTCGTTGAAGTAGGCGAAGTACTTGCCGCTCTTGCCGCCGGTGCGCCAGCCGGGCGAACCGTGGCTTTCACGCTCCTCTACCTCGGGGAGGGCCATGGCCAGGGCGTTCACGCGTTCCAGCAGCCAGTCAGCGCGGTACTGCCGCCCTACGTAGTCCGCCACCATGCGCGGGTAGAGCTGGTATTCGGCCAGGATAACGCGGCGCGCGAGGCTGTCCGCCGAGTCGGTCGGCAGGATCGCCACCGGCAGCTGTCCGAGCAGCGGGCCGCCATCGAGTTCGGGCGTCACGATATGGACGGAGCAACCGCCGAACTTCTCGCCCGCATCGATGGCGCGCTGGTGGGTGTCGAGGCCCTTGAACTTGGGCAACAGGCTGGGGTGGGTGTTGACCATGCGGCCTTCCCAGCCGGCGACGAAGTCCTCGGTCAGGATGCGCATGTATCCGCACAGGGCGAGGTACTCGGCGCCAGAGTCGCGCAGGGCCTTGTCCATGACCTCTTCATGCTCGCGGCGGCCGAGGCCGGTGTGCGGGTAAGAGAAGGTCGGAATGCCCTCTGCCTCGGCGATCTTCAGGCCGGGTGCGTCCGGCACGTTGGAGGCGACGAGGACGATCTCGTAAGGGCAGTCAGGCAAGCGCGACTGGAACAGCAGGGCCGACATGGTCGTGCCGTTCCCCGACAGCAGGCAGGCGATTTTCGCCTTCTGCCGACCCTTCTCAGGCATCGTGATCCGCTTGCCAATTATCCTTGCCGGACCATGTGCCCGCTGAACCTCGTACGGTGCAGCCGCGCTGTCCGGCAACGATCTCGCCGACACGGAACACCTGTTCGCCCGCCTCGGTCAGCGCACTGGTGACAGCATCGACCTTGTCGGGTGTCACCGCCAGCACCATGCCGACCCCGCAGTTGAATGTGCGCGCCATTTCGCCTGGCTCGATATTGCCCTGCGCTTGCAGGAAAGCCATCAGGCCGGGCTGTTGCCACGCATCGGCATCGACCACGGCGCGTGCGCCTTCAGGCAAGACGCGCGGGATATTCTCCAGCAAGCCGCCGCCGGTGATGTGGGCAAGAGCATCCACCTGGCCACTGCGTACCACGGGCAGCAGGCTCTTCACGTAGATGCGCGTGGGTTCAAGCAAGGTCTCGACCAGCAGCCGGTCTTGGTCGAACAGGGCAGGGCGGTCGAGCTTCCAGCCCTTGTCCGCCGCCAGCCGCCGCACCAGCGAGAAGCCGTTGGAGTGCACCCCCGAGGAGGCTAGGCCCAGCAGCACGTGGCCGGGAGCAACCCTATCACCCGTCAGCTGCTCGCCACGCTCCACCGCGCCAACGCAGAAGCCGGCAAGGTCGTAATCACCCTCGGCATACATGCCTGGCATTTCCGCCGTCTCGCCGCCGATCAGGGCGCAGCCGGAGATCTTGCAGCCTTCGGCAATGCCCGCGATCACCGCCTCGGCGACGCCGTTCTCCAGCTTGCCGGTGGCGAAGTAGTCGAGGAAGAACAGCGGCTCTGCACCCTGCACGATCAGGTCGTTCACGCACATGGCAACGAGGTCGATGCCGACGGTGTCGTGGCGGCCAGTGTCGATCGCCAGCTTCAGCTTGGTGCCGACGCCGTCGTTGCCCGCCACCAGCAGCGGGTCCTTGTAGCCCGCCGCGCGCGGATCGAAGAAGCCGCCGAAGCCGCCGATTTCTCCGTCTGCACCGGGGCGCATGGTGGCTTTCACCAGCGGGCCGATGGCCTTTACCAGCCGGTTGCCAGCCTCGATCGAGACCCCGGCCTGCTCATAGGTATAGGATTGCTTGTCCGAACTCATGCCACCGCCATAGTCTTTCGGGCTTGGATTTCCACTCGCCTTTGGGCAAAAGGCTGGCGATTTCCCCGATGACTGCGCTTTCCATCCCCTTCCGCCCACTTGGGACCCGCTTTCCCGCCGCTTTGGGCGTGGTGGCTTTTGTCCTGCTTACTGTGGTCGCCGTTACCTCGCTGGTGGCGCAGGTCGGCGGCGAACGCGGCATCGCGCCGGTTGCCAGCAGCGCCGATATCGACGTCAGCGGGATCGAGGTGAATGTCCAGGGCGAGAACGCCGAAGATGCCCGCGCCAATGGCTGGCGGCTGGCGCAGCGGTTGGCCTGGGAACAGCTGGGAGGCCCCGATATCCCTGATTCGCGGCTCGAATCGCTGGTGTCCGCCATCGTCGTCGAAGAGGAGAGCATCGGTCCGCGGCGCTATATCGCGCGCCTGGGTGTGATCTTCGATCGCCAGCGAGCGGGCGCGCTCCTCGGTGCAGGCGGGGCGCAAAGCCGTTCTGCCCCCATGCTGACGCTGCCGGTGATGATTACCGGCGGCACCCAGACCATGTTCGAGTACCGCAACGACTGGCAGCGTGCCTGGGCGGAATACCAGTTCGGTGACAGCCGCATCGACTACGTCCGTCCCGATGGCTCGGGCGAGGATTCGCTGCTGCTGACCTATGGCCAGACCGGTCGCCGCAGCCGCGTTTGGTGGAACGCCATTCTCGACGAATTCGGTGCGGCTGACGTGCTGGTTCCCGTCGCCAGGCTGCAGTACGACTGGCCCGGCGGACCGGTAACCGGCACTTTCACCGCGCGCTATGGACCGGACAATCGTTTCCTCGACAGTTTCACCATGCGGGCGGAGAGCTCCGAGCAGCTGCCGGCAATGCTGGGCCGCGCCGTGGAGAGGTTCGACGAAATCTTCGAGGCTGCGCTCGCCGATGGCACCTTGCGGCCCGATCCGACACTGACGCTCGACAATATCGAGATCAGCCCCGAGATTCGCGCCCTGCTGGAGCAGGCTCGCGCGGCCGAGGCTGCTGCCGCTGCTGCTGCCGCAGAAGTCGAAGTGAACATCGAAACGGGCACTGTTGGCGCTGAAACGCCCGAGCCTGTGCAAACGGCGACACCGGCCGCGACCTATACGGTGCAGGTGGCGACGCCGGACGGGTCCGCGTTTGATGGTGCTCTCAGCAACCTTCGCGGGACACCGGGTGTAA
Source organism: Alphaproteobacteria bacterium (assembly GCA_030431875.1). Lineage (GTDB taxonomy): Bacteria > Pseudomonadota > Alphaproteobacteria > Sphingomonadales > Sphingomonadaceae > Alteraurantiacibacter. Next base: position 37,037 of record JAUIIG010000013.1, read on the forward strand.
GCCGTGTTTCGATTTCTTCGACAGCAATGGGCGGGACCTCAGTGTTTGCTGTAACCTATGCGGGCGACCTGTCATCGCTGGCCGCGGCCCTGCGGGAGCGCGGCTGGGCGGTGAACGAGGGCCAGAACGCACTCGGCATCTCGCGCTAGGCGCACGGCGGGAGGTGACCGCATGAGCCAGATCGCACTTCCCCTGTCTGCCGGCAGCCAGGGCCCCACGCGCGTGGTGGTGGGCAAGGCCAACGCCCATGTCGCCGAAGCCCTGCAGACCCCCGAAAACTGGCCGTTCCGCACCGCCGTGCTCACCGGGCCGCCGCGCTCGGGCAAGTCGCTGCTGGCGCGCTGGTTCGTTGCAAGCGGGAAAGGTGACGCCGTCGACGACGCGCAGGCCATGCCCGAGGACGAGGTCTTCCACCGCTGGAACCGCGCTCAGGAACAAGGCACTCCGCTGCTGATCGTCGGTGGGGAGCCGCCGTGGGAAATCACTCTGCCGGACCTCAAATCCCGCCTTGGCGGCTCGTTGCAGCTCGAAATCGGCCAGCCCGATGACGAAATGGCTCGCGAACTGCTGCTGTCGCTGGCTGCCGAGCGCGGTTTGCCCCTGCGAGCCGATGCGGCAGACTACCTGATACCGCGCGCATCGCGCTCACAGGCAGACCTGGAACAACTGGTCGCGACAATCGACCGCTTGTCTCTGGAGAGAAAGGCCCCACCTAATCTTGGTATCTGGCGTGCTGCACTCGAAGCAGTGCACGGACCGGAGGAGCCGCGCTTGATCTAGGCCGGTTTTAATGGGAAACTGGGCTTTGCGATGTTTGAAAGATTGATCGCCTACCTGGACTCGATCCATGCGCGCGACCCGGCGCCGCGTTCACGCTGGGAAATCCTGCTTTATCCGGGTGTGCTCGCGCTGGGCCTGCACCGGGTGGCGCACTGGCTGTTCGAAGCGAAGATGTTCTTCCTCGCAAGGTTCGTGAACCATGTCAGCCGCTGGCTGACCGCGATCGACATCCATCCGGGTGCCAAGATCGGCAAGAACTTCTTTATTGATCATGGCTTTACGGTCATCGGCGAAACTGCCGAGATCGGTGACAACGTGACCATCTACCAGTGTGTGACGCTGGGCGGAACGAACCCCACCAACGGCAAGGGCGGCAAGCGCCACCCGACGCTGTGCGACAACGTCATCATCGGTTCGGGCGCACAGGTGATCGGCCCGATCACCGTGGGTGAACGTGCCCGTGTGGGCGCCAATGCAGTGGTGACTGACGATGTGCCCGAAGGCGCGACGATGATTGGCCTGAAGGCTCGTTCCACGCTGGTTCCGGCTGAGGAATGGATCAAGGAGTTCATCCCCTACGGCACGCCATGTGACGAGCCGTGCGAAGGCACAGGCCCCGTTGGCCGCGACTGTGTCGAAAAGCTGGAAAGCGAGATCAAGGTGCTGCGCGAGCAGGTGGAAGCCCTGCAAAAGGCCTTGCCGGCCCCGGCCGATGACGAAGCTGACCTGTTCGCCTCCCAGCGCAAGAGCGGTACGGAGAGCTGATGGGTCCGTCCGGCGGCATGCCCAATGTGGTGGCTTTCCCCGGCCAGCGTGTTCCCTCGCAGGTCTGCTTCGACCGCCTCGAACTCACCCGCATCCTCGATCTCTACGGGCGCATGGTCGCCGCTGGCGAATGGCGCGACTACGCGATGGACTTCTCCAAGGACTGCGCCATCTTCGCTGCTTTCCGCCGTACCGCCGACGTGCCGCAGATGCGGCTGGAGAAACGCCCGGCGTTGCACCAGCGGCAAGGCATGTGGGCACTTTACGGCGAGCATGGCCAAGTACTGAAGCGCGGCCATGAACTGGCCAACGTCCTCGCTCCGCTGGAACGCCGCCTGCTGAAGGTAGTGGAGGGCTGAGAGCAGCCTTCGCGATCAGTCGAAGACGTCGGCCTGGCTGACGTGTTCAAGATCGGTCTGCGCCCGGGTGATCTTGGCCACGGTTTGCGCCATGAACCAGGCCGATCCCAGCATGAACAGGCCGAACAGCAGGAACAGCCCGATCGCCGCAAAGGCCGGCATGATCACGTAAAGACCGGGAATGCTCTCAAGGTAGAGGACGGTAATGATTGCTGCCAGGAAGATGAAGGCTGCCCAGTTGCAGGTATACCAGCTGGTCACCGGTCCGGCGCTGGTGTCGGCATGCCATTCCGCCTTGCCCACGCTGCGATTGTAGAGCTCGCGCGTCGAGGCGAAAGGGACCCACATGTTCACGAAGGGAATGAAGAACGACGCCGTGGCCCAGCCCGGTGAATAATTCAGTCCGGTTATCCCGCCGTCATGCAGGTTGCGATGCGCCTGGTTGATCCAGATTGCCACGAGCACGATCGACGCCACGAACGATCCCAGTTGCACGATGCCGATGATGGCAACCACGATGGTGTATCCCACCATGCTGGACATCGGCAGCTGGGGCAGGAGGAACACCATGCCCAGTTGCACGACAACGGCCAGCAGGACCGAGATGATATAGGTAAGCAGGGCGATGCGGGTGGCCGTGCCAAGTGTGCCCAGCGTACGAATTCCCGAATCCATCATCTACCCCTTCAGTCCCGACAGGTCCGCCGCGATAACTGGCGCAATTCGTGTCTTGCGCCAAGAGGTTACCGGCGGCGGACCTGTGGGAAAGCGGGGATAGCGTCAGGCCGCCTGGGTGACGGGGCCGGCAAGAGGGCCGACGATGGGCAGGCGGTCCTGCAGGTCACTTGGCAGCTTGCCGACCACGCCCGCGCGGATCGATGGCCAGAAGGCCGACAGCATCAGCAGGGCCGAGCCGATCACCAGCGCCGTCAGGGCCACGCTGAGTTCCACCATGCCGTATTCGCCGAACAGGTTGGACAGGGCGAAGAGCACGTAGGCCAGCGCCGAAACCAGCAGCGCGCGACGGTCAATGGCCAGAGCGACAACGCCGAACACCACGTAGACCGCCAGCACCATGGCCACACCGCCAAGGCCGACGACGTCGCCTTCGGTAATACCCAGCCAGTGGAACAGCGGGTGGGCGATCATCGGGGCAGCCAGCAAGTGCAGCCAGAAGGCCACGTCGCTGCGCCGCGTCTCGCGGCCACGGTCGCTCATGTCCCAGCGCATGGCGAAGGCGAAGACGCCCACGCCACCGGCGAAGACCAGCGGCAGGATCAGGTTTTCGGGAGAATCGACGGTTTCAGGGCCGATAGCGGTGACGATCAGCGCGATGGCCGTCGCCACGCTCGTGGCGGCAATGGCAGCAACGGTGATCGGCACCATGAACCGGCGCCAGTGCAACCAGGCTGCGACTGCGCCAGAAAGGAAAGCCGCTGCGCCGATCAGACCAGCGATCCGGGCGTTGTCGTCGATATTGGTTTCGCTGAGCACTTCGATCGGTGCTGCCACCACGCCGCCGACGAAAGCCAGCAGCAGGACGATTGAGGGCAAGGCCATGCGGCGGCGCTTGGTGAAGAATTCCGACATCAACCATGCCGCCGCTGCCACCAGCACGCCGGCGAGGCCAGGCACGATCGCACTGCCGATCCCGGCCATGGCGACCAGCAGCAGGATCGCCGCGATGGTGACAAAGATATCGTTGAAAGAATTGACGAGACGGAAGTTCTCCTCGTCGGTGACGGGCATCTTGCGCATGTGCGCAACGTGCGCACGCAGCGCCGAAGCTGCCTCCTGAGAAATTGCGCCGCCCGCTACTGCGTCGCGCAGGTCTTGTTCGCTGTACATGAGGTCCTCCCCCGTTCGTCCCGGCGAGGAAGGTAGTCTACTGTGTTAAGATGTCAATACACCGGCCCGACGGGTGCCCTCAGGCGAACACCTGCCCCATGCCCATGCCTTCGCTTTGGCCGCGCGTAATGTCTCCCATCAAGCGCAGCAGCATGGCCGCAGCAGCAATGATCAGCACGTCGCTGACTGCCCCGATCTGGATGGACAGCAGGTACGTGTTGAGATCCATCGAACTGCTGAGACGGAAAGAAATATTGGCGAGGAAGTTCCCGCCCAGCCACGCGCCCCACCAGATGCCCATGTATCCGGGGGTGATTGCATCTTCACGATCGAACCTGCCGGTGCTCTTGTTCCACAATTCGCGCATGGCCTGGAAGGGTTTGACGAGGTTGGCGAAGGGGATGAAATACCAGCCGACGGCCCAGCCGGGCGTGAATTCGAGGCCGTCCATGTCGGCGCGGTGCAGATTGGACTGCGCCCGGTGCAGGAACATGGAGACGAAAATGACACTGAGCACGAAGCAGATGGTATAGGCTATCGCGATACCCACGATGATCGAGGCTTCGCCCTGGGACATGTAGACAGGGTGGATCACGTTCGTCACCTGCATGACGTCGGTGATCAGCAGGCCCACCGTGGTGACAAGCACCGCCCAGGTCGCGATCTTCGCCAGCCGGGCACGGCCGGCGAGCCGTTGTGCGTAAGTTGCTTCCATTACCCGCCCCTTTCAGAAGGCGGTGTCTTGCACACGGCCTTGGATTGTCAAAGGTTTTCGAGCGTGCCGACCAACTGGTTGAAGTGGTCGATCACGGCATCTGCGCCCAGCTCGGCGACGGGAACGTCGTGATAGCCATAGCGGTAGGCGACGGCCGGGATCCCGGCATTTCGCGCGGCCTTCACGTCGAAGGTGGAATCGCCCACCATCACTGCGCTGCCGCCGCCGCAATCGCGGATGGCCCCCAGCAGCATGTCGGGTTTGGGCTTGGCCCGTTCCCGGCCCAGCGAATCCCCGCCGTAGATCGAGGCAAAGCGCCGCGTCAGGTCGAGTTCGCCGAGCAACTGCATGGTGGGGCCTTCGGACTTGTTGGTGCACACTGCCAGCTTCACGCCGCGCTCCGCCAGTTCGTCCAGCGCGCCGAGCACGCCGTCGAAGGGCACGGTGTTGTCGGCGATGTGCGCCCAGTAGTGCTTAAGCAGGGCGTCGTTCAGCTCTGCGAACCGCTCTTCGCTCACCGGCCCGCCCGTGACATTCAGCCCGCGTTCGAGCATGGCCGTGGCACCGCCGCCGATCAGCTGGCGCACCTGCGCAGGGGCCAGTGCCGGACGGCCTTCCATCACCAGCGCGTGGTTAAGCGCCGGGCACAGGTCGAGACTGGAATCCACCAGGGTTCCATCGAGGTCGAACAGGACGATATCGAACGGAAATTTAACCATATAACCGTGCGTCTGGCTCAGACATGTGGAAACTGCAATAAATTGCTGGCATGGCCTGCGCCATGAGCGAACGACCAATTGCCGCCATCGTCCTTGCCGCGGGCAAGGGCACCCGCATGAAAAGCAGCCTTCACAAGGTGTTGCATGCCGTCGCGGGCCGCCCGATGATCGAGCACCTGCTGGCCAGCGTGGACGATCTCGCGCCTGCGAGGATTGTGACGGTTTGCGGCGAAGCGCGTGAGCAGCTGCATGCGCAGCTGGCTGGCCGCACCGACTTTGCCGTGCAGGAGCCGCAGCTTGGCACCGGCCACGCGGTACAGCAGGCAGAAGAGGGCCTGGAAGGGTTCGAGGGCGATGTTCTCGTGCTCTACGGCGACGTACCGTTCGTGAAGGCCGCCACCATGCGCGCCATGGTGGAGCGGCTACGGGCTGCCGATGCCCCGGCTGCGGTCGTGCTGGGGTTCGAGCCGGAGGATCCTCTGCGCTACGGCCGCGTGATCGCCCAGCAGGGCCGCATCCTCAAGATGGTGGAGTACAAGGACGCGACCGAGGAAGAGCGCGCCTGTACCCTGTGCAATTCTGGCTTGCTCGCGGCTCGTTCGGAAGACCTGTTTGCCCTCCTGTCCCGCGTGAAGAACGAGAACGCGCAGGAAGAGTACTACCTGCCCGATATCGTCAACATCGCCATTGCCGATGGCCGTAATTGCGCGGTCGTGGCCTGTGACAATGCCGACGAGGTGGCGGGCATCAACAGTCGTGCCGAACTGGCGGCGGCAGAGGCGCAGTGGCAGGCCTGCAGGCGCGAAGAGGTGATGGCCGAAGGTGTCACCCTGCGCGCGCCGGAAACCGTCTTCTTCAGCTGGGATACCGAACTTGCTGCAGACGTGGTGGTGGAACCCAACGTGGTGTTTGGCCCCGGAGTTACCGTGGCCAGTGCTGCAGTGATCAAGGCTTTCAGCCACCTTGAAGGCGCAAGCGTTGGTGAAGACGTGGAGGTTGGCCCCTATGCCCGCCTGCGCCCTGGCGCAAAGCTGGAAAAGGGCAGCAAGGTCGGCAACTTCGTCGAGATCAAGAAGGCGACCTTGGGCGAAGGGGCCAAGGCCAATCATCTTACCTATCTTGGTGATGCCACGGTGGGCGCGGGGGCCAATATCGGCGCGGGCACCATCACCTGCAATTACGACGGCTATTTCAAGCACCAGACCGTGATCGGGCCGCGTGCCTTCATCGGCTCCAATTCGGCGCTGATCGCACCGGTGAATATCGGCGCTGACGCGATTGTCGCGGCGGGCAGCGCGGTCAGCCGCGATGTCGCCGACGGCGAGCTGCGCATGGTGCGTGCCGAACAGCTGGTGAAGCCCGGCTGGGCCGACCGGTTCCACGACGCGATGAAGAAAAAAAAGGCCGAGAAGAAGGGATGAGGCTGGCGCTCGTCAGCCTGTCCCTGTTGCTCCTGCCAGCTTGCGACAGTGCCGAACCGACGGTGGAAAGGGCCATGCCCGTCGCTCCGGAACTGGCTGCCACCGAGGCTCTGCCAGCCCCTGATTACACGCCAACGGCGGAGGAATTGGCACACTTTTCCCCCAATCCCGCTCCGCCCCGACCGGGCGGCATCGGCTGCACGGCCGACGAGGAAGCGATCTTTGCCTGCACGTTGGAGAACGGCAAGCGCGTTGCCGTCTGTTCGGACACCCCCGGCCTGGCCCAGTACCGCTATGGTGGTGACGGGCCGGAACTGGTGCTCGCGGGCGGTGAACTGGGCATCGTCGGTTACTCGGGCGGCGGGGAATCGCAGATCGCCTTCGACAACGACGGTTACCGCTACGTGGTCTTCTCGCGCATGGTGCGCACCAATTTCACGGCTGACGAACCCAACTATCCGGCGATCAGCGACGGCGTTGTCTTGCTGGAGGGTGAACGGTTAGCTGACCTGCACCGGTGCGATGATCCGCATGTCTTGCCGGTCCAGTACGATGCCGCCGAACGCGTCTGGCGGCGGCAGGACGACCTGTTTACCGATGAGACCATCCGTGCCGATCCGATCACGGGTTACGAAACGCCATGACCGACCGTTACGACAGCAAGCCCTTCCTCCGCCTCCTCGACAGCTACGTGATGGACGCCATCGGCCATCTCGACGAGGCCAATGCCAAGTGGCTGACCGAGGCCGAACCGCATTTCCGCCATACCTTTGGCGAGCAGGGCACGTGGCGCGAGATCGTCGAGGCGCGGATGCAGTTTCCCGCCGGCATTCGCGACGCCATCCGCGAACTGTGGGAAAATGGCCGCGCCAAGGCGCTCGCGGCCAACGGGGTGGAGCCGACGCCCGGCCAGTTCACCCGCCAGTTCGTCGATACCAACTTCCCCCATTGAATCCGGCAGGAGCAAGAATGTCCGCACCCGAAATCACCGATGAGCAGATGGCCTTGCTGCTGCAAGCCAGCCGCGAGTTCGCCTTTGAACAGATGGCTGCCGGCAAGCGCGTGCTGCCCTTCGGCACCCGCGTGAAGACCGACGGCGAGATCGAATTCGTATCACTGGCCCCGGAAGGCACTGACCAGCCGCTGGACGTCATCTACGGCGCAACGCGCGATGCCATTGCCAGTGAAGCGAGCGAAGGCAAGCTCGTCGCCGCCAGCCTCGTGGCGGCGGTGGAACTGGCGGAACCGCAGGACGGCTACGACAAGGCGATCCGCATCCACCTGGAAGCTCCCGGCTTCGTGCGGCAGGTATTGTCACCGTTCTCGGTCACCGAGCCTGCCGAAGGCGAGGAGGAGGGGCAGCTCAATCTCGGCAGCCTGATCCCCTTGATGGCCGAGGCAGAATTGTTCACTGGCTGATGCAATGCCATCGTGCGTTCAGCCAGCAATTGGCAAAGGCGCGCCAACATACCTAAACGGATTGCCAATCATCAGCGGCTAACCGGTCAGCTGAACCAGCAGGGATTATCGCGGGAATGTGCGGAATTATCGGAATCGTCGGCCAGCATGAAGTCGCCAGCCGACTGGTCGATGGCCTCAAGCGGATGGAATATCGCGGCTATGACAGCGCCGGGGTCTGCACCGTGCACGATGGCGCGCTGGTGCGCCGCCGCGCGCAGGGCAAACTGGTCAACCTGGTGGAGGAGCTGTCCGGCAACCCCGCACCCGGCGTAACCGGCATCGCCCACACACGCTGGGCCACGCATGGCGCACCGACCGAACACAATGCCCACCCGCATGCCACCCAACACGTGGCGCTGGTGCACAACGGCATTATCGAGAACTTCAAGGAATTGCGTGACGAGCTGCGCGCCAATGGCCGCCAGTTCGAAAGCGAGACTGACACCGAGGTGGTGGTCCACCTGGTCAGTCGCGAGATTGAAGCAGGCAAGTCGCCGGAGGACGCCGTGGCCGCCGTGCTGCCGCGTCTGCGCGGTGCCTTTGCCCTGGCGATTGCTTTCCGCGACCATCCTGACCTGCTGATCGGCGCCCGTCTCGGCTCCCCGCTGGTGGTCGGCTACGGTCCGCAGGACGACAAGGGCGGCGAGATGTACCTCGGCTCCGACGCCCTGGCGCTGGCTCCGCTCACCCAGCACATCGCCTACCTCGAGGAAGGTGACTGGGTCACCATCACGCAGGATGGCGCGACCATTCGCGATGCCGACGGCAAGGTGGTGCAGCGCGACATCCAGTCGTCCGGTGCCTCTGCCGTGGCGATCGAGAAGGGCAATTACCGCCACTTCATGCAGAAGGAGATCTTCGAGCAGCCGACCGTGGTCGCCCAGACCCTGCGCAGCTACCTGCGTCCGGGCGAACAGCGCGTTGCCCTGCCACAGATCGACTTCGATATTTCCGCGATCGACCGCATCACCATCGTTGCCTGCGGCACCTCCTATTATGCTGGAATGGTGGCGAAATACTGGTTCGAACAGTTCGCCCGCGTGCCGGTCGACATCGATTTCGCCAGCGAGTTCCGGTACCGCGACCCGATCCTGACGCCGGGCGGGCTGGCCTTGTTCATCAGCCAGAGCGGCGAGACCGCCGATACTCTCGCCGCGCTCAAGCATTGCAAGGCCAACGGCCAGGTCATTGCCTCGGTGGTCAACGTGCCCACCAGCTCGATGGCGCGCGAGAGCGACCTGCTGCTGCCGACCCATGCCGGGCCGGAGATCGGCGTGGCTTCGACCAAGGCCTTTACCTGCCAGCTTGCTGTCCTCGCTGCCTTGGCCGCGCATTTTGCGGTCAAAAAGGGCCTGATGGATCATGCGGAAGAGGCAGAGGTCGTGAAGCACCTGCTCGAAGCGCCTGCCAGCCTCAACGCCGCGCTCGACCATGATGACGAGATTGCCGATATGGCGCACCTCATCGCGCCCGCGCGCGACGTGCTGTACCTGGGGCGCGGGGCGGACTTTCCGCTGGCCCTGGAAGGTGCGCTGAAGCTGAAGGAAATCAGCTACATCCACGCCGAAGGTTATGCTTCGGGCGAGATGAAGCATGGCCCCATCGCACTGATTGACGATGCCGTGCCGGTGATCGTGCTCGCGCCCAGCGGCCCGCTGTTCGAAAAGACCGTGTCCAACATGCAGGAAGTGCAGGCGCGCGGCGGCAAGGTGGTGCTGATCTCCGACGCGGACGGCATTGCGCAGGCTGGCGAGGACTGCATGGCCGTGATCGAGATGCCCAAGGTGCATCCGCTGATCGCGCCGCTGGTCTATGCCGTACCGGTGCAATTGCTGGCCTATCACGTCGCCGTGGCCAAGGGCACCGACGTCGACCAGCCGCGAAATCTGGCGAAATCCGTAACCGTCGAATAAGTCGAAGAATTACTCGAATACGGGGTAGCGACTTTACCGGGCACTAACCATTGCGCGGGTAATCAACGCGCGTGAGCAACAAGCATTCCGGCTTGCCGCCCCTGCCGCTGAAGCTTTCCGCGATGCAGGTGATCGGCCTTCGCGACCCTGATGAGGGCGACTGGTCGCGGCTGCGCACTCTGCAATATGCTGAATTACAACAGGTTTCGCTGCTCCGCATCGTCGCCCACGGAGCGGCTGCCTCGCTGGCGGTCTTCCTGTATTACCAACTGCTCCCGCTGTGGATACTCGGACTCTGGTTGCTCGGGGTCGTTGCAGCGGTATGGAACGTAAGCCGCCTAGATCACAAGATGGGCGACATTACCCGGCGCGGTGTGCAGCGGAGTGACTTCAATCACCATGCGCTTGCCGTGGCCGGATGTGCCTTGCCCTGGTGCGTGGCCTTGCTGTTTTTCGTACCGCTTGGCACGACTGCTGAACACTATGCCCTGTGGGCTTTGGCGATCATGCTGATTTCCGGCAGTGCCGCCACGATGACGAGCACGCCGGTGGCCGCGGTGGTGTTCGACCTGAGCGTGGGGGCAGCGGCTGCCGCCTCCTTCGTCGTGTCAGGCAACTATGCTTTTGCTGTCGTCACGGTGCTCTATGCGGGGCTCATTGTCAGCGCCGCGCTGCGTTCGGCGCGTATCTACCTGTCCTCTCGCATCGCCGAAGCCGGCGTCGCGGAAAAGGACGAGGTGGTGTCGCTGCTGCTACGCGAATTCGAGGAAAAGGAATCCGACTGGCTGTGGCAGGTCGATACCAATCGCCGCATCCGTGCTGCTTCACCACGCTTTGCTTTCGCCCTGGGCGTCGAGCCCACCGAGGTTGAAGGCGAGAGCTTCATCAAGCTGATTGCCGGTTCGGCCTGGGAAAGCGGTGAATTCCCGCGCAGCCTGCATGAGCTCGCCGAGAAGTTGAAACGCCGCGAGCATTTCTCCAACCTGCTGGTGCAGGTGGAGCTTGATGGTGGCCGTCGCTGGTGGGAACTTTCCGGCACACCGATGCATGACGACGCGGGAAGCTACGTCGGATTCCGCGGCGTTGGCTCCGACGTCACCGAGCAGCGCGACCGCGACGAAAAGATCGCATACCTTGCGCGCTATGACACGCTGACCGGGCTGCCCAATCGCCTCATGCTCACCGAGGCGCTGGGCGAGGCCATGCGCCATGCCGACCAGTGGAAGAGCCGCTGCGCTTTCCTGATGATCGACCTCGACCGCTTCAAGGCGGTGAACGATTCGCTTGGCCACCAGGTTGGCGACCGACTGCTGGCCAAGGTGTCCAAGCGGCTTGCCGGGGTCATCACCGAGGATGAACAGGTCGGCCGCTTGGGCGGTGACGAGTTTGCCGTCGTGCTGCGCGATGCGAGCGACAAGGGCCGCGTCGAGCGCCTCGCCGATGCCATTATCGACGCGCTGTCACAGCCATACCAGGTCGACAATCACACGCTGTTTATCGGTGCCAGCGTCGGTTCGGCCATCGGTCCGCGTGACGGCTCCTCGGTGGAGATGCTCATGCGCAATGCCGACCTCGCGCTCTATCGGGCGAAGGACGAGGGTGGCAACGAGCACTTCAGCTACGAACCGTCGATGCACGCTGACGCGGAAGAGCGCCGCAAGCTGGAATCGGCCCTGCGCCACGCCATCGGCAACGAAGAGCTGGAGCTGAACTTCCAGCCGGTGGTGAACGCCAAGACCGAAACGGTCGTGAGCTTTGAGGCCCTGCTGCGCTGGAACAGCGAGGAGCATGGCTTTGTCAGCCCCGGCAAGTTCATCCCGCTGGCCGAGGATACCCGCCTGATCGTGCCGATCGGCGAATGGGTGCTGCACGAGGCCTGCCGCGAAGCCGTGCGCTGGCCCAATGACATCAAGGTGGCGGTCAACGTTTCGGGCGAACAGCTGCTGGAACCCAACTTCAGCGCCACCGTGGTGCGCGCGCTGGCCGATACCGGGCTGCCCGCCAACCGGCTGGAGATCGAGGTGACCGAAAGCGTCTTCCTGCGCGATGGCCGCACCGCGCGCCAGACGCTGGAAGAGATCATGGCACTCGGTTGCTCGATCGCGCTGGATGACTTTGGCACCGGCTATTCGTCGCTCGGCTACCTGCGCACCCTGCGCTTCTCCACCATCAAGGTGGACCGCAGCTTCGTGCAGGGCGCTGCCGCTGACAACCAGGAAAGCCTGGCGATTATCCGTGCGGTGGTGGCCATGGCCCGCAGCCTGGAGATGTCGACCACTGCCGAAGGCGTGGAAGACGCCCAGCAGGCAGAACTGATCCGCGAACTGGGCTGTACCAAGATCCAGGGGTACTACTTCGGCCGCCCGATGGGCGCGGTCGAAGCGCGCTCGCTGGTGGTCAAAGGTCGCAGCCGAGCCGCGTAGTTTGCCTTTCGATCCGGCCTCCGCCGGATCGTCCTCGGTGCTGTTCGCTCCGCCCTTCGGGCTGCGCGGCACCTGCGGCGCGCGCGCTTGCGCTCGGTCGGTCGCTGGTAGCGACCGAGATTGGCACTGCTTTGCGGTCATGAACTTGAAACGGGCCGCAGGCCCGCAAGGCCGACCGGCCGCCCGCAGCGGGCGCAGCTATGCTGCGCGTCTAGCGAGGACGCTCACGCGGAGGCGTGAGCGAAAGACGAAATAACACTCTCGAACAGCCGCCGACCGTCGCTGCCGCCCTGAGCGGGTTCGATGGCGCGTTCGGGGTGGGGCATCATGCCGAGCACGTTGCCCTGTGCATTCAGCACTCCGGCAATATCGCGCTGCGAGCCATTCACTTCGTCCAGATAGCGGAATGCGACGCGGCCTTCGCCTTCGAGGCGGTCCAGCGTCTCGGCATCGGCGAAGTAGTTGCCGTCGTGGTGCGCTACGGGAATCTGGATCGTCTCGCCCGCTTCATAGGCACTGGTGAACAGGCTTTGGCTGTTCTCCACCTTCAGCGGCACGGTGCGGCAGACGAAGGTCTGGCCGGCATTGCGCATCAGGGCGCCTGGCAGCAGGCCGCTTTCGGTCAGCACCTGGAAGCCGTTGCAGACGCCCAGTACGGGGACGCCCCGTTCGGCAGCGGCCTTGACCGAGCGCATGATCGGGCTGTTCGCTGCCATGGCGCCAGAGCGCAGGTAGTCGCCGTAGGAAAATCCACCCGGCAGGGCGATGAAGTCGAGCCCGTCAGGCAAGTCGGCATCGCCGTGCCAGACCTTCACCGGCTCCTTGCCCGAGACATCGCGCAGCGCGACCCACATGTCGCGGTCGCAGTTCGATCCGGGGAAGGTAACGACTGCGGTCTTCATCAGCCGACCTTCTCGATGCGGTAGTTCTCGATCACCATGTTGGCGAGCAGCTTCTGGCACATCTCGTCCAGCGCGGCGTCTGTCGTGCTGTCGGCCACGTCGAGTTCGACGGTGCGGCCGATGCGGACGTCCTCGACCCCTTCGAAGCCAAGTCCTTCCAGCGCGTGGTGGACGGCGCGACCCTGCGGATCGAGCACGCCGGGCTTCAGGCTGACATGGATGCGGACTTTCATGGGGCAGGACCTCTGCTGCAGGAGAATCTGCCGCAGCCTATGGCGATTGTGCAGTGCACCCGCAAGGGGGTGAAAGCGGTTCTGCCCCGCCGGTCACTCCGTCGCCGCTTCGCCTCCGGTTTCGCTCGCTTGCTCGCGCGGCAAGACCACGAACTCCAGCCGGTCAGCCGGGTCGAGGTACTGCATGGCCAGCGCCTGGACGTCTTCGACCGTGACTGCCTCGACCATCTCCCGGGCGGACAGGTAGCGGTCGATGCGGTCAGGCTCCGTCTGGGCGCGATCGACGAGGCTCATCCAGCCGCCGTTGCTGTCCAGCTGGTTATCGATGGCCTCCACCAACGGCTGGCGCGCGCGCAGCAGCACGTCTTCGTCGACCGGTGCATTGCGCAAGTCGGCAATGGCGGAAAGCATGGCTTCGCGGGTGGGATCGACCTGCGCCGTATCGACCTGTGCCGAGACGTCGAAGGTGCCATAGCCGGGATAGGTGCGCGAAAGGTCGACGCTGACCGAAGGCGAATAGGTCTGTCCCAGCTCCTCACGGATGACATCGAGCATGATCAGGCGGGTCACGCGCTCAAGCATGTTGAGCTGCATCGATTCCGCCGGATCGCTGTCGTCCCGCGTGGGCCAGAGCATCATCAGCATGGCCTGGTTGGGCTGGCCGTCGTGATAGACGGTGCGTGCCTCGCGGTTGGCGGTGAAGCTGCGCTGGCGGGCGTCCTCGTAGGCGCCGAATGCGTCTTCCCGGGCAGGCAGGGTGCCCAGCGTGCGCGCCACCAGTTCCACCACTGCGTCCTCGTCGATGTCGCCGACCACGGCCAGTTCCATCGCGCCGTGCTGCCAGCGGTCGCTGATGTCATCGCGCAGCTTGGCGAAGTTCAGCGCGAGGTAGTCCTCTTCCGATTGCAGGGTGAAGCGCGGATCGCCGTCCGAAATCACTTCGCCAATCGCATTACTCAGCGCGGCGCTGGGCGTGGCGCTTAGCCGGTCGAAGAAGCTTTGCACGTTGCGGCGGTACTGCGCCTCTGCGGTGGAACGATAGCCGGGGTCGACCAGCGCGGCAGTCATCAGCTGCAATTGCAGCTCGAGATCGCGCGGCGTGGTGGCGGCCGACATGCGGAAGGTTTCGTCCGCCGAACCGACGTTGAACGACACCTGGCGACCCGCCAGCACGGTCTGCAGTTCGTCCAGCGTGTGTTCGCCCAGGCCGCCGCTCGGCAGCGAGCCGACCAGCGCGGTGGCCAGCGGATTGTCCGCCGTGCTCAGCAGGTCACCACCGTCGATGTTCAGCTGCACGAGCACGCGCTCTTCCTGCAGGTCGGTATGTTTGAGGTTGAGCATCAGGCCGTTGGCAAAGCGGATGGTACGGATGTCCAGCCGGTCATCGACCGTGTCACTCACGACCGCGCCCGCCGTACCGAAATCGGTGTAGGCGAACTCGACCGCATCGGCTTCGCTAGGTGCTTCCAGCGCAATGGCCATGCCCTCGCTCCATGCCTGGCGCAGAGCCAGCTCTCCGCCTTCGGGCGCGTCGCTTCCGGTGAAACGGATCAGCGGATCGTCGAGCGGAACAAGCTCGGCCTGCAAGGCGGCCAATACGGCTTCCGGCGTGATCTCCGGTTCGTGCTCGGAGAACCGTTCGAGCGCGCTGGCGGGCGTGGTGGGCACCTGTCCATCGCGCAGCAGGGTGAGCGCCCCGGTCAGGAAATCGCGATTGCCCCGCGTGGCAGCGCTGGCGGCGTTGCTTTCGATGGCCTGCCGCAGGTTGGCTACCTGCTCGGCCACTTCAGCCTCGGTGAAGCCGAATTCCAGCGCGCGGCGATATTCTTCCTGCGCGGCGGCGAGGCCACGCTGCCATTCGCCTTCGTTGGTCAGCACGTCGAGCGATGTGGTGCGGCCGGCCTCGAACACGTCACCGGTATCGAACCGGGCATTGCGGAAAGGCGGGTCTTCCTGCCGCGCCAGGCTCTGCAGGCGGCGGTTGATCACGGCATAGCCAATCTGCCGGAGCACGCGGGCGCGGCGGCTGGCGGCAGTATCGGGCTCGCCCAGCCATTCGCCATTGCGCGACACCGAAATGCTGGCCGACAGGGCGGGGTCGAGGAAGATGTCGGTCCGGCCCGACAGTTCCGGATCGATCGGGCCGAAGTCGGGCGTTTCCAGTCGCGGCTCGCCCTGCCAGCTGGCGAAGCGGGCGCGGATCATGGCCTCGACCTCGTCCGGATCGTAATCGCCCACGACGATCAGCGCGGTGTTCTCCGGCCGGTAGACGCGTTCGTAAAGCGCGCGCAGGGCAGCGCCGGTTGCTACCTCGATGGACTCTGCGGATTCGGGCGCGCCGATTGGCATGCGCTGCGAAAAGCGGCTGCCGGGGTAGAGGAAGTCGAGGTTATCGATGGTGTTGCGCAGCTGGTATGTATCGCGCACGCGCCGTTCGGACAGGATGATGCCCTTCTCGCGGTCCACGGCTTCGTCGTCGAAAGTGATCTCGCTGGCGGTCTCGCGCATCAGCATCAGCGCGGTGTCGAGCAGGTCCACATCGTTGCGCGGCAAGTCCAGCCGGTAAAGCGTGGTATCGAAACCCGTGCTGGCATTGGTGTCGGCCCCGAAGGCGAGTCCTTCGCGCTCCAGCAAGTGCACCATCTCGCCCTCGGGCACGTTGGTGGAACCGTTGAACGCCATGTGTTCGATGAAGTGGGCATAGCCCTCCTCACCGTCTTGTTCTGACACCGAACCGGCATCGACCCAGAAGTAGACCAGTCCCTGTTCCGGCGGCGTGGAATTGGCACGAATGATGTAGCGCATGCCGTTGTCGAGCTGGCCGACGCGGTAGTCAGTGTCGAACGGCAGGTCGCTCTCGGCGATCTCGGGGAAGACAGCCGCGACTTCGGCGGGCACGCCGACGGAGGCGTCCCGGCTCTGCTCAGTATATTCTGGCGCCTGTGCGGCGAGCGGCTGGCCAAGGGCAAGCGGTAAGGCGAGCGCGGTGGTAAGAACCGCGAGTTTACGGAAATTCATGGCCGCCCTCATGGCACCGGCTTGCTGAACGGGCAATGGCCGGTGCTGTAGGCGGGAGAGTTCGCTTATTTCTTGGGCTTGGCAGGCGGGCTGCTGCGCAGGCGCGAGCGGTGGGCGCTCATGTCCAGCACTTCGCCCGGGCTGTTGTCCTCGCCCGACAGCACGCCGAGGCGGCGGGCCACTTCCTGGTAGGCCTCTTCTTCTCCGCCAAGGTCACGGCGGAAGCGGTCCTTGTCCATCTTCTCGTTGGTGTTGAAGTCCCACAGGCGGCAATTGTCCGGGCTGAACTCGTCGGCCAGGATCACGCGGCTGTAGTCACCATCGTAGATGCGGCCGAATTCCAGCTTGAAGTCGATCAGGCGGATGTCGACGGCGGCGAACATGCCGGACAGGAAATCGTTGATGCGGATCGCCATGGCGGCGATGTCCTGCATTTCCTCGTGCCCGGCCCAGTTGAAGGCGGCGATGTGCTCTTCCGACACCAGCGGATCGCCCAGCGCATCGTCCTTCAGGTAGTATTCGATCAGCGTGTGCGGCAGCATCTCGCCTTCCTCGATGCCGAAACGCTTGGCGATCGAGCCGGCGGCCACGTTGCGCACCACCACCTCAAGAGGAATGATCTCCACCTGTCGCACCAGCTGTTCGCGCATGTTCAGGCGGCGGATGAAGTGGGTGGGGATGCCGATGTGGGCAAGCCGCGTGAAAATGTACTCGCTGATGCGGTTGTTGATCACGCCCTTGCCGTTGATCGTACCCTTTTTCTGGGCGTTGAAGGCGGTGGCATCGTCCTTGAAGTACTGGATCAGCGTGCCCGGTTCGGGGCCTTCGTAAAGGATCTTGGCCTTGCCTTCGTAGATCTGGCGACGGCGGGACATTGGCAAACCTTTCAACTGCAAAAAAGCGAGCGCCCCGGCGGTGCGAAACAAGTTCGCAGTAGCCGGGGCGCGCTCGAAGCCAGCCTATACACCCAAGGGGGCAGGGTGGCAATTGCAGGGTGGTGCATCGCGGTTTCGCTTCGTGGGCGAAGCGCGTCGTGGTAGGTGTCCCGCCGGGTCGCTGACCAAGGGGGAACTACCATGCGTAAATCTGTTTTGCTTGCCTGCGTTACTGCCAGCTTTGTCCTGGCCGGCTGCGATAATGCTGCCGAAGAAGCCGCACCTGAAGATGCCACAACGGAGGAGGAGGTCGTGGAAGAAGTGGCCTCCGTTTCTGCTGACGGCGGACCGTCCGCTGGCACCTACGAGGTGACCCAGGCCGACGGCACTACATTCACCTACACCGCCAACCCGGACGGCACCTTCGTTGTCGTGGATGCCGATGGTGCCGAGGTTGAAACCGGGACCTGGCGCCAGGACGGCCCGAACCGCTGGTGCGATGCCGCCGACGGTGAAGAAGAGGAATGCTACATCGAGCAGGTGGACGAGAACGGCGTGTACACCTCGACCAGCGAGAGCGATCCCGAAGATATGTCCACGATCGTACGGGTCAGCTGACTTCACCAATGAAAAGGGGCGCGGCGGTATGCCCGCCGCGCCCCCTGATCTTGCGACTGCCAGTGGCTTAGTCGTCTGCGTTCGTACCGAACGTGTTCGCAGCGTAGTCGGCAACTTCGTCGATGGCATGGTCGATGCCGCTCTTGTTAGAGCCGCCGAAGAAACCGCCCGACACACGACCTTCACCGCGAACCGTCGACAGTACGTCGCCGTTCGGGCCGACGAAGTCGACTTCGAGAACCACGGTCGAACCGCCGGCGATGCCGCCCATTAGGTAACGCAGGGCCTGGCTGCCTTCGTCGAAGGTCAGGTAGCGGTAGACCACGGAAATGCCGTCACCTTCGGTGAACAGCGGGGTGTCCCCGCCGAAGAAGGCTTCTTCCATCTTTTCCTGGGTGTAAACGATGTTGTCGTCATCGACTTCAACCGAGTTGGAGTCGGCAGCAATCGATGCAAAGCCGGTGCGGTAGTCACCACGATAGGGCTGCTCCACCATGAGCGAGCCATTCGCGCAGGCCGAAAGCGCGAGCGCCGCAGCGGTCGCAAAAAACATCTTCTTCATTATAGGTTTGTCCCTCTGACCAAGGCCATATTTGGCCTGACCCACGAATGCGATGAACGTTTCCAAGGCGCAAGCACAAAAGAGCCTGTTAACAAACGCATTCCACAATTATGAGGCGCTAAAGCCACATGGACCGGCGTTCCACCTTGGAGCGCAGGCCTGCCGCCAGCGATTTCGAGCGGGCGCGCAAGAGCACGCGGCGGCCGTGGGCAGATCGGGTGAAGATCACGCGGGCGGGGCCGACGCGTTTGCGCCAATGCTCCAGGAACAGCGCGGCATGATCCTTGTGAGTGCCCAGCACCGTGGGGACGGCGTGGTAGTCGAGCTGGCGGAAACCCAGCGCCTCGCCCTCGCGGCGCAGGATGTAGCGGGGGTTCTCAACCGGCCCCAGCAGCTCGGTCATGGCATCGACGAAGCGGTGCTGGTCTGCCCGCGTGCCGCCGCTGATGGTGACGGCGTGGCGGCCTGAGACGCTTTCGCGCACGATCACTGCGTAGTTGCCCTCTTCGGCCGAGAGGTTGCCGGTCCGCGACAGCGAGACGAGTAGGCAGCGCCCGACTTGAGACAAACGCCGCTCCAGCGTGCCGTTGCGCAGCCACAGCCGGACGCCGTTGACTATGTCGGGCACGGCATAGAGCATGGCCGCTCCCCCGCCGATGGCGATCAGGGAATAGAGGTCTGCCACGCCTTTCAGTGCCAAGCCCGCCGTCACGAAGCCGCCGCCGAGACTGGCGACGGTCAGGGACCGGAGCGTGGTTTGCACATGCAGGCGCGCGCTGCCGACGCTGCCTTTCACTTCGGCCACCTCGCGCACCTGCGCCCGTTCGGTGCCGCTGCCGAGCGATTGTTGCCAGTGGCGCGCGGTTTCGGCCCGGTTTGCGGCGCGGCTGAAGGTGAGCGCGTTGCGTGTAACCACATCCTCCTCGAACGGGATCGCGAGCCGCTCCATGCCATTCTCGATTACCCGCGCGCCGCCTTCGGCGACGCCATCGAACATGGCGAAACGGCGTTTGAGGCGGCCAAGGTCTGGTCCGCCTTCGCCGTCGAGATCACCGGGATCCTCCGTGGCGAGGTGCCAGATGTTGGCAACTTTGTCCGGCGCTTCCGAATCGGTGCGGATCGCGCGTCCGCGCATCTGGTTCGACAGCATGAAGCTGGCGGCATTGCTGGCCAGCACGACGCTGTTGAGCGAGGGCGCGTCCCACCCTTCGCCCAGCAGGGCCTGCGTCCCTACCAGTATCCGGATCGCGCCTTGCCTGACGAGGCGCGTCACCAGTTCCACGCGCCCGCGATCGGCGGCCTGGGCGAAGTCGAGGCTGGCATAGCCGGGCTGGCCGGCCAGCGGCGTGATCGCCAAGTCCAGTGGCGGGATGCCTAGGTCTGCCGCGGCGGCACGGGTCGGCTCGATGGCGCTGACGGGGATGATGACGAGGCTGCCCGTCAGCACACCCAGCGGCTGGTCGATCCCCGCGCGGCGCAGCGTCTCGAACACCGGCACCACGCCCAAGCGTGCAGGACTGTAGGCGGCGGACGGGCTGCGCGGCAGCTCGGCGGCGCGGACATGGTCGGTCAACACGGCCATGCGGAGCTGGTTGCCAAGGCTGGCGCTTTCGGCGCGGGCAATGTCGACCACCGATTGCAGTTTCGCCGTGCTTCCGGACAGCAGCCGTGCAAGATCCACGCTCTCGGAGAAATCGACGCGGTTGTTGGAGATCAGGCCGCCCTCCGACAAGGCGCTGCGCCAGCACTTGCGGCGCGCATCGTCCAGTTGCCACTGGTCGATTGCCGTTCCCAGCAACAGGTTGAGCATGGGCTCCAGCCAGAAGTGGTTGAATTCGGGTACGGCCTCGCGATCCACGCCCAGCAGGACCAGCGGCTCCTGGGGCAAGGACACCTCGCGCGCAGCGAGGTAGAACAGCATGGCGGAGAGCTGCTCGGGCGCATCGAGGATGCCTTCCTCATGCGCGAAGGGCGCGGTGATCCACGGGTGCGTCAGCAAGAGGTCCGGCAGGCCTTCGTCGGCCTTCACCTCTGCATGCAGGGCAAAGACGGCGTCGCGGCGGCGTAGCAAGCTGTCGACTAGTGCACCGTCGGGTTCCGAGAACACGATATGGTCCTGGTGCGGCGCGAGGTCGCCGTTGCGGACCAGTTCGGGCACGCCGATTTCCTCGTCGATCGGTCCGCAAAGGCGCTCGTATCGGGTCCATTCGGCATGGCTGGCGTCGTAAGGCGGCGTCGCGGTGAGCGAGACGATGACCACGTCTTCCAGCAGGTCGTGCAAGGCGAACAGGGCATTCCACCATTCGCGGCGCAGGTGGTGGCATTCGTCCAGCACCAGCGTGACCGGTCCTAGCGCGCGCAAGGCGGTGAACTCGCTGTCCGCGCGGTGTGCTGCGTGGAGTGCCTGGTAGGTGGCGATAGTCATGTCTGCCGGATGATCGAGGTCGCGCGAAATACGCGGTTGGTGCGGCGCGAGATCGGGCAGGAAGAGCGGGCACAGCCGCTCGCACCACTGGTTGCGGATGGCGAGGCTGGGGGAGAGGACCAGCGCGGGCCTCCCGCTGCGGCGCATGGCCTCCAGCCCCAGGATCGTCTTGCCGGAACCCGGCGCTGCAACGACGTGCAGGCGTCCGTCTTCGAGGTGGGCATCCATGTCTGCCAGCACCCGCGCCTGGTAATCGCGCCACTCGCCGGAAAAGCGCATGGCAGAAAGCAGGGGCGGCAAGGGCATGGCGAGGGTGCTAGATAGCAACCACAGCCAGATCAATCTCCAAGAAAGGAGTGGTGCCCGGGGGCGGTATAACACAGGCCAGCAGTATCAAGGGGATGACGGTGTCCAACCCCCGACTGTGACCAACAGCGCCCCGCCTTACCCCGCGTGGCCGTTGTCCAACCAAAATGGGCGACCCGATGGTCTAGATCGAG
>JAUIIG010000014.1 GCA_030431875.1 Alphaproteobacteria bacterium
CGACAGCCTGCCGGTGACTTATGGCCTACTACTCAACCTCGTCGGCGTGCTGGGCGCGACGGCCACACACGAGCAGGTGTGGTCCTACCTCGGCAACTACATTCACGACATGGACCCGGACGATCACCCGGACCTGTTCCGGCTGGTCGAGAAGGCGCTGGCCTACAACCGCGACTTCATCGCCCCGACCTTGGTCAAGCGGGCGCCGGAAGCCAACGAGGCGGCGGCGCTCAAGGCGCTCGACGCGCGGCTGGCCGAAGTGCCTGCCGACATGTCGGCGGAAGACCTGCAGACCATTGTCTATGAAGTCGGCAAGGACGAGGCCTTCGGCTTCGAGAACCTGCGCGACTGGTTCAAGGCCCAGTATGAAACCCTGCTGGGGTCCTCGCAGGGGCCGCGCATGGGCAGCTTCATCGCGCTCTACGGCGTCGAGAACTCGCGCAAACTGATCGCAGAGGCGCTGGCGCGCTGAACCGTCAGCGCCACTCGCGGGCGCGGTACCACTTGGTGAAGATGTACTTGGCCCCGGCAGTGACCGGACGGCCGGCGTGCATGGTCTTCAGGTTGGTGATCCCGTCGGGACGGGCATTGTTCCAGATCAGCAGGACGCCGGGCTTGGGCTCCAGCGAGATGCCCAGTTCGGTAAAATCGGTCGTGCCGCCGCCTTCGACCTCGTTGAGGAAGGCCATGGTCGTGAAACTGCGCTGCCCGCCGCGCGACATTTCGTAGTCCCAGTAGCTGGTGCCGGGATGGAACCAGTCGTGGTGCGGCTGGAATTCCTGCCCCGGCATGTAGCGCTGGCCCTGGATTGTCTCGCCAAACCGCGGATCGACACCCAGCAGGTCGTCCACCCGCCGGGCGATCTTCTTCACGAAGGGATCGTAAGGATCGACGTCGCCCGAATAGCTGGTGCGGTAACCGCTCGAATAGTCGACATCGAAGACCTTGCTCGGCTTGGCCGTGGCGTCGATCAGTTCAATCATCTTCTCGCACTCGGCAGGCGTCATGAAGTCGCCCACGGCGAACAGTTCCACCTCTTCGGTCGGCACCTTGTAGACGGCGGAATTGGCGGCCAGCCGCTCGCGTACCTGCGCGCCAAGCTTCTTCAGCAGGGCCTGGTCGGCGTTGTCCGGGAATTTGCTCTTGGTCTCGGTCGTCATGTTGTGGCTGCTTTTCCACTGCTTCGCCGCGCTGGCAAGGGGTGCCGCGATCATGGCATGGGACCCGCGCGTTGGGGTGGGTAGGTGCCGGGGCATGGTGTCGCGCCTTGGCCTAGTTCCAATCCTCCTCCTTCTCGGAACACCAGCTGCCGCTCAGGACGGCCCGGAATTGCTCCAGCAATCCACGCAGATCCCGGATTTGGAGAACCGCCCTATCGACTATCACGTCGAGCGATTGGCTGATGAAAGCAACCTGCCGATCCTCATCGTGCTCGACGGTTCAGGCTGTGCCGGTGTGCGGCGGCCCGGATTCTCCAGCCTCTACCGCCCCCGGGCGGACAGTGCGTTTCGCTATGCCAAGCTGACCGTCGACAAACCCGGTATCGATCCGGATGCCACCGATCCTCGCGATTGCCCGCCCGAATTCCACGAACGTCGCAGCCTTGATCGCGCGGTGCTGGATCATCTCCGCGTGCTGCAACACCTGCGCGGCCATGCGCCGTGGTGGAACGGCCGGGTCTACGTCTGGGGCTGGTCCGAAGGTGGCGATGTGGGGGCGCGGCTGGTGGCTTACTATCCGGGCGTGGAGCGCGCCGTGTTGGGGGCCATGGGCGGCGGCATGACCATGGCGCAACATATAGAGGACTTCTGGGATTGCGCCGCAGACCGGGTGGAAGACCGCGAGGCATGCCTGCTCGACGTGCGCGAGATGCTGGCGGACCTGCGCTTGCGTCCGGTGCCGGTGTCAGAGAACGGGGGCGACAGCAACCTTCTCTGGCGATCGCGCATGTTCACGGATCTTGCCGCCCTGCTACGCTATGGCGACACTCCAATCATGGTGACGCAAGGCGCACTTGATCGCGATCATACTCCGGTGGAGAGCGCCCGTCTTTTGATAACGCGGCTCAAGGAATACGGCCGCGACAACATAAGCTACTGCGAGGTTCCGGACATGGAGCACGGAACGGGCAGCCGGGAGGTGCCTCGCGCGATAGCCTACGAAGAGGCGCTACTGGCCTGGCTGTTCGATCCTGTAATCGGGGATGCTGCGCTAGCCCGGTTCTGCGATCCCGATCCCCCGCTGGATGAAGTCGCTCCGCCTGCCGCTGCAGGCGAATAGACCGACCACAGCAAAAACCCCCCGCCCGCTAGGGGCAGGGGGTCCATCGCCGGCCACTCGCTCCGGCCATGTTGCGGCTTCCGGGCTTACCAGAAGAAGTCGTAGATCACGTCGACCACTTCGCCGGTGTAGATGTCCACCAGCAGCACGTCGTCGTAGTAGCGGACCCAGCGATAGGGGCCGTAGACTTCGGGCAGGCGGTACTGCCACGGGTCGTTGATCCAGTAGCGGCTGCCGAAGAACAGGCTGTCGAGGTAGAAGCCGATGTTCAGGCGGCGGTAGCTGTAGTTCCGGTAGGGCGAGTAGTAGACGCCCAGGCGGTACACATTCCGGTTCCGCTGGCGATAGTGGTTCCAGTTGTAGCGGTTGTCACGGCGCCACGACTGGCGGTTCCACCGGCGATAGTCCCGACGCGCATCCCGGTAGCCGTCACGGTAAGATCCGTTGCGATCTCGGTAACGGCGCTGATCGCGGTTGCGGTCGTTATAACCGCGGTTGTTGCGATCGCTGTAGCGACGCTGGTCACGATTGCGATCAGTGTAGCCGCGGTTGCGATTTCCGTCGCGATAGGTCCGGTTGCGGTTGTCGGTCCGACGATCGCCACCGCGCCGGATATTGTCCGCGCGCCGGTCTCCGCGCCGTTCGATCTGGTCGGCACGCCGTTCCGAGCGGCGGTCGATCTGGCGGGCCTGGCGGTTATCGCCAGCGCGGCGTGCATCACGGGCGGCCCGATCACCTCGGCGCTCGACACGGTCGGCACGGCGGTCGGAGCGGCGATCTACGCGGTCCGCGCGGCGTTGGTTGCGGTTGTTTGCCTGACGCGCTTCAGCGGCACGGGCCCGCGATTCAGCCAGGGCCGGCCGTTCGCGCGGTGCACGGTTGGTGCGTTCGCCGCCGCGTCGTGGATTGGACTGGCGGGCTTCGCGATTGCCACGGCGACCTTCGCCGCGCGCACGGTCGCCGCGATCGCGCTGCTGGTCTGCCGAGCTTTCGGCACTGGCCGCAGTATCGGCAGCTGCAAGAGCCGTCGTCGGCAGCAGCGGCACCGCCATCGCGGCGGCAAGTGCGGCAAGGCCGCAGGATTTCAAAAGGTCTGCGAGTTGCATTGCAACATCTCCCGTATGTTGACCAATGCCGCCCGAGTGCTGCGGCGCTTGTAAGTCAGTCGATGTCGCAATTTCTACCGAGTCGCGATGAGCGTTAACTGAACCACCTTGTTTGCTTGCCGTTCAGGTTCGTGCCCAAAACGATGAATGGAAAAGTCAGGCCTTCCACTCCACGAGCTTGAGTCCGGCGAGCTTGGCGCGGGCCTCTGCCGGGTCGCGGGTTTCCAGCAACACCAGCTTGCCCTGCAGGGCGCCCATTTCCAGCTTGGCATCCAGCAAGACGCACTCGCCCGCGGCGAGGGTGATGTCCTGCGAGATGGCGCTACCCTTGGTCTGCGCTGCCATGCGCGCGCCGATGGTGTGGGTGCCAGGGGTCACCTCGGTACGAACGAAGCGGCCGGTACGGAACTGTGCTTCGAGCAGGCCGTCGACAGTGACGTTCATCCCCTGCTGGCCGCCCATGAAGCCTTTGCGCATGACGTAGATGGCCGCCATGCCCTCTGGCGCGGTAAAGGCCCGTGCGGCTTCGGCGGCAGCCGGGTCTGCCTCTGCAGAGCCCTTGTTGTTGACGAGGATGTAGATCACGTAGCCCAGCACGGGCACGATCAGCAGCACCCCGAACAGCGGGAAGGCCAGCCCGGCCACCAGTCCGAGGACAAGTGCCAGAACCAGCAGGATAATGTTGCGCGGCGTCCAGTTCATGTTGGAATTCTCCCCCGGGAAAGCTTCACCGGAAAGAGACTACCAGAATCGCCGCGCGGAGTCTGCCGTCAAGCGGCGACGTCGCTCAGGGCATCGGCCAGCCAGGCCTTGGCTTCCTTGATATCGAGGAATACGCCGAGCTTCTTCGAATGGACGATGCGTTCGGCCTGCATCTTGCTGAGCAGCGAGCCGACCACGATGGCGCTGGCCACCACCTTGGCCCCCGAACCCGTGCCGAGCTTCGAAAAACGATCGGCCACTTCCTGCGTCTGCACGTGGAACTCGCGCGAATCGCTCAGTACGGCAATGCTCTTGCCGCCCAGCGAGTGCCTGCGCAGCGCATCGGAATAGGCCTTGTCGAACTTGTCGAAGTCTTCCTCGTTCCAACGGCCTTCGAGCTTCATCTCGAGGATGCGCGTGTCCGGCGAATACTGGATCGAATACATCTCACTCTCCCCATCTTCTTATAGGTCCGGGAGGCTAGGCCGGTATGGTTAATATCGGGTTGCAGGTGCGCAGTTCGCAGCGGAGAATGATTGCAGGACAGGCACTTTGCGTCTGCCGCCACGCTCCTATTGCAAATCATTCGCAACTGTGGTGAAAGCCTGACGTTCCCCGCAAAAAAGAAGGATTCTTCATGCGCAAGATCGTAATCGCCGCCGCCGTTTCCGTTTCTGCCCTGGCCCTGTCAGCCTGTGGCGAGACTGCCGACGAGACGACCGACACCACCGAAACCGCAGCCACTGACGAAGCCGATGCGGGCGATACCGCAGAGGCAACCGGCGTGCTCGACGCCAGCACCGCGACTGCCGAAGAACTGGCCGCTGCCGGCGTATCCGAAGAACTCGCTGCCGCGATCGTCGGCGGGCAGCCCTATGCCAGCGTTGTGGACCTCAACGCCGTGCTGCTGGCCAACACCACGCCCGAAGAAGCCAGCGCCACGCTGGTGAACGTCTTCGTGCCGATCAACCTCAACACCTTCACCGACGAGGAAGTAGCGTTGGTGCCCGGCATCGACGACCGCATGGCGCACGAATTCGACGAATACCGTCCCTACGAGGACATGGCCGAGTTCGACCGCGAAATTGGCAAGTACGTCGATGAAGAGGAAGTCGCGCGGTTCCGCCAGTACGTAACGCTCTAACGCGCTTTCTGGCGCCATTGCAGCGCCACCCGGACGATCTCGATCGCGGCCAGTATCCCGATGTGGATATAGGCCGTGGTCGGATCGAAGGCCGTCAGCGCCCAGTGCGCGAAGGTCAGCACCGCGGCCGGATAGACCAGCCGGTGCAGCTTCTTCCACCGCAGCTTCATGAAGCGAACGGCCTTGTCGTTGGACGTGATCGCCAGCGGCAGGAAGATCAGTAGTGCCAGCCACCCGGTCAGCAGGGGCAGGTCGGTGGCATCTGCCACGATCTCTGCCAGCGACCACTTGTCCCACAGGTAGGTGACAGCGTGCCCAAAGGCATAGGCGAAGCTCGCCACACCAAGGTCGCGCCGCCGCTTGAGCAGCCAGTTGGTGAGAGGACGTGGACCGAATAGCAGCCGCACCGGCGTGACCGCGAGCGTCGCCAGCAGCAACCACGCCGCCCAGTCGCCGCTGTCCGCCACGGCATGGCCGTAGCCATAGCTGTCGGGCGTGAAGGCCCAGCTGCCCAGGATGTAGGCGCCGGGAAGGGCGAGGATCAGCCAGAGCAGGGGGCGGGGGATGGCCATGGCAGCTTTTCCGGGTTCCTTGAATCGAGTGCGGAAGGCTTGAACACCGGGGCGCGGTGCGGGTCAACAGACGCGGCTTTCCGGCACCTAATGTGGAACACCTGGAACACTGTCCTGGAGGAGAAAACCCGCGGGCCGGTAATGGCGGTTTCCTGCGGGTTTGCGAGGACTTGAAGGCAATGCTCATCGGGCGCGGCTAGCGCGCTTTCCAAGGTGTAGGATAGCCCCGCCGGAGCGGGCCGGTCAGGCCGCAGCGGTCAGGCTGTCGGCGGCAACGGGTTGGGTGTCATCAGGCGAAGGATCGCCATTCAGGCCACCGGCGCAGGCCACGCGGTTCCGGCCCGCACCCTTGGCAAGGTAGAGCGCCCGGTCAGCACGCGCGAACAGTGAAGGGTAGCCCTCGCTGCGCCGCATTTCGGCAGCACCAAAGCTCGCGGTCAGCCGGACATTGCTGCTCAGGCCCTCGATCTCGACTTCGGACAGGCCCAGCCGCAGCCGCTCTGCCAGCGAGGCTGCCACGGCTTCGTCCGCGTTCCACACCAGCACGCAGAACTCCTCGCCGCCGACGCGGCCGGCCACGTCGTATTCGCGCACGGTCTGCGACAGCAGCTCGCCGAAGGCGGCAATTGCCCGGTCACCCACCTGGTGCCCCCAGATGTCGTTCACGCGCTTGAAGTGGTCGATATCGCCGACGACCAGTGCCAGCGGTACATCGCCCTGCCTTGCCAGCGCGATCTTCTGCGCCACCCGCTCTTCGAACTCGCGGCGGGCCAGCAGGCCGGACAGCGGATCCATGGCCGTGGCCTCCCGCTCCTGCACGATCATGTCGCGCACGGCGATGGTGACCAGTGTCAGGCCGAAGAACAGCGAGCCGATGGACAGCGTCGCGTGGAGCGCGCTGTAATAGACCGTGTCGCGATAATTGCTGGCCGTCACGCCGTCATCGAACATGAAGGCAATGGTCGGGCGGATGAAGAACTGCGCGACCACGACCACCAGCACGGCAATCAGGATGCGGTGCAGCAGGTCCGCCGCGCCCCGTCGCAACAGGAGTTGCAGCGCAGAGAAGAAGATCAGCCCGCAGGCCATGTTGGTAAGGTAAAGGTCCGCAACCACGCTGCCGCCCACGGCGATCGAGACGAACATGGCAAGATAGAACAGCCCAGCGATCAGCAGCCATGAGGGCAGGGCGGGCGTAACCTTCGCCCGGTGCAGGATGCCCCATGCAATCGCCGTGGCGCCTGTGGTGTAGAACGCGTGGGTAATCGCCACCGTGATGCGGCCCATTTCCGCGGGCATCGCCTGCGAGATCATGAAACCGGCCCCGGTCAGGAACCAGCCCAAGGCCAGCGCCGCGTTTTCCTTGCGCGAACGATCCCGCAGCCAGACACCCAGCAGGGTGGCAGCAAGGGTCCATGCCACGATGGGCGTGAACAGCAGGAACAGGACTTCACGCAAAAAGGACATCCTCCGCGGGGCGAGGGGGCTGTCCTAATTGTTTTTGGTTAAGAAGCGGTTGGGTGGTTGGTGGTGGCATGCCCGCAGAACAAACGGCTCGCCGGCGAAATCTGCGTCCGAACGATGATAGAAGCGCACCCGATTATTAAGTCTCAATGCATGCCCAATACAGGATTTTGAGTCATTGGCGTGCTGCAAGCAGGATCGTACGGCAATCAGGTGAGTAAAATAATTTCCTGATATATTGCAATAAAGTTGGTTATGTAAGGGTGTTGGGTCGGGATTCGTATAATGCGGATTTCCCAACTCACTGTTGCTGGTTGAGTATCATCAAGGAGGGGGCAATTGAGCGGGTGGATTGAAAAGACAAGGCAATGGATGCTGATCAAACCTGAAGATCAGTTTAGGGCAGACCAACCAACCCATCTACCTCAGGATGCCACACATCAGCTGAATCGCCTCAGAAGAAAGGTTGAGATTTCAAGAGATATCAGAATGCATGCAAGTCGCCGATGCTATTCGCGACATAGAGCTTCTATATACATAATCTCGACGCTATCTACTGGCGTCATCCTTCTTTCATTAATACCAAATATTTATTCAATTGACGAGAGTGGAAAGCAGATTTTACTCTCAAGTTCCATTGTATTCTCGATATTTATTATTTTTACTAGTGCAATAGATGCGATGACAAATCATTTTTTCCATTCTCAAGTATTTCAAAGGAATGGTGAAAAATTAGCGACTATTCTTTATGACCTCAATTTTGGGCCGAAAGCTTATGCGCCTTCACCGCAAATCGTCAAAGACTACGCTATAAGGTACGAAAGGGTAGTCCAAGACGTCCCATTCAACCATTCATATGTAGACTTCTTGGCTGTGCGGGTGGGTAAATCTCACCTCTTTCCGAGACGTTACTCGAATTATCGGCCTATTCGCTTTTTCCAGAGAGCGCGCGACCGAATGACCCTCTACTTTCGGAAGTTCATTTGGGTTCTTCCATCGGCAGCTGCGACTCTAATTGTGGGTTGGGTCACGTGGAAGTTTGTCCTTGCTGGCGCCGGGCCTGTTTGAAATCACTCATCGCGTAAGCTTCTTGTACTGCAGCTTCGTCGGACGATCAGCCGCATCGCCCAGACGCCGGCGCTTGTCTTCTTCGTAAGCTTCGAAGTTGCCTTCGAACCATTCGACGTGGCTGTTGCCTTCGAAGGCGAGGATATGCGTTGCCAGGCGATCGAGGAAGAAGCGGTCGTGCGAGATCACCACGGCGCAGCCGGCGAAGTTCTCGATGGCGTCTTCCAGCGCGGACAGCGTTTCCACGTCGAGGTCGTTGGTCGGTTCGTCCAGCAGCAACACGTTGCCGCCTTCCTTCAGCATCTTGGCCATGTGTACGCGGTTGCGTTCACCGCCCGAAAGCTTGCCGACGTTTTTCTGCTGGTCCGGGCCCTTGAAGTTGAAGGCACCGACATAGGCGCGGGTCGACATATCGTGACCGTTGACCTTCATGTAGTCGAGTCCGTCGGAGATTTCCTCCCAGACGTTGTTCTTGGGATCGAGGTGGTCGCGGCTCTGGTCGACATAGCCGAGGCGCACGGTCTCGCCGAT
The DNA here is from genome assembly GCA_030431875.1 of Alphaproteobacteria bacterium. Classification (GTDB taxonomy): domain Bacteria; phylum Pseudomonadota; class Alphaproteobacteria; order Sphingomonadales; family Sphingomonadaceae; genus Alteraurantiacibacter. The sequence continues at coordinate 8,868 of JAUIIG010000014.1, forward strand.
TTCGATGGTGCCGCTGTCGGGCTGTTCCTTGCCGGTGAGGATCTTGAACAGCGTGGACTTACCCGCGCCGTTGGGGCCGATCACGCCGACGATGCCGCCCGGGGGCAGCATGAAGGACAGGTCTTCGAACAACAGCTTGTCGCCATAGGCCTTGGAGATGCCCTTGGCCTCGATCACCTTGCCGCCCAGGCGCTCGGGCACCTGGATGATGATCTGCGCCTTGCCCGGCTTGCGGTTGCCCATCTCTTCCTGCAGCTGGTCGAACTTGCGGATACGCGCCTTGGACTTGGTCTGGCGCGCGGCGGGCGTCTGCCGCATCCATTCGAGTTCGCGCTGCAGGGCCTTCTGCTTGCCCGATTCCTCGCGGCTTTCCTGCTCCAGGCGCTTGGCCTTCTTCTCGAGGTAGGTCGAGTAGTTGCCTTCGTACGGGTAGTAGGAACCACGATCGAGCTCGAGGATCCATTCCACCACGTTATCGAGGAAGTAGCGGTCGTGGGTGATCATCAGCACGGCGCCGGCATATTCCTTGAGGTGGTTTTCAAGCCACAGCACGGACTCGGCGTCGAGGTGGTTGGTCGGTTCGTCCAGCAGCAGGATGTCGGGCTTCTGGATCAGCAGTCGGGTGAGGGCCACGCGGCGCTTTTCACCGCCCGACAGCGTTTCCACGCCCATGTCGGAAGGCGGGCAGCGCAGGGCTTCCATCGCCACTTCCAGCTGGTTGTCGAGCGTCCAGCCGTCGACCGCGTCGATCTTGTCCTGCAGTTCTGCCATCTCGGCACCGAGGGTGTCGAAGTCGGCATCAGGCTCGCACATTTCGGCGCTGATGGCGTTGTAACGGTCGACCAGGTCGGCGATGTCGCGGGCACCGTCCTTGACGTTCTCGAGCACGGTCTTCGACGCGTCGAGCTCCGGCTCCTGCTCGAGGTAGCCGACGGTGATGTTCTCGCCCGGCCAGGCTTCGCCGCTGATATCCTTGTCGATACCGGCCATGATCTTGATCAGGGTCGACTTACCCGCGCCGTTGGGGCCGACGATGCCGATCTTCGCCCCGCGGTAGAACTGCAGGTTGATGTTCGACAGCACCGGCTTCTGTGCGCCGGGGAAAGTCTTGGTCATGTCCTTCATGACATATGCGTACTGGGCGGCCATGGTCGTCCTTATCGGGTAAGCTGAAATAGCGTGGGATTTGCAGGCGCAGATAGGCGAGGGGGAGCCCTCCCGCAAGGCGTGTTGCAATCGTTGTCTGCGTGCTCACATTGGCACGATGCACGGCGCGGCTTCACCGACAACACGGCTCACCGTCTGGTTCGACGGCGCATGCCCGCTGTGCCGGCGCGAAATCGCCATGTTGCGACGGCTGGATCGCCGTTTTGCCATCGAATTCGTCGACGTGAGCGAGGGACAGCCGGAGAGTTGCCCGGTGGCGCAGGCGGACCTGCTCGCCCGCTTCCATGCACGCGAAGGCGACCGGGTCCTGTCTGGTGCGGCAGCCTTTGCCGCCATGTATCGCCGGATTCCCCTGCTGCGCCCCATTGGTGAACTGGCGCGGCTGCCGTTGTTCGACAGGGTGTTCGAAGGCCTGTACCGCCTGTTCCTGCGCATCCGCCCGCGGCTGCAGCAATGGGCTGGCGGCAGGGACTGACCCGGAACCCGCTTTCATCACCGATCCCTTATCCGGCCCTTAACCAGTCGAGCCTAAGGCAAGCTTCGGGTAACAGGCGGGAATATGCGCGAGCAGCTTCTTGGAATGACAACGCCGGTTCTGGCGGCTGCATTCGCAGCGGTGTTCTTCGCGCTCTGGTGGCGCGCGGGGCTGGGCAAGCATGTGCTCGCCTTTGGCGTTTCCTTCGCCTGTGCGGCCATTGCCTTTCTGGCGACGCACCTGTTGCCCACCGGTTCGATCTATACCTTCCACCTGACGCACGCCTTCTACGCCTTGTCGACGGCGACGATGGTCTGGGGAATGTGCAGCCGGGTCGGTCGCCCGGCCTATCTGGGAGTGCAGGTATCGATCTACGGCACGGCTGCATTGCTGCTGTCGGTGGCGGTGATGACCTCGCAAGACGCCGGTCCGCGATTGCTGATCGTGAACACCGCCTATGGCGCGATGTTCCTTGTCGGCATGGTGTCGCTGATGGGAGCGCCGCGCCGCCATGTCCTGGACACGCTGATACTGGTGATCGCGGCCACCAACGTAGCGGATTTCATGATCCGTCCCATGCTGCAATTGCTGGCCGAAGGGGCGATCCCGGTCGCCGAATACCGCCAGTCGATCTACTATTCGGTCATCAACCTGGTGCTGTCGATCAAGGCGCTCTCGCTGGCGATCGTGCTGGTGGTGGCCTGTGCCCATGAACTGATGACGGCAATGCGCGAACGTTCCGACCGCGATGCCCTGACCGGACTGCGCAACCGCCGCGCCTTCGAAACAGACATCGCCGGCCCCCTGATGCTGGCACAGCAGACCGGTGTGCCGGTAAGCCTCGTCATTGCCGATATCGACCACTTCAAGCAGGTCAACGATATCTGGGGCCACCAGGCCGGGGACCAGGCCATAGCCGAGTTCGGACAGCTGATCGGCTCCATGACCCGCGAACAGGACATTGCGGGTCGCGTCGGTGGAGAGGAATTCTGCGTGCTGGTGTGGGATTGCCCCGGCGAAGCGGCAGAAAAGCTGGCCGAACGTATCCGGTCGCGCTTTGCACAACACCTCGTTCCGGCGATTGGGGAGTCCGTCCGACTTGCGGCGAGTTTCGGCGTGGCCCACCTGCGGGAAGGCGAAAGTTACGAGCGCCTGTTCGCCCGCGCGGACGCGGCCCTTTACCGGGCCAAGCAGAATGGTCGCAATCGGGTCGAAGGCGACCGACGAAACGAGGGTGAGCCCGCCGTGCGTCCTGCAATTGGTACAAGGGTGGCGGCCTGATCGGGCTATTGCTGGACTTGCCCTGATGGCGAGGTTAGCACTCGCGCCCATGAACAAGACCCTCCTGGCGCTAGCCGCGCTTTCGCTCGCCATTCCCGCCAATGTTGCCGCCCAGCGTTACGACAGCCGTTACGGCCTCGAACCCGGCGCGCATGACGAGATTGCCTGGGATTTCCTTGAAGGGATCACCACCGAGGTCGGTCCGCGCCTTGCCGGAACCGAGGACGAGGCACGCGGCCGTGCCTGGGCCGTGGAATGGCTCGAGGCCCACGGGTTCGAGAACGTCGTGGACGAACCTTTCATGCACAACACCTGGATCCGCGGCGAGGAACGCGCCCGTATCGTCGGCGACTTCGCCCAGCCGCTGGTGCTGACGGCGCTCGGCTATAGCGGCGCGACGCCAGCCGAGGGTATCACCGCCGAAGTCGTCCACTTCGCCTCCATGGCGGAATTGAACGCGGCACCGGCCGAGAGCGTGGCAGGCAAGATCGTCTACCTCGGTCACGCGATGCGCGCGACGCAGGACGGCTCGCACTACGGATACTTTGGTTCACCGCGCCGCCAAGGCCCCTCGATTGCCGCGCAAAAGGGCGCTGCTGCCGTGGTGATCCGCTCCATCGGTTCGGATAATGACCGCTTGCCGCACACCGGCGCTACCAGCTGGGCCGAGGGTGTCAGCCCGATCCCGGCAGCCGCGCTCAGCAACCCCGACGCCGACAACCTCGAACGCATTTTCGAGCGTGGCGGAACAGTGACGATGGAACTGGTGCTGACACCGCAACACGTGGGCATGACCGAAAGCGGCAATGTCACGGGCGAGATCGTCGGCAGTGATCCGTCGCTGCCGCCGGTGCTGCTCGCCTGTCACCTCGACAGCTGGGACACTGGCACCGGCGCGATCGACGATGCTTCGGGCTGCGCCATCGCCGCTGCGGCCGCCCTGCGCGTGCAGGAACAGGGGCAGCCGCTGCGCACCATTCGGGTGCTGTTTGCAGGTGCCGAGGAGACCGGCCTGTGGGGCTCTGCCGCCTATTCCGCCGCCCATGCCGACGAGGAAATTGGCGTCGGGCTTGAAAGCGATTTCGGTGCCGGCCTGATCTGGCGTCTGGAAACCAATTTCGCCCGCAGCAACCCCATGCTGTTCGCACAGCTGGCAGCAGCCGTGGAGGGCTACGGCGTCCTGCCCGCTCCCGGCATTGTCGCAACCGGCGGTGCCGATCTCAACATCCTGCGTGACCAGGGCGGGGCGATCATCGACCTCCAGCAGGATGGATCGCGCTATTTCGACCTGCACCACACCGCCAACGACACGCTCGACAAGGTCGATCCGATGGAACTGGCGCAGAACGTTGCCGTCTGGACGGCCGTGGCGCAGGTGCTGGCCAACCACGATGGCTCGTTTCTGGGTGCAGAACCCATCGCTGGCGAGTAAGCACGCTTGCGGGCCAAACTGCCTCGGTTTAGGGGCACGCCCGCACGAAGGTTTGGTTGGGGCCTGTAGCTCAGTTGGTTAGAGCTGGCCGCTCATAACGGCTAGGTCGCGGGTTCGAGTCCTGCCGGGCCCACCATCCTTCGTGTTCCTCCCTCAGGCAGTCCGGTGGATCAGCTCCGGGCAATCGGCAGCCACCATGCCGTCGTCATCCCAGCGCGCGATGTAGAAGGCCTGCCGAGCGGCAAGCTGGGTGCAGGCGATATTGGTGCCATCGGCGTAGACCACCGCCAGTGTGCGGCCATACCGATCGCGTCCCAGTCGCACGATCGTGAGCGAGGCCCCGGCAACGATGGCTTCGAGTGTGCGCTTCGATGCCTCGCCGTCCCCTTCGACACATTGCCTGCCTTGGCGGCAGGCACGGGTTTCGGGCGCGTCGATGCCGGTGATGCGGATGCGCTCGTCACCGCAGCGGATGGTGTCTCCGTCAGTAACCGAGCAGGCGAGGGTGAGCGCAATGGCGCTGGCAGCGGAAAGAATCATGGCAAGGGCCTTGGCAGCAAGGCTGGCCATGATCGCGCGGAGGCCTGTCGAAATCGGAAGCTTTGGCCAAGGGAAACTACGTGGCTGGCACTGCGGGATCGATAGCTTTCGGCCTTTCGTGCTTGCACCGATATCGTGCAATCTCTAGGGGCCTCGTCGGCTCGGGGAGTGGCGCAGCCTGGTAGCGCATCTGTTTTGGGAACAGAGGGTCGCAGGTTCGAATCCTGTCTCCCCGACCAACCTTGCCAGCATTGGCCCTCTCACCTGATCGCGCTATGCGTTGATCAAGGAGAGAGTCATGCGCCTGATAGCAATTCCAGTTGCCCTCTTGATGGCTTCACCTGCCTTGGCGCAGGAGGACCCGACCCCGCGCGAGCTGGCCGTCCTGGCTGGAGCGCAGGTAGCTGAAGAGGGCTGGGAAACTCCGCGCACCTCCTGGGGCGACCCGGACCTGCGCGGTATCTGGCCGCTCGACGCGGTTGGTCGCACGCCCGTTGCCCGGCCCGAGGCACTGGGTGAGCAAGCCTACCTCACGGACGAGGAGTATGCAGAGGCGATAGCCGCTGCCGAGGCCACCGCAGCCGGCTACGAACGCGAGGATGCCGAGGGCGAGATCGGGGCAGGGCACTGGTTCGAATGGGGCCAGCCATTGCGCCAGACATCGCTGATCATGGAACCGGCCAATGGCCGCCACCCGCAATTGACAGAGGAAGGGGAACGGCGCTCTGCCGCCATGCTTTCCAGTTGGTCGCACGACGTTTTCGAGGGGATCGAGGACTTCAACTCGCTCGACCTGTGCATTTCGCGCGGACTGCCGAGCTCGATGACGCCCTTCCCCTATAACAATGGCCTGCGCGTGTTCCAGTCGCCCGGCTTCGTGGTGCTGCAGCTGGAACTGGTCCACGAAACGCGGATCATCCCCATTGGTGACACGCCGCGCCTGCCGGACCAGATCCGTCCGTGGCTGGGCCAGTCGCGCGGTTATTGGGACGGTGATTCCCTGATCATCGAAACCACCAACCTGACGGGTGAAACACCGCTCAACATCGTTGGCCCCGGCAACAAGCCGCTGCCCACCAGCGACCAGCAGCGCATGGTTGAACGGATTACGCCAGTCGGCCCGGACACGCTGTTCTACGAGGCGTGGATCGACGATCCCGTGGTGCTGACCGAACCGTTCAAACTGGCCTTCCCGTGGTCGCGCGACGACGACTACGAGATGTACGAATATGCCTGCCACGAGGGCAACACCATCGTGCGGAACTACATCACCGCCACCAGCCCGCGCTTCAATCCCGATGCAGGCGAAGCCATGGGCGCAGCGGAATGGGTTGGCCGGACCGTTACCGGCACGGTCGAAGATGAAGAGGAATAGCGCCTAGCGCTGCACGCTTGCCATCACGTCATTGACGCTGCTGGCCTTCACTCCGCGCTGTGCGAGATAGGCGAAGATGCGGCGCCACCAGTCATAAAGCGCGTCAAGGTCCTCTTCGTCGCGCACATAGGGGGTGGAGCCGGGCCGCAGCGACGGGCTGTGGAAGCTGAACACCAGCATCGGCAGGTCGTCGTCGAGGGCCATGTCGATGCCGCGAATGGCCTCTTCCACGCTCACGCCTTCGGGCGTCAGCGGAACGCGTTCGAGCAGGCCCAGCTTGGCCAGCACCCCGCGCATGGAAGGGGCCCGCCACAGGCGCGGGTAGATCAGGTCGCCCTGCCTGCGCAGCATGCCCCAGTAGCTGGTCGTCAGCGGCAGTTCGAGCAGGGTGTGCTCATCATCGACCCAGTAGGGATAAAGCGGGTGGCCGCGATAGTCCGGCCCGCCAGCGCTGGAATAGTCGAACAGGGGGCGCACCGAGGTATCGATGGCAATTCCCTGGTCCAGCAGGATTTCTGCCGTGTTGGGCCCCACGCCATAGCGGCCCGCCCGATAGATCAGCGGGGCACTGCCAAAGCGCTTTTCGATCATGTCGCGCAACTGGGTGAACTTCCCGCGCTCCAGCCGCCGGTGCAGGTTGCCGGAGAAGGAATTGAACTGGTTGACCTCTTCCTCGAACGGCGGGTTGACCCAGGGGTGCAACTGCACGCCGATCTCGGCTTTTCCCGCCGCCAGAGGACCGGTGAGGATTTCTGCCGCATAGTCGGAATTGGCGATAGGCCAGTCGACCAGGTAGATCGGCACCACGCCCTCGTTCTCGCAGAACTCCTGGAACTTGGCGAGGCGGGGGACATGCTCGGTGCCGTGGCTGTCGCGTGACAGCGGCTGGTCCCAGTCGAAGTCTTCTTCGGTGTCGACCGTCAGCAGGAAGCGCGGGGTATCGTCGGCAAAACGCGCGCGTGCGCTCGCCGCTGGCGGTTCGAGCAGGTTGCCCGTGGCCAAGATATGATCTCCCCGGTTGTCAGGCCGAACCGTCGTCAGCCTGGGCGTCGGGTTCCTCTATCACATCTGCGGGGTCAATGGATGGTAAACGCAATTCAACTGTATTTCCGGAACAGTCCAACGATCCGCCTGCAGCGCGCGCTTCGGCCTCGACGAGGCGGAAGGTAAAGGCCGGGCCGAACATGCCCGCGCTTACGACCTTGCGGCGCTGGCCGTCGCGGCTGGTGTCCGGTCCGGCATTGCGCAGCGTTTCGGGCACTTCCAGCCGGAGACACAGCTCTGCGCCGTCGCCGCTCAGGTCGAGCTCGGCAATTTCCCCCGGTCCCAGCGCGGCAGCTGCCGTGGCGAGCAGGCGCCAGCACAGCAGCAGGACTTCTTCGCGGGCCAGGTCCACGGTGAAGGGCGAGCCCGATACCTCCAGCGCGAACCCGGCGTTGCGGGGACGCAGGACGCCTTCGAGGCGGCGGATCGTATCGGCAAGGGCGGCGCGGAAATCGGTCTGCCCCTCTTCCAGGTCCATCGCGCGGCTTTCCAGCTTTACCAGCCGGTCCACCTCGTCGAAGCCCGCCAGCAGCTTGGCGGCATCGACGGCAATGGCGGCGGCGTGGGCGCGGTATTCGTGCGGGACTGCTCCGAACAGCTGCTGCTGGATGATCTCGGCAAAGCCCTGGATCGCGTTCACCGGCGTGCGCAATTCGTGCAGTACCTGCCGCATGGCGTCGCCGGGGCTGTCCCGCTCTTCTTCGGCTGCGGGCAGGTTGGGGCGATAGAGCCGCGCGACATAGCCGGTGAAGCCGCCCGTGGCCGGGCTGAACAGCGGCACGGCGTCCATGCGCCATTCGCCGCTGATTTCCGGCGCGGCGTCCAGCGTCAGGGCGGCTTGGCGCAGCGGCTGGCGGCGCAGCAACTGCACACGCGTGGCTTCGTCCAGGTCCACCAGTGCACCCGGATGGGCCGAGGCGAGCGCAAGACCCACCAGCAAGGGTGCGCTGCGCCCTTCAACGTGAGTGACTACGCCTTCGGCATCGGTGGCGAGGTCGATCAGCTTCTCCGGCACGCTGTCGCGGTGTGGTGCGGCGTCACCCAGCGGCAGGCGCGGGTGCTGGCTGGCAGCGGTGCGGTTCTGCTGGAAGGCTTCGATGCGCGCGCGCAAGTCTGCGATGGCGGGATCGCGCAGGGGCGCGGTTGCCGCCAGGTCCGGGCGTGCGGTGGGTGCGGAGGCAGGCGCCTCGGTTTCCGCCTGGGTGGGCAGACCCGGCAGCACGAGGTCGCGTACGCCCAGCTTCCCCAGCAAGTCCTTGACGCCTTGCGGCAGGTCGCGGCGATGGCGCAGGAAACCGCGAGCGGTAACGGGCAGCTGCGGGATCAGGTCGAGCCACTGCTCCTCGCTCAGCCGCGCCGTGGCCATGGCGGCCGCTGCGGGCTTGGGGTCGCCCTCGGCAAGGAAGGCCACCATCGCCGGATTGCGCAGGCGCAGGCCGGGTTCACGCAGGATGGCTGACTGTACGTCTTGCGGAATCTTGCGCTGCAATTCGTCCAGCCGGACGAAGCCGGCAATGGTCCCCATGCGCGGATTTTCCGTCGCCAGCGTCGGCTTTACCAGCAGCCGGTCAACCTCGGCAGCGGGCAGGGCGCGGGCCTTGGCAGCGAGTCGCGCCAGGGCCGGCCCCGAAAGGCGCGTAGGCCGCGTTCCCAGCAGGTCCAGCAACTGCCTGAATTGCGTGCGCAATCCGGCCTCGCTACCGGCGCGTTTGCGCAGCACAGTGGCAAGGCGGTCATCGAACAGCATCGGGCTCCGGCGGGAAACAGGGTTAAGAATTTGCGATGCTGGCAATAGCGGTGTCCCGTCGCGCAAGCATGGTTAAGGCTGGACGCGTTGCAAAAGGGGACAATTGCGTTATTAAAGAAGATTATTCCGCAAGGGAGAGAGATGACGTCAACGATATTACTTGTATCGTGCGTCGATGAGCGGATTCCGAAAGGGGGCCTTGGCAATGTCCACACTCGACAAGATTGACCGCCGGCTGTTGGCCGAATTGCAGGCTGAAGGGCGGGTCACCAATGTCGATCTAGCCCGCCGGGTGGGGCTGACGGCGCCGCCGTGCCTGCGCCGCGTTCGCGCGCTGGAAGAAGACGGCGTGATCAAGGGCTATCATGCCTATCTCGACGCCAGCAAGCTGGGCTTCGCCATCACGGTCTTCGCCATGGTCAGCCTGCGCAGCCAGGCCGAGGAGGACCTCAAGGCCTTCGAGGACCACATCAAGGCGCTGCCCGAAGTGCGCGAGTGCCACATGCTGAATGGCGAGATCGACTTCATCCTCAAGATCGTGAGCAAGGACCTGCAAAGTTTCCAGGAATTCCTCACCAGCAAGCTGACGCCAGCGCCCAACGTGGCCAGCGTCAAGACTTCGCTGACGATCCGCACCAGCAAGCACGAACCCGGCGTTCCGCTGGAATAGTTCCGATGGCGTCTGACACGATCAAGGGTCACTGCCTGTGCGGTGCGGTGCAGGTCGCGCTCAGTGGTCCGAAGCAGCACGTCGAAGTCTGCCACTGTGACATGTGTCGCCGCTGGGCCGGGGCCTATTTCGTCGGCCTCGATGGTGAAAGCTTCACGATCACGGGCGAGGATGCCGTGAGGACCTACAACGCCAGCAAGTGGGGCGAGCGTGCCTTCTGCGGCACATGTGGCAGCAACCTGTGGTACAAGTTCCTGCCCACGGGTACCCGCAGCTTCCTCGCCGGATTGTTCACTGATGTGGACAAGTACCAAGTCCAGAAAGAGATTTTCGTCGACGAGAAGGCCTGCTGGAGCGACCTTTCCGGCGATCATCCGCGGCTGACAGGCGAGGAGGAAATCGCGCACGCCAAGGCGGCGGGTTTCACCTTCGACTAGGCCTAGTCCAGGTTCCGGCGCAGGTAGCGGAAGGTCCAGTACTGGAATGCCGCGAACAACAGCAGCAGGAAAATCACCAGCTGTATGCGGCCGCCAAGAATGGTCTCTAGCGGCATGTCGAAATTGATCACCCCCATGACGGCAACGGCCAGGGCCAGCATGGTGAAGAGGTAGAGCCCCAGCGCCGCGCGCCAGCTGGCGCCTAGTGCCAGCCGCATTCCTGCGGCCTTCCTTGCAGGCTTCCGGCCCAGCATGGCTTCGGCCAGCATGTCGAAATCCTGCCGGAACGAGGTGTGGCGAAACGACAGGGCATTCCGCTCGGCAAGGTCGGCGATATCGGCCGGCAGGTCGCTTGCGGTTGGCATGGGCGCATCGTCAACCAGCACGGGAATGACGCGCTTGCCCTTTTGCAATGCGCGGGCGATCTCGGCGCGGACGAAATCGCCATCGGCGGCAATGCGATTCTCCCCGCCTTCCGGTCCGCGCCAGGCCGGGCCGATCACGGCAACGACCACGTCCGAACGGTCTATCTCCTGCTCCAGACGGTGTGGGAAGTGTTCGCCAAATGCGATTGATTCCACGTCGAAAAAGACGCTCTTCACTTCCAGCAGGCTGCCCAGCCTGTCAGCCAGGCGCGCGGCAAAATCCTTGCTGTCGGAACGGCGATAGCTGACGAAGACGCGCATCAGTTGCCACCCCCACGACGCGCGAACTGCGCTTCAAGCGTGGCGGCGAGGCCGGACTTCACCAGGTGGGTTTGCGGGTCGAGCTTTCCGGGCGCCAGCGGCTCCAGGTCGTAGCCGATTCCGTCATTCTGGAATTCGTAGATCAGCGCGGTGACCTGGAAGTCATCCGAAAAGGGGATCGATCGTGCCTGCCTTGTCAGGTTCGAACTGCCGCCCTGCGTGCGTGCGACGGCTTCTTCGGTGTCGAGTTCTTCCTGCATCGCGGTGGCAAACGGCTGGTTGGTCACGACAATGGCAATGTAACGGTACAGCGTTGGCGGACGCTCGAGGAAGAGGTCGCGGATCCCGGCCCACAGCGATTCGTCGCTCTCGTCACCGGGGCGACGGTTGCGCTCTTCTGCGGGCAGGGTGCCGCCGTCTTCGGCGATGCGCTCTGTCTCGGTCGCCAGCAGGAAGCCGCCGGGGATGGAATAGTAGGTCTGCTGGTAATAGCCCGCCGCTTCCAGCGCCTCGCGCAGACCCTCGCCGGCATCGTAGAGCGACAGGCCCTCGCGCGAAGCGATCATGGAATCGAGCACACGGCGCGAGGAGGGCGGCTCTGGCGGCCATTGCGGATAGGCGGGAAGGTCGAGGTCGGGAGAGATCGGGGCGGCAGCAGCTTCGTCTACAGCGTCGACGTAGGGATCGTCATCATAGGCCGGGCCCTGCGCCTCTTCCTCGTAGCTGTATGCTTCACCCGCATCTTCCGCAGCCTCGCTGCAGCCCCACAGTCCGGCAGGCAATGCCAGCGTCAAGGCCAATTGCCATAGCTTGCCTGCTGTGTGCCGGCTGCACGTCATTCGACAAACCCCCTTTGTCGCTTCGCCCTGAACTCGCAAACCCGCCTCACCTTAGCTTGGCTGGCAGTTAGCGGCTAGACCAGCCCTGACGTGACTCCGGTATAGGCAAGGTAGGCGGCCAGCAACACCGCGCCCTCGCGGCGATTGATGCGGCCACCGGTAAAGGCAAAAACCATCACCACCAGGGCCGCCAGCGTCGCCAGCGGCAGATCGAAGTGCACGATCTTCTCCGGCACCGGGCCCGGCGCGACCATGCCGGTGACTCCGCCGATGAACAGCAGGTTGTAGATGTTGGAGCCAAGTACGTTGCCCAGCGCGATCTCGCTCTGCTTGCGCGCGGCGGCGATGATCGAGGTCACCAGCTCTGGCGCGGAGGTGCCAAAGGCGACGATGGTCAGGCCGATGATTTCTTCGCTCACGCCGAGGGAAGAAGCGATGGCCACGGCGCCGTTCACCAGCAAGGTGCCGCCGCCAATGATGATGCCGAGCCCTGCGAGGAACAGCAGCACGGCCGTCAGCAGGCTGCCGCTGGGTGTGTCGTGGGGTGCCAGCTCGGGGTCGAACTCGCGAGCGGCCTCGGCGCGGTCGAAGGCCGCGGTGTGGTCATGGTTTGGCGGATGGTCCGGGGGGACCAGCCGTTCCGCGCGGTAGGCCCAGTAGATGTAGCTTGCCAGAGCGACGAGAAAGGCCGCAGCGACCAGCCTGTCCAGCCCCAGAGTGAAAGATGCCAACACCAGGGCAAGCGCCGCCACCAGGCCGACGCCGCCATCGCGCCAGAGGGCGTTGCGCTCCACCATCATGGGCGCGATCAGGGCGGAGGTGCCCAGCACCAGCAGCAGGTTGGCAAGGTTCGATCCGACGATATTGCCGATGGCCAGACCGGGCGAACCGGACATGGCTGCCTGCACGCTGGCGGCGAGCTCGGGTGATGAGGTGCCGAGGCCCACGATCACCAGGCCGATCAACATGGGCGACAGGCCCAGCCGTTCGGCCAGCCGCACGGCGCCGCGCACCAGCAGGTCGCCGCCCAGCATCAGCAGCAGCAGGCCGCCGATCAGTGCTCCGATATCGTACAGTTGGGGCACTAGCCCTCCGCGTCAGTGTTGTCGCGGGTTGCGAGCCACTCCTCGAGCCACTTGATGGTGTAATCGCCGCTGAGCACGTCGGGTTGCTTGAGCAGTTCCTGGTGCAGCGGGATCGAGGTCTTCACGCCCGAGATCACCATCTCCTCCAGCGCGCGGCGCAGGCGCATCAGGCAGCCTTCGCGCGTGCGACCGTAGACGATCAGCTTGGCGATCATGGAATCGTAGTAGGGCGGGATCGAGTAACCGGCGTAAAGCCCGCTATCGACGCGAACATGCATGCCGCCAGCCTGATGATAGTAATCAATCTTGCCGGGGCTGGGCGCGAAGGTGAACGGGTCTTCCGCATTGATGCGGCACTCAATCGCGTGGCCGGAGAAGACCAGCTCTTCCTGCTTCACCGAAAGGTCCTTGCCGTCGGCAATGCGGATCTGCTCGCGCACCAGGTCGACGCCGGTAATGGCCTCGGTCACGGGGTGTTCCACTTGCAGGCGGGTGTTCATCTCGATGAAGTAGAACTCGCCGTCTTCCCACAGGAACTCGATCGTGCCCGCGCCGCGATAGCCCATGTCGGCCATGGCCTTGGCGACGATGCCGCCCATGCGCTCGCGCTCTTCGGGCGTGATGACGGGCGAGGGCGCTTCCTCGAACACTTTCTGGTGGCGGCGCTGCAGGCTGCAGTCGCGTTCGCCCAGGTGAATGGCGTTGCCGCGACCATCGCCGAACACCTGGAATTCGATGTGCCGCGGGTTCCCGAGGTACTTCTCGAGGTACATGGTGTCGTCGCCGAAGGCCGCCTTGGCCTCGTTCATGGCGCGCTTGACCAGCGGTTCCATCGATTCCGCGTCGGGGATTACCTGCATGCCGCGACCGCCGCCGCCCGCAGCGGCCTTGGCGATCACCGGATAGCCGATCTCGTCGGCAACGCGGCGCATCTCGTCGAAGTCGGAAATGGCGCCGTCGCTGCCCGGGACTAACGGCAGGCCGAGTGCGCCCGCCGTGAGCTTGGCCTGCACCTTGTCGCCCATGGTGCGGATATGTTCGGGCTTGGGCCCGATCCAGGCGATGTCGTGGGCCTCGACGATGTCGGCGAACTTGGCGTTTTCCGAGAGGAAGCCGTAGCCGGGGTGGATGGCATCCGCGCCGGTGATTTCGGCAGCCGAGATGATCGCCGCGTGGTTGAGGTAGCTTTCGGTCGCCGAGGGCGGGCCGATGCAAACGGCATGGTCGGCCAGCCGCACGTGCATGGCATCAGCGTCAGCGGTGGAGTGCACCGCGACCGTCTCGATCCCCATTTCATGCGCAGCGCGATGGATTCGCAGCGCGATTTCGCCGCGGTTGGCAATCAGTATGCGCGAAATGCCCATGGTTAGGCCACGACCACCAGCGGCTGGTCGAATTCGACCGGAGAGCCGTTGTCGACCAGGATCGCCTTCACAGTGCCATCAGCCGGGGCGGTAATCGGGTTCATCACCTTCATCGCCTCGACGATCAGCAGGGTCGCGCCCTTCTTCACGCTGTCACCGACAGACACGAAGTTGGGCGAGCCCGGATCGGGCGCGAGGTAGGCCGTGCCAACCATCGGCGACTTCACCGAATTGGCGTGGTCGACGGCGTCGCCTGCCGGTTCAGCTGGCGCCGCCGCCGGAGCGGCAGGGGCCGGTGCTGCAGCGACCGGTGCGGGCGCCGCCACCGCTGCCGGAGCGGCGGCCACGCTGGCGCGCGAGACGCGGATCTTGCGATCGTCGTCTTCGACTTCGATTTCGGTCAGGCCGGTTTCGGCCAGGATGTCGGCCAACTCGCGCACCAGCGCGGTGTCGACTTCGAGACCACCCTTGCGGGCGGTTTTGCCCTTCGTCTCAGGCATGCATTCCCCATTCTGCGACCATTGTCTGGAAGCCTGCGGCTAGAGCCCTTCTTGCCGCAAGGCAAGGGTTGGCGCGTTGTCAGAGCTTGGCTGCGGCTTCCAGCGCCAGCTCGTATCCGTAAGCGCCAAAGCCCGCAATCGAGCCCATGGCAGCCATGCCGACATAGCTCTTGTGGCGATAGGCCTCGCGCGCGGCGGGGTTGGAGATGTGGACTTCGATCACCGGCGTGCGGATCGACCGAATCGCGTCGTAAAGCGCCAGCGAAGTGTGGGTCAGGGCACCGGCGTTAAGGATCACCGCCTTGGCCCCGTCCGCCTGCGCTTCATGCAGCCAGTCGCACAGGTGGCCTTCGTGATTGGACTGCCGCACGTCGACCGCGAGTCCCAAAGTCTGTGCACGATCTTCCAGCCGCGCGGCAATGTCGTCGAGCGTGTCCGCTCCGTAGATCTCCGGCTCACGCACGCCGAGCAGGTTGAGGTTGGGGCCGTTGAGGACGAATACAGTGTCAGTCATGCACCAGCCCTTAGCCGCTCGAGCGGGGACGGGCCAAGGGCTGATTGCAATTGATCGTCAGGTGCAGCCGTGCGCCGCGGAGCGATAGTCGGGAAATTCATGCAGCGGGGCGTTGGCGCGGATCCAGTCGGCGATATCCTGGTAGGCGATGATATAGGCATCGTGGAGCCTTTGGTGACTGATCGCCACGATCTTGCCGGGCATGTCGCCCCAGGTTGTAGGTTCGATAACCAGCCCGTCGAATGGCAACAGGATGGGGCAGGCACCATACCCGAACGGCTTCCAGATGGTGAAGGACACGCCCTCGTCATGGATGGCGACCTGCACCGGGGGATACTTGTGATAGCCCGTCGCCCACAGTTCGCGGCGCGGCACATCGCTTATCAGTAGGGTGCCGAAGCTCTTGCTTGCCCGCTTCTCGGGAAGCTGACGAACACCGAAGCGGCGGGCAAACCATTCCCACCGCCTCAGCTTCATGCGCTGGACAAAGAAGAAGAGGCCAACAAACACCAGCACGCCCACAGAGGCGCTGAAGGCCGATGACATCGACTGGATCAATTCGGTTTCCCCGTTCATTCGGGAAAGCCATAGCAGCTTCGGGTAAGCTATCCGTAAACGCCTATTTTTCCACGCCTTTGATCTTCCCCCACTGACGTGCGGCGGTGTAGCCGAGGTAGCCGGTGCCGAAGAGCGCGTAGAGCGGCTCGGGCAGGCCGGAGAGATAGTCGTTCATGCCGCTGGCAATGTCCTGCGCTGTCGCCGGGGAAAAGGCCGACAGCAGGCCCATCGGCAGCGCGGTCAGCAGCAGGACGTACATCACGTAAAGGAAGCTGGGCCGGGCGCGGCTGGTCCAGGGATCGGTGGAGTTGGCCTCGGCCACGATGGCGGAAAGGCGCGCTTCGATCAGCTGCATTTCCTGCGTGCCTTCCAGCTTGAGCAGTTCCAGCTTGGCGCGTTCGCGCGCTTCCTTGTCGGGGATCACCTTGTCGATGATCGAGGTGATCGGGCCGATGAGCGTTTCGAGGAGGGACATTGGGGGCTCCACACTGTTGGATTCGCAGCATGGTGTGTTGCACCGTGGAAGGTGTAGGAAAGGTCCTTCTTGCTTCGCGCGGCTTCGCGCCATAGCCATGCGGGCCGAAAGGGAGTGAGGAATTGAGCACCACGCAACGTTATTCGACCGTAGCCATCGTACTGCACTGGCTGATTGCGCTGGCCCTGGCGGGCGAGATCGCGCTCGGCTTTGCCATGCCCAAGGACGCCAGCGGCTTTGCGCTTTACCAGCTGCACAAGTCGATCGGCATCACCATCCTCTTGCTCAGCCTGGTGCGGCTGGGCTGGAGGCTGACGCACAGGCCGCCGGCGCAGTTGGAAGGCGGCTGGGAAGGCAAGCTGGCCAGCCTGGTGCACGTGCTGTTTTACGTGGTAATGATTGCCACGCCGCTGGCAGGCTGGGCGCTGGTGTCCACCGATCCGATCAACGTCCCGACCGTGCTGTTCGGCGTTGTTCCGCTGCCACACCTTCCACTGGACGCGGGCATCAACGATTTCGCGCACGAAGCGCACGAGATCCTTGCCTTCGTCGCGATCGGCTTGTTCGTCCTGCATGTCGTCGGCGCCTTGCGGCACCACTTCCTGCTGAAGGACGGATTGCTGGCACGCATGAGCTTTGACAAGGGCGGAATGGCGCTGGGTTTGCTCGCAGCCGTGCTGTTGGTGGGGGCTGGGGTTTTCTTCGGGCTCGGCGGCTCGCAGGAAGAAGAGCACGATCATGCGACCGATCACGGGCCGGCTACCACTGAAGATTCTGTGACGGGCGAAGGCACGCCGGCCGATGACGGCCACGACCATGTCCACGAAGAGGACGCGGAAGCCGCTGACAGCGAGGAAGCTGCGGAGGAAGCGGCCGAACCCGAAGCCGAAGAGACCGCTGCGGCCGCTGAACCCGCCGGTCCGCCGCCGAGTTGGGCGATCCAGCCGGGCGGTTCGCTGCGGTTCAGTGTCACCAATTCAGGCGCGGCGCTGAATGGCCGCTTCGCCAGCTGGAGCGGGGACATCGCGATGGACCCGGACGCCCCGGAAAGCGCGGCAATCACCATTCGCGTCGACCTTGCCAGCGCCACGCTGGGCGATGCCACGCAGGATTCGATGCTCAGCGGCGCCGACTTTTTCAACACCAGCTCCTTTCCGCAGGCCACCTGGCGCAGCACCTCGGTGCGCCGCGTTTCCGGCAATCGCTACGAGGCAAACGGCACGCTCACCCTGAAAGGGGTCAGCCGCCCGCAGCGGATCACCTTCACGCTGGATGGTAGCGGCAACAGCCGCTCGGTATCCGGCTCGGCCACGGTAGACCGCAATGCCTTCAGTGTGGGCGTGGGAGACAGCGCGGCAAACCTTGGGGGCAATGTAACGGTGAACTTCACCTTCGACGCGCGTTCCTGAGATGGAAACGCGGGGATCAAAGCAGGTGACGCGGTGAAATGGTCGGTCCTCCTTGTCGCAGCAGCCATGCTCGCCCCCAATTCGGCCGAAGCCTGTTCATGGGGCTACGAGCGCGGCTTTTCGCCCGAGGAGGTCAAGCGCCGCACTGACGTGATCGCCGTGCGCGCGACTTTCCGCTTCGAGGAAATGCGCGGGGAGCGCTGGACTGACCCCGAAGGCCAGGAATGGATCAGCAATCCGGAGGTTGTCGGAGTCGTGGAACGCGGTGCGATGCACCTCGAGACCATCCATACCCCCGGTGGCCAGTTTGAAGGCATGACATGCATCTTCCCTGCGCGCGGCCCGGTTTCCGACGCACGCGGCACGTTCTGGATCGAACAGCGCCCCGAACACGGGCGCTACCGCATCCTGCATTGGGAAGGCGAATACCTCGAGCCGGCAGGCGATGCCGCGCAGACAGCAGAAGACCACGGAAGGCAAGAATCATGACGAGCCAGAAGATCGAAACGCTCACCATCCACGCCGGGCAGCAGCCCGACCCGACCACCAATGCGCGGATCACGCCGATCTACCAGACGGCGAGTTACGTCTTCAACGATGCCGAGCATGCGGCGAACCTCTTCGCGCTCAAGGAATTCGGCAACATCTACAGCCGCATCATGAACCCCACCAACGATGCGCTGGAGCAGAAGATTGCCGCGCTTGAAGGCGGGGTGGGTGCGCTGGGCGTTGCCTCGGGTCATGCCGCGCAGTTGATCGCCTTCCACACCCTGATGGAGCCGGGCTGCAACATCGTCGCGGCGAAGAAGCTCTACGGCGGCTCGCTCAACCAGATGGGCGAAAGCTTCCGCAAGTTCGGCTGGGAAACGCGCTTTGTCGACACCGACGATGTCGAGAACGTGCGCGCTGCCATCGATGACAAGACGCGTTGCGTCTTCATCGAAAGCCTCGCCAACCCCGGCGGCGTTGTCACCGATATCCAGGCCATCGCGGACATCGCGCACGCAGGCGGCGTCCCGCTGATCGTGGACAATACCATGGCCAGCCCGGCGCTGTGCCGCCCGTTCGATCATGGCGCGGATATCGTCACCCACTCCACCACCAAGTTCCTCAATGGCCATGGCAATTCCATCGGCGGGGTGATCGTCGACAGCGGCAAGTTCGACTGGAAGGCGCAGGGCGACAAGTTCCCCAGCCTGACGCAGCCGAACGGTTCCTATCACGGGGCAGTGCTGGTCGACGCGCTGGAGCCGGTCGGCCCCATTGCCTTCATCATCGCCTGCCGCGTGCTGGGCCTGCGCGACCTTGGCCCGGCCATGGCGCCGCAGAACGCCTGGCTGGCGCTGACCGGCATGGAAACGCTCGCCCTGCGCATGGAGCGCCACTGCGACAACGCGCTGGCGGTGGCCAAGTGGTTGCAGGCGCACGAGAAGATCGACTGGGTCAGCTATGCCGGGCTGGACGGCAACGCCTACAAGCCGCTCGCCGACAAGTACCTCGGCGGCAAGGGCGGGGCGGTGTTCACCTTTGGCGTGAAGGGTGGCTACGAGGCCGGTGTGAAGCTGGTGCAGGGCGTCCAGCTGTTCAGCCACCTTGCCAATATCGGCGACACGCGCAGCCTGATCATCCATCCGGCGTCCACGACGCACAGCCAGCTGGAAGGCGACGCTCTGGTTGCCGCCGGTGCCGGACCGGACGTGGTGCGCATCTCCGTGGGCATCGAGCATGTCGACGATATCATCGCCGACCTCGAACAGGCGCTCGCGGCAATCTGACCCTCTGTCGACTATCGCCAAGGGGGCCCGATCGTACCGCCCAAGTCAGGTATTGAAGTTCGCCTACAGCACGCCTAATTCGGCAAGCAGCGGATACCGGGCCCCTCTGGCGGGCGGCGCAAGCCTCCCGTGATGTCGGACCGCATCGATTAAGTCGGTGCAGTCGGACGGGGGCTTACTCCTCTGAAGTGCACCGATGCACAAGAGGAGACGATTTGCATGACTACCCGTAGAACCTTCATTGGCGGCGTTGGTGCTGCCGGTGCCGCCAGCCTGGTCGGTAGTACGGCTGCCATGGCGCAGGACACGCCGGGGATGACGCCGGCCCCCGCAGCCACGGACCTTACCCCCGCCGAAGCCCTAAACCTGCTGCGCGAAGGCAATGCCGCCTTCCTGCGCGGCGAGCAGACGAGCGTGCTCACCAGCGCCCAGCGGCGGCTGGACCTGGCGCGCGGCCAGTCGCCCTTTGCGGCCTATGTCACCTGTTCCGACAGCCGTGTTCCGCCCGAACTGCTGTTCGGACGCGGGCTGGGCGAACTGTTCATCATCCGCAACGCAGGCAACACGGTCGACACCGTTGCGCTTGGATCGATCGAATATGCGGTGGCAGAGCTGCAGACGCCGCTGGTGGTTGTCATGGGTCACGAGAGTTGCGGCGCTGTCGCTGCGGCGACCGCTGTCGTCACCGACAATGCCACCTACCCCGGCTCCATCGGTCCGATGGTGGAACCGATCATTCCCGCCGTGCTGAGTGCGCGCAGCGAGGAAGGCGACCTGGTGGACAACGCCGTGCGCGCAAACGTGCGCCGCGTCGTCCGGCAGCTGCGCAGCCAGACCGATCCGATCATGCTGGAGCCGCAACGCGAAGGCCGGCTGTGGGTGGTAGGTGCCTATTACAGCCTTGCCACCGGCGAGGTCGATTTCTTCGATTTGCCTGAAGCAGCCCGGACTTAGGCTGATCCCGTGCTTGCGGTCCCTTTTCCCATTCGGCAGATTGCCGGCGGAGAGGAGAGGGACCGCAATGCACGCATGTTATTGTCTCGCCGCGTTTTTAGGGGGCTTGGCTTTGGCCGGGCCAACAAGGGCGGTGATCGCATCCGCCGGTGCAGAAGATGAAGGCTGCCGCTCGCGCGCGCAGGGTGACGTCGAATGAGGCGCGTGGCATTGACGCTTGCCTTGCTGGCTTCTGCCGTGACGGTGCAGGCGCAGGTGTCCTCGCCGGTGCCGGAAGGTCTCGCCGCCGCAGAGGGCAGCGCCGGCTTCCCGCAGGGGCGTTATGCCGAACTGGATGCGCTGCCCGACTGGGGCGGCATCTGGTTCCTCATGCGTGGCGGCGGTTCGGGGCCCTCGCAGCCGCAACTGAAGGGCGAATACCTTACCATGCTGGAGCAATGGCGCGAGGAAGTGCGCGCCAATAACGGTGTCGAAATGCGTCCGCGCGGCAATTGCTCGCCGCCCGGCTTGCCGCGCATCATGATGCTGCCGCAGTATCCCTACGAATTCCTGTTCACACCCGGCCGCGTCACGATCAACCAGGAAGCCTGGATGCAGACCCGCACGGTGTGGACCGATGGCCGCGAGCATCCGCATCCGGACGATCTCGACCCGAGCTATCACGGCCATTCGATCGGCCACTGGGAAGGCGATACGCTGGTGATCGACACCGTGGGCATCTCCGCTGACCTCGAGATCGACGACGGCGCGCGCCATTCGGACCAGTTCCACCTGGTAGAGCGCATCCATCTCGATCCGGACAACCCGGACGTGCTGGTCAACGAAATGACCATGACCGACCCCGAAGCTTTTGCTGAACCGTGGGAAGTCACCATGCGCTATGCACGCGACCGGCAGGGCAGCCTGATCGAATTCCAGTGCTCGGAAAACAATCGCAATCCCGTAGACGAGAACGGCGAGACGCAGTTTCTCTAGGCGAGGGCAAGGATAGGAGGGGAATTCCACTGGTCGGGACGACTGGATTCGAACCAGCGACCCCTACACCCCCAGTATAGTGCGCTACCAGACTGCGCCACGTCCCGATACCAGTGGAGAGCGCGCCTATAGTAGCGGCTTTCGGCTCTGGCAACCACCGGATTGCGCCAACCAAAGTGAGGCTTGATTGCCACACATGGCCATTGCTGCTAGGCGCGCGCCTCACGTGCTGACGGGGAGTGACTTGAACCTCGCCTTGGCCACCCCACTCTAGTGTTTCCTTTGTTCGAGACGGACCCCGATAGATGCTTGATTACCTAGCTGCCGGAGCTTCCCCCGCTGGTGCCGGCCTGATGAGCTTCCTGCCCATCATCGGCATGATCCTGATTTTCTGGTTCCTGCTGTTCCGGCCGCAGATGAAGCAGGCCAAGGAACACCGCGAAAAGGTCGCTTCGGTAAAGCGCAACGACCAGGTGCTGACCTCGGGCGGGATCGTCGGCAAGGTGACCAAGGTCGATGATGACTACATCGAAGTCGAGATCGCCAAGGATACGCGGGTGAAGATCGTCAAGTCGACCATCAGCGACATCATCCAGCCGGGCGGCAAACCCGCCAACGACTGACGCAGGTCTGGGGACAGCAAACCATGCTCGATTTTCCTCTCTGGAAGCGATTTTCGCTATGGGCCGTCACGCTGGCGCTGGCCCTGCTTGCGATCCCTTCGATCCTGTCGCTCAGCGGCATGGACGTACCCAGCTGGGCAGAAGACCAGCAGGTCAACCTCGGCCTCGACCTTGCCGGTGGCAGTCACATCCTGCTGGAAGCCGATCCCGCCGACGTTGAACTCCAGCGGCTCGAATCGATGGAAGATTCGGTCCGCCAGGCGCTTTCCGATGCAGAGCCGGAAATCGGCATTACCGAAACATCCACGGCGGACGGCCGGCTGGAAGTCACCCTGCGCGATTCGAGCGAAGTCGATCGTGCCCGCGAAGAACTGCTGCCGCTGATCAACGGTACCGGCGTGGTGCGCGAGTGGGACCTGCAGGTTCTCAACGGTGACAAGCTGGTGCTGACGCAGACCAGCCAGGGTCTCGACACCGCCGTCAACAATGCCATGGACGCCGCCACCGATGTCGTGCGCCGCCGCATCGACGGCCTCGGTACGCGCGAGCCGACCATTATCCGCCAAGGTGATACCCGCATCGTGGTGCAGGTGCCCGGCCTCGAAGATCCCGAAGCGCTGAAGGCGCTGCTGGGTGAAACCGCGCAGCTCGAATTCAAGCTGGTGGACGCCAATGCACTTCCCAGCGACGTGCAGCAGGGCATTGCCACCAACGGCGGGACGGAGATCGTTCCATACGCTGCCGACAGTGAGCTGGCCGGCCAGTTTGAGGCCGTTTTCCGGCTGGGCGGCATTCGGGGTGACAGCCTGACCAATGCCCAGGCGGGCAAGGACCCGCAGACCAACGAAGACGTGGTCTCGATCACTTTCGACAGCCAGGGCGGCGCGGCGTTCGCCCGCCTCAGCACCGAGAACGTGGGTCGCCGTTTCGCCATCATCCTCGACGACGAGGTGATTTCGGCACCGCGCTTCAACGAACCGATCCTGAGCGGGCAGGCGCAGATTTCGGGCAGCTTCAATGCCGAAACCGCCAACCAGCTGGCCATTCAACTCAATTCCGGCGCGCTGCCGGTGGAACTGAGCATTATCGAAGAACGCACCGTTGGCCCGGACCTCGGCGAAGCCTCGATCCGCTCCGGTGCCATTGCCATGGGCGTGGGCTCGCTGCTGGTCATTGTCCTGATGATCGCCACTTACGGCCGCTTCGGCGTCTATTCGACGGTCGCGCTCGTGTTCAACGTGCTGATGCTGCTGGGCATCATGGCCTTCATGAATACCACGCTGACACTGCCTGGTATTGCCGGTTTCGTGCTCACCATCGGTGCCGCGGTGGACGCCAACGTGCTGATCAACGAACGTATCCGCGAGGAACGACGACGCGGGCGCCGCGTCGTGGCGGCGGTGGAGACCGGCTACAAGGAAGCCAGTCGCGCTATCTACGACGCAAACATCACCAACTTCATCGCCGGTGTGCTGCTGTTCCTGTTCGGAAGCGGCCCGGTCCGCGGCTTTGCCGTGGTCCTGATCATCGGCCTGTTCACCTCGGTCTTCACCGCGGTGACGCTCACCCGCATGTGGGTCGCCGCCTGGCTGAAGGCCAAGCGTCCGACCGAAATCCACGTGTAAGGGGAGGGACCAACCATGCGACTGCTCAAACTCGTCCCCGAAGACACCAACATCAAGTTCCTCAAGTGGCGCGTGCCATTCTACGTGGTCAGCATTCTGCTGATCGCGGCGAGCTGGGCGCTGGTGGCAACCAAGGGCCTGAACTACGGCGTGGACTTTGCCGGCGGCCAGGAAATCACCGGTACTTTCACCGAGGAAACCGAAGCTCCCGTAGGGGAACTGCGCGATACGCTCAGCACGCTTGGGCTTGGCGAACCGGTGATCCAGCGTTTCGGTGAAGCCAACCAGGTGTCGATCCGCGTCCGCCTGCCGGAAAGTGCCGAGGGCGATCCCGAAGCGGCCAACCGCATCGCCACCGAGATCATCTCGGCTGTAACGGCGGAGCACGAGGACTTCCGCGTCGACTCCAACGACACCGTGTCAGGCAAGGTCTCCGGCGAATTCCGAGCCACTGCACTGGAAGCCCTGATCTTCGCCATGCTGGCCATCGCCGCCTACATCTGGATTCGCTTCGAATGGCAGTTCGGTGTGGGTGCGCTGTTCGCGCTGTTCCACGACGTGTCGCTGACGCTGGGCATGTTCGCGCTGTTCCAGCTCGAATTCAGCCTGCAGATCATCGCCGCCATCCTGGCCATCATCGGCTACTCGCTGAACGATACCATCGTGGTCTACGACCGTATCCGCGAGAACCTGAAGAAGTACCGCAAGATGGAGCTGCCCGAGCTGCTCGACCTTTCGGTGAACGAGACGCTGGCGCGTACCGTGATGACCAGCCTGACGCTGCTCGTCGCGTTGCTGCCGCTGCTGCTGTTCGGCCCCGCCAGCCTGTTCGGCCTGACCGCCGCGATCACGCTGGGTATCTTCGTGGGTACCTACAGCTCGGTCTACATGGCCGCGCCGATCCTGGTCTGGCTGGGTGTCACCAGCAACAGCTTCGTCCCGGAAGAGACGGTTGCCGAGCGGCAGGACAAGAAGGCGCGCGGCGAGATCTAGCTGATCAGGCGGGTGTAATATTCCGCCAGCGCCGCCGCGTTGGCTTGCCAGCTGAAGCTCTCTACCGTCTTGGCCACCTCAGCGGGTGTGTAACCCGCTGCCAGCACGTCGCGCACGCCAGCGGCGATGGCATTGGCGTTGCGTTCAACGATGCGTCCGGCTTCGGGGGCCTTGACCAGTTCCTTCGCGCCGCCGGCATCGGTGATGACCAATGGCGTGCCGCAGGCGAGGGCTTCCACCCAGGCGTTGGCAAGGCCTTCGCTTGACGAAGGCAGCACCAAGGCATCGGCTGCCGAAAGTACGACCGGCAAGGCACCGTGATCGAGGCTGCCGAGGAAGTGCACGCGGTGCGGCGCGTCGCACTCGTATGCGAGCTGGCGCAAGGCGGCCTCGTCTTCCCCTTTGCCCACCAGCACCAGGTGTGCATCAGACAGGTCGGTCATTGCGCGGATTACGAATTTCTGTCCCTTGCGCGGGATCAGGGCGCCGACGCTGGCGAGCAGGGTTTCGCCTTCCGCGAGCACTATGCCGTGATCTTCGGCCAGTTGCTTGCGGCACTGCACCTTGTCCAGCGGGCGGAAAAGTTCCCGGTCCAGCCCGGTGTAATGGATCGTGACCTTGTCGCCTGGCAGGCCCAGCGCGACCATGTCCGCCTTCAACGCCTCGCTCACCGACAACAGGCCTGCTGCCTGTTCAGCGGCTGCCAGCATCTTCTTGCGGGCGTAGGGCTTGTCTCCCCAGAACTGGATATCCGCGCCGCGCGACTTGATGGAGAGCGGCAGGCCCAGTTCCTGCGCGATCCGCGCGGCGGCCGGGCCGTCAGGGTAGAAGAACTGCGCATCGACAAGGTCGAAGGGTTCTTCATCATGCAGGCGGAAGGCGAGTGGTAGTACGGCGCGGGCGATCATGGCCGGATTCAGCGGCCCGCCGACCCCCGGGATCAGCGTGAAGCGTGGGCGGCGGACGTCGACGCCACCTTCCTCCCGCGAGATCGCGGCGGCGGCCAGCGCCTTGTAGCGGCCCATTGGTACCGGCGGCACGCCGATGGGGTTGATGACGGTCACGTCCCAGTCACCGCGCGCGGCAAGCGCCTCCATCTGCCGCGCGACGAAAGTGCCGAAGCGCGGGAGGTGGGCGTTGGGATAGAGTGTGGCGATCGAAAGGACGCGGGGCATCGCAGGGGCCTCGACTAAAGCTTCCTTACCAGCATTTCCGCCACGGCGAGCCATGGCGGATTGTCGATGACGATCTGGCGCTGGCCGATCCCCGGTGGCAACAGGCCTACGAGCGAACCCTGCCGGTCGATCAACCTTCCGAAGGCGAAGCGTCCGCCCGAACGCGGTGCTAGCACGTCGCGGTTGATCAGGTTGCCGGCGTCCTCCGGCCGGACCTGCCGCATCCACAACTGGTCACCGCCGCGATATTCGCCCTGGCTGGTCTCAATGCTCAGGCAAACGAGGGCGGAGCCGTCGACCAGTTCCGTCGGCAGGATCGCGTCGCGCGGGCTGGAGAGGCTTTCCGCGCCGCTTTCAGTAAGCTTGGCGATCACCTGCGGCGGGGCGACGTCGTCACTCTTCACCAGCGTTTCCGGGTCGACCCCAAGCGCGGCGCCGATGCGGTTCATCCATGCCAGCGACAGGTTGCGCGTGCCGGTTTCCAGTCGCCCGATCGTCTGCGCCGTGGTCGACGGGTTGCAGGCAAGCGCCACTTCGGCGAGCGTCATGCCCTTCTGCTTGCGGATGTCACGGATGCGATTGATCACTCTGGCGGCTCCGAAATAACCGATCTGGTTGCAAGAACCGCTTTCCTACAACCGATTCGCTTTTGCAAGGAGCGCGCCTGCTAAAAAGGGGAACAGGCATGCAGCAGCGAAAACTCGTCGAACGTGAATTGACCGAGGAGGGCCCGCGGCGGCGCGGCGGAGCTGCGCGCCAGCGGCGCAGCGTGACGGTCAACCTGGCCGAGAGCCCGCTGTCCTGGCTGCACGCGCATGGCCACCTGGAGGACCGCCTGTTCGACGCGGGCGAGCGCCTGCGCGCTGACTACGAGCGCGCGAACCTTGGCCCGAATATTACCATGCGCTGGGACCCGGTGCGGGTGAAGGGCGGTGCCGATCCTGACCTGACACCCGGTGAGCGCCAGATCGCCGCGCACCAACGGTTCAACGCCGCACTGGGCGAAGCGGGGAAGGGGCTGGAGGATATCCTCTGGCGCGTAGTTTGCGCTGGCGAGACCTTGCCGGTGGCGGAAAAGGCGCTGCAATGGCCGGCGCGCAGCGGCAAGCTGGTGCTCAAGCTGGCGCTAGAACGGGTGGCGGATTTCTACCGGATCCGGTGAGCGGGCTCAGCCGAACAGGCCGCGCAGCCAGTTCCACATGCGCATGAAGATCGAACCACCCGCAGCCTTGCGTTCGGCTTCTGCCTGCAGTTCTTCGCGCTCGCGGATCAGCCGCGCCCGCAGGCTATTGGCTTCACCCGGGGCAGCAGCACGAATGGCGCGACCACGCGGATTGTTGGCGTACATGAAGGCGTAGCCGTCGACCGGCTCGTCTTCGACCACCGTGTAGTTTCCGGACGCGTCCTCGCTCTCGTCGAAATACTCGCTGCTGCCGTCAAAGTCCGCCTCGGTGCTCTCCGCAGTCTCCGGGAGTTCCTCGGAGTCATAACCGGCTTCAGCGGGTTCGTCGTAGCTTTCCGGCTGCCAGCGTGGTCCATCGACATCGACAAAGGGACGTGGCGGCTCGACGTATTCGGGTTCTTCCGGCGGAGCTTCGGTTACAGGGACAGCGGCCTCGGCCGGACCCTCGGCGTCCCATTCCACTGGCGGCAATTCTTCGCGCAGCTCCGGTTCGGGTTGGGCCGGTTCGGACGAGACGGCCTCGAAGCCGGGCAGGGGTGCGGACTCTTCGTAAGCCTGTTCCTGCTCCACGACCGGCTGGGCGGCGCGCTGGTGCTCGAACGGAGCGATATGATGGGAAACCGGCAGGTCTTCCGGCGCGTCCTCGATGCGCGGCGTCGGCTCGAAAGCGGCTTCCGGTTCGGCATCGTATTCCGGTTCCGGCTCCGGCTGCGGTTCCGGTTCCGGTTCCGCCTGCACTTCCGGCTCGGCAGCGGGAAGCGGGGCGACCTCTTCGGGAATCGGTGCGGGTTCGTTGTCCCACGGATCGATCTCGAGCTGCTCGGGTTCCGGCATGAGCTCGGCAAACGGCTCGGGCTCGGGTTCGGGGAGATGTTCGGGTTCTGCAGCCACCTGCGGTGCAGGTTCCGGTTCCGGTTCCGGCTCGGGCTCGAGCTGCGCTGCGAAATCTTCGACTGCATCGTCCACTTCCGGCGGACGCACGGGCGTTTCGCGGCGGATTTGCGGCGAGAGGGCAGCGAAGTGATCGCTGGCTTCCGGCTCTTCGTCTTCGTCTTCTGTGTCGGGTTCGCCAGCAGACAGCGGCGAAAGACCAAAGGTCGGGTTGGCGAGCGGCGGTGCGCCTTCGGGAGAGGCTTCGTAGACCGTTTCCACCGGCTCTTCCGGCAGCGGGTCGGCGGCTTCCTCGACCGGCGGCGAACCAGCCAGTTCCGCCGCTTCCTCGTAGGCGATGTCTTCTTCCGGCAGCACCGGCAGGGTCGGGAAGATGCGGTGTTCCTCGTCGAACCCTTCTTCCAGCACACGCATGGCATAGGCCTGCTCTTCCTCGTCCTCTACCGGGCGCGAGGCGGTCATCTTGAGCAGGTCTTCCGCCGTCGGGATCGCCTCGTCGTCGCCGCCATCCTGGTCGTCGTCGGACAGGCCCATATCCTCGGGCGTCGCGTCCTCGTCGTCCATCGGGGCCAGGCCTAGCGTAGCAACAGCAGGCTTGGGCGCGCGTTCGACTTCCTCGCCCAGCAGTTCTGCCGAGGCTTCCTGGAACATCATGTGCGCGCGCTCCAGCTCCTCGGGGTCGAGGACGAGCACCGGCTTTTTCTTGAACTTCTTGGGACCGCCCAGGCCAGTCAGGCTGCCATAGGCATCGCCGTCCACGCCGGAAAGCGCAGCGGCATTCGTCGCATTGTCGGCGCGAAGAGCGGAAGAGGCGGGTGTGCCCATATGAGTGTCTTCTGCAGCCCTTTGGTGCAAACGACATGAGCGAACATGGTTAACGGCACTTTAGGGATTGAAAACAGCTTCAACCCTCGACCAGCGCAGCCAGATCGAGCCAGCGTTCTTCCGCTTCGTCCTTCTCGGTCCGTGCCAGTTCCAGCGACTTGCTGATCCGATGAAAGCGGTCGGGATCCTTGCTGTAAAGTTCCGGATCGGCCAGCGCGGCTTCGCCCTTTGCAATCAGGCCTTCCAGTTCTTCGATGCGGGCAGGCAGCTGCTCGTAATCGCGCTGGTCCTTGTAGCTGAGCTTGGCAGGGTCCTTCGGCGGCGGTGGAGAGGGCGCGGAGGGCTTTGAGTCCTTTTCAGGTCCGCTTGAAGCCTTCTTGGTCGGGCGCGCCTTGCGCTGCTGCTGCCAGTCCTCGTAGCCGCCCGCGACAATATCCACGGTGCCGCTGCCGTCGAGGCCGAGCGTCACCGTCACCGTGCGATCCAGGAAGTCACGGTCGTGGCTGACGATCAACACGGTGCCTTCGTAGTCGGCGATCACTTCCTGCAAGAGGTCGAGCGTTTCGAGGTCGAGGTCGTTGGTCGGTTCGTCCAGCACCAGCAGGTTGGAGGTGCGCGAAAATTCGCGCGCCAGCAGCAGGCGGCTGCGTTCCCCGCCGGAGAAAGTGCCGATCTTGGCGTCGATCAGCGAGGGATCGAAGAGGAAGTCTTTCAGGTATGCCTGCACGTGCTTGCGGTGTCCGCGCACGTCCAACCAGTCCCCGCCTTCGGCCAGCACCTGCCGCGCCGTCAACTCAGGCTGGAGCAGAACGCGTTGCTGGTCGATCATCACTCCGGACAGCGTCTTGGCATGGGTCACCGTGCCGGTGTCCGGCTCGATTTCCTTGGTCAGCAGCTTGAGCAGGGTGGTCTTGCCCGCGCCGTTGGCGCCGACGATGCCGATGCGGTCACCGCGCTGGATGCGCAGGCTGAACGGCTTGATGACCTCGCGCCCGTCGTAGGTCTTGGAAATGTCTTCCGCCACGATCACGGACTTGGACTTGAATTCCTCATCGCTTGCCAGCTTGAGTTTGGCGGTCCCGGCGGGGTTGATCATTGCCGCACGCGCGGCGCGCATGTCCCACAGCTTTTCGAGGCGGCCCATGTTGCGCTTGCGCCGCGCGGTAACGCCGCGTTCGAGCCAATGCGCCTCGATCTTCAGCTTGGCATCGAGCTTCTCTGCCGCGCGCGCTTCCTCGGCATAGACCTGCTCTTCCCAGGCCTCGTACCCGCCAAAGCCGACTTCCTTGCGCCGCAACTGACCGCGGTCGAGCCACAGGGTCGACTTGGTCAGGCGCTTGAGGAAGGTGCGGTCGTGGCTGATGACGATGAAGGCGCCGCGATAGCGGGTCAGCCAGTCCTCCAGCCAGTCGATGGCGGCAAGGTCGAGGTGGTTGGTCGGCTCGTCGAGTAGCAGGAGATCGGGATCGAGCGCCAGCGCGCGGGCAATCGCCGCGCGGCGTTTCTCGCCGCCGCTGGCCGTGGCTGCATCGGTGGTCATGTCGATGCCAAGTTGGCCGGCGATCGATTCGACTTCGTGTTCTGCCGGGGGACGCTCGCCCGACAGGGCATAGTCCATCAGCGTGGCATGACCGGAAAAGTCCGGCTCCTGTTCCAGCCAGACGATCTGCGTGTGCGGCTTCACCTTGCGCAGGCCGCGGTCGGCCTCGATTTCGCCGGTGATCAGTTTCAGCAGCGTGGTCTTGCCGACGCCGTTGCGACCTATCAGCGCCAGCCGGTCGCGCGGGCCGATATGCAGGTCCAGTCCGTCGCCCTGTGCAGGGTCGCCGAACAGCCAGCGACCGCCTTGTTGCAGGCCTAGTCCTTCCCAGGAGAGGATTGGTGGTTCCGCCATGGTGCGCGGCACCTAGGCGCGCCTATTGCGGCTGGCAAGCAGGAGCGGCGAGTTGGGGCGAAGGAATTGTTGCGTTAAGGTAACTGGCAACCTTTCTGAATGGTGGCGAGCAAATTCACACCTTGTTCAATCCATCGGCTTTAGGCAGACAATCACTATGCGAAAGCCGACCGCCTTCCTTGTTGTCCCGCTGCTGGCCTTGTCGCTGGCAATGCCCGTCGTGTCCGCTCCGGCGGAGGCGCAGACGCGCAACGACCAGCAGACCGCGCGCGCTGAAATGCAGGCCGGACGCAACATGTCGATCCGCGATATCGAGCGCCGCATCATTCCCCGGATGGAAGAGGGCGACGACTACATCGGCTGGGAATACGATTCGACGGCGCAGGCCTATCGCCTGAAGTTCATTCGCAACGGCCGCATGATCTGGGTCGATGTTGACGCCCAGACTGCCCGCATCCTGCGCATTTCGCGTTAGGAATCTCCACAGTAACCCGCTTGCGGAAACCCGCAGCTTGCTTGACGCGTTTATGCCAAAAGCCCACGGTTGATGGGCGAGATTGCAGGGGAAAATGAATGCGTATCCTGATTGTCGAGGACGAACCGACCCTCGGCCAGCAGCTTAAGTCCACGCTGGAGCAGAACGGCTATGCCGTGGACCTGTCCACCGATGGCGAAGACGGCCACTTCCTGGGGTCCACCGAAGAATACGACGCCGTGGTGCTCGACCTTGGCCTGCCGGAAATCGATGGCCTGACCGTACTCGGCATGTGGCGCAAGGAAGGCCGCATGTTCCCGGTACTGGTGCTGACTGCGCGCGATAGCTGGTCGGACAAGGTGGCGGGCCTCGATGCCGGTGCTGACGATTACCTCGCCAAGCCATTCCAGACCGAGGAGCTGATCGCCCGCCTGCGCGCGCTGATCCGCCGTGCTTCGGGCAATGCCTCCAGCGAGCTGACCGCCGGCAAGGTGCGCCTCGACACCCGTTCTGGCCGCGTCACCCTGGCGGGCGAGCCGGTCAAGCTGACCGCGCAGGAATACAAGTTGCTGTCCTACCTCATGCATCACAAGGGCAAGGTGGTCAGCCGCACAGAACTGATCGAACACATTTACGACCAGGATTTTGACCGTGATTCGAACACGATCGAAGTCTTTGTCACCCGCATCCGCAAGAAGCTCGGCGCAGAAGTAATCACCACCATCCGTGGTCTCGGTTATAGCCTCGACGACCCCGACGACGCACCGCGCGAATAGCGCGGGCGACGCCGGAGAAGCGTCCCGCAATGGCGGGCAGGCGACCGTGACGGACGCTGCCAACAGCGCTGCCGAATCCGCGCCAGTCAGGGTGCCGCACACCGGCAGCCTGTCGCGGCGCATGATGCTGATTGCGGGCGTGTGGATCATCGCCCTGCTGACCATTGGCGGTGTGGCGCTGGACCGGGTGCTGACCAACCAGTTGCAGGCGGAATTCGACAGCCGGCTGGTAATCCCTCTCAATGCCATGCTGCGCTCCGCCGAAGTCGATCCGTTCGGCGAAATCCGCTTCAATTCGATCCTGGGCGACCAGCGCTACCTCGAGCCGGGAAGCGGCTCCTACTGGCAGATCAGCGGCGGCGGCTTCGTTCCCTACGGTTCGCGCAGCCTGTGGGATGACGAGCTGGAAGTGCGCGATGTGAACGCGGCTGACCCGATATTCTACGATTCCTACCAGTTCCCCAACGAGCCGCTGCGCATCGCCCAGCGCACAGTGATCCTGCCGGGTAGCGACGTACAATGGCAATTCGTTGTGGCGCAGCGACTGGCCGACCGTGAATCGCAAGTCTCACAGGTGCGGTCCACGCTGGTCTGGGCCTTCGCCGTGCTTGGCGTGGGCCTGTTCCTGATGGCGGCGGTGCAGAGCTGGGTGGGCCTTGGCCCGCTCCGCCGCATCCGCCAGGCTATCGCCAAGATCCGCACCACCGGCACGGCCCGCGTGGTCGATCCGCTGCCGCTGGAAGTCCAGCCGATGGTTGAGGAACTCAACGCCCTGCTCGAACATACCGAGCGGCAGGCAGAGGAAGCGCGGCGTCATGCGGGCAACCTTGCCCACGCGCTGAAGACCCCGCTCACCGTGCTCAACAACGCTGCCCATGCCCATGCGCCGGATCTTGACGAGACCGTGCTGCGCGAAGCGGCGGTGATGCGGCGACAGGTGGACCACCACCTTGCGCGCGCCCGAGCCGTAGGTCGCCGGGCGGTGGGCCTGTCGCGCGCCAATGTGATGGACAGCGCCTCTGCGGTGCAAGGCGCGGTGGCGCGGCTCTACAGTGACGTGCGGTTCGACCTCGACGGGTCAGCCGAAGCCGAAGTGGCGGTGGAACGGCAGGACCTCGACGAGCTGCTCGGCAACCTGATCGAAAACGCCGCCAAGTACGGGGGTGGCAGCGTCTTCGTTACGGTCGATGCGGAGCCGGATGCGGCCATGTGTTCGATCTTCATCGAGGATGACGGCACCGGCATCCCCGAAGGCATGCGCGACGAGATTTTCGGGCGCGGCGCGCGGCTGGACACCGAGAAGCCCGGCACCGGTCTCGGCCTCGCCATCGTGCGCGACGTGGCGGAAATCTACGGTGGCACGGTGGAACTGGCCGAAAGCGAGGACCTTGGCGGCCTGCTGGTGAAGCTCAAGCTGCCCCGTGCAGGGTAGCGCGGCGGAACCTGACAGTCGCATTCAGGCAAGGTCCAGACCGCCCGTGCCATAAGACAACCTCAACGAAATCAACATTGAGAGGTTGCCATGTCCCCCCGTTTGCTCGGAGCTGCGCTGGCTGCCGTTGCCTCATTGGGGCTCGGAGCCTGCACCACATATGATGATTACGGCTATCCGACGAGCCGCGTGTCCGTCGGCGTCGGTTACGGTGCGCCCTATTACGGCTGGTATGACGGGTATTATTACCCCGGCACCGGCTATTACATCTACGACCGTCGCGGTGATCGCCACCGCTGGTCGAACCGCTATCGCAACTACTGGATCGCGCGCCGTCCGCACGACCGCCGCTATTATGACAACTGGAGCGGTTACAACGCGCCGCACCGCTATCGCGGGCAGCCGCGCTATCGAGACCAGCGTCGTGCCTATCGCGAGGACCGGCGCGACCGCCGCGGGAATGCCCGCCGCGACCGGCGCGAGGATCGTTATGACCGCGACCGCCGCCGCGCCCGCGATGATCGTTGGCGGGACCGGGATGACCGACGCGCGCGCGACCGGCGCGACCGTCGGGGTGATCGCCGCGACAGGCGCCGCGACCGGCGGCCTGACGCCACTGAATAGGATTGTGACCTAGTCGCCCCGCGCGATGCGGTGGTGGCGGATGACCTCGTCGATCACGAAGCGGATGAACTTCTCGCTGAACTCCGGATCGAGGTCAGCTTCCACCGCTAGCTTGCGCAGCCGTTCGATCTGGTTCGCCTCGCGAGCCGGATCCGCAGGAGGCAACCGGGTCTTCGCCTTGTACTCGCCAACGGCCTGGGTGATGCGAAATCGTTCGGCCAGCATGTGAATCAGCGCGGCATCGATATTGTCGATGCTCTTGCGATAGCCGGCGAGTACGGGGTCGGGTTGTTGTTCAGCCATAAGCCTCGTCTGTGCGGGACAAATCCCGCCTTGCCAATAGGTCTCGGTTTCCCCAAGGAAGCCGCATGAGCGACAACGTCGTCCCGATAAAGCGCGGAGCAGGTTCCGCAACCCCCACGCTGACACCGATCCTGTCGCTGACGGCGACGCCGATGAACGCGGTGAACGCCATCATCCTCGACAGGATGCAGAGCGAAATCCCGCTGATCCCGGCGCTGGCCGGTCACCTGATCGCGGGTGGCGGCAAGCGCATGCGCCCGATGCTGACGCTCGCCGGGGCAGAGCTGGTTGGCTACCAGGGCACGCGCCATCACAAGCTGGCCGCCGCTGTCGAATTCATCCACACTGCCACCCTGCTGCACGATGACGTCGTCGACGGCAGCGAGATGCGGCGCGGCAAGTCTGCCGCCAATATCGTTTTCGGCAATCCCGCCACCGTGCTGGTGGGCGACTTCCTGTTCTCCCGCGCTTTTGAGTTGATGGTTGAGGACGGCAGCCTGAAGGTGCTCAAGATCCTCTCGGGCGCCAGCGCCATCATCGCGCAGGGCGAAGTCGACCAGTTGACCGCGCAGCGCAAGATCGAGACCAGCGAGGAACGCTATCTCGATATTATCGGCGCGAAGACCGCCGCGCTGTTCGCTGCCGCCAGCCGCATTTCTGCCGTCGTGGCCGAATGCAGCGAGGAGCAGGAACTGGCGCTCGATGCCTATGGCCGCAACCTGGGCGTGGCCTTCCAGCTGGTGGACGACGCCATTGATTACGACTCCGACGCTGCCGAGATGGGCAAGGATCGCGGCGACGACTTCCGCGAAGGGAAGATGACACTGCCGGTCATCCTCGCCTATGCACGCGGAAACGAGGAAGAACGGCGCTTCTGGCAGGATGCCATCGCCGGTTTCGCGACCTCCGACGAAGACCTGGCCCATGCGGTCGACCTGATCCGCAAGCATGACTGCGTTTCCGCCACTCGCGAACGCGCGCGGCACTATGCCCAGCGGGCCTGCGATGCGCTGTCGATCTTCCCTGACAACCGCGCCAAGGCGGCCATGGTTGAAGCGGCGCAGTTCGCGGTGGCGCGGGGGTACTAGGATCACCTCCGTTCGTGTCGAGCGAAGTCGAGACACCTACGTGCACCGTGTCTCGACTTCGCTCGACACGAACGGGTAGGGGGTTCCGGTGAAACCCGACCTTCCCATCCACGCCGTATTGCCAGACCTGCTTGCCGCCTTGCGCGGCAACGGCTGCGCAGTGCTTGTCGCGCCACCGGGGGCGGGCAAGACGACCGCCGTGGCACCCGCCTTGCTTGATGAGGACTGGTGCACCGGGCAGATAATCATCACCTCGCCGCGCCGTGTGGCTGCCCGCGCGGCGGCGGAGCGCATGGCGGAACTGCTCGGCGAAAAGGCAGGCGAGCGTATCGGCTACCTCACCCGCATGGACGGCAAGACCAGCAAGGCCACGCGCGTACTCGTGGTGACCGAGGCAATCCTGGTGAACCGCTTGCTGGAAGACCAGGAACTCAAAGGCGTTTCGGCAATCCTGTTCGACGAAGCGCACGAACGACACCTCGACAGCGATCTCGGGTTGGCGCTGGCATTGGAAACGCAATCGGTGCTGCGCGAGGACCTGCGCATCTGCATCATGTCAGCCACCATCGACGGTGCGCGCTTTGCCAGTCTGATGGGGGAAGGCACGCCGGTTGTCGAAAGCGAGGGCAAGGCATTTCCCTTGCGTATCGAATGGCTTGGCGCACGTCCTGAACAGCGGATCGAGGAAGCGATGACCTCCGCCGTGCTGCAGGCATGGCGGGAAGAGGAGGGCGACGTGCTCGCCTTCCTGCCCGGCGTGGGCGAGATCGAGCGCACCCGCGAGCGATTGCAGGAACGCTTGCCCAATACGCCGATCCTGCCCTTGCACGGACAAGTCCAGCCGCAAGACCAGCGCGCCGCAATTCGCCGCGATCCCGAGGGCCGCCGTCGGATCGTGCTCGCGACCGCCATCGCCGAGACTTCACTGACGCTCGACGGGGTTTCAGTCGTTGTCGACAGTGGCCTGGCCCGCCGCGCGGAATTCGACGTTGCAGCGGAGACCAGCCACCTCGTCACTCGCAATGCCAGCCGCGCTGCGGCTGCGCAGAGGGCTGGGCGCGCCGCCCGACAGGCGCCCGGTGTCGCCTATCGCCTGTGGGCGGAGGCAAGCCATGCCGGACGGCCTGAATTCGATCCGCCGGAAATGCTCACCGTCGATCTCGCGCCCTTGGTGTTGAGCCTGGCGCAATGGGGGGTGAACGATCCGGCGAGCCTGCAATGGCTCGACGCTCCACCAGAAGCGTCGCTGGCGGGCGCAAGGAAGCGGCTGCAAGGTCTCGCGGCGCTCGACCAGGATGGGCAGGTCACACCGCTCGGCAAGGCGCTGGCGAGCCTGCCGATGGACCCGGCCCACGGCGCGATCGTGCTGCACGGGTGCTGGGCAGGAGACGGCGAACAGGCAGCGCGGCTGGTCATGCTGCTGCAGGAACGGAACCTTGGCGGGCGCGGCGAAGACCTGCACCAGCGGCTCACACGGTGGAATACGGATCGCAGCCCGCGGGCAAACAGCGCGCGCAAGCTGGCTGCGGGCTGGGCGCACCGGGCGGAAAAGTTTGCGGCCGCTGATGCCAGCGCTCCTGCGGGTCATCCGGGCATATATCTCGCCTTCGCGCTGCCGGGACACGTGGCGCGTCGCAGGGATGCCAGCGGCGAGAACTGGCTGTCCACTAACGGAAGAGGCTTCTTCCTTGATCCCACGTCTCCTCTCGCCCGAAACGAGTGGCTCGTGATCGGGGATGCCCAGGGGCAGGCCAAGGGCGCGAGGATCACAGCCGCATGGCCGCTGGACCAGGCCGACGTCGAGCTGGCGCTGGGAGACCTGGTGCAGAAGCGCAAGGTATTGCGCTGGAACTCCACCGAGCAGCGCGCCGAGGCGAGGCTGGAGCGGCGGCTGGGAGCCATAGTCCTGTCGACCGGGCCGGACCCCGATCCGGACCCGCAGGCGCTTGTGGACATGCTTGTGGAAAAGTCTGTCGACAGGTTGGGGGAACTTCTGCCCGTCGCCTTGCTGGCGCGAGCTGGGTTTGCGGGGATCGAGGCCCTGTCGGAAAATGCCCTGAAGGCCCGGGCCGACGAATGGCTGGCGCCGCTTTTGCAGGGCCGCCGCGATCTCGACTTGCCGCCATCGCGCTATGCCGATGCAGCACTTAACCTGCTGTCGTGGGACGAACGCCAGCAACTGGACAAGGCCGCGCCGCGCGAATTTTCGAGCCCCGCGGGCACCTCACACAAGATCGACTATGCAGGAGACGATGCGCCATCGGTAGAGGTTCGGGTGCAGGCTCTGTTCGGGCTCGACCGCCACCCGATGATCGGCACAACGCCGCTGCTGCTCAAGCTGACCGATCCCGGCGGAAAGCCGATGCAGGCGACGCGTGACTTGCCCGGCTTCTGGAAGGGATCGTGGAGGGACGTGCAGAAAGCGGGCAAGGGCCGCTATCCCAAGCATCGCTGGCCGGACGAGCCATGGGCGGAAAAGCCAAGCTTGAAGACGAAAAACGCCTTCAACAACAGTTAGTGCTTACGCTTGCGCCTCCGCGCAGGCATCCTCGGTGCTGTGCCCTTCGCTGCGCTGCGAGGCACCAGCGGGCGGGCGATCGCCCTTGCGGTCCTGCGGACCGATCAAGTGCTTGAGGAGAATCCGATCTGTGATTAAGGGACGCGCATGGACGCTCGCATCTACAAACGCCCCAAGAATGCCATGCAGTCGGGCAAGGCCCTGACTGACCAGTGGATCCTCGACTTCGTGCCGGCAGAGGCGAAGAAGCCCGATCCGCTGATGGGCTGGGCCGGCAGTGGCGACACGCAGCAGCAGGTGCAGCTGAAGTTCGACAGCTGCGAAGCGGCGCAGGCCTATGC
The DNA here is from genome assembly GCA_030431875.1 of Alphaproteobacteria bacterium. Lineage (GTDB taxonomy): Bacteria > Pseudomonadota > Alphaproteobacteria > Sphingomonadales > Sphingomonadaceae > Alteraurantiacibacter. The sequence goes on from JAUIIG010000014.1 coordinate 46,936, forward strand.
GGAAAAGCACGGCATCGCCGCGCGGGTGCATTCGGTTCCGCCCAAGACCCTCAAGATCCAGGCCTACGCCGACAACTTCCGCTGATTGCCGCCCACCCGCAAGGGGGAGGACAGCAATCGCAGGTTTCGGAAGAGCTTACTTCGGCTGGATCGATCCGGCTTCGACCAGCGTCTGGCAGTCGGTGGCGTCGTGGCCCGAATCCTGTTCCAGCAGTACTGCAGCCATGCCGCGGCCATCCGAACCGGGAGCATTCTCGAAGCGCGGATCGTCGCATTCGCCATCATTGGCCCAGGTGCTGGTATCGTCACCGTAGTCGATCCCGCCACCCGGCAGCATGTCGCAGCCAGCCACGGATACGGCCATGCCTGTGGCGAGAATCAGAGTTGCAATCTTACGCATTGAGTTTCCTCCCTGGAAAAATGGCACTGTGCCAAGGTTCTGGCGGGTTGCAAACCCATCAATATGGCACCATATGGCGGCCCGGGAGTCGGGTGGACGTTCGCGTTTGCTCACCGGGTCAGGTCCGGAAGGAAGCAGCCCAGGTAAATGGCAGCGGGTCGCTCGGCTCCTTTTTCCACCACATTGTTGCGATGACATAGCGCGCGGGACCGCCTAGGTTCTCGCGCATGAGTGATTCCCCCGACGATCCGGAAACCCCGCCCTGGGCGGACGAGGAGCAGGAGGCCGACGAATCGCCTTCGGCTGCCGAGCTGGAAGCGGCCGGGCAGAACTCCATGTTTGGCGAATCGCCTGCTGCGTCGCCTGCTCCCGAGCCACTGGTTGAGCCAGCGCCCGCAGCCGCGCCTGCCAAGGTGAGCACCTCGGCGCAGCCCTACCGTGTGCTTGCACGCAAGTACCGGCCGCAGACTTTTTCCGAGCTGATCGGGCAGGAGCCGATGGTCCGCACGCTGGGCAATGCCATCGAGCGTGACCGGCTGGCCCATGCCTTCCTGATGACCGGTGTGCGGGGGGTGGGCAAGACCTCCACTGCGCGCCTGATCGCCAAGGCGCTCAACTGCGTCGGGCCGGACGGGCAGGGCGGACCGACGATCGATCCCTGCGGCGTCTGCGAGCCGTGCACGGCCATCGCCGAAGGTCGTCACATCGACGTGATCGAGATGGACGCCGCCAGCCATACCGGCGTCGACGACGTGCGCGAGATCATCGAGGCGGTGCGCTATGCCGCCGTCTCGGCGCGCTACAAGATCTACATCATCGACGAAGTGCACATGCTGTCGCGCAACGCCTTCAACGCGCTGCTCAAGACGCTGGAAGAGCCGCCGGCGCACGTGAAGTTCCTGTTCGCCACGACCGAGGTCGACAAGCTGCCGGTCACTGTGCTCAGCCGCACCCAGCGGTTCGACCTGCGCCGCATCCCGCGTGAACTGTTGCAGAGCCACTTTGCCTCGATCTGCACTAAGGAAGGCGTCGAGGCCGAGGAAGAGGCCCTGGCCATGGTGGCGGCAGCTGCCGAAGGTTCGGTCCGCGATGGCCTGTCGATCCTCGACCAGGCGATCGCCCATGCCGACATGGATTCGAGCGACCATGGCACCATGGTCCGCGCGCAGAAGGTGCGTGACATGCTTGGGCTCGCCGACAAGGGCGCCCAGCGGCGGCTGTTCCAGCACATCCTGGAGGGCGACCCGCAGGCCATGCTGGCCGCAGTGGACCAGCAGTATTCCTTGGGTGTGGAGCCCATCGCGCTGGTGCGCGCCCTGATGGAATTCACCCACCGTATTGCCGTGACGCAGGTTGCGGGCGGCGAATCCGAGGCGCCGACCGAGGAAGAGCGCGAAGTGCTGGGTGATTGGGCTTCGCGCCTGTCGCCCGGACAGGTGCACCGGCTGTGGCAACTGCTACTGAAGGGGCATGACGAGGTGCGCACCGCGCCCGATCCGCTGGTCGCCGCGCAGATGGCGCTGCTGCGCCTGCTCCACGCCGCCGACATGCCCGATCCGGGCAAGCTGGCGAAGGAGCTGAAGGACCTCGCCATGTCCGGCGGTGGCGGCGGCGCAGCCACCACTGGCGGAAGTGCCGGTGGCGGGCCGCAGGCGATCAGCTGGACCGACATTGTCGAGCGTGTCGACAAGTCCGCGCTACCCAACGCCATGTCGCTCTCTACCAAGTTGCGCCTGCAGGTGCGGGTGATCGAGCTGGAACCGGGCAAGCTGGTCTACACCCAGCCCGAAGGCTTCGACGACGATATCACCCCGGAAATCCGGCAGGCGCTGCTGGAGCTGACGGGCCAGCGCTGGGATATCCAGCGGGGTGAGGGCGAGGGCGCTCCCACGCTGGTGGAACAGGAAGAGGCTGTCCGCCGCGCCGAAAAGGAAGCGCTGGAAGCCCATCCGATGATGCAGGCCGTGCGCGCGCATTTCCCCGATGCCCAGCTGGTCGAAGAAGTAGAACCGCCGCGCGGCCGCAAGGACTGGTCGCGCCGCGCCTGAGAACGAAGGACCCCTCGATGGAAAGCATGGAAGAAATGATGAAGGCCGCGCAGGAAGCGGCACAGAAGATCCAGCAGCAGATGAACGATGCGCAGGTGAAGCTGGACCAGATCGAAGTCGAAGGATCGGCTGGCGGCGGCCTGGTAAAGGTCCGCGCCTCTGCCCGTGGGCGGATCATCGGCGTGGCAATCGACGACAGCCTGATGGTGGCCGAGGAGAAGACTATCCTCGAAGACCTCGTCACTGCTGCCTTCAACGACGCGCGTGACAAGGCGGACCGTGCGGCCAACGAACAAATGGCGGAAATGCAGCAGGGACTCGGCCTGCCGCCGGGGTTCAACCTGCCCGGGATGGGTTGACATAAGCCAGCCTAACTGGCTGAAATTACGGGATGGAAGCTGTTCGCCTTGTTTGCCGTGCGCTCCTTGCGAGTGTTTTTGCGGTAAATTGCGTGGCTGCATCTGCGCAGGATGACACGACGATGCTCGCTCCTGTAAGCGGCTGGAGCCTGAATTACGCTGAGGATAGCTGCGCGCTCGTGCGTTCCTTTGGCGATGCCGCCTCGCCGACTATGCTGGAGTTGCGGCAATATGCTCCCGGCGGACCAGTCGTAGTGACGATTGCTGCGCAGAAGCGGGTCCGATCGAGAATCGACCCAGTCGTTTCATTCGGCCCGCAGGATTTGGATGCGAGAACCGCTGTTTATCGGCAGGTCGATTTGGAAAACGAGTACAGCGGCGTTCGTATGTATCTTTTTCAAGATTGGCCGAACACATTTCCTGCCGCTCTGGCCACCGAAGACCCGGAACGCGATTCTGCGGAAGGTGCAGTTGAGTGGTTATCAGTTCGCCGCGTTTTTGAAGAAGATTTCCGGCTTGGAACAGGTTCGATGCACCTGGCGATGAACGCGATGCGCGAATGCCTTGGTGATCTCATCGAAGGGTGGGGGTTGGATGCAGAAGCACACCAAGATCTTAGCAGCGCCGTCGAATGGCCAGAAAGGGTCAATTGGATATCGACTGCACTTAGAGGAATGTCCCGCTCCCTTGAACGGCAGGTGGAGCGTGAATCGCAATACATGCTCCTACAAGTTGCTGCGGACGGCAGCGTTGAAAGTTGTCGTCCATTCACATCCAGTACTCTCACTGAATTCGCTGAGATATTCTGCAGCGAAACGCTCGAGCGTGGCCGTTATGAACCGGCTTTGGACGCAGAGGGTGACGCAATCGCCAGCTATTATGTTCACGGCATCAGCATCTGGCGAGGCAGCTCTCGCTAGTCACTTGCCAGTAGGGGCGTCATCAACAGAGTGATGGGTTAACCTGTCCAGAGACCTATCCACCTCTAAGCCTATGTGCGGCATTGCAGCATCGGGGGACCGCACCCATATTCGGCCTGCATGACTACAGAAACCCCCACCTCCGCCTATCCCCTCCTGCCCCTGCGCGACATTGTCGTCTTTCCCGGCATGGTCGTCCCGCTGTTTGTCGGGCGCGACAAGTCGGTGGCGGCGCTCGAAGCGGCGATGGAGAACGGCAAGGACATCTTCCTCGTCGCCCAACTTGATCCGTCCTGCGACGATCCCGAGGCCGAGGATCTCTATGATCTCGGCGTGGTGGCGCAGGTGCTGCAGATGCTGAAGCTGCCTGACGGCACCGTTCGTGTGCTGGTAGAGGGAACGGCGCGCGCAAAGATGACGGAGATGCGCCTGGCCGATGGTTTCGTCATGGCGCAGACCGAGGAAGTGGCTGAGACCACCGCCAGCGGCAACGAAGTCGCGGCGATGATGCGCTCGGCGCTGGGCCAGTTCAACGAATATGCCAAGTCGAACAAGAAGGGTTCGGACGAGCTCGAGGACGAGCTTGGCGCGATCGACGATGCCGGTCGGCTGGCTGACGCCATCGCTGCCAACCTTGCCGCCAAGGTCGACACCAAGCAGCAGCTACTCGCTGAAAGCGACGCGCTGAAGCGGCTGGAAATGGTCTATTCGGTGATGGAGGGCGAACTTTCCGTCCTGCAGGTCGAAAAGAAGATCCGCGGCCGCGTGAAGCGCCAGATGGAAAAGACCCAGCGCGAATATTACCTCAACGAACAGCTCAAGGCGATCCAGAGCGAGCTGGGCGGTGACGACGGCGAGGGCGGCGACGAGCTGGCCGAACTGGCCAAGAAGATCGAGGAAACCAAGCTTTCCAAGGAAGCCAAGGCCAAGGCCGAGAGCGAGCTGAAGAAGCTGCGCTCGATGCAGCCGATGAGCGCCGAGGCGACCGTGGTGCGCAACTACCTCGACGTGCTGCTGGGCCTGCCCTGGGGCAAGAAGAGCAAGATCAAGAAGGACATCAAGAAGGCGCAGGAGGTGCTCGACGCGGACCACTATGCGCTGGAAAAGGTCAAGGATCGGATCATCGAGTACCTCGCCGTGCAGGCGCGGACGAACAAGCTGAAGGGGCCGATCCTGTGCCTCGTCGGCCCGCCCGGTGTCGGCAAGACCAGCCTCGGCAAGTCCATCGCCAAGGCGACCGGGCGCGAGTTCATCCGCCAGTCGCTGGGCGGCGTGCGTGACGAGGCCGAGATCCGCGGCCACCGCCGCACCTACATCGGCAGCCTGCCGGGCAAGATCGTGTCGAACCTGAAGAAGGCCGGCACCAGCAACCCGCTGTTCCTGCTCGACGAGATCGACAAGCTGGGGCAGGACTTCCGTGGCGATCCGGCGTCGGCGCTGCTGGAGGTGCTGGACCCCGAACAGAACAATAAGTTCCAGGATCACTACCTGGAGCTGGATATCGACCTGTCGGACATCATGTTCGTCACTACTGCGAACAGCCTCAACCTGCCGCAGCCGCTGCTCGACCGCATGGAGATCATCCGGCTCGAAGGCTACACCGAGGACGAGAAGGTCGAGATTGCCCAGCGTCACCTGGTGGCCAAGCAGGTAAGCGACCATGGCCTGAAGGAAGGCGAGTTCACGCTGACCGAGGACGGCCTGCGCGACCTTATCCGCTATTACACCCGCGAGGCTGGCGTGCGTACGCTGGAACGCGAGATCGCGCGCCTGTGCCGCAAGAGCCTGCGCAAGATCCTCGAGAAGGAATGCGAGAGCGTCACGATCACGCCGGAAAACCTTGGCGACTTCGCCGGGGTGCGCAAGTTCAAGCACGGCGTGTCCGAAGAGGAACCGCAGGTGGGCGCCGTAACCGGCCTCGCCTGGACTTCGGTGGGCGGCGAATTGCTGACCATCGAAAGCGTGACGACCCCTGGCAAGGGCGAGATCAAGACCACCGGCAAGCTGGGCGAAGTGATGAACGAATCCATTGCCACCGCCTTCAGCTTCGTGAAGGCGCGGGCGCCTGCCTATGGCATCAAGCCGTCGATCTTCCAGCGCAAGAACGTGCACATCCACTTGCCCGAAGGCGCGGTGCCCAAGGACGGCCCATCGGCGGGTATCGGCATGGTCACCTCGATCATCTCGACGCTGACCGGTGTTGCCGTGCGTCCCGATGTGGCCATGACCGGCGAGGTCACGCTGCGCGGCCGGGTGCTGCCGATCGGCGGCCTGAAGGAGAAGCTGCTCGCGGCGCTGCGCGGCGGGATCAAGACCGTGCTCATTCCCGAAGAGAACGAGAAGGACCTCGCGGAGATTCCCGACAACGTGAAGGAAGGTCTGGAGATCATCCCGGTCAGCCATGTCGACCGGGTGCTGGAAGTGGCGCTTACCGCGCTGCCTGCTCCGATCGAATGGACCGAGGCCGATGACCTCGCCAGCCAGCCGCAAGGGCAGGGTCCGGGCGATCCGCCACCTTCCACCACGGCGCACTAGGAGCGCCAAGGGCCAGCTCGGACTCACCTCCTGCATTGTAGATTTTGGTCAAATCGCCTGAATTTACGGATAAATGCGAAACAAAAGTGTCCGATTGCGAGATAAACCATCGTCCGGCCCCAAAAATACCGGCGGCTGGCGGCTTTGCCTTTGACACCGCCCGTAAAACTCGCTCAATTCCCGGAATCGCTCGGCGAGTCACAATCAACGTCGCAGGCACACAATGTGAGGGGGTTCACACCACAATGAACAAGAACGAATTGATCGGCGCCGTCGCGGACTCCAGCGGCCTGTCCCGCAACGATGCCACGAAGGCTGTCGAAGCAGTCTTCGATACCATCACCGCAACGCTGTCGAAGGGCGACGAAGTGCGCCTGGTCGGCTTCGGCACTTTCGCGGTGGCCAAGCGCAAGGCGTCGATGGGTCGTAATCCGCGTACCGGTGAACCGATGCCGATCAAGGCATCCACCCAGCCGAAGTTCAAGGCCGGCAAGGGCCTGAAGGACGCGGTCAACTAAGATCTCGGCTTTCCCCTGGAGGATCGCAGGGGAGGGAGGAAAAAGGGTCGTCCTGCGGGACGACCCTTTTTTCATGGCCGTCGTCAGCTTGCCGGCTTGCGCGTGGCCACGGCGTAAAGTGCAATGGCTCCGGCGTTGGAGACGTTCAGGCTTTCCATCGCCTCGCTGATTGGCAGCTTGCACAGGGCATCGCAGTGCTGCGCGACATTGTGGCGCATGCCTTCGCCTTCCGCGCCCAGCACCAGGGCCACGGGGCCTGCTGGCAGGGCTTCGTCGAGCGTTGCTTCGGCCTCGCCGGTCAGGCCAAGGCGCCAGTAGCCGGCCTCGGCCATGTCCTCCAGTGCACGGGACAGGTTCACGACACGCACCCAAGGTACGATTTCGAGTGCGCCCGAAGCAGACTTGCCGATTACGCCCCCTTCGGGCGGTGCGTGGCGGTCCTGCGTCACGATGGCCGCCGCGTTGAAGGCAGCTGCAGAGCGCAGCAGCGCACCGACATTGTGCGGATCGGTGACCTGGTCGAGCACGACGATGGGGCGCGACGGATCACTGTCCAGCACTTCCGAAAGGTGCAGGTCGTCAAGCGGTTCGCATTCCAGCACCAGGCCCTGGTGCGGAGCGTCCTTGGCAACCAGCCGGGCAAGATCGGTGACGTCGGCATATTCAACCGGGAAATCCGGCGGCAGCTCGCCGTCCAGCGATTCGATGCCCTCGCGCGTTGCCCACAGCTTGCGGTGCTGGCGGCGCGGGTTCATCAGCGCTGCTTCCACAGCGTGGCGACCCCACAGGCGTACATTGCCCTTGGTCGCCCGTCCGGAGCCGCGTCCGCCCTGCATTCGTCCGGCGCGTCCGCGCAGTCGCTTGTCCTTGCCCTTGGCCATTTTGCCTCGCTCGAGTGAAACTTTGCCGCCTCCTGCCAGCAGGCCCATTGACAGGCAAGCAGTGCTTCGCCATTGGGGCGCCTCTCGGCTGGAAGGCACCCCTTGCGGATGCCAACCAACAGCAGGCGAAAGCCTGCCCCGGCAACGGTGTGGACAGGTGGCCGAGTGGTTAAAGGCAGCAGACTGTAAATCTGCCCGCGCAAGCGTACGCTGGTTCGAATCCAGCCCTGTCCACCACCGCTCCATTGTCACTGCCAGACAGTTCGCTGGGTTTCATTGCACCCGATAGCTGGTGCGCAAGGTGAAGCTTGTGCCGGCCAGCAAGCGTCCGTCAGGCGTCAGGCGAAAGTTGGTTACGTTGGGATCGCAACTGTCAGCGTCGAGCACAGGCGTATAGGTCCAGGTCACCCCGTTGTCGTTCGAAAACTCCAGGCTGTCTCCCACATCGGTGATGGACACATAGCCAAGGCTGATGCCCGAAGCGGGCGATCCGTCCGTGAACACGAGAGGCTGCCCCGAGTTCAGCGTGTTGAAGCACATCTTCGCATTAGCAGGGCCATCGTCGGTGATGACCAGGCTGCCGCTATCCGCTGCCGAGACACCGAAATTGGCGATCGTGATCAGGTATTCGACAAGGGCACCGGGAATGGCGCGCGGGTCTGTGCTGCCGTTGACCGGGTCCGACGCGACCGAGCTCACCTTGGTCACAGACAGGTCCGCAAAGGGATTGCAGAATGTGATATCGTGTATAGCAATTGCCTGGCCGTCAGGCACCGCTGGTGCAGTGGTGTGGTTGCCATAAACAATCGTGATGGAATCCACTGGCTGGGTGAACGTGACCACGACGTTGCCATCGTCCTGATTTCCGTTGGAGCCGGCATCACCGATCGCCGTGTTGCCAATCACGTAGTTGACCACGCCATTGGTCAGGATCGGATAAACCGTGGATCCTTGATAGGTCCCGGTGACGGTCATCTTGTCGGCAAAGTCGTTCGCGGCATAGTCGATGTCGAACACCGTGAACTGCAGCCCCGGTACCGCAGTGTCCAACGTTATCACGGTCGTGGCGGTTTGGTTTATGTTCGCAAAATCAAGATATTGGTGCAGGGATAGCTGCGCTGTCGGCAGCCCGCCGGTATTGGCCGATGCCAGCGCAGGTGTCTGCCCGCCGAATGCGGCGTCGTTCACCCAGGTGCCGTTGGACGAGATCGCGAAACTGACCGTGCCGATATTCGCCTGGTTGAAGGATCGATTGAGCGACCCGGCAGGCCAGCTGCGCGTATCCCAGTCGAAAATGGTCGAGCCACGCGAGCAGGAAAGCATCGGCGCTGTGCCTGCCGCACGCGTTCCGCCGACGGTGAAGGTCGCCGTTCTGTAGTCATCTTCTCCATTCGCACCGTTTGCGGGAGTGGAGTCGATATCGCTTTCCGACGATGCCGTGATCTCTGCCGCGTTGGTGATCACCGCTCCTGCTGTTGCGTTCACCGTTGCCTGGATCGTCAAGGTCGCGCTGGCGCCGGGCGCGAGCGAACCGACCTGCCAAAGACCAGTGCTGCTGTTGTAGCTGCCGGGACCCGAGTGGCTGGCATAGTTGACGCCCAGCGGCAGGGCATCCGTCACTTCGATACCGCTCGCGGTGTTGGGCGAGCTTGCGCTGTTGGTTACGGTTACCGTGTAGGTGATGGTCGCGCCATTTGTGGGGCTGGTGGTGCTGACCTGCTTGTTGAGCGAGAGGTCAGCATAGTTCGACAGCGCCGAAGTGAGGAACAGGTCCGCTTGGTAGAAGGTGCCGCTGTCCCCGTTGAACCGGTCGCAAATCTCCAGTGTCCAGGTGCCCGCCGACCCGGTACCGCCGAAACCCGAAAGCGCGGTGGTCGGGCGATAGGTGTTGGCATAAGGTGGCGCCGACGTGGTCGAGGTCACGAAGGAGTTCGCCGTATAGTTGGCGATCCCGCTGGGGGCGCCGTCATCGAAAAGGACGTTGTAGCTGTTCGCGGTGGCACCAAAGCCCGTGGTAAGCTGGATGCGCGTGTTGTTCGGCGCTCGCAGCCACATTTGCAGGTCGCCGCGGTAGGTGTGTGCCATAAGCACGCCGATGGTCACGTTGCTGACCACGAAGCTGTCCGACACGGTGAAGGTCCGGGTAAACGGGTTGCTGCAAGGAGTCGCGAACTCGTTGATCCCGTTGAACGCGCTATCCGTGGTGTTTACGTAGTGGAATGTCGCCTGCGCGCGCGCGGGCACTGCCGCCAGCATGGCAACAAACAGGCACAGGAACAGCGCCCCCAGCCAGCGCGCTGTGGCACTGGTGATAGCGGCGATCGCCAAGGGTGCTATCGGACGGCTCGCAATCATCGTCCCAATCCTAGGAAGCTGAACGTGTCCGCGTCGAACTTGATCCGCACGGCTGCGTAAAGGCCTTCATCGGTGTTGCGCACAGACGAGAAGTCCGGATCGTCGAAACCGGCAATGTTGTAACCCACACTCAGCAGCACGCCTTGGGTCGGGACGAAGCCGACATTGGGGCCGATGGCATAGCTGGTGGCACCATCGTCGAGCTCGGCGCGAACGGTGGCGCTGACACCGATTTCGACGCGCTCGCCAATGCCCATGCGGGCATCGACGCCGGCCAGGGCCGTGTCGCTGGCAAGGTCAAAATCCTCGAAACG
>JAUIIG010000015.1 GCA_030431875.1 Alphaproteobacteria bacterium
CCCGACGACGGCTAGAGCGGCCGCAGCTTCGTGCGAGACCCGCCGGCGCTCTCCAGCCCATGCGCGAGACCCCGCCCTGGTAGCCATAACCGCGCAGGAAATCGGTTTCGGTGGCGGACAGCGGTTCTCCACCGTTACGCCGGACGGCTCCACCTTCTCCAGCGCACCGCCGCAGGCCTTTGGTTTCCTCGGCGGCAGTGCAGCCATAAGTCTTTCCGGTTTGGTCAATTCGTCCAGTGACATGACCCTGGTTGGCGCTGACGTTACGGTCGACGGGACCTTGATTACCTTTGGCACGAGGTTCGAAGCCGTCGCGGTTGGTGACGGAGCCGAGACGATCTCGCTTTCAAACCCGGCTCCAGTCAGCGGCAACGGACAGATCAGCTTTCTTCCCGGCGCTGGCTTCGGAGGAAGCGATGTTCTCCTGACGGCAGAGAATATCCTGCTCGACAACGCCAGTCTCAATATCATCGGTGCCGAAGGCATCCGCTTGAACGGCGGCCGTATTTTGATCGACAATGGATCGCAGATAGCAATCCGTGACCTGCAGATTGCCACTGATGGCATTCAAATCACTGCGGACAGCCTGGAGATCGATAATTTCAGCCTCCTGGCCACATCATCGAACAGCACGACGACGCAAGATGCGGGCAGCATTACCATCGATGTCGGCGATTTGTTGATCACAAGCAGCGAGATCGAAACCCGGACATCGGGGCTCGGCCTCGCTGGGGACATTTCAATAATCGCAGACAATGCGACCTTTACAAACAGCACGCCAGAGAACCTCGACAACAGGTCTGAAATCGGGAGTATCGCGTCAACTGGGGGGAGCAGTTCCGGTAACATCACAATCGACGTGACCGAGCGCCTGATCGTAGATTCCAGCCTGATCTCGAACACCACGTTCGGATCTGGTGACGGCGGTGTCATTTCGATCCGCGCGCAAGATTTGGATATGATAAACGCTGGGTCGATCTTTGCCGGCACAGACTTCGGGACAGGAAACAGCGGTTCGATCATCATTGATGTCGACAATCTTGTTTTTGGCCCGCGCACATCTGACAACACCACTCCATCAATTGCAGCGGCCACATTCGGATCGGGTGATGCTGGCACGATCACGATCACCGCCAACAACCTGGCGATGGGTACTGACGGGCAGATTTCCACATCCACCCTGCATGAGGCCACCGGCAATGCCGGTGCAATCCAGATAACTGCAGACGTGATGACAATGGAAGGCGGCGGAATCGTATCGGCTGCACGTGCTGGCCAATCCGCGAACCCGGGCGATGCCGGAACGGTATCGATCAACGTCGGTACGTTCGAGATGGACGGCGGTTCGATCGACTCAAATACACTAAATTCCGGCAATGCTGGCGATGTGATCGTCGTGGCGGACAATCTTTCGATGTCTGGCTTATCGCGCATCAGCGCGGCGACTGTCAGTGATGGCGACGCGGGTACGGTGAACGTTTCTGCCGAAAACATGTTGCTTGTGGACGGCTCCGCACAGATTACCGCCAACACCTCTGGGACAGGAAATGCGGGCTCCGTCAACGTCAGCGCCCCCGCCATCGCAATGTACGGCGACAGCCGCATTGCCTCGACCACCGGGGGATCAGGCAATGGCGGCACGATCAACGTCCAGACCGACAATCTCTTCATGACTGGCGCAGCGAGAATCGATTCCACTGCGCGGGTGAGCGGATCGGGCAATGCCGGCGCGGTCAATGTTGTCGTCGATGGCGACCTGACGATGACGCAGTTCGCAGAGATTTCCTCGAACACTGAAGGAGTAGGAAACGGCGGCAGCGTGTCAGTCTCGGCCCGAGACGTCGTCATGCGAGATATCGCTCGCCTTTCGTCTTCCACTTTCGGTAACGGGAATGCCGGCAGCCTGACGCTGACCGCGCGCAATCTCGATATTGGCGACAACGCCGACATCGTATCTGAGGCCGCCCAGATCAATCAGATATATGGCACTGGTAACGCCGGCTCCGTGACGGTCGACATCGACGAGACGATCTTGATGAGCGGGATTGGCCTGATCGGTGCCAGCACGTTTACCGCCGGCGATGCCGGAGCCATTACGGTCACGGCCGGACAATCGATCACCATGATCGACCAGGCAGTGATCGAATCCAAGACCGCAGATACCTTTCCCGAACTGCCGCGCACGAACGGAAATTCAGGCAGCATCCAAATCGCGACGGCGCTGCTGGACATGACAGATGCTGCAGCGATTTCGGCGCGCGCTGAAGGCGAAGGCGCGGCGGGCAACGTCGCCGTGGTTGTCGACGAGCTGGCGATGGACCGCTTCAGCCGGATCAATGCCTCCACGTTCGGCGAAGGCGATGCAGGGTCTGTGAGGGTCAACGTCGCAGGCGCGCTAACTCTGACCGACCAGGCCTCGATTGATGCAATTACCTTTGGCTCCGGCAATGCCGGATCAGTCATTGTTGACGCTGACACAGTCTCGCTCGCCGTTGGTGCGGTGCCCTCTGACTTCAGCCGCATTTCCTCGAATTCCGAAGGCAGCGGCGATGCCGGGTCGGTCGCGGTCAGCGCGCGGCTGCTGACAGTCGACGATGGCGTGATCAATTCGATCACCACCGGCACCGGCGACGCGGGCACGGTGACGATCAATGCCGTAGATTTCAGCATGAGCCAGGGCTTCGTTTCCTCAACGACGCAAGGCGACGGCAATGCCGGACTGGTCGAGGTCTTCGCGGACACCGTCACCATTACCGGGGGCGCCATCAACTCGACTTCGCAAGGCTCCGGAGATGCTGGCGAAGTCAATGTCGAGACCGGCCAGCTGACCATGACGGGAGGCTTCATCTCCTCCTCGGTGCTGTTTGGCAGCTCGGGACAGGGCGGCAACGTCTTCGTCATGGCCGATACCGCCGACCTCTCGGGCACGGCGGTGATCAATTCCGAAGCCATCGCAGGCTCGGCAGGCGATGCCGGCAACGTGCGGATCACCGTCGAAGAGCAGTTGGCGATGGCCGATGACGCCCGCATTTCTGCCTCCACGCAAGCGGCAGGTGCCGCCGGTTTCGTCGATGTGGTGGCAAGCGACCTGGTGATGACCGGGGGCAGCATCCAGAGTTCCACGACCACTGCCGCAAATGCAGGCAACGTGGCCGTCAACGTGACCAATGCCATCCTCAGCGGCGATGCCCGGATAAGTTCCAACGCCCTCACCGGATCGACCGGGCTGGCTGGCAAAGTGCTGATCAACGCCAGTGGCTTCCTTGATGTTCATGACGATGCCGGGATCATTGCGGGCACGCGGGGCGCGGGAAATGCCGGGCTGGTGTCGGTCCAGGTCGGCGAACTGTTTATGGATGGCGGCGCGATCGCCTCCTCCACCGAAGCTGCCGGCGCCGCAGGCGACGTGCTGATCAGTGGCAACCAGGTTGCGATCACCGGCGATGCCAAGGTCAACTCGGGTGCCTTGCAGGGATCGACCGGCGACGCCGGGTTTGTCCAGATTACCACGCCATTCCTGCTGGTTGCCGAAGATGCAGTCGTTTCCGCTTCCACGGCCGGACCGGGAGCCGCCGGTGCAGTGCTGGTAACGGCCGGCGAATTGGTACTGGACCACGGGGAAATCGCCTCTTTCACACGCGGAACGGGCGATGCGGGGACCGTCATCATCGACGCCGGCAACGCGCTGTTGAACAACGGTGCGACGATCAACTCGCTGGCTGACGGACCGGATACGGGCGAGGCGGGCGACGTATTCATCAAGGTGACGGAACAGCTGGTTGTTGCCAACGGTAGCACCGTGGCTGCATCGACCCTGGGCACGGGCCACGCCGGAGAGGTCAATGTTGCTGCCGGAAGCCTGATCATCGACGGCGGCCTGATCAGCTCTTCGACCATCGCCTCCGGAGATGCCGGAGACGTCGATATCGACGCCGACGAACTGGTACTGCTGCCCGGAAGCTCCATCTCTTCACGGTCCGAAGCCGGGGCCAGCGGCGATGCCGGTGACGTTGTTGTAACCGTCGCGAACACCCTGCGCCTCGAAATCAGCAGCGACATTTCCGCCTCTTCCATCGGCAGCGGCAATGCCGGGCTGGTGGAAGTCCACGCGGGCGTGCTCGACATTGTCGGTGGTGCGATCAATTCGTTCACTTCGGGCAGCGGCAACGCCGGACTGGTCGGCGTCTTCGTCGGTGAACTCATCATGTCGGGCGGGCGGATCGATTCCGCATCGGATTCGCCGCTGGCCGACGCTGGCAACGCGGGATCGGTGTTCATTGACGCCCGCAGTGCGTCGCTCAGCGGCAATGCCCAGATCGACTCCCGCGCCTCGACCGGCAACGCGGGTGACGTGACGCTGCAGGTGTTCGGACGCCTCGACATCGCCGACGGGGCGCAGGTGTCGGCGGCCACCACCGGTTCGGGGCAAGCCGGGCTGGTGCAGGTGTCGGCTGACGAGCTGGTCATGACCGGCGGCCAGATCAATTCCTTCACCAACGGCAGCGGCAATGCCGGCCTGGTCGACGTGATCGCGCGGGTGATCGACATGTCGGGAGGCCGGATCGACTCCTCGTCCGATAGCGATGCACCCGATGCGGGCGATGCCGGGGGCGTGCTGGTTCGGGGTAACGAGGTGCGCCTGAGTGGCAATGCCCTGATCGATTCGCGCGGCATCACCGGCAATGCGGGTGACGTGCAGGTCGAGGTCCTTGGCGATCTGTCCATGGCCGACGAAGCGCAGATTTCCGCCGCCACCGATGGTTCGGGTGATGCCGGTTCGGTGTTCGTCATGGCGGACCTGCTCACGATGACCGGGGGCGAGATCAATTCGATCACCACCGGTTCCGGAGACGCCGGACTGGTTGCCGTGGAAGTGGACGAGCTGGTGATGACCGGCGGGCGGATCACCTCCGCCGCGCAGAACCCGCCGCCCGTGGGCAACCTGTCTGCCTCGATCGATCCCCTCGCCATGACCCCGCCGCCTCCGTCCGGCGACGCCGGGGACGTGTTCCTGCGCGCGGGCAGCGCCCTGCTGGACGGACCGGCCTCCATCGACTCCACCAGCGAAGGCAGTACGGCCGGCATCGTGGAGGTGTTGGTTGACACCGACCTGCTGCTGTTCAACGGCGCACAGATTTCCACCACGGCCTTTGGCGCGGGCAATGCCGGTGACATCACGATTGCGGCGGATAACCTGGTGCTCGACAATTTCAGCCAGATTTCCAGCACCGCTGCGCGTGATTTCTCGGCCGGGACAATCGAGATCGCCGCCCGCGAAATCCGTATCCTCAACGGCAGCGAGATCTCCACCAATTCGGAAAACGGCCCGGCCGGGGACATCGGGCTGTTCCTGCCACAAGACGGCTTCCTGTACCTGGCGGGCCGAGAGCCGGGCGTGATCACCACCAGTTCGGGTGCGAACACGGGCGGACAGATCATCATCTCCGACCCGTTCCTGATCCTGTCCGAAGGCGGCACCATCCTGGCGCTGGGCCAGCAGGGCGGCGCCAATGTGCAGATCCAGTCGGCCTTCTTCATCCGCTCCAGCGACCGCCTCAACCTCGTTTCGGTGGATGGCTCGCTGCTGATCGAAAGCAATGTGGGTGAACAGATCACCGGCACCGAAGTGGCGGACATTCCCTTCCTCGATGCTTCGGGCATCCTCAGCGGCCAGTGCACCGGCGTGCGGCAAGGCGGCGAGGTGAGCCAGTTCTCCAGCCGGGTGACCGGGCCATACGCACCGCCGGACGCCCGCGAGGACGCAGAAGACGAAATGGACAGCAGCTCGCCCGACCTAATTGCCCACGTCGAACAGGGGGCGCTCGCTCCATGCGGCTGATTACCACGGCGACAATCGCACTGGCTTGCGGCTGGACCGCTGCCGCGCAGGCACAGACTCTCGGCCAGACCGGCCCCGCTGCCGAACGCACCGGCCCGCAGGCGCAGACGACGACGCCGGAGTTCCAGGAACCGGCCGAATTCCCTGACCTCACCCCGCAGGAGGCGCCGCCGATCCCGCGCCTGTCCGGCACGGCGAGCATCGCCGATATTGCCGTCGCGGTAGATGGCGAAACCGCAGGCGTGGCCCGCTCCGATTTCAATGGGCTTGCCGCCTCCGGACTGACGGTTCGCGCCGCACCCGGCACCGCGCTCGACGCGTCATGGGTCGAAGAGCAGTTCCGCGCCAACGGCATGATCGGCAGCGAGGTCGGGCTGGACCAGCTCGCGGCCATGGTCCAGCTGATCAACCGCGCCTTTGTCGCCAACGGCTACATCAATTCCGGCTTGCTGGTCGAAGGCCCACCCCCGACGACGCCCGGCACCTTGCAGACGCGGCTGGTACAAGGTCGTCTCGTGGGCGAGAACGACGGCATCGTGCTGGCCTGGGGCGATGAAGGCAATCGCGGCCTGTCCGAAGCCTTCGTCACCGCGCGCATGCCCTCTGCCCGCAAGGTGCCGCTCGACGTGATCGCCATCGAGCGCGATTTCCGCCTGCTGGCGGAGAACCCGGCCATCGGCTCGGTCTCGGCAGACCTGCAACCGGGCGACGTGGCAGGCGAAGCGCGTCTGGCCATGGTGGTGCGCCCGGCCGAGCAGTTCGACCTTTACATGGGCTACGCCAACAACCGCTCGCCCTCGATCGGGGCGGAACGGTTCGCACTGGGCGGTTCGATCCGCAGCATGCTGATCGGCGGAGACCAGTTCAGCTTCGAGGGCGGCCTGACCTCGGGCGAGCCCGACGCCAATTTCGGTTACTCGCTGCCAGTCAGCGCAAATACGACGCTGTTCGCACGCGGCGGGTTCAATGAAGCGGCCGTGATCGACCCCGAATTGCGTCCGCTGGATATTTCGGCATCGGACTGGAACGTCGAAGGCGGCTTCACCCACCGGCTGTTCGCCCGCCCGCTGACGCCAAGCCGCAGCGGCGTGGGCTGGCAATCGGCTCGCTCGCTGACGCTGGGTGCCAGTGTAGCACACCGCGTTTCCAAGACCCGCCTGCTGGGCCGCCCCTTCTCCTTCAGCCCCGGTGCCGTCAATGGCCGCGCCGAATATACCGCCGCCCGCCTCACCGCCGACTTCGTGGAGCGCGGGATCGAGACCGTCTTCGTCGTTTCGCTGACGGCGACGCAGGGGCTGGATGGATCGCGCGGCGACATTCCCGGCCTCGTCACGCCTGACCGCGATTTCCGCTCCATCCGCGGACAGGTCAGCTATGCCCGTCTGCTGACCGACAGCGGCACCGAACTGCGCCTGCGGCTGTCCGGACAATATGCCGACGGCATCCTCTATTCGGGCGAGCGTTTTGCCGCGGGCGGCAGCCAGACGGTGCGCGGCTATCGCGAGACGCTGGTGCTATCGGACAGCGGCGTGATCGGCTCGGTCGAACTGGCCCAACCGTTCTCGCTGTCAGGCCGCGCCGGGAGCACGCGCGATTTCGACTGGGGCGCATTCACCATTTCCGGCTTCATCGATGCTGCCAAGCTCGAAAACCGCGAGATTGCCGACCCCGTGTCGGACGAGTTGTGGAGCATCGGCGCCGGCCTGCAATGGCGTCCCTCGCCGGCGGTGCAGGCTTCGATCGCCTATGCCCATGCGCTGGAAGATGCGGTGGTCCCGGGCCTGCGCGACATGCAGGATCGCGGCTTTCACTTCGCTATCACCGTGCGACCGCTGGAATTTTTCCGCTAGGAAACATCGCCTTCCCTTCACCGACAAGCTTGCACGATCCTGTTGCCTGTGCCTAATGCCCTGCCGGTTGATCCACCGTGCGCGTGCAGGAGAGACGTTTTGGAAATTCCGCTCGAAAAAATGCACAAGCACGTGAACGGTGCCACGCGGCTGCTGAAATCGATGGCGAACGAATCCCGGTTGATGATCCTGTGCCAGCTGGCGCAGGAGGAATTGTCTGTTACCGATCTTGGCAAGCGGCTGCCGCTGTCGCAATCGGCACTTTCACAGCACCTTGGCATCCTGCGCCGCGAGGGACTGGTGAAGACCCGCCGCGAAGCCCAGTACATCTGGTATTCGCTCGACAGTGACGACGTTGTCGCCCTGATCCAGACGCTGTGCGAGCTGTTCGAAGAAAAGTAGCGGCCGGAAAAGTAATGTCGGCCTAGTCGCCTTCTCGCTCGCTTGCGGACGAAGGTGATCCTCCGGTCACGATATCCGGCGACGAAAGCAACCCGCCCTGTTCGGCGTGAGGTGCCAGCTTGGCAAAAGCTTCGTGCTGCGAGAGGAAGACCTCACCGCTCAGTTCGCCCAACAGGTGCGATTTCGCCAGCCGGTCCATCACCGGGCCCTTTACCTCGGACAGGTGCAGGCGCACCCCGGCATCGGCGAGGCGACGGTTGAGCGCCTCGATCACTTCCAGCCCCGACGCGTCGATGGTGTTGACCGCCGAGCACAGCAGCACGAGGTCGCGAACGTCGGGACAGCGGGCAATCTCCTGCAGCACGAAACCTTCCAGCCAGCGCGAATTGAGGTAGGTCAGCGATTCATCGACGCGGATGGTCAGCAGGCCGGGATCAACGAGCACCTTGTGGCGACGCACGTTGCGGAAATGCTGGGTGCCCGGCACCAGTCCGACCACGGCAGCGTGGGGGCGGGAGGCGTGCCAGACGAACAGCGCAAGGCTGGCGGCGACGCCCACGACAACGCCGGTCTCCACGCCCTGCACCAAGGTCACGATGATGGTCAGCATGATGGCGATGAAATCGCGCTTGGAATAGTGCCACAGCTCGACCGGCTTCTGCAGGTCCACCAGCGAGAGCACGGCGACGATGATCGTTGCCGAAAGCGTGGCCAGCGGCAGGTAGAACAGGAAGGGCGTGAGGAAGATCGATGCGAGCGCGATACCGACTGCGGTGAAGGCACCGGCGGCAGGCGTCTGCGCCCCGGCGTCATAGTTCACCACCGAGCGGGAGAAGCCGCCCGTCACCGGGAAAGCGCCTGACAGCGAGGAGGCGATATTGGATGCGCCGAGCGCCACCAGTTCCTGGTCCGGGTCGATCCGCTGGCGGCGCTTGGCGGCCAGGGTCTGCCCGACCGAAACCGATTCCACGAAACCGATCACCGAAATGAACAGCGCGCCGACGGCCAGCTGTCCCCAAAGCGCAGGATCGAAGGCAGGCAGGGCGACGCCGGGCAATCCGATGGGGATTTCGCCTACCGTCTTCACCCCCTCGCCCATCAGGCCGAACACGGCCACGGCCAGCGTGGTGAAGACGATGGCCAGCACCGGTCCGGCCTTGGCGACAAAATCGGCAGCCGTCGGTTTCAGCCCCATGCGCAGCAGCAGCGGCTTGAAGCCCTTGCGCACCCAGACGAGGAAGACGAGCGCGAACAGGCCCACTCCCAGAGTGTACGGATTGGTGTCGCGCAGGTTCTCCGCCAGCGTCAGGACGATCTCCCACAGCGTCTCGCCGTGGGCCTGGATACCGAGCAGGTGCTTGAGCTGGCTGGCGGCGATAATCACGCCGCTGGCAGTGATGAAGCCGCTCACCACCGGGTGCGACAGGAGGTTGGCGAGGAAGCCCAGCCGGAACAGTCCCATGGCCAGCAGCATCAGGCCGGACAGCATGGCGAGCACGATGGTCGCTCCGAGGTATTCGGGCGAACCGCCCACGGCCACCTTGCTGGCGGCGGCTGCCGTCATCAACGAGACCACCGCCACGGGACCGACCGACAGTGCGCGGCTGGTGCCGAACAGGGTGTAGGCCACCAGCGGCAGCAAAGAGGCATAGAGCCCCACTACCGGCGGCAGTCCCGCGAGCAGCGCATAGGCAAGGCTCTGCGGGATGAGCATGACCGTAACGATGGCGGCGGCCACCAGGTCGCTGGAGAAAGTGGCCCCGTTGTAGCTGCGCCCCCAATCGAGGATCGGCAGGTAGCGCGCCAGCCGCGACAAGGTAGGGGACGCCGCCTTGCCCATCAGGCGCTCTTCTTCTCCGGCTTGGCCAGCCATTCATGCCCCTTGAGCATGCCGTGCCAGTAGATCCAAGGCAGGGCTTCGGACTTGAGCAGCCATGAGAAGCGGCGCGCCTTGGTGCCATCGACAATCCACTTGGGGAAACTGGGCAGCAGCTTGCCGCCATAGCCGAACTCGGCCAGCACGATCTTGCCGCGCTCCACCGTCAGCGGGCAGGAACCATAACCGTCGTAGGCGACCGAAGGTTCGCGGCCCTGCAGGATGTCGATGCCGTTGACGGCGGCGACCGGCGCCTGCTTGCGCGCGGCAGCGGCGGTCTTGGCATTGGGCATGGATCCGGCATCGCCCAGCCCGATCACGTTGGGATAGCGGGTGTGCTGCAGGGTGAACTGGTCGACAGCGACCCAGCCAGCTTCGGATGCCAGCGGGCTGTTCGCGATGAAGTCGGGCGCGGCCTGCGGCGGCACCACGTGCATCATGTCGAACTCGCGGGTGACCTCGCCGTCTTCGGTCTTGAACACGGCCTGCTGCGCGGGACCATCGACGGCCACGAGCGTGGAGCCGAGGTTCAGCCCGATGCCGTAGCGTTCGACATATTCCATCAGCGCGGGGACATAGGCTTCCACGCCGAACAGCACGCCGCCGGCATTGTGGAATTCGACCTCGATATCGCCAAGCACACCGGCATCGCGCCAGGCATCGCACGACAGGTACATGGCCTTCTGCGGCGCGCCCGCGCACTTGATCGGCATGGGCGGCTGGGTGAAGATCGCGCGGCCCGAGCGGGTCTGGTTCACCAGCTCCCAGGTGTAGGGCGCCAGGTCATAGCGATAGTTAGACGTAACGCCGTTCTTGCCCAGCGTCTCGGTCAGGCCGGGGATCTTGCTCCAGCACAGCTTGATGCCGGGCGCGACCACCAGCAGCTTGTAGGTGATGGTGGACCCGTCCTCAAGCGTGACCTGGTTGTTCTCCGGCTGGAAAGTCGCGGCGCTTTGCAGGACCCATTTGACCCCCTTGGGCATGACATCGGCCATGCGGTGACGCGTTACCGGGGCATCGAAGACGCCGCCGCCCACCATGGTCCAGCCGGGCTGGTAGAAGTGTTCGGTCTTCGGTTCGATGATCGCGATGTCGAGCCTTGGCTGCCGCTTCAGCATCGACGATGCCGTGGCAATGCCTGCCGAACCGCCGCCAACAATGACGACTTCGTGCGAGAGGTTCTGGACCATGTGTGTTCTTCCCAAGTCTTCTTATCGTTGTGTCGAGATCATAACTGCGAGCGCAGCGCCTCCAGGTCGTAGCCCGCTGCCTCGGCCCGGCTGAGCCGCTCGTCGGCACCGAACCCTTCCGGATTGGCGAGTGTCCAAAGGATTGTGGAGCGCGTACCGGAAGCGCAGTAAGCGAAAACCGGTGCCTCGGCGGCGGCGCAGATTTCGCGCTGCCGCGCCACGGCTTCGGGCGTCGGCGCGCCGGATTCGATCGGGTTATGGACGAAGACTAGACCGGCGGCCTCTGCGGCCGCGGCGATGTCGGCCACGGGCGTCTGGCCTTCCGCTTCGCCGTCAGGGCGGTTGCAGATCACGGTGCCGAAACCCGCCTCTTTGAGGGCTGCAATATCGGCAGGCAGGATCTGCCCAGCGACACTGTAGTTGTCGCTTACCTTGTTGACTTGCATGGCCTTTCCTTTCCTAACCGCGCTCGAACACCAGCCGGTGCAGCAGCATGCCGCCCAGCAGGCTGGCACAGAAGACCAGCGCTTCCTTGGGAGCGATGCCCAGCACGGCAAAGCCCGGTCCCGGACAGAGGCCAGCAATGCCCCAGCCGATCCCGAACAGCACGGCACCGCCAAGCAACTGCGGGGTCAGGTCGTTGCGATCGGGCAAGGCGAACTTCTCGCTGAACAGCGGATGGTCCATGCGCGGGACGAAGCGCCAGGCAATCGCCATGACCACCACCGCGCCGCCCATGACGAAGGCCAGGGTCGGGTCCCAGTCCCCGAAGAAATCGAGGAAACCGCGCACCCGCTGCGGATCGGTCATGCCGCCCAGCGCCAGTCCCGCGCCAAACAACAGGCCCGATGCCAGCGGCGGCAGGTGGGTCTTGATCAGTCCTTCGGACACGTATTCATCCCCAGGGGCAGGTAAGCCGGGCAGAAACCCACCAGGCTGGTGAGAATGAAGACCGCGGCAACCACCCCGGCCACCACGGCCCAAGTGCCGGAAATCTGGCCCATGAAGACCAGCACCGCGAGCACCACGGCAACGATCACGCGCAGGGTCTTGTCGAGCGAACCCATGTTTTTTGGCATTTCCAGTCTCCTCTTCCTTATCCGGCAAGCATGTTCATCACCGCCACGGTCGCGATACCGGCGAGCATGAAGGTTACGGTGGCAACGATGGAACGCTGTGACAGGCGGCTGATGCCGCAGACGCCGTGGCCGCTGGTGCAACCGCTACCAAGGCGCGTCCCGAAGCCCACCAGCAGTCCGGCAACAACGATCACCGGCAGCGGGGCGAAGGTCGGCGACTGGCCGCCCTGCAAGGTGGCGACGATGAAGGCGCCCACCGGCAGGCCGATGACGAAGGTCCAGGCGCTGGACCACGACATGCCCGAATTGGAGATGCCGAAAGCGCGTGCGGAGATGCCGGAAACACCGGCGATCCGCCCTGCCCCCAGCAGCATCAGTGCCGCGGCAAGACCGATCAGCACACCGCCGCCGAGCCCTTCGAGCGGGGCCGCGTCAGGAAAGCCGGGGATCATCATACCGCGTTCACCGGGATCTTGATGTAGCTGACGCCGTTCGCCTCGGGCGTCGGCAGGCGGCCACCACGGATGTTCACCTGCACGCTGGGCATGATCAGGTTCGGCATGTCGAGTGTCTTGTCACGCGTCGTGCGCATTTCGACGAATTCGTCCTCGGTCACGCCGTCCTTCACATGGATGTTCTCGCGCCGCTGCTGGCCGACCGTGGTCTCCCAGGCGTAAACGTCGCGGCCCGGCGCCTTGTAGTCATGGCACAGGAACAACCGGGTATCGTCAGGCAACGACAGCAGGCGGCGGATCGACTGGAACAGCTGGCGGGCATCACCACCGGGAAAGT
The DNA here is from genome assembly GCA_030431875.1 of Alphaproteobacteria bacterium. Lineage (GTDB taxonomy): Bacteria > Pseudomonadota > Alphaproteobacteria > Sphingomonadales > Sphingomonadaceae > Alteraurantiacibacter. The sequence goes on from JAUIIG010000015.1 coordinate 13,029, forward strand.
CCGCGCGGGCGGTGCCGAAGTCTGGCATGAAGATGGTGTCACCGACGAAGGCCGCGTCACCGATCACGAATGCCATGTCGGCCGGCGTGTGGCCGGGAACGTGGAGGGCGATGCCTTCCAGCGTGCCGACCCTGAAGCGCTCGCCATCGGTGAACAGGTGATCGAACTGCGACCCGTCGCGCTCGAAATCGGAACCGGCATTGAACAGCTTGCCGAAGACTTCCTGCACTCGGATGATTTCGGACCCGATGGCCAGCTTGCCGCCCAGCTTTTCCTGCAGGTAGGGCGCGGCGGACAGGTGATCGGCATGGGCATGGGTCTCGATCAGCCAGGTCACCGTCAGGCCATTCGTCTTCACATATTCGATAATTGCGTCTGCTGAACCATAGGAGGTACGACCCGAAGCAGCTTCGTAGTCGAGCACCGAGTCGATGATCGCAGCCTCACTGGTAGCCGGATCGCTGACCACATAGCTTACCGTGAAGGTCGCTTCGTCGAAGAACCCTGCAATGGTCGGGCGCTTGGCTTTTTCGGCGAGAGCCTGCTCGATCTGCGTGGTCGCAAGTGCGACTGCATTAGCGTTATCGCTCATAAGACTTTCCTAATAAATTACATAATGTATGTATATGTCTTGCTATGCAGGAGTCAAGGGGCTATGACGCCCCCATGAACCTGCAAGGCCAACTGCCAAACCCGCCCGCCGGCGTACGCCTGGGCGACGCTGCGCCGGATTTCGCCGCGCGCAGCACCATGGGCGATCTTTCGCTGTCCGACTATCGCGGGCGCTGGCTCATCCTGTTCTCGCATCCGGCCGATTTCACCCCGGTCTGCACCAGCGAATTCGTCGCGCTCGCGCAGGCGGCAGACGACTTCGAACGCCGGGATTGCGCCCTGCTCGGCCTGTCGGTGGACAGCCTGTTCTCGCATTTCGCCTGGCTCCGCATGATCCGCGACCGCTTCGATATCGAAGTACGCTTCCCGATCGTGGAAGATCCCACCATGGTGATCGGCAAGGCTTACGGTATGACCTCTGCCGAGGACAGCGACAGCGCCACCGTGCGATCGACCTACTTCATCGATCCGCAGGGCGTGGTCCGCGCCATCACCTGCTATCCCTTCGACGTCGGGCGCTCGATCCCCGAGATGCTGCGCCTGCTCGATGCCTTGCAGGCGGTGAGCGGCAAGAGCGGCCTCGCCCCCGCCAACTGGCAGAAGGGCGACGCCCTGCTGGGCGATCCGACTAACAGCCTGGACCAGGTCTACAAGGCCAAGGGCCAGACCGACTGGTTCTACAGGCAGGCCAAGCGCAAGGGCGGCAAATGAGCGCCGAACCTCCCCTCGACCAGCTCAAGGCACTCGCCCACCCGCTGCGTTACCGCATTCTCGAATGCCTCGCGGGCGGAGAGATGAACGTTGGCGAGATCGAAACCGCGGCTGACATCGGCCAGCCAACCCTGTCACAGCAGCTTGCCGTGCTGCGCAAGGCCGGGCTGGTGGACACGCGCAAGGAAGCCAAGCTGGTGTTCTACCGCATCGAGCCGGACCTGTTTGCGGAGCTGATGACCGCCCTCGGCCAATTCGTCTCGCCGGATGCCCTCGCCGCTCTCGTGGCCGCCAAGCCAGTGCCCAACGCGGCGAATTTCGCCCGCCTCAAGTAGCACCGCACCGACGCGTTTGGCGAAGCCGTGACTTTGGGCTAGCGTCCTTCGCGGGTCCATCGATTACGCGGCAAGGGCGGGGGAAGCGTGACACTAATCGAAGTGCTGGCCGTTGCGCTTGGCCTTGCCAATGTTTTCCTGATCGTCCGGCGCAGCGTTTGGAACTTCCCGTTCGGCATCGCCATGGTGTCGATCTACGCGTGGATCTTCTTCACCTCGAAGCTCTATGGCGAAGCAGGCCTGCAGGTCTTTTTCTTCGTCATCCAGTTCTACGGCTGGTGGAAATGGACCCGCGCGATCGGCGACGAGGGCACGCTGAACGTGCGCTGGAGTCCGCCCTCCACCATGCTTGTCTGGCTGGCAATCACCGTCATGCTGGCCCTGGCACTGGGCACGGCACTCGATCGCTGGACCGATGCGGTTGCGCCCTACCCTGACGCCACCGTAGCCGCTGCCAGCATTGTGGCGCAGATCCTGCTGTCGATCCGCCGGATCGAGAACTGGATCTACTGGATCGCGGTCGACATCCTTTCCGTCTGGCTGTTCATCACCCGTGACCTGCTGCTGACGGCGGGGCTCTATGCCGTCTTCCTCGTGCTGGCGAGCGCCGGCCTCTACGCCTGGTGGAAGGCGGGCCAGGCGCGGCAGAGGGAGGAGCTGCGGGCGTGACCTCGCGCGGTTTCGTGCTTGGCAAGTTCCTGCCGCCACACGGCGGACACGTGGCCCTGTGCCGCGCGGCGGAAGCCATGTGCGACCAACTGACAATCCTCGTCTGCTGGCTGCCTGACGATCCCATCCCCGGCGAACAACGCCTGCAATGGATGCGCGAGCTGTTCCCCAATTCGCGCGTCATCGGGCACGACCGGGTGGTGCCGCAGTACCCGCACGAAAGCGTCGACTTCTGGCCGATCTGGCGCGGCATCGTGAAGGAAGCGCATCCCGAACCCATCGACATGCTCTTCGCCGGGGAAGACTACGGCGCGGAGCTGGCCGCGCAGGTGGGCGGCCAGTTCGTTCCGCTGGGAGGACGTATCATCCAGGAGGACATGGCGGGCCTTGGCGGGCTGGCCGGATCGGATATCCTCATGGACCCGGCCAGGCACTGGCAGCACCTGCCCGTTCCTGTGCGGCGGGACATAGGCAAGACCGTGGTGCTCCACGGCATCGAAAGCACCGGCAAATCCACCCTTGCCGCCGCGCTGGCGGAGAGGCTCGGCACCTGTTGGGTGCCCGAATACGGCCGTTCGCACTGCGTGGTCCACGGCACCGAGCTGGTGCCCGCAGACCTCACCCTCATCGCTTCCGCCCAACAGGCCATGATAGGCGCGGCGAAGGAATGGAGCGGGCCGATCCTGCCCTGCGACACCGACTGGCTGATGACCGCTGCCTGGAACCGCATGCTGTTCGGCGAACCACTGGCAGGCGAAAGCTATCCTCTCGCCGACCTCTACCTGCACCTCGCACCGGATACCGCCTTCGTCGACGACGGTCTGCGCATGTTCGGCGCGCCGGAAGAACGCCGGAAATTCGACGCCTTGTGCCGCGAAGAACTGGAAGCAGCAGGTGCCAATTGGGAGGAGATCAGCGGGCCGTGGGAAGCCCGGATGGAACAGGCCATCGCCGCCATCGAAAGGCTGGGATGACACCGGACGGCAAGCCGCTCGCCCTGTTTACTGCTGGCCCGATCGGTGCCGGCAAGTCGCTGCTGGGGGACCATGTTGCTACCCGGCTTGGGCTGGTTTCGCTGGATGCCGACACGCTGACCGCGCAGGTCGCGGCCATCCGACCCACGCGCCCTTTCTGGGATAACCGGCCGACGGCGCTACGCTTGCTGCACTGCTGGCAGGACCGGATCATCGCCGAAGGATCGCCCGTCCTCGTGCAAACCACCGGGAGTGATGGCCCATACACGCTGGCGCTGGAGCGGTGTTATCGGGATGCAGGTTTCGCCACGGCCATGATGTTCATCGACGCGCCCGACGCGCTGTGCCGCCAGCGCAACGCCAAACGCCCCCACCCGCGCCCCGCCGCTGCGTTGGAAGATTCGCTCGTCCAGGCGCGAGCGCATCTGCCCGCCTACCGCGAGGCCTTTACCCGCTTCGCCTGCTTCACCAATGCCAGCACCGCCGAGGACCTTTTGGGGCAGGCTGACCCCTGGATCACATCGCTAGAACACGAGGACCAAACCCGATGACCATGCTTCGCCTGACCTTGCTTGCCACTGCCAGCCTCGCGACCGGCGGCTTGGGCAAGGCAGCGCAAGCGCAATCGGCGGACGAGCGGGCCGAGAATCCGCCCATCGTCGTCACCGCGCAACGCCGGGAGCAGGAGCTGGGCGAGGTCGGCATCTCGATCACCGCCTTCCAGTCTGACGATGTGGAAGGCCTCGGCTGGCGCGACAGCGAAGACATCGCCGCGCAGGTGCCGGGGCTCGTCGCGCGCTCCTTCTCGGGCAGCGGTTCGATCGGCCTGTTCTCGCTGCGCGGCGTGGCGCAGAACGACTTCAACGATCACCAGGAAGCCCCCGTCGCCATCTATGTCGACCAGGCCTACCGCCCCTTCACCGGCTCGGCCACGGCGGCCCTGTTCGACGTGGAGCGGATCGAGGTTCTGCGTGGACCACAAGGTACGCTGTTCGGCCGCAACGCTACCGGCGGACTCATCAATGTGGTCAACCGCAAGCCCTCACAGGAGCTGGAAGGCTACCTAGCGGGCGGCATGGGCACATATGGCAGCTGGCGGGCTGAGGGTGCAGTGTCCGTGCCGCTGTCCGACACGCTGAGCACGCGGCTGTCAGTCCGTGCGCTGGGATCGGACGGCTACTTCCGGGTACCCGACCGTCCGCGCGCCAATCCTGCTGACCTCGTGTTCGGCGATTTCCCGGTGATCTCTGATGCCGACAGCGCGGGCAACCTGCGCAATCTCGCCAACCGCGACCTGCGCTTCCAGCTCGCTTTCGAGCCGAACGATGGCCTGTCTTTCGCCTACCGGCTTGAGATCGGCGAGGTCGACCATGTCCGCAACGGCTATGACACGCTGGCCGCGCCGACCGGCGTAATCGACCCTGACGGCACCGACTTCTACGGCACGCCGATAGACCCGCGTCCGTGGCGCGAAGACCCGGACCTGCTGGGCTTTGTCGACAAGCGCTATTCCAACCATACCTTCGATGCCGAGGTCGATTTCGGCAGCTGGCAGGTCAATGCGCAGGCGGCCTTCGGCGCGCTCGACAAGACCTACCTCGAAGACGACGACGGCGGCCCCTTCGCCATCGGCCTGTTCGGGACGGACCAGGACGGCGAACATCACAACCTGGAGCTGCGCGCCTCGGGCCAGTTTCCGGGTGGCAACTGGCAGGTTGGTGCCAACCACCTGCGTATTGAGGGCGACTACTTCGCCATCTTCCAGTTCCCCGCCATAACCGGCGCCAGCGGCCCCGGCGTCTTCGATGGCTTCGGGCTTGGCTATGACACCAGCTACAGCCTCGAAACCCGCGCGACGGCGGTGTTCGGGCAGCTGGAGCTGGACCTGACCGACACGGTCCGCCTGATCGGCGGTCTGCGCTGGACGGGCGAGGAGCAGGACTTCGCCATCTCGGTGCGCTGCGTCGACGATCCCGCCGTACCACCCGGCACCTGTGCGGCCTTCGGGGTCGAGCCCGGCTCGGTCGCTTCGCTTCCCGCACCCGCCATGCTGGAACAGGACAACGACCTGTTCAGCGGCCGCCTGCAGCTGGAATATGCGCCGGACGACGAACACCTGTTCTGGCTCGGATACAATCGCGGGGTGAAAGGCGGCGGCTATGCCATCCCGCTAGACGGTATCCAGGTGGCCAGCCGCCTGCCCTACGATCCCGAAACGCTGCATGCTTTCGAGGCCGGTGCCCGCCTGACGAGCGGCGACCTGACGGCCAGCGCTTCCGCATTCGCCTATGTCTACGAGGACTACCAGGGCTTCGTGATCGAGGGCCTGACCACGGTGATCGGCAACTTCCCTGCCCGCATCTATGGCGGCGAGGCGGAGCTGCGCTATCGCGATGCGGCGGGCTGGGACATCGCGGCGGGTCTCTCACTACTTCACGCGCGGGTGCACGATGTCGAGGTCAGTCCCGGCACTTTCGCCACCCAGCACATGACGCTGGCCCCGTCCACCAGCGCCAACCTGGCCATCAGCCGCACGGTCAACCTCGGCCCGCGACACCAGCTCGTACTGGGGGTAGACGGCAACTATTCCTCGTCGATCTATTTCAACACGCTCAATGGACCGCTGGTGCAGGCGGACGACTATGCCATGGCCAACGCCCGCGCGGCCGTGCGTTTGCCCGTGGGAGCCAGCGACGGCGAGATCGCGGTGCAGGTGACCAATCTCTTCAACAGCCGCGCGGTAGACTACAGCTTCGACCTGTCGCTGTTCTTCGGCAACGTGCTGCGCACCTATGCCCCGCCCCGGCAAGCCGAAGTCAGTTTACGCCTCGCCTTCTGAGCTGGCGCCAAGCGCCTATTCGACGACGTCGAACTCCGCCTCGGACAGGTCTTCGCCGCTGTCGACTTCGCTGTAGTCGACGGCGAAGGTCGGGTCGCAGGCGTAAGGCATGACGTAGCCTTCGTCGGCGGTCCACTGCATGAAGCGGGCGCCCGGCGTATCGAGGTTGTCCGGGTCTTCGAACCACTGGGTCGACATCAGAGTCTGCCCGTCGTCGCTCAGCCGGAAGCGCTCGACGAAGTGGACATTCTCCGAGTGGTCGAGGCCATTGTTGGTAATGGTGGAGGCGCTGATGTGTGTGGTGTCGACCACCAGCTCGTTGCCTTCCCACCAGCCGATCGAATGGCCAAGGTTGCTGTGCGCTGCCTCTGCCGGCGGATGCTCGCGCCCGTCCATGTAGACCACGCGGACCTGGTCGAAATATTCGACCTTGATGATGACCGTGTCAGACGTCTGGTGGATCTCGATCGGGAACGGACCCTGCATGGTGTAGATCACCGCCGGGGTGGCGCAGACGTTCTCCAGCCGGAAGGCATCGGTCGGGTCCCAGCTCTCGGCGGCTTCGAGCGCATGCGGCTTGATCTCCAGCCCGCCATATTCGCCAGCAGGAAATTCGACGTAGCTGGCATCGTCGAGCACCACGGTTCCGGGGGGCAACTGCTCCATCAGCCGCTCGTCCATCGGGTGCTGCTCTCGGGCCGGCGACCAGAAACCGGTGAAATCCCGCGGGGAGCGTTCTTCCTGCGCCTGCGCCGGAGAACAGGCGAGCGCGGCGGCGGCAAGGATGAGCAGTTTCTTCATGGGCATTTCCCGGTTCTTGGCTGGGCTTGTTTCGCTACGGAGAGGTTCGCGTCAGTCTTCGCTGGTGGAGAAGGCACCGGAACCGACAGGATTGCCATCGGCATCGGTCACCTGGCGCAGGCGCAGGTAACGGCTGCCATCGCGGGCCAGCCAGCCTTCCACGGTAACCCGGTCACCGGGACGCAGCGAGCGCGGCGTCCAGCCGCGGCGGGCGAGGATCGACGGCGAATTGGTCTCAATCCGCCAGTCATGTTCCTGCCCCGAAGACCCGGTAACGGTCACCACGATGCTGCCATGCGGGTTAGCGAAGCGGAACCGCTTCACCACGCCTTCGATCCGGACCAGCCGGGTGTCGTCGAAGAAGACGGCAAACGAATGGTGCGCCTGGCTGGCGATCGGAACCGATAACGCTACAAGCGCTCCAAGACCCACGACCAGCGGCAATTTGGCCCAGCTACGCATTCTCTATCCCCGCAAATGTGCTCTATTTGGATTGCCCGCCTGCATCGTAGCCATGTGTTGACATGTCAATACCTTTTCCCCAACGAAACCCGACGCTAAGCGGGTAAGAGCCCGCAAGGCTCAGGAGAGGAATTACCGATGAAAGTTGCCGAAGCGATCGCGCATATCCTGCAGGCCGAAGAGATCGAGGCCGTGTTCGGCTATCCGCGCAACCGCGTGCTGGAGACGGCATCGGAACTGGGCATCCGGCCGATCATCGTCCGGCAGGAGCGCACCGGGCTGCACATGGCCGACGCCCTGTCCCGCCTGTCGCGCGGAAAGCGGATCGGCGTTTTCGCCATGCAGCACGGGCCGGGTACAGAAAACGCCTATGGCGGCGTTGCCCAGGCCTATTCGGAATCGGTGCCGCTGCTGGTTCTGCCCATGGGTTACGACCAGACGATTTCTTACGTCCCGGACAATTACAACGCCACGCTGTCCATGCGTGACATCACCAAGCACGCAGAGCCGATCACCCTGCCGGGCGAGGTCGCCAACATCTTCCGCCGCGCCTTCACCCAGCTGCGCAATGGTCGCCTGCGGCCGGTGCTGGTGGAAATGCCGCATGACGTGCTGGGGGCGGAAACGGACTTCGATCCGCAGGACTACCAGCCGGTCTACAGCACCCGCACCGCGCCGGACCCGGCGGCCGTGCAGGCGGCGGCAGAGATGCTCTGCGCAGCCAAACGTCCGGTGATCTATGCCGGCCAAGGCATTCACTGGTCCGCCGCCTACAAGGAACTGGCGGAGCTGGCCGAGCTGCTGGCCATACCCGTCTGCACCAGTCTGGAAGGCAAGAGCTGCTTCGACGAGACCCATCCGCTCGCGCTCGGCTCGGGCGGGGCAGCGGTGCCGGGACAGGTGAAGCACTTCCTCGAACAGGCCGACCTGATCCTCGGCGTCGGCTGCAGCTTCTCCAAGACCGCCTTCGGCGTGTCCATGCCTGCGGGCAAGACGGTGATCCATGCCACGCTCGACCCGGCAGACCTCAACAAGGGCGTTGCCTCGAAGCTCGGCCTTGTCGGCGATGCACAGCTGACGCTGGCCGCGCTGGTGCAGGCCTGTCGCGCGATCAATCCCGACCAGCGCGACACCGCGCCGGTTGCCGAAGAGATTGCCGCGGTCGAGGCGGAATGGATGGAAGAGTGGCTGCCGCTGCTCACCAGCGAGGATGCCCCGCTCTCCCCCTACCGCGTATTGTGGGAGCTGCAGCAGGTGGTGGACGTGGCCAATACCATCATCACCCACGATGCCGGCAGCCCGCGCGACCAGCTGTCACCGTTCTGGAAGACCACGCAGCCGCTCACCTACCTAGGCTGGGGCAAGAGCACCCAGCTCGGCTACGGCCTCGGCCTGGCCATGGGGGCCAAATATGCCTGCCCGGACAAGTTGTGCATCAATGTCTGGGGCGATGCCGCCATCGGCTTTACCGGCATGGATTTCGAAACCGCCGTGCGCGAGCGGCTGCCGATCCTGTCCATCCTGCTGAACAATTCGGCCATGGCGATCGAGCTGCCGGTCATGCCGGTCGCTACCGAGCGGTTCCGCGCTACGGACATCTCCGGCAACTATGCCGACTTCGCCAAGGCGCTGGGCGGATATGGCGAGCGGGTGACCGATCCTGCCGACATTGCCGCCGCCATCCGGCGCGGCATTGCCGCAACCGAGGCAGGGCAGCCGGCCTTGCTGGAATTCATGACGACGAAGGAAACGCGCGCCTCACGCGCGCAGCCGCAGTAACCGCGCCAGCCCGCAGCCGGGTCAGCCCTCTTCCGAAACGCTTTCCGCCATGGCCAGCAACTGCTGGTCCAGCTGGCGGCGTTCTTCCGGCGAGAGGCGGCCCATGATCCGCTCGAAAAAGCGGCGGCGGTCGGTCTTGACCCCTTCGGCCAGTTTCAACCCTTCGGGCGTAGCGGTGATGATCAGCCGCTTGCCGTGATGCGGATCGGGCTTGCGGGTCAACAGGCCCGCCGGCTCCAGCTTGCGCAGCGCGCGGCTGATCTCGGCGCGGTCGATCTCTCCCGCGATACCAATCTCGCTGGCGGTGCACGGCCCGATACTGGTGGCAATGGCGAGCAGCCGCCACTCGGCCAGCGACAGGCCGAACTTCTCGTCCAGCAGCTTCTGCGATTCACGGTCTATCATGCGGGCGAGCAGCAGCAGCCGGTAGGGCAGGTGGTCGCTTCCGAACAGGTTCCAGACCTTGGGGATCGTCATGGCCATGAGGTGCCAAGCCACCGGTGCAATTGCAATGCCAATTTTGTTGACGTGTCAATACATCGCCCGCATGATGCGGTCATGGAAGAGGGACACAGTTTCGCTCCGCAACTGGAGCATGCATTCACCATCTCGATCGACCTGTCGGCACCCTACTGGGTAGAACCGACGGCGCGAGGGGAAACACGGGCGGCAATCTATGCCAGGGCGGGCACGGTCGAAGGGCCGCGCCTCAACGGCAGCGTCGTTCCCATGTCAGGCGGCGATTTCCCGCTCCAGCGGGATAACGGGGTGATCGACTTCGATGCACGCTACCTGCTGGAAGCATCGGACGGGGCGATCATCTACATGGAAAACCGCGGCTATCGCTGGGCCAAGGACGATGCCGTGGCGGCGCGCATGCGCAACAACGAGCCGGTCCCCTTCGATGACTACTATATGCGCGTGACGCCCAAGTTCGATGCCCCTGCCGGCCCGCACGAATGGATGAGCAAGCACGTCTTCGTCGGCGTGGCGGAGAAGGTGCCCGGCGCCAACCGCATCCACTATTTCGTCGTCCTGTGATGACCGCGCCGCGGTTCAAGGGAATCTTCCGGCCCGGCGTCGATCCTTTCAGCGCCGCGCACAAGCCGCCCTTGCCGCCCGCGGACTATGACAAGCGGATCGAACAGGGCCTGCTGATCGAGCGCAATTGCGTGATCCCGCTGGCGGACGGAACGGATATCTTTTGCGATCTCTATCGCCCTGAAGGTGCGGGCGGCGACTTGCCTATCCTGCTGGCATGGGGCCCCTACGGCAAACATGGCCTGACCAACCAGGTGTTCTGGCCGCGTTCGGGTGTAGAGCCCGACTGGCTGTCGCCGCTGACGTCCTTCGAGGGGCCGGACCCGGTGTGGTGGGGGAACCATGGCTACGGCGTCGCCGTGGTCGATCCGCGCGGGGCGTGGCTTTCGGGCGGCGATTTCCATCACAACGGGGCGCAGGAAGCCGAAGACTGCGCCGAGGCGGTCGAATGGCTGGGCCGCCTGCCGTGGTGCAACGGCCGCGTGGGCATGACCGGCGTGTCCTACCTTGCCGCTATCCAGTATCTTGTCGCCCCGCTCAAGCCGGGGCCGCTCGCCGCGCTCAACCCGTGGGAGGGGTTTTCCGACTGGTACCGCGAATTCGCCTACCACGGGGGCATCCTGGAGACGGGCTTCCTGCCGCGCGCGTCGGACAATATCCAGTGGTCGCTCGGCCAGACCGAGAACACCTGGGAGAACGTCAAGGCGCACCCGCTGATCGACGCTTTCTGGGAATCCAAGGCGCTCGACCTCGAAGCCATCGGCCAGCCCGCCTATGTCGTCGCCAGCTGGTCCGACCAGGGCCTGCACTTGCGCGGCACGATCGAGGCGTGGCGACGCATGAGCAGCACGGAAAAATGGCTGGAAGTGCACGGGCAGAAGAAGTGGGCGCACTATTACCGCCCCGAAAGCCGCGCTCGGCAGTTGGCCTTCTTCGACCATTTCCTGCGCGACCGGTCCACCAGCATTGCCGCCTGGCCGCCGGTGCGCATCGAGGTGCGCGAGAAGCACGGCGTTGCCACTGAGCGGGAAGAGCTGGAATTCCCGCTGGCGCGCACCGCATACAAGGCGCTTTACTTCGACGCCGGACAGCAAGTTCTGGGCGAGGACATGCCCGCCGAAGCCGCGCAGTTGCGGCAGCATGCCGCGGAGGGTTCAACCAGCTTCGACTTCACCTTCGCCGAAGATACCGAACTGACCGGCTACGCCGCGCTCAAGCTGTGGGTCGAAGCCGAAGGGGCTGAGGACATGGACCTGTTCGTCGCCCTGCAAAAACTGGACGCGAACGGCGAAGAGGTCGGCTTCACCTTTTACGCCTTCTACGAGAACGGTCCCGTCGCGCTGGGCTGGCAGCGGGTCAGCCACCGCGCGCTCGATCCGGACCGTTCGATGCCCGAGCGCCCCGTCCACCTGCACAGGGCTGAAGAGCTGTTGTCGCCGGGCGAGATCGTGCCGGTCGAGATCGAGTTCTGGCCCTCTTCAACCCTGTTCCGTGCCGGTGAAACCCTGCGCCTCGTGATCGCCGGCAGCGATATCTACCGGCGCGAGGAAGGCGTCATGCTGCCCTTCCCCCTGCACGAGCAGACCCGCAATAGCGGAACGCACGTGTTCCATGCGGGCGGGACATATGACAGCCGCTTGCTGGTGCCGGTGGTTCCGGCGAAAGCAGGCTGAATCAGCCTTTGACCTGCTGCATTTGCGCGAGGAAAGTGCTCGGGCTGGTGCCGAAGCGTTCGCGGAACGAGCGGCTGAAATGCGAGGAACTGTTGAAGCCGTAATCGAAGGCGAGCGCGGTCAGCGTGGTCGATTGTTCGGGCTGCTTTTCCAGCCGGCTGCGGCACAGGTCCAGCCGCCGGTTCCAGATATAGCGCGACACCGTTTCCGGACCGTCGAAAGTCTTGTGGACGTAGCGCCGGGTACAGCCCAGCGCACGAGCTATCCGGTCGAGCGACAAGTCCGGGTCGTGCAGGTTGCGGTCGATATAGTCGCGGGCACGGCGCGCCATCTCGACGCGCGAGGTCTGCGGCTCCGGCACGTGCGGCAGGTCCAGCAAGGCCCGCTGGAACATCCCGGTGATCTGCCGCGCGAGGTCGCTGGCCTCTCCGGCTGACATCTCGCCCGGCGCAGAAACCGCGTGCATCATGTATTCGCGCAGGTCGCCGCCAGCCGCACGGCTGAGAGGCAGCGGAGTCTCCAGAATGCGCGCCATATCGACCTGTTCCAGATCAAGGCTGCTGCGGGGCAATTCGAGCCACAGATGCGACACGTCGCCGTGGTTGATCGCCGATTGCTGCTGATGCGGATCGATGACCATCCAGTCCCCCGGTCGCAGCTGGAACGTCCGGTTGCCGTGGAACAACAGGGTCTTGCCGGTATGCTGGTAGCGTAGGCGCAGCTTGGCATCACCGCGGGATGTCAGGGAGTTCATCATGACCCGGTGCGGCGTGGAAGACAGGCGAAAAACGGCAAGCTCGTCGAGCCGTCGGTGAGTAACCTCGGCATCGAATACATCGCTTATGGCTTCGGCCCGGACGCCGCCGATCCGGCTGGAACCGGCGTTCCAGAAGGCGATCCGCTCCGCGGGATCAATCGCGCTTGTCGAGGCGGAAAACGCCCTTCCCATCCGGCTCCACTCCCTTGGCCGCATTTCTTATGCGCCAAAAGTAGGCCGGTATTTGTTGAGATGTCAACTTAATTGGAAAATGAGGGGGCGGCCCTTCCAGTGACCGCCCCACTCCATCTACGGTACCAGGATCAGAAATCCTTCCGCAGGGTGATCGCCCATTCACGCGGGCGAGCCGGCGTCGCGATGCGGCCGCCGTTGTTGTTGCGCTGGTCGAACGACGAGTAGAAGTAATACTCGTCGGTCAGGTTGGTGACCTCCAGTGCGATCGAAAGGTCTTCCTCCTCGTTGCGCCAGGTCACGCGGGCGTTGGCCGTGGTGAAGCTGGGCAGGTAGGTTTCGATACGGCCAAGGGCGCCGTTGTTGAAACCGGAGAAGGTTTCGTCCTGGTAGTACACGTCGACGCGCGGGGTGAGCGACCCGGCATCGCCGAGGTCGATCCGGTACTGCGCACCGAGCGACCACTTCCATTCCGGCATGCCGGTACCCGGATCGGTCAGCAGCGCGCCCGATGCCGGATTGACGAAGGTGTACTCGAAATCGAGCCAGCTGAGCGAGCCGACGATTTGCAGGTCGTCAACCGGTTCGGCAAACAGTTCGAGTTCGATACCGCGGATGTCCGCGCTGCCCGAGTTCACGCGGCAGGCGCTGGGCGTTTCCGTACCCGGAACCCCGGTCGGGCACGGGCTCGCGGTCGACTGGATGTCGCTGTACTTGTTCAGGAACGACGACAGGTTCAGTCGCAGACGGCGGTCGAACAGGTCCGACTTGAAGCCTACTTCGTATGCCGTCAGCGTTTCCGGACCGAACGGGAGCAGCTGGAAGGCGTTGAACGGACGCGGGTTGGAACCGCCGCCCTTGAAGCCCGTGGCAATCGACGCATAGACGAGGAACTCGTCGCTGAAGCGATAGTCCAGAGCCACACGGTAGTCGACCTGGTCACCGGTGTAACTGGCGGTGTTGCCCGTCAGTGCGCGCAGTTCTTCGGTGGTGTTGCCATTGCCGTTGCAATCGTTGGTATCGACGCCCGAGAACCCTTCGCCGCAAATCGCGCCCACGGGATCGAGGAAGGCGTTGACCGTTCCGTCCAGGTTATAACGGAAATAGGCCTGGTCCTTGCTTTCCTCGGTGTAGCGAATGCCAGCATTCAGGTTCAGGTCCGGAACGATCTCCCACGACAGGTTGGCGAAGACTGCCTGTGCATCAGCGTCCACCGTATCCGGCTGGCGGAACTGCAGCGGATAGACCGGAACATAGCGCAGATCCTGCGTCGAATCGTAAATCGAGGACTGTTCGAAGTAGTATCCACCCAGCGTCACGAAGACCGTGTCGGTGGCTTCGATATTCAGGCGCAGTTCCTGGCTGAAGCTCCAGTTTTCAAGGTCGTTGACACCATAACCTGTGCGCGCCGGGGAAATGTCACCGTCGGCGGCGAAGTAGGACTCGAATTCACGGTAGCCAGTGATCGAGACCAGTTGCAGACGCTCGGTGATATCCCAGTTGGCCTGGCCGGAAACGCCCCAGCCGCGATAGGTGGTACGATTCGAACCGCGCGTTTCCAGCAGCGGTGTGCCATTGGCACCGAACGGGTCAGGCGGAATCGGCGAAATGAACGGATTGCCGGCCGCATTGCCATCAACCTGGAAGTTACAGAACGGACCACAGATGAAGCGGTCGTCGATGGGAAGGCCGCCCGGCGACAGGATGTTTGTATTGGCGTTGCGGCGCGTGGCCTGCAGCACCTGCCCGGCGACGGTCTGATCCTGGTCGGTAAAATCGCCGATAATGGTGAAGTCGAAATCAGGGCTCGGTTCCCAGCGCAGGATTGCGCGCGCAGCCTGATAGTTCGTGCCGCCCAGCTCCGCGACCAGACAGTCGTCGGTGGTGACAAAGCGCGCTTCGCCGCCTGCCGGGTTGACGGGTTCCGCCACACCAGTGCCGCCATCGTTGACCGATTGCGTGAACATGGCGGGGCCACCAGCCGGGTAGACGCAGCCGAAATCGAGCTGGTCGACGTAGCCGTCCTGGGTTTTCGAGACGCCCGAGACACGGGCGAACAGCGTATCTGTAAGCGCGAACTCCGCCGCTGCGCGCAGCGTAACGCGGTCGCGGCTGCCGTAGCCAGCTTCGACGAAGCCGCCGGTGTCGCCGCTGGGCATGCGCGAATACATCTTCACCGCGCCACCGATCGAGTTACGACCCGACAGCGTACCCTGCGGACCGCGCAGGATTTCCACGCGATCGAGGTCAAGCGTATCGAAGATCGCGCCGGTCAGCGACGGATAGTAGATATCATCGATGTAGATACCCACGCCCGGCTCGTAAGCGGGGTTGAAGTCGTTCTGGCCGATACCGCGGATCGAGGCGGTAACCGAGGGACCGAAGGCAGCCGTCTGCGGACGGATCTGCACGTTCGGTGCACTGTCGGCGATGGTCGCCAGGTCGGTCTGGCTACGGGCCTGCAGTTCCTCGGCGGTGACAGCGGTGATCGCCAGCGGCGTATCCTGCAGTTCCTGCTCGCGGAACTGTGCTGTCACGATGATGACGTTGCGGGGCTGTTCCTCAGCTCCGGACTCGTCCTGCGCCATGGCAGGATTGCTTGCCAGGGCGAGGACGGACGCACTCAGCGCCAGTGCCGACCTCCTGAACAAGCTCTTGGAAACAGTACTCATTATTCATTCTCCCTCTGGTTACTCAAATCATGGATTATTCATCATCCGACCAGGCGACGACCGGCTCTCCCCACGGGGAAGAAGAGTAATACGGTGCCTGGTAGAACGTTGCGACGACGGCCGAAATGCAGCCGTCCTCAACCTTGAACATCTCCAGCAAGCCCCAGCTCTGCGGCTCCTGGAAGATGGAAGTGGCAGGTGTGCCGTCGGTCAACGTGTAGTCGTCGAGCACACCCTTATGATCGATAAACCCCCTCGCGAGCGCCACTTGGCGAACTTCATCGATCAATACAACATCGCGGCGAACGCGGTTGTTGAAGCGGTAGCGCCCGCTCTCGAAGGCGCCGAGAATGTCAGTGAACAGCAGCCCGTTTTCGCGCCGCGTCGCTTCGGGATGGAAGCAGGTGCCGCGGATCTCGCCGTCGTTCTGTTGCAGGGTATCGAAGTAGCCGTTGGCATGGGCGGCCAGTTCGTCACGCGTCAGCCGCTCGCCTTCGGGCACGACCTGGTCGATGTTCGGCTCATGCACATATTCGTCCACCTCGCCGATCGGCGTCGGCGGGCTGGAAAGGTTTCGGCTGGTCGAGATGATGTGTTCAGCCTCGGTGATCTCGCCGCCTTCCACCTTCAGGCGAATGGCCAGGAAGCCCGGGATCTCGCGTTGCCGGATCGCGGTGAAGACGGCGACGGTGCCAAGCTCCGGATCGGACAAGGTCAGCGGCGGGCCGACCTCTTCGGTCACCGTGTCCCAGGTGCCGTCGGGAAAGGGCATGGCGACATTGTTCTCGGTGAAGCGCACGATCCCCGCGAAGGGAGCCCGCGAAGGATCGTGCGCCAGGTATGCCGCCCGGTACTGGTCGGCAATTCCTTCGAGGCACTGGGCGTCGCAGGCCCGCGCCTGCTCGCTCTCGGCAGTGTCCTGCTCGTTCGCATCGCCCACGCATCCGACAAGGCCTGCCGCCGCCAGCAGCGCCGCTGCCGGAGCCAGCTTGGCCAGCCAGTGCGGGGTCGTTGCAGAAATCATTCGTGCCATGTCTCTCCCCAACCCCGCTCAGGTAACTTCGTAATAGGTGATGGTGATGCTGCGCCCGTCGGCAGCGGGACGGCCCACGCCGATGAAGAACAGGCCCTGCACCCAGTCGTGCTGCCCGCGCACGTCGGCATCGACCCAGCTGGTGACCCGGTAATAGCCGTCGGGCCGCCGGTAACCGATGTTGCGCAGGTAAAGCCATTCGCCCTGTTCGCTGTCGTCACGCAGCAGCACGTGACCGTCGACGTCGATGACGCCATCTTCGCGTCCAAGCGAGTACTCGCCAGCGCCGTCAGGGTAGACGGTCCCGTTGATCCGCCCGGAAATGGTGCCCCCGTCGATGCGCTTGAAAATGCGGTCCCCGCGCGGCGAATGGAACCGCTCTGCCGGGGCATATTCCAGCGTGACCGTGAAGGCCGGTTCGAAGCCGAGGTCGGCGACAAATTCCTCGCCGCGATCGGCCGCTATGGACATGCGTTCCATCACAGCACCTCGTAGTAGGTGAAGATGGTGCGGTCGGGATCGACCATGCGCAGGCCGTGGCCGATGAACAGGGTGCTGTTCATCCAGGCGTGCGGGCTGTTCACCGGGGCATCGAAGAACGGCGAGGTGCGCATGCGCAGCGGCACCTCGTCGTTGGAGCCGGAGACGAATTCCTGGCTGAAGCTGCCATCGGCATTGACCGGACCGACGGCGCGCCGGACCTGGTCCGCCGGGTCAGCACCGATGCGGCGCATGTAGCCGCGATTGTTGATGTAGATATAGTGACCGTCCTCGGCCTGGAACATGTAGTGGGCGTCCAGCGGACCACCGCCACCGCCGAAGTCGGCCCCGCCATAGGGCACTACCCGGCCGGTCAGGCGCGGCCCCCAGATGTCCCCACCGATGGCCGGCACGAAGGCGCGGCGGAACGGGGAATCGATGGCAATGCGTTCGCGGAAGAAGACGCTGACGGAGAAGGCCCAGCGATACTGCAAGCCGTTCTTTTCGCGGATCGGCTCGGTGGTCGGCGTGTCCTGCGCGGCAACGCTGCCAGCATGGGCGGCAAGCGCCGTCGCACCGGCTGCCACGGCGGCTCCGCCAAGCAGGTTCCTGCGGTCGATCATGCCTGCCCTCCCCCTGGATTGGTGAACAGGCTGGCGTCGTATTGCGCTGCCCCGGCGTGGTCGGCCTGCCCGGCTCCCGCCCCGGCCTGCATGGGCATCAGCCCCGGCAGTTCCTCGGCATCGTACCACGCCCCGTGGACCTGCGGCCCGCCGCGGAACGGCAGGATGACGCGGGCAATGTCCCCTTCGGACAGGCGCTGGGCATCGACGATCACAAGCTCGGTGCGCAGTTCGGCGAGGTTGGATGCGGTGCCGATCAGGTAGCCGTCGCCTTCCGCCTCGCTGCCCCGGCGCGGCACGAAGCTGCATTCCTGCAAGCTGTGGGTTTCACCGACGAAGTAGCTTTCCATCTGGCCGGTTGCGATGTCGAACCGGCCATAGCTGTTCGACACGCGCCCGCGCACATTGCCTGCCCGCGCCTCGTCGAACGGGCGTGTGGGGTCGGCAAAGCTGGTAAAGGCATAGCGTGCTGGCAGCGTCAGGTAACGATGGTCGATCTTGGCAAGGTCGCTCACCTGCGTCGGGAAGAGCACTTCCTCCTCCCAGCCATCGCTCGACGAGGACAGGTCGAAGGTCAGCTTGCGGATGAAGGCGCGCGCCTTCGACGGGTCCCACGGGCTGCCGTCGACATTGGGGAAGAAGGGGAAGAAATTGCCGTCGTAGAAAGGCGCGTAGAGCGTCACCCTGTCGCCTTCGCTCACCGCGTTGAGCGTGTGCATCATGCAGCGTTCCGGACCGCGGAACCAGCGCAGGTCGCTGCCATCGCCGTCGCGCCGCATGATACCGACCATGCTGGGCAGGGTACGGTCCCACCCCCAGTGGATCTGTCCTTCGCGCAGCCGCTCCATGCTGGTGGTATAGCAGCCGAAAGTGAACAGCACGTGGTCCTGCGTCACCGCCCAGTCGTGCACGAGCGAAACGTAAGGCACCTTGACGCGCGCCTCGTGGGTCACACTGCCGTGGCGGTCGATCACGTAGAAGAACAAGTCATCGCTGGCGAGGCCCGTCGCCTCGTAACCGAAGGTCAGCATTTCGCCTGAAACGGGGTCGATCTTGGGGTGCGCGGTAAAGGTCTGGCTGTTGTAGCCGCCGCCAAAATCGTGCGGTCCCATGGTGGCCAGCGTGGCCGGATCGATCCGGTATGGCAGCGCGTCCTCTTTCAGCGCGAAGAGCATGCCGGCATGGGCCAGCGGCGCGGTGTTGGCCACCGTGGCATCCAGCCCGCGCACCTTCTCGTCATTGGTGAAGGGATTGCGGTAATAGCCGAACTGCTGGCGCCCTTCGGCGAGGTTGGCGCGGAAGCGGGGTGTTTCGACGTAGCGGCCGCTGAACGAGCACTTGCCGTCCTTGATACGGAATGCGGTGATGTAGCCGTCGGAATGGAGCGGGGCATCGTCTTCGAACTTGGGCGGATAGTACCACTCCCCGCCCACGCGCACGAAGACACCGTCCATGTCCGACGGGATCGTGCCCACGACTTCGCAATCGGCCAGCTGCGCATCGAAGCGCTGCGGCGCGAAGAAGCCTTGTGCTCCCGGCTCGTTGAATGCGTCGACGATGTTTCCTCTCCCGGTTTGTGTCGCTGGCTATGTCATGAAGGGCATGATGTAACGGAGCCGTTCCTCGGCCATGTCCGCAAGCGGGCTTGCGCCGTGAAAGCCGGCGGGCGGACGATAGGCCGGCATCTTGCCAGACCTGTCCAGCAGCGGCCGGTCATCGAAAAACGAGAGGTGTGCCTTGCGGGCGCGGCCTTCCCCAGCGGTACGCGCGGCTGCTGCAGGTGCAGCCAGCGCCAGGGCACCGCAGCACGACGCTGCGAGCACGGCTCGCCGGTCACACAGCAAGTGGCCAGCACCTTCTTCCCCAGATGATGATTCACACGGCACCATTGGCGGGGAGCTTAAGCCACGAGCAGGGGGCGCGTCTTGCACGAGAGGGAACGCCTCTGGCGCCGGATCCGCCTGGCCGGTGGCCTCCATGGCATGCCCGGGCCGGGTGATTGGGTTGCGACCCAGGCGCACGGATTGCGGGATAACTCTAGCGCGGCTCATGTGATGCGTCCTCCGACGATGCGGCGGCCAGGGCCTGTCGCAATTTTTCGATCACCCGTTCGAACGCCTGCAATTCACCGGAATCAAGGTGCTCGATCAGCTTGCGATGGAAGTCGGCGCGATCCTTCACGACGCGGCGGTACAGCGCCCAGCCTTGCTCGCTGAGGGCAAGCAAGGGAGCGCGCTTGTCCTGGCCGTTTTCCTTCCGCTGCAGCAGCCCGCGCCCTTCCAGCGTGCTTGCTGCCCGGCTCACTTCGGCGCGGTCGACCCATGCCTGCTCGGCCAGCTGGCCCACTGTAGCGCCATCGGGTGCCTCGCCAAGCCGGGCGACGACGCGCCACTGCGCGTAGGAAAGCCCGAAGCTCTCCGACAAATGGCGAATTGTCGCGCGATCCATCACCCTCGACAGTAGGCTCATCCGGAAAGTCGGAAAGTCGAGGCCGGAAATCTGCCAGCCTGGCGTCGCTCCAGATTCCTTGGTCAATCCCTCGCCTCCCCGTGTCGCAGTGTCGCCGCGGCGCAGGAGATCGTCTCCTGCGTTGCGCCGATAAGCCCATGGCGCTAGGACAGGACGAATTCATTGATTAGTCAAGGGTGCAGTGCGAGTCCCTGAAACTTGCCGCACAAGGGAGAGGACATGCGAACCGATTGCGGCGACTTCGATTACATCATCGTGGGATCGGGTTCCGCCGGTGCTGTTGTCGCTTCCCGCCTGGCGGAAGATGGCAAGCGAAGCGTGCTCTTGCTGGAAGCGGGAAAGTCGGACCGGCGCGAAATCATCGACATGCCGGTTGCATGGTTCAAGGCCATGCGCACCCCGGATATCGGCTGGGGATACCTGAGCGAGCCCGAGCCTTTCGCCAACGACCGGCGCATTCCGGCGCCGCGCGGCAAGGTCGTCGGCGGCTGTGCGGCGATCAACGGGATGATGTACTCGCGGGGCAACCCACGCGACTACGACGACTGGGCACAAGGTGGGTGTACCGGTTGGAGCTTTGCAGACGTCCTGCCCTACTTCCGCAAGTCCGAGACGAACTGGCGCGGTGGCTCGGAATACCACGGCGATGACGGCCCGATAACGGTTGCCCGGCACCAGTCGGATGACACGGTTTTCCCCGCGATCATGGATGCCGCGCGCGCGCTGGGCGACAAGGCCATCGACGACTTCCACGGCGCGGATACCGAGGGGTGGAGCGTCCCCGATTTCACCATCCACGGCGGCAAGCGGGGCAGCCCGGCCGCGCGGATGTTGCGCCCCGCCCTCAAGCAGCAGAACCTGCGCCTGCTGACCGACGCGCTCGCGGAGCGCGTGGTGCTGGACCATGGCCGGGCAACCGCGCTCGAGTTCCGCCTTGGTGGAGAACCCGCCAGGGCAACCGCACGCCGCGAGATCATCGTCTGCGCCGGGGCCTTCAACACGCCCCACCTGCTGATGCATTCGGGCATCGGACCCGCCGAACACCTCCGCGACCACGGCATCGCGGTGCTGCATGACCTGCCCGGCGTGGGCGAGAACCTGCAGGATCATGCCAGCATCGGCATACTGTTCGAGGCCAGCGGCGGGTTCACCTTCGACCGCGAACTGCGCGCGGACCGGTTCGCCCTCTCGCTGCTGCGCTGGAAGCTCCTGGGCAAGGGTCCGCTGGCCGGGTTGCCCGTGGGAGCGCAGGGCTTCCTGCGTACGCGCGAAGGCCTGGACCGACCCGACCTGCAATTGCTGGTCAGCCCCGTCGCAATGGACGCTCATATCTGGTTCCCCGGCCTGAAAAAGGCACGCGGCGATTACCTGACGATAGCCAACGTGCTGCTCAATCCGCAAAGCAAGGGGCGCATTCGCCTGAAGTCTGCTGACCCGCTGGACTTGCCGGCCGTCCACCTCAACCTGCTTCAGTCGCCGGCAGACAGGCAGAGCTTCCGCCGCTTCGTGCGGTTCACGCGCAAGCTGCTGGCGACCGAACCCGCTAGCGGCCTCGTCAAGCGCGAGGTCTCGCCCGGACCGGACGTGCAATCGGACGACGAGATTGACGCATTCGTCCGCGGCGCTGTGGGCACTGCCATGCATCCCACCAGCACCTGCGCCATGGGCACCGGTTCGATGGCCGTGGTTGACCCGCAATTGCGCGTCCATGGTACTGCGGGCCTGCGCGTGGTGGATTGCTCCGTCATGCCCAACATCGTCGGCGGCAATACCAATGCCCCGGCCATCATGATTGCCGAGAAAGCAGCGGATATGATTATTGCGGCGGAACGGGCCCAGGCCACCGGCAGCAAGGAAGCGGCATGACTTTCGATTACATCATCGTCGGTGCGGGATCGGCTGGCTGCGTGCTCGCCAACCGGCTGAGCGAGGACCCGAAGAACAGTGTCCTGCTGCTGGAAGCCGGCGGCGAGCACCGGCATTTCCTGATCGACATGCCGCTGGGCATGCTGCGCGCCATGTTCAAGCCGGAGTTCACCTGGCGTTACATGTCGCAACCCGAGCCGAACCTCGACGGTCGGCGCATCATGATCCCGCGCGGTCGCATGCTCGGCGGCTCGTCCAGCATCAACGGCATGTTCTACATGCGCGGTCATTCCAGCGACTTCGACGAATGGCGGCAGATGGGCTGCTCCGGCTGGAGCTATGCCGAAGTGCTACCCTACTTCAAGCGCATGGAAAGCCACTGGAGCGACGACAGCCGCTGGCACGGACACGACGGCCCGCTGAGCGTGGTGCCTGTCCAGACCGAAGGCCGCCTGCACGAACCGCTGATGGAAACGGCAGCGGCGGCAGGCTTCAACACCTCCGACAATCTCAACGGCGAGGTGGAGGAAGGCTTCGCCCGCGGCGAGCTGACGATCGACCACAGGGGCCGCCGCGCCAGCACCGCGCGCGCTTATCTCGATCCGGTTCGCAACCGCCCTAACCTCACTGTCATGACCGGCGCCCTGACGCGCCGCGTGGTGCTGGACGGCAAGCGCGTGACCGGTGTGGAGTTTGACCACGAGGGCGAACGCAAGCTCGCCCATGCCAGCCGCGAAGTGGTCCTGAGCGGCGGGGCATACAATTCGCCGCAACTGCTGATGCTGTCGGGCATCGGCCCCGGCGCGCACCTGCACGATCGCGGCATCGCCGTGCAGCACGAATTGCCGGGCGTCGGTCGCAACCTGTCCGAGCATCCCCGCGTGCCGGTGCATTTCGGCCTGCAGAAGCCGGTCAGCTTCCTCAACGAATTGCGCGCCGACAAGGTGGCGCGATCGGTGCTGCGATGGAAGTTCACCGGCAAGGGCGCCTTCGCGAGCCAGCTCAACAGCTGCAATATCGTGATCCGCACGCGCCCGGAACTCGAACGGCCCGACATCCAGCTGTGGAGCAACCCGATCCGGCTGGACGCGCAGATATGGTTCCCCTTCTTCCGCCAGCGGCAGGAGGATCGCATCACCGCCGATGTCATCCTGTTGCACCAACAGAGCCGCGGCTGGCTGGAACTCGCGTCGAGCGACCCTGCCGACTTCCCCGAGATCACCCTCAACCTGTTCGACAGCCCGGCAGATTTCCGCACCGCTCGCGATGGCATAAGGCTGGCGCGCAAGATCTACCGGACCGAGCCGCAGGCCAGCCTGACCGGCGAGGAAGTGCTACCGGGTGAGCAGGTGCAGAGCGACGAGGAGCTGGACGCCTATATCCGCGAGCGCGCCGAGGTCACCCAGCACCCCGTGGGCACCTGCTCGATGGGCACCGGGTCAATGAGCGTCGTCGACCCGGAACTGAAGGTTCACGGCATCGCCGGGCTGCGCGTGGTCGATGCCTCCGTCATGCCGACCGTACCCGGCGGCAATACCAATGCGCCCACCATCATGGTGGCAGAAAAGGCCGCGGACATGATCCTCGGCAAGACCCCACTTCCAGCCGAGGAGGTGCGCTCCCGCGCCCCGGCTATTGCAGGAGCAGACTGATGAACATGCCCGTCGACATTTCCATCCTTGACGACTTGCGCGCCGATCTTGCGGCGAAACCTCGCCAGCTGTTTATCGGCGGCAAGTTCCAGTCGGCGCAGTCGGGGGAGACCTTCGGCGTTATCGACCCCGCGACCGGCGATGAATTCGCCTCGGTCGCCTCTGGCGATGCGACCGATATCGACCTTGCTGTCAAAGCCGCTCGCAGCTGCTTTGACAGCGGCGCCTGGAGCAACCAGACCCCGGCCCAGCGCGCGCGCATGCTGACGAAGCTCGCGGACCTGATCGAAGCCAACGGCAGCCGCATCGCGCTGACCGAAACGCTCGACAACGGCATGCCGATGATGATGGCCTTCTTCGGCGGCGTTTCGGCGGCGTCGGAGCAGCTGCGCTACAATGCCGGCTGGGCGACAAAGCTCAACGGCGAGACCTTCACCCCGTCGAACCCGGGCGAATGGCACGCCTTCACCACGCGCGAACCCGTGGGCGTGGTGGGCGCGATCGTGCCGTGGAATTTCCCCTTCGTGATGGCCGTGGCCAAGATCGCCCCCGCGCTGGCGGCTGGCTGCACAGTGGTGCTGAAGCCCGCAGAACAGACACCGCTTTCCGCCGTGATCCTGGCCGAGCTGATTGCCGAAGCGGGCTTCCCCGAAGGCGCAGTGAATATCGTCAACGGCTTTGGCAAGACCGCAGGCGCGGCGCTGGTCGAACACCCGCTGGTCGACAAGATCAGCTTCACGGGCTCCACCGCCACCGGCAAGGGCATCGTCCATGCCTGCACCGGCAGCCTGAAGCGAGTGACGCTGGAACTGGGCGGGAAGAGCCCGGTGGTGATCTTCGCCGATGCCGACCTTGAAAAGGCTATTCCCGGCACCGCCATGGGCATCTTCGGCAATGCCGGACAGGTCTGCGCGGCGGGCAGCCGCCTGTTCGTGCACGAGAAGGTGCGAGACCAGGTGCTGGAAGGTCTGGCAGGATTTGCGAAGTCGCTGAAGCTGGGCAGTGGCCTGTCGCCCGAAACACAGATGGGCCCGCTGGTCAGCCAGGTGCAGTTCGACCGGGTCAGCAGCTATATCGAAAGCGCAGCCAGCGAAGGTGCAACCACTGTGGTCGGCGGGCAGGCCGCCGAGGTGGAAGGATGCTCGGGCGGCTACTTCATGCAACCGACCGTGCTTAGCGACACCGCGCCGGGCATGAAGGCGGTGGAAGAGGAAATCTTCGGCCCGGTGCTGTGCACGCAGACCTTTGGCGATGATGACCTGGAGGCCGTGGCCGCCGCCGCCAACAACACCACCTTCGGCCTGTCCTCCTCGATCTGGACGCGCGACATGTCGAACGGCCTCAAGCTGGCCAAGCGCATCCGCGCCGGCATGGTGCGGATCAACGGCGGAATGGGCGGGCCGGACCCGGCCATGCCGCTGGGCGGATTCAAGCAATCCGGCTGGGGACGCGAGAATGGTCGCAACGGGGTGGAGGCCTACACCGAGATCAAGTCGGTCACGGTCAACCTGTAAGGACGTGGCTAGTGCGGTGGCGGTCCGTCCGGGCCGTCGCCGCGATTGGTCCGCCAGCAAGCGAAAGGACTGTTCCGCACGATGCAAGACCAGGTCGTTATCGTTGGCGCCGGACCAGTCGGGCTTTGTCTTGCGATAGACCTGGCGCAACGCGGCATCCGGGTGACGATCCTCGACGAGCGTGAAGCCCGTTCCGTTCCCACTGTCCGCTGCAATCACATTTCCTCGCGCACCATGGAGGCGTTCCGGCGGATGGGCATTGCCGGGAAGGTTCGCGACTGCGGCCTGCCAGCCGATCACCCGGCAGACGTCGTCTTCCGACCGGTTGCCTCGCGTGAGGATTTCGCCCGGATTCACATTCCCTCCCGGCAGAATCGCTATTCCGACACGTCGGGCGCGGACGGCTGGTGGCCGACCCCGGAACCGCCGCACCGCTGCAACCAGATGTTCTTTGAACCGCTGCTGTTCGATCACGCGGCCTCTCACCCCCGCATCTCGATCAGGAGCCGGACAAGGGTCACGACGTTCAGCCAGGATGCCGACCGCGTGACTGTGGAGGCGAGCAACCTCGCAACCGGTGTCACCGAGAGCTTCAAGGCCGACTATCTGGTCGGCTGCGACGGTGCGCGGTCGATGGTCCGCAAGGGCATTGGCGCGCAGTTCGAAGGCGATGCCGAGATACAGAAGGTCCAGTCGACCTACTTCCGGGCTCCCGAACTGGCGAAGCTGATACCGGGAAAGCCGGGCTGGATGACCTATCTCTACCACCCTCAGCGGGCCGGAAACCTGATCGCCATCGACGGCCAGGAGACCTGGCTGCTGCACAACTACCTGATCAAGGGCGAACAGGACTTTGGCGACGTCGATCGCGATGCCTGCCTGCGGATGGTGTTGGGAGTGGACGACAGCTTCGCATACGAGGTGCTCGGGAACGAGGACTGGATCGGCCGGCGGCTGGTCGCCGATCGCTTTCGCCAGGGCCGGGCGTTCATTGCGGGTGATGCCGCCCATGTCTGGGTGCCTTACGCCGGCTACGGCATGAATGCCGGCATTGCCGATGCGCTTGACCTCTCGTGGATGCTGGCCGCGCGCCTGCAAGGCTGGGGCGGACCCCACCTGCTCGACGCCTACGAAGCGGAACGCCTGCCCATCACCGACCAGGTCTCCCGCTTTGCCATGGACCACGCGGGCCGCGCCATTTCCGAACGGACGCAGGTCCCCGCTGCCATCATGGACGATACGCCAGAAGGCGATCAGGTGCGCGGCGAGCTTGGTCGGCATGCCGAGAAGTTGCACGTGAGGCAGTTCGCCTGTGCCGGGCTGAACTTCGGCTATTTCTACGATTCCTCCCCCATCATCGTGCCGGACGGGGAAGCGGCGCCGGCCTATTCGATGAGCGAATATACGCCGTCCACCGTGCCGGGCTGCCGCGTCCCGCACTTCTGGCTGGCGGACGGTACATCGCTCTACGACGCGATGGACGAAGGCTTCGTCCTGCTGCGCTTTGACCCGGATGTTGCAGTCGACGCGATCATGCAGGCCGCGAGGGAGCGAGCAATGCCGCTGCAATTGCTGGATCTTGGCGCCGAGATGGCTCCCGCTGCATACACCACCGCGCTGGTCCTGGCCCGGCCCGACCGGCACGTCGCCTGGCGCGGCGACGGACCTCCGGCGGATCCGGCGGGCTTGCTGGCGGCGGTGAGCGGGTGGCTCGATTGCCCTGCCTAATCCGCAACCACTGCACCTAGAGAATCATGAGGGGAGACTAGCATGTCACAAGACCAGGCCACGCCAACCTATGCCGAAGACCGGGCCGCCATCGAAGACCTGATGGGACGCTATCTCTTCGCGCTCGACTGGAACGATTTCGAGACCTTCGGCCAGACTTTCACCGACGACGCCGAGTTCGAGTATGCGCGCGGCACGGCCCATGGCCGCGATGCCATCGTCGAGACGATCAGGGGCTTCAAGGAACGGATCGGCTCGATCTACACCGACGAACAGGGCAATCCGGCGATCCTTCGCCACGTCCTCGCCCAGACCGTGATCCGGGTCGAAGGAGACCGCGCATGGGCCACGGCCCTCTGGTGGGAGATGGCCAACAATGGTCCGGGCAACGCCCCGCTGGTTGGCACCTTCGGCACATACGAGGACGAGCTGCGCCGCGAAGGCGGCAGGTGGAAGTTCTCGCGCCGGCGGGTGCTCAACGAATTCCTCGAAGGGCGCGGGACCGGGCCGGACAATCCCGTCCTGGCCATGGATGCCAGGGCCGAGGCAGCCGCGGCGGCATGAACCGAGGGCCGACGGTTCCGCAACCAACTGGCCAGCCGGAATCTTGGTATCGACTCTCGACGTGGACTATCCAACGGAGCAGCAGACCCCGGCAAGCGTCGACGCGGACGCCATCGGCTGACCGCCGATAACCTGACAAGACTGCAAGCGGAGAGAGAACAAAGATGGCCAAGGCACCCTATATCCTCGCAATCGACCAGGGCACCTCCTCGACCCGCTGCATCATTTTCGATGCGCAGGCCAATGCCGTTGCCACGGCCCAGCGCGAGTTCGAACAGCACTATCCCGCGCGCGGGTGGGTCGAACACGATCCGGAAGATATCTGGCGCGATACCGTCGCGACGATGCGCGAAGTGGTCGAAACGGCGGGGATCGACAGTGCCGACATTGCCGGCATCGGCATCACCAACCAGCGCGAGACTATAGTCGTATGGGACCGCGAGAGCGGCAAGCCGGTGCACAAGGCCATCGTCTGGCAGGATCGCCGCACGGCGGATCGCTGTGCGGAGCTCAAGGCGGCCGGCAAGGAGGAAATGGTCACCAGCAAGACGGGGCTGCTGATCGATCCCTATTTCTCGGGCACGAAGCTCGCCTGGATCCTCGACAACGTGGCAGGAGCAAGGGAGGCCGCCGAAGCGGGCAAGCTCGCCTTTGGTACGATCGACTGCTTCCTGCTCTGGCGCCTCACCAATGGCGAAGTCCATGCGACCGATCCCACCAATGCGGGCCGCACCCTGCTGTTCAACATCTTCGAGCAGGAGTGGGACCCCGAACTGCTCGACCTGCTCGGCGTGCCTGCCTCGATGCTGCCGCAGGTAGAGGACAATTCACACATTTTCGGCCACTGCGATGCGGGGATCCTCGGTCGCTCGATCCCGATTGCAGGCATGGCGGGCGACCAGCAGGCGGCCTTGTTCGGCCAGGGCTGCTTCCACAAGGGCATGGCCAAGTCGACTTACGGCACCGGCTGCTTCGTGCTGCTCAATGTCGGCGAAGAGCACGTGCTGTCCAAGCAGCGCATGCTGACCACCCCGGCCTATCGCCTGGCGGGCAAGACGACCTATGCGCTCGAGGGTTCGATCTTCGTCGCCGGTGCGGCAATTAAGTGGCTGCGCGACGGGCTGAAGATCATCACCCATGCCTCGGAAACCGATGGCCTCGCCATGCAGGTCGCCGACAGCCACGGGGTCTACATGGTGCCGGCCTTCGTCGGCCTGGGCGCGCCGCACTGGGACCCGGACGCCCGCGGCCTGATCTGCGGGCTGACGCTCGACGCCACCGACGCGCACCTCGCGCGGGCGGCACTGGAATCGGTGGCATACCAGACCAAGGACCTGATCGACGCGATGGTCGCCGATGCCGGGGGCAGCGAAACCGCCTTGCGGGTGGACGGCGGCATGGCCGTGAACGACTGGCTCTGCCAGTTCATTTCCAACATCCTGGTGGCACCGGTCGAGCGCCCGCGCTGCGTCGAGACCACCGCCCTCGGGGCGGCCTTCCTGGCCGGTCTGGCGACGGGCGTGTGGGACAGTCTCGAAACGATCGAGCAGACCTGGGCCTGCGAGCGCCGCTTCGATCCGGACATGGATGAAGGCCTGCGGGAGCAACTGGTCGGCGGCTGGCAGAAGGCCGTGGAGCGAACCCTGCTGGCCTGACCGGGCCGTTGCACTTCGCGAAAAGGTGCCGTCACCAACAGCAGCGCATCGGCGTGGCTGACGAAGGCAGGCTTATGCCCTTGGCAAACCGACCTCCTCTCGGCAAACTCCGATCCGGAAAGAACTGCAGGACTTTGTACCTGTCGGGGAGGGAATAGCCATGCATTTGCGGTCGCGTTTGCCCAGGTTTGGGCTGCTCTTGCCAATCGCTGCCCTGTTGGGAGCAGGGTCGGCCGCCCATGCCCAGTCGGCATGGTCCGACGCGTCCACCTGGCCAAGCGGCCAAGTCCCGGGAGCAGGCGATGCAGTAGAGATTACCCGCGACATGGACGTTGTGCTGGACGTTGATGCCCCGGGCCTGCGCAGCCTGACGATCCGCGGAAGCCTAACCTTCTCCGACGAGCGCGACATCAGCCTGGAGAGCGAGTGGATCTACGTCCCGGGCGGGTCGCTGACCATCGGCACCGCAGACCAGCCCTACCAGCACGACGCCACCATTACCCTTACCGACGAGGTGACTGGCGAGGACATCAACACCATGGGCGACCGCGGCATCATGTTGATGGGCGGAACGCTCAACCTGCATGGCAACCGCGACCATACCTGGACCCAGCTGGCCGCCACGGCCGAGGCTGGCGCGAGCCAGATTGAAGTGCTCGATGCTGGCGACTGGCGCCTGGGCGACGAGATCGTGCTGGCCTCCACCGACTACAATCCGCGCCAGGCAGAGCGCCGCACGATCACCGCCATCGATGGCAACCTGGTCACCTTGGATGCACCGCTGGACTACATGCATTTCGGCGAGATCACCTTCGGCGTCGACGAGCGCGGCGAGGTGGCCAACCTGACCCGCAACATTCGCATCCAGGCTTCCGAAGATGCGGCGGAGAGCTATTTCGGCGGCCATATCATGGCGATGGCGGGATCGCGGTTACATGTCGACAGCGTCGAGCTTTCGCGCATGGGCCAGCACCTCACCCTCGCCCGCTACCCGATCCACTGGCACGTCATCGGCGAGGGCCAGGGCCAGTACGTGCGCAACGCCTCGATCCACAACACCTTCAACCGCTGCGTGACGGTGCACGGCACCAACAACCTGCATGTCGAGAACAACGTCACCTACAATACCGTCGGCCACTGCTTCTTCATGGAAGACGGCATCGAAACCGGCAACGCGTTCATCGGGAACCTGGCAATCCAGACCAAGTGCCACCCGACCCTTGACTGCCTGCCCACCAACCTCGCCGCCAACGGCGAGCGGGACACCAGCTACGCCGATCCTGCAGCCTACAGGGAAGCCAGCTTCCACGG
Source organism: Alphaproteobacteria bacterium (assembly GCA_030431875.1). Lineage (GTDB taxonomy): Bacteria > Pseudomonadota > Alphaproteobacteria > Sphingomonadales > Sphingomonadaceae > Alteraurantiacibacter. Next base: position 43,441 of record JAUIIG010000015.1, read on the forward strand.
CGGCAACACGCTGCTGCCGTCGGACAATACCGTGGCCTCCTTCTGGATCACCAATCCGGACAATAGCTACATCGACAATGTCGCGGCCGGCTCCGACCAGGTCGGGTTCTGGCTGTCCATTCCGCAACACCCCAATGGTGCTTTCCTCGGTACGGAAGTATCCGCCAACACCTGGCCGCGCCGCACGCCGCTGCGCGAATTCCGGGGCAACGTGGCGCACTCCAACTTCGACGGGTTCCTGATCGACCGGCACATCGACGAAGACAACACCTTCGGGTTGGCCTCGATTCCCCTGCTGCCCCTGACGGATCCTACCGACCTTGAGAGCGAAGCCCTGGAGACGCATTTCGAGGACCTGACCGCCTACAAGAACCGCAATGGCGGTCTCTGGGGCCGGGGCGATCTCTACGTCTACAGCAATCTGACCCTTGCAGATAACGCCATTGGCATGACCCAGGCCGCCGGGGATATCGGCAGCCTGCCGTTCTCTTCGCGCCTCATCGATTCACTGGTCGTAGGCGAGACTGACAATGTCGGCAATCCCGCGACGCCGGAAGAGCTGGCCTATGGCCGCAGCCTGCCCAAGCCCGCGATTCCGGATTTCCCGATCCGCGGATACGAGTACTACGACTACCGCGATGACGTGGTGAACACGACCTTCGTGAACTTCCAGGACAACGACCAGAGAAGGACAGGCGCGCTGTCCTTCCTCCTCTACACGAGCGCGGGTCTGAGCACCGGAAGCACCATCAGCGGGGCCGAGTTCGTCAACGCCAAGCCGGTCTATTTCCCGACCTACGATGCCCGGTTCGACAACGATAACCGCGGCGGCAACCAGTACCGGACACTGTCGTTTCGCGACCTTGACGGATCGGTGACCGGCGTGCCCGATTCCCAGGTCATCCTGCATGACGGCGAGAACGACAGCGTCGCAACCGACGACACCTGCGAGGTGCACCCCGACTGGAACGCTGCAGTGTGCACCGGCGATATCGGCCGCCTGAACCTGTCCGACAGCAGGGGCGAACTTCCCGCCGCCGTCGACCTGGAATCCCGTACCGCGCGTTTCGCCCTGCTAGCCTCGCTCAGTCCCAGTGCGCCGGACACGCCCCTGGTGCGCTCTCAGCGCGCCGCGTTGTTCTCCCGGCGTCCTCCGCAGGCGCCCATCACGCTTGTCCGCAATGGCAGGGAATTCAGGATCAGCGGCGACCAGAGCACCGTGCGCGCCGGGACCGAGATCGAAGTGCGCACCGAACGACAGGAAGTCACGCTCAGCCTCGCCGAAATGGACGAAGGTTCATGGGTGGTGTTTGCGCTGCCGGGCTTCGCTGATGCTGCCTCAGGTACCCAGCAGGACAGCATGGAGGCACTCCGCGAGGCGGAAGAGACCTCGTGGTTCAGCGACGGGGATGGCCTCTGGGTCAAGCTGGTGGCCGCTGCCCCGATCATGCCGGTCATTCGTCCTACGGACCTTCAGGCCAGCATCACGGTGAGCAGGTAATTCCTGACTCGCGAACGAGGACGGCGGATGCTTGCCTGCCGCCTGAGCAGCGGTCCCCGCCTTTGCGAGATGGAGTTCGTACGGCAAGGGCGCAGGCGAGCGCCTAGACTGCGTGGCGGTGCCATCAGTCTACCGGCAACTCGTCTCTGCATCGTTGTCGCCGGAAGTCAGCTTCTGAGGCAAAAACGGAATCGAAACTGCCTTAGAATGGCGCCGCCAATCGATGCAGCGCCCCGCCGATCATTCCGCCGATCTGTTCTGGCGGCGCGCCCTCCAGCTGCGCCGCACCGATGGCGATGCTGCTCTCGACAATGTCGCGACAGCGGTCATGACGGCGTGCTTCGTAGGCGCTGAGCGCCGTTTCGGCATCCTTGGCTTCCGCAAGTTCCTCGGCCAGCACGATAGCGCTTTCCACCGCCATGCCTGCACCCGATGCGAGGTGGGGCGTTGTTGCATGGACGGCATCGCCGAGCAGGACGATCCGCCCGTTCGACCAAGGTCCCGGCTGCAACTTTGCGGCCAGCGGGCGATAGTTGATCCAGTGATCGCGCGTCATGTTGTCGCGGATCCAGCCAGCGGAATTGCCGAACCCTTCTAGGTTGGCCTTCATATGGGTATAAAGTTCTTCATCGTCGAAGTGCTTTTCGCGGCGTTCGTGCGGCGTGAGCAGCCACAGGTAAACCATGTCTTCGCCGCACCGAGTGATGCCGCAGGTGAACTTGTGACCGAAGTACATTTCGCCCTTCTCCAGCATGGGCGGCTTCTCGATCGAAATGCGCCAGCAGCCCTGCCCTGTGCGTTCGGGCTCGGACATGTGCGGAAAGGCCAGCTTGCGCACTCCGGAGTCGACGCTGTCCGACCCGATAACCAGGTCGAAGCGCCCCTCGCTGCCGTCGGAAAAAGTCACGTCGACACCGCCATCGCGGTTGGTCAGGCTGCTAACCGTGAGACCCAGACGCACCGGGATATTGAGCGCGCGGACGTGTTCTTGCATGAGGTGATGCAGCACGGGCCGCATGATGCCTCCGGTGGCAGGCTTTTCTCCATCTACCGGTGGCTCGTCCAGTTCGCGCAAGTGCTGGCCATTGAACAGGAACACACTGGAACCATCCGTGATTGCCCCGTGCTCGGCAATCTCGTCCCACATGTCGAGATGCCGGTATGCTCGCAATGTAACACCCGTAATGGTGATACCCGCACCATAGACGCGCCAATCGGGATCGAGGTCGATCAGTTCGACTTCCACACCCCGCTTCGCGAGGCTGATGGCTGCCGCCATCCCGCCAATGCCCCCGCCAACCACCAGTGCGGTCGCAATGCTCTCGATATGATCCTCTGCCATGCCAACGAACTAGCGCTTCGCCAAAATGAGGCAAACCGGAAGCATTGATGGATAGCCATCGATGAAATGCGTGCGTTCCCGCTGACCACATCAGCTAACCGGCCAGGATGTGTGCCATCGCGTACAACCTATCTGGGAGTCGAGAAGTGCTCTCCAATACGGCGCCAGTGCTCAACCCGCGGGGGCTCAACGAAGAACGGTCCGGCAAGCGCACGCCATTGCTGGAAGCCTTCCGATTCGCGGAAAGTGACCATGTGATGATCGACACTCTCCCAATCGACGCTAAGGCGATATTGCGCGGGGTCTTCGTGAACCCGTTCCAGCCGCATCCCGTGGCAGCCCTCGGCAGCAGCGAAATGGGGAGCGGCCTGCTGGACCGCAGCCTCGAATTCCTTGGCCTTGGCCGGGTCGATGGTGATGTATGCGATTTCGATTACCATGCGGCTGGAATGGCCGCTGTAAGGGGAAGAGGCAAGCTATGAAAGTTGTTGTTACCGGCGCGGGCGGCTTCGTCGGACGGCACCTCGTAGAACTGTTGCTGGCACGCGGAGACGAAGTCGTCGGGGTCGATGCCGTTACCGCAGGAATTCCTGCAGGCGCGATGGCGCTGGCAGGTGACATAGCGGACCGCGATCTGCAGGACCGCGCTCTCGCAAGCGGCTTTGACGCATTGGTACATCTTGCCACCGTGCCGGGCGGCGCGGCCGAGGCAGATCCTGCCGCATCCCGCCGCGTCAACATCGACGGGATGTACGACCTGCTCGAACGCGCTGCTATCGCCGGTGATTGCCCGCGCGTGGTTTACGCAAGTTCGATTGCCGTATTTGGTCATCCCCTGCCTCCCGAGGGTGTAGATGACACTACTCCTCTTTCGCCCGAACTTGTATACGGCGGCCACAAGGCGATGATGGAAATCGCGGTGGCCATGCTGTCGAACCGCAACGCCATCGATGGCGTGACAATTCGCCTGCCCGGCATCCTGGCTCGGCCCAAGGGCCCGTCGGGCCTGAAGTCTTCCTTCATGAGCGACCTCTTCCACGCGCTGAAAGCCGGCGAGGACTTCACCTGTCCCACGCGCCCACAGGCAATGATCTGGGCGCAGTCAGTATCACAGTGTGCGCGCAACTTCGTTCATGCCATCGACTGCGATTCTTCAAGGATGCCGCCGACGCGCGCTGTCACGCTACCATCGCAGCATGTTTCCATGGGCGATCTGGCGAGTGAAATTGCGCGCCAATGCGGCACTACTGCAGACCGGGTCAACTGGCGGCCTGATCGCTTGTTGGAGGCCGCTTTCGGTGCTTACCCACCGCTCACTACGCCTGCGGCACGCAAAGCAGGTTTTGCAGATGACGGAACTTTGGCTAATCTGGTCACGAGCGCGCTCAAGACGCTCGAATGACCCCTGTGGAGAGCCATGCGTTTCCAGCGCCTTGATCTTAACCTGCTCGTCGCACTGGACGCGCTGCTTACCGAGCAGAGCGTTTCGCTTGCTGCCGACCGGCTTTGCTTGTCACAATCGGCAACCTCCAGCGCGCTTGGACGCCTGCGCGAATATTTCGACGATGACCTGCTGGTTCTCAAAGGCCGCCAGATGGTACTCACCGCCCGGGCAGAAGAACTTATCGAGCCAACCCGCGCAGTGCTCGAGCAGATTCGTACCACCATTGCGGTATCTCCCGAATTTGATCCTGCCACCAGCGACCGCACCATCCGCTTCATGGCGTCCGACTATACCACCGAAGTGCTGCTGGCGCCGGCGCTTGAACGTTTCGCCACGCTGGCACCGGAAATGCGTTTCGAAATCCAGCATATGAGCAGCGCTCCCGTGGAATCGCTGGAGCGTGGCTTCGTTGATTTGCTGGTGACCGTGGACTTTGCCACCTCTGCCGATCATCCCAGCGAACTGATGTTCGTCGACGATTACTTGGTCGTCGGCGACCAGGCCAATCCGGCATTTGCGCAGGAGATGACCAGCAAACTTTACCTGTCGCTACCGCATGTTACTGTCCGCTTTGGCAAGCAGCGCATTCCGGCATTCGACGACTGGTACATGCGCCGCAAAAAGCAGCAACGCCGGGTGGAAGTGGTCACCGCCAGCTTTGTGACAATGCCTTCGCTGATCATTGGGACCAATCGTATCGGCACCATGCATCGCCGCCTCGCCGAAAAAATGGGCAAGCGCTACCCGCTGGCCTTTGCCGAGGTTCCCTTCGACATTCCCCCGGTTCGTGAATTGGCCCAATGGGACATTGCCAACAACAACGACGCGGCGCTCCGCTGGGTGGTCGGCGAGATGAAGAAAGTCGCAGAGGCTGAGGTCCCGGAAAAGTTCGCCAATGAGCCGATTGACGACACGATTTCTTTCCAGTTCCGCGATGAGCGTGGCGGTGCATCCGGGGTCTGACCACTACCTGAAACCTGCAGCCGCTCGAATAGCTGCCAGTAGCTTGAGCCGGTCTGCTTGATGCGAGGTAGATGCGCTGCTCAGGACAGCGATCAGGCAAAGTCACTACGGCGGCCAACGCCAGCCATCTCCCGCGAAGGAATAGAGAACCGGCCGTGACGGCGAGGGTGCCAGAGCACTTTCTGACAGTCACTTGTTTCCCGACTATTCGACAACACGAATAGTTTCCGGTCCAATCAATCAATATTCCGATTGCGCAAGATCAAACACGCAAGGACCAGCCAAGGCGATGATCGTGTCACGTTTTTACGGAGACACGATCATGGCAATTACCGGTATCCGGCGGCTGACCTACCTCGTCGAGGACGTGGCCGAGTGCACGCGCTTCTTTTCGGACTTCGGCCTACCGCTGGTCAGGCAAGCGGACGATGCCGCACGCTTCGCCCTGCCCGATGGCAGCGAAGTCCGGCTGCTGCTGCGCGGCCATGCGGACCTTCCGCAAAACACTGCCCAGACCGGCAAGGGCGTATTCGAATGCTGCTGGGCGGTCGACAGCGAGGTGGCGCTTGAGCGCCTTCTGTCCTCGCTGGAGCCTGATCACGAGATCGAGCACCGGCCCGACGGCACGGTCCGCTTCGTTACCCCCTTCGGGCAAGCGATTGCGCTGGAGGCATGGCAGCCGCGACCGGTCTATGGCGCGCCGACTCCGCTCAACACGGTGGGGCGGATTGAGCGCCTTAACCAACCGCGCAAGTGGATCGCCCGCGCGCTGCCGAAGCGGACGCACCACGTCGTGTGGACCTTTCCGGATGTGCAGGAGGCAGTCGATTACTACCGCGACCGCCTCGGCTTCCGTATCACCGACATGCAGAAGGGCTTCGGCGTCTACATGCGGGCCGACGGAGCCTACGAGCACCACTCGATCTTCCTCGCCGACGCCCATGCACCGATGCCGGGCTTCAACGGCACGCTGAAGTTTCACCACGCCAACTGGGAAGTCGAAGACATCGACGAGATGATGGTGGCGAAGAACTACCTAGACCGCCGCGGCTACGAATTCGGCGAATGGAACTGGGGCATGGGCCGCCACCGGCTGACCAGCGCCGCCTTCCTCTATGTCCCCTGCCCTGCAGGCGGCGATGCCGAATACGGCGCCGACTGCGACTGCGTGGACGACAGCTGGAAACCGCGCATCTGGGACGGCGCCTTCGGCACGGCGATCTTCATGACCAACCTGCCCGATTTCATGAAGGAAGAGCCGAATTGGGACGTGACTTACGCCCGCGAAGACCAGCTCCACTACCACCCTGCGGACCACGATCCGCTGGCCGAAGCGGCCGAGTAAGAGAGGACCACGAAAATGAGCAAGAAAGTCTGTGTCATCGGCGGGGGCGTCGCTGGCCTCGCGGTTGCAATCGGCCTCCACCAGCAGGGCATCGACGTCGAAGTGGTCGAACGCGACAAGGACTGGAAGGTCTACCACGTCGGCATCATCGTGCAGGCGAACTTCATCCGCGCGCTCGAGCAGCTGGGCCTCGGCAAGGCAGCGGTCGAAGCTGGATATCCCTACAAGGGGGCGCGCTTCATGACGCCCGCGGGCGAAGTGCTGGCGGAGCTGCCGGGGGAAAGCCAGGTCGACGGGCTGCCGGGTGACCTCGGGCTGACCCGCCCCGCGCTTCACGAGGTGCTCACCAGCAAGGTGAAGGAACTCGGCATCCCGGTGAAGCTGGGCGTCACCTTCGAAAATTTCGAGGATCGCGGCGACCGCGTCGACGTCACCTTCACCGATGGCACCAGCGGTTCCTACGACCTGCTGATCGCGGCAGACGGCAACTACTCGGCGGTGCGCAAGGTGCTGTGGCCCGATACCAAACCTGCCTTCACGGGACAGGGCGTGTGGCGCTACAACGTGCCGCGTCCGGCGGGCCTCGAATGGAGCGATCTCTATATCGGCGTCCAGAATGGCTACAAGGGCAAGGCCGGCTATTGCCCGCTGTCACCGGAAGAGATGTACATCTTCGTCGTGACCGAAGAGCCGGGGAACCCGCGCTTCGAGCCCGCAGCACTGGCAGAGGAGATGACCAAGCGTCTGGCAGGCTATGGCGGCATTCTGGGCGAGGCGGCCAAGGCCATTTCCGATCCGTCGCTGGTGGTCTACCGCCCGCTGGAAGCCTGCATCATGCCTGATCCTTGGTACCAGGGACGCGTGGTGCTCATCGGAGATGCCGCTCACTCTGCCACGCCGCACCTTGGCCAGGGTGCCGCAATGGCGGTGGAAGACGCCGTGGTGCTGGCCGAGGAGCTGGGTGACGCGCAATCGATTGACGATGCCCTGCGCGCCTTCATGGACCGCCGCTTCGAGCGCGCCAAGCTGGTCGGCACCAGCTCGATCATGCTCGGCGAATGGGAAATGCACCCGGAAACAGCGGGCGACCCGGTGGAGGTTACCGACCGCATTCGCAAGGCACTGGCAGCGCCAGTCTGACATTCATCCACTAGTTTCGATAGCCAGCCTGCGGAACTATCCATTTCCGCAGGTTGGCCGCGCGCGGCATATGTCCGGCGAGATCGTGGGAGCCAACAGTGAGCATTCTGGGCATCGAATCCGTTGTTTTCGGGGTTGAGGACCTCGTCGAACATACCCGGTTCTGGATCGATTTCGGCCTACCATTGGAGCATGCCAGCGAGACCGAAGCAGTGTTCCGCCTCGCAACGGGCAGCCGTGTGGTCGTCTACAAGCACGGCGATGCGCGCCTGCCCTCGCCCGATCCCTTCCCCGGTGACGGTATCAAGGAAACCGTCTGGGGCGTGGACGAACAGGCCGCGCTCGATCGCTACGCCGCCAGCCTCGCCACAGAAGTCGAGGTCACCACCAGTGACGACGGCACCGTGCGCTGCACCTGCCCCGATGGCCAGCCCATCGCCTTGCGGTTATGGGCCAAGAAGCGCGTCGTCAGCGAAATCAGCCCGGTCAACTCGCTCAGCAGCTATCCACGCTTCAACCAGCACCGCATTTGGCGCCACAAATGCATCCCCAAGACGATCAACCACGTGGTATTCTTCAGCCCTGACTACGTCGCCAGCTTCGAGTTCTACGAGCGGCACATGGGCTTTCGCTACACCGACCATTCCAAGGGCACCGGTATCTTCGCCCGCGCTGACGGTACTTACGAACACCACTCAATCTTCTGGGTGAACTGCGACCTGCCGATCGCGCCCGACCATTTCAAGTTCATGCACGTAGCCTTCGGCTGCGACGATATTGATGAGGTGATGCTTGGCGCCAACATCATGGAAGACCGGGGCTGGAAGAACACCAGCATGAATTCCAGCGGCGGGATTTCGCGCCATCGGGCGACCAGCGCGATCTACTACTACTGCGACATCCCCGGGAAGGCTGGCGAAGCAGAATATCACGCTGATACTGACTACCTCGACGATAACTGGGTGCCGCGTGCATGGGACTTCCGCTTCGGATCGCTATTGTGGAGCAACAATGCGCCGCCGATCTTCCGTGGCGACGACATCCCGTGGGACATGGCCTTCGATCTCGATCGAAAGAGCTTCGATCCTTATCGCAAGGATCAGCCCGGCAAGCAGCTGATTGCCGGGAAGCTGGCCGAACTCACCGATGACGACGAACACGCGATTTGATTCTTACCGAGAAAAGGACGAGCAATGTTCCGAAGACTGCATCGGTGGACCAGCCTGCCGTTAATTCTGTTCTTGTTGATCGTACTTGCGACTGGCGTAATGCTCCAGTTCGAGGAAATCGGGAAGTTGTCGAATGACGAACAGCCAGCATCGACAAATACCGGTGCGCCTGCAATCGCTGCATTGTCCGACCAAGCTATCCAAGCGCAACTTGCCGAGGCGCTAGCGTCATCGCGTGATGTTGCACCTGACTTCGAGCCTCACCGGATCGAACTTGATATCGCGCCAGGTCGTCAATCGACGCGCCTTGCCCTGCAGCCTCGCGGCGGTCCGTTCGTTTTGGTCGACCATGAACGTGGAACTGTCACTGCGGAAATGGCTCCGGAACTGCCCATGCACGTCGTTCTGATCCGCCTGCATACAGGCGCGCTCCTGGGAGCACCGGGAGTTTGGCTCATGCTGGCTGCCAGTTTGATCCTCCTCTTCCTGGCCGTCTCTGACGGGTGGCTATACTGGCAGATGTGGAAAAATCGTGCCAAGCGCGGACGCAAGGCACTGTTCTGGAAATAGGACAGACGTCACCGGAATAGGTGGCGTGCAGAACAATTGCTCTCGCATCTAGAGCTTTGGGTTTTCCCCGCTCCATTTCACGCTCAGCTCGATGCCCTGCCCAACCGGCAACAAGGCGGTGTGCATGTCGCCCTTGGCCTTGATCGCGGCGCGCAGGTCGCGGGCGTTGGGCCGCGCGATCTCGGGGCTGATCATGTTGTCGGAGCAGACCACGGCTTCCTCCGACAACTTGGGATAGAGCGCCTCGAAACCGGGGACGTAGAGGTCCTTCCAGATGTCCAGCAGGGCGAAATCCCAGGGGCCGGGATCATCGGCCAGTAGTTGGATAGCGTCGCCGCAGCGGAACTCGACATGGTCGGCGAGGCCGGCTGCCTGCAACTGCTTGGCGGCATAGGCCTGCTTGTAGTCGGCCACGTCCATGGTCACGACTTTCGCACCTACCTCACGCGCTGCATGGGCGAGGAAAAGGGTGGAATAGCCGTAGCTGGTGCCCAGTTCGCAAATACGCTTCGGCTTGCGCGCGACGATCAGCGAGTGGAGCAGCCAGGCGGCTTCCTCGCCCACCGGCAGCAGGAATTCGTCGCGGCGGGCGAAACCTTCCGGGCCCAGCTCACGCATCCGGCCGTCATCTTCCTCCAACCGCTGGCGATAGCCGTCGAGAACGGCCTGCACTTTGGGATCGTCGAAGTTCATGCTTGGCGCGCCTTCATCGCTGTAAAGTCGGCTTCCTCGCGCGCCAGCGCCCGCTGCAATTGCGGCAGCGCCTCGTTGTCGGCGCGGTGGCGGGCGACGTTCTTCCACGACGACAAGTCGAAACCGCCGAACTCGGAATTGATATAGGCCCACCAGAAATAGGTGTCGACGATCGACCACTCGTCGCCGAACCACCAGCGGCGCTGCGCCAGTTCGCCGTCGAGCTGGTTCAGGAGGTCACTGAACAGCTGGCCGCCGCGTTCCCTCACCGGCTCTACGTCGCCGGTGGACCACATCATCGGCACCTTGATCGCGCGCACGGTGGGATGCCAGACCGAGCTGATCCAGCCGAGCACGGCAAGCTGCCTTGCTTCAGCCATCGCGTCAGCGGCTGCCGGGAACAGCCTTGCTTCAGGATATTCGGCATGCAGCCAGCGCTGGATGGCCAGGTTTTCGGACAGCGGCTGACCGTCGACCAGCAGGCACGGGACCTTCCCCTGCGGGTTCAGCGCGAGGTATTCGGGCTTGCGGTTCTCGCCCGAGTAGAAATCAATCATGTGCGTTTCATAGGGCGCGCCGGTCGCTTCGAGCGCGGTCATCGTCACCCGCGTACAGGCCGTGCGGACGGTGAACAGTTTCAGGTCATGCGGCATTGGCCATCCTTTCGCGTGCGGCGTTCTCGCGCTCCAGGGCGCGCTGGAAGGCCGGCCAAGCCTCCACCCGTGCACGGTGCGCGGCGAGGTTGTCGAGGCCCGACAGGTCGTACTGGCCTTCCTCCGCCGTGGTGTAGTTCCAGTAGAAGTAGACGTCGACGATCGACCAGTCGTCGCCGTACCACCAAGGGCGGTCTGCCAGACGGGCATCAAAGGCCTCGACCAAAGGCTTGACCAGTTCCTTGCCGCGCTCGCGCACCGGGGCGGGATCGCCGGTGGTCCAGCGGATCGGCATCATGTTGGCACGTACGCTGGGATGCCAACCCGAGGCTATCCAGAACAGGTCGGACAATACCTGTGCCGCTTCCCAGTCACTGTCCGCCTTGGGCAGCAGGCCAGCTTCCGGATAGGCCCGGTCGAGCCACCACTGGATTGCCGCGTTCTCGCCGATCAGTTCGCCATCGACCAGCAGCGCGGGAATCTTGCCGCGTGGATTGACCGCACGGAACCCGGGGCTGTGCTGTTCGCCCTTCATCAGGTTCACCGGGTGATCGGCATAGTCGACCGCGCACTGCTCAAGCGCGGTCATGACCACACGCGAACAGGCCCCGGGCAGGTGGTAGAGTTTGATATCAGGAATATGCCGCCTCCGCCTTGATCATCGCCTCGATCTTGCGCCGCGCCCGGGTACCGCCCTGGTCGATGCCGAGGAAAGCCGGTTTCAGGTCCCAAAAATCCTCACCATCCATGTTGGCATAGGTTGCCTCGATGATTGGCTTGTCCTCCTCGATAAAAGCCTGCTCCATCAGACCACGCAGCATGGCATCCCCCTCCGGATTGGGCGGAAAACCGCGCGTCGTCGCCCAGAAGTAGTGGGTATTGGTCTTATCCTCGGGCGTGAGGATATGCGCCTGGTGGGCGATGATCGGATTGGTCCCGCGATCCTCCCCCGCCATCACCGCGCCAACTTGCAGGTACATGCTTGCAGGTGCGTTCCAGCGCATGTCGAGCCAGTGGTCCATCTTCGTCCCGGGTTCGACCATACCCATCGTGTGCGGCGGGGCATCAACGCCGGGCATCCACCAGTTGGAATGGAGGGTATCGCCGTCTTCCACTACCTCATGCTGGCCGGCAAAAATCACACCCCGCCCGGCAAAACTGCCCTTGTGCACGAATTCGATATGGCTGAGGTCGAGCAGGTTGTCGGTGCCGAGCTGGTAAGGTGCCTTCATCGGCATCAGGCCGTTTAGCGGCGCGCCATGCCCGTCGATCCAAAGGGCCGAGAAATCGGGAATGGCCGACGCGTCCGCCAGCCCCGGATCGCCGGGCCAGAACCAGATGATGCCGTGCCGCTCCTGCGCGGGAAAACTGCGGATGGACGTGCCGGCGGGGATCTTGTCCGCAAAAG